>CALOBA010000009.1:0-59192 GCA_942491465.1 uncultured Gammaproteobacteria bacterium
AACAATGAACCCTCTCAAGTCCGCCCTTGGTCCGCCTCGCCGTCGTCAACGCCTCCCGGGCGTCATTGCCGCGTCGGCCTTGTTGCTGCTTGCCGGCTGCTTTCAGCAGCGGCACCAGCACGCGCCCGAGCCCTACGCCGGCATGGCTGCCCCGGTCCCAATGGGGCAGCCGATGCCGGGGGCCGTCGATCGCGACCGCTTTGAGGCCTTCGACGACAATCCGGTCAAGGTCGCCGCCGAAGAGCCGGTCTCAACCTTCTCCATCGATGTGGATACCGCCTCCTATGCGCTGATGCGCCGCCATCTCAACGACGGCGCGCTGCCGCCGCGGGATGCCATCCGCACCGAGGAGCTGGTCAACTACTTCAGCTACGACTATCCGCTGCCCCCGAACAGGACCCGGCCGTTCCAGGTCAGCACCGACCTGTACCCGACCCCATGGAACCGGGGCACCCAACTGCTGCACATCGGCATCCAGGGCTACGACATTGTTCCGGGGCGGCGCCCGCCGGCCAATCTGGTGCTGCTGCTCGATGTCTCCGGCTCCATGGACGCCCCGGACAAGCTGCCGCTGCTGAAGCAGTCCATGGGCATGCTGGTCTCGCAGATGGATCAGCGCGATAGGGTGGCGATCGTGGTCTATGCCGGGGCCGCCGGTACGGTGCTGGAGCCGACCCGCGGCTCGGAGCAGGCGAAGATCCGCACCGCCCTCACACGCCTGAGCGCCGGCGGCTCCACGGCCGGCGGCGAGGGCATCCGTCAGGCCTATGCCCTGGCGCAGGCCAGCTTCAAGCAGGGCGCCGTCAATCGCGTCATCCTCGCCACCGACGGCGACTTCAACGTCGGTATCGCCGACCCGGAGCGCCTCGAAGCCTTCGTCGCCGAGAAGCGCAAGACCGGGGTATTTCTGAGCGTACTCGGCTTCGGCCGCGGCAACTACAATGACGCGCTGATGCAGAAGCTGGCCCAGGCCGGCAACGGCAACGCCGCCTATATCGACACCCGGCGCGAGGCGAAAAAGGTCCTGGTCGACGAGATGAGCGGGACGCTGTTCCCCATCGCCAAGGACGTCAAGATCCAGGTCGAATTCAATCCGGCCAGGGTCGCCGAGTACCGGCTGATCGGCTACGAGACACGGATGCTCAAGCGCGAGGACTTCAACAACGACCAGGTGGACGCCGGCGACATCGGCAGCGGCCATTCGGTGACGGCCCTCTACGAGATCACCCCCGTCGGCAGCACCGCCCGCCTCACCGAGCCCCTGCGCTACCGGCAGCCGGCCGCGCGCCAGACCCCGACCGACAAGACCGGGGAGATCGCCTTCGTGCGCATGCGCTACAAGCTCCCGGACCAGCCCGGCAGCCGGCTGATCGAGGTGCCGGTGCGGCAGTCCGATGCGCTGGCATCCATCGACCAGGCCCCCAACGACGTGCGCTTCGCCACCGCCGTCGCCGCCTTCGGCCAGCGCCTGCGCGGCGCTCGCTATCTGGGCACATTCGACTACCCGGCCATTCAACGCCTGGCGCGGTCAGCAAAGGGGAACGACCCGTTCGGCTATCGGGCCGAGCTGATCGGACTGGTGCGGCGCGCAGAGACCGCCCCTGGGCTGCCTGCGTTGTAGGGCCGGCCCGGGATGTCGGCCTCCAGGCCGACCCGGATCAACAGGCGAGGTGAGGTTGGCAACAGCCCCGCTACTTCCGCAGCAGTGCACTAGCACATCGTTTCAGCGCTTATTGCGGGGCCCAAGTTGCCGTTGACAAACCTCACACAGAGCCGCGGAGCCATGGAGCGGTTGGTTCCGACCGCCGACGCACCAGCCAACCTGTTCGCTCTCGGTTGCTCCGCGGCCCCGTGTGAGATCAATTTCGAGTCCGGCAAGACCCGGCTCGCCTTTGCGGCTTCGAATGGCCCGACCCTGCCGAGCCAACAGCGCGCTAGCCGTCCGCCGGCTCGATGAGCCAAACCTCCACCCGACGATTGACCTCGCGACCGGCCGCGGTGGCGTTGTCGGCGACGGGGCGGTCGGCGCCGAGCCCCCGGGCGCTGAGCCGGTCTTCGGCGATGCCCTGCTGCATAAACCAGTCGCGCACGGCGGCGGCGCGCTGCCCGGAGAGCCGACGGTTGAGCGGTGCGCTGCCGGAGCTGTCGGTGTGGCCCTCGATGCGGGCACTGAGCCGCGGATAGGTCCGCAGCAGATCGGCGATGCGCTCCAGGGCGGGGAGCTCGCCGGCGGGGAGGGTTGCCGCGCCGCTGGGGAAGCGCAGGGCGTCGCCGGTCAGATTGAGCCGGACGCCGTCGTCGGTTAGCTGAGCACCGAGGGCGGCGAGGCTGCTGTAGTAGCCGCGCAGCTCGGCGCTGGCTTGGCGGGCCGGCACCCGCGGCTCCGGGTCTGCGCGGGCGGCGGCCAGGGCCTGCTCGGTCTCGCCGAGGCGTTGCTCGCAGTCGTCGGGCGCCGCGGCCTGGGCTTGCGCCTCGGCTCGAACGGCGCGCAGGGCCGCACGCTCCACGTCCAAGGCGTCGCGCAGCGTTGCCACGGCCTGATCGGCCTCTGCCAGGCGCTCGGGCAGCGTTGCGATCTCGGCCTCGGTGACGGCGACCTGCGCGCGCAGGGCGTCGTTCGCGTGGCCGGAGAGCACGTAGACGGCGATCAGGACGATCAACAGGAGCCAGAACAGGCCCTTCCAGACGGATTCGGGCAGCTCGGACATCAGGGTCTCCTCGGGATCGGCTCCGCGGCGGCGTCGTCGCCGGTGGGGGACGACGCATCGGCGCCGGGCCCCTGGAGCAGTTCCTCCGGCGGCAGCCCGGAACGCCCGCGCAGGCGCAGGTGGAGCGCGGACTTGGCCATCAGATGGGCGCCCACCGGGGCGGTGATGAGCAGGAAGACCGCGACCAGGATCTCGTGCAGGGACAGGCCGTCACTGCGCTGGCTGAAGTAGATCGCCGAGGCCACCAGCAGGCTGCCCACGCCCAGGGTCGTCGCCTTGGTCGGGGTGTGCAGACGGCAGAAGAAGTCGCCCATGCGCAGCAGACCGAAGGAGCCGAGCAGCGTGAACGAGGCCCCCATGACGATGAGCACGGCGACAAGCAGCTCCAAGGCGAGGTTCAGGCTCAGGTCAGGCATGGGACGGTCACTCGATGATGTCGCCGCGGGTCAGGAACTTGGCCAGGGCGACGGTGCTGATGAAGCCGATCAGCGCGATCAGCAGCGCGGCCTCGAAGAACAGGTCGCTGTCGAGCTGAATGCCGAACAGCACCAGCAGCGCCACGGTGTTCACGTACAGGGTGTCCAGCGCCAGGATGCGGTCGGGCTGATCGGGGCCGATGACCAGGCGCACCAGCGACATCAGCAGCGCGGCGCCGACGAACAGGAAGCCGATGGCCACCGCCCCGCTCAATACCGTGCCGCCGCTCAACAGCTCATTCATGCGGGCAAGCGCCTCATTCCAGGGTCTCCAGCAGGGGCTGCTCGTAGCGTTCGCGGATGGTGGCGATGATCTGATCCGGGTCGTCGGCCTGCAGGGCATGGATGATCAGCCGGGTGCGATCGGCGCTGAGATAGGCCGACAGGGTGCCGGGGGTCAGCGAGATGGTGTTGGCCAGCAGGCTGATGCCGACATTGCCGCGCAGCCTCAGCGGCATGACGATGAAGCCCGGGCGGACGTTGCGCGACGGCCCCACCACCAGGGCGGCGACGGAGAAGTTGGCGATGAGGATATCCCAGAGCACGCGGGCGAAGAAGCCCAGCAGCACCCAGGGCCGGCGGATGCGGACTTGGGCCTCCCAGAAGCGGGCCGTGAACAGCGGGATCAGCCAGGCCAGCAGCAGACCCATCAGCCACTGACCGGGCCCGAAGGCGTTCACCAGCAGCAGCCAGAGCAGCAGCAGCATCAGCGACAGGATGGGATGGGGCAGGATCTGCTTCATCAGGGGTGGGGCGTCGGCGCGCCCGGCGCGAGGACGGTCTGGATGTACAGTGCCGGCTGATCGAGCTGCTCGGCGGCGGCCCGGGCCAGGTCGTAGATCGGGCCGGCGTAGACCACCAGCAGCACGCCGACGGCGGTGAGCGCCGCCACCGGCACCAGATAGGCCGGGTCCGGCAGCCGGGCGGCGCCGGCCTTCGGGTCGGTCTTGAAGAACAGCACACTGCCGGCGCGGGCCAGCGCGGTCAGGTTCATCAGGCCGGTGATCAGCACCACGCCGAAGATCCAGGGCATCATCGGATCGGTCAGCCCCGCCTGCAGGATGAGCACCTTACCGATGAAGCCGGACAGCGGCGGCAGGCCCGCCGAGGCCACCGCCAGCACCAGGAACAGCCCGCCGAGCACATTGGCCGCCGGCAGGGTCGGCCCGGCGGTGAGCCGATCGGCAAACCGACCGCGGGTCTGGGAGAGCTTGTCGGTGAGCAGGAACAGGGCCGCGGCCACCAGCGTCGAGTGCATCAGATAGTAGAGCCCGGCGGCCATCGCCTGCACGCCGCCGATGCCGAGCGCGGTGAGCAGCGTCCCGGCGGAGACCACCACCAGATAGGCCACCAGCATGGCGAGCCTCCGACTGGCCAGCGCACCGATGGTGCCGGCAACGATGGTCACCAGCCCGAGGATCAGCAGCAGGCTGCCGAACAGCGTGCTGAGGGGGTCGGCAGCGGGGACCAGGATCAGGGTGTCGAAGCGCAGCATGGCATAGGCACCGACCTTGGTCATGATCGCGAACAGCGCGGCGGCGGCGGGCCCGGCGCTGGCGTAGGCCCCCGGCAGCCACAGGTGCAGCGGCGCCAGCGCCGCCTTGAGGGCAAACACCAGCAGCAACAAGAGCCCGGCGGCGTCCACCAGCTGGCGCTGATCCGCCGGCAGCGCGGCCCAGCGCACCGACAGATCGGCCATGTTCAACGTGCCGAAGATGCCGTACAGGGTCCCCACCGCGAATAGGAACAGGCTGGAGCCCACCAGGTTGACGACGACATAGTGCAGCCCGGCGCGGCTGCGCCCCGGCCCGCAGCCGTGCAGCAGCAGGCCGTAGGAGGCGATCAGCAGGACCTCGAAGAAGACGAACAGGTTGAACAGGTCGCCGGTCAGGAAGGCGCCGTTGAGCCCGAAGAGCTGGAACTGGAACAGCACATGGAACTGCCGGCCCTTGCGGTCGCTGCCGTGAATGGCATGGATCATCACCAACACGGCCAGCAGCGCCGTCAGCAGCACCATCAGCGCCGACAGCCGATCGGCCACCAGCATGATGCCGTAGGGCGCCGGCCAGTCGCCGAGTCGGTAGGTGAGGATAGTGCCGTCCTGCACGGCCAGCAGCAGCAGCAGCGAGACGCCGAACAGGGCCTGCACGCCGAGCATGCTCAGCGTGCGCCGCAGCGGCGTCGCGCTGCCGCGCATCAGCACCAGCAGGATACCGGCCAACAGCGGCACCAGCAGGGGCAGGATGACGATGTGATTCGCTGCGCTCACGGGTCCGCTCACGACTCGCGCCCATCCACATGATCATTCCCCAGATCGGCCCGCGCCCGCAGCGCCAGCACGACGACGAAGGCGGTCATGCCGAAGCCGATGACGATCGCCGTCAGCACCAGCGCCTGGGGCAGCGGATCGGCCATGGCCGTGCGCCCGGGCTCGATGATGGCCGGGGCGCCGATGGTGAGCCGCCCCATGGCGAACAGGAACAGGTTGACGCCGTAGGACAACAGCGTCAGTCCCAGCACCACCGGGAAGGTGCGCGCCCGCAGCAGCAGATAGATGCCGCAGGCGGTGAGCAGGCCGATGACCGCGGCGAACAGGGCCTCCATCAGCGCCCTCCCCTGGCCGGCGGATCGCGCCGATCGGAGAGCTGGCCGAGCCGGATCAGGATCACCAGCGTGATGCCGACCACGACCATCAGCACGCCGGCATCGAAGATCATCGCCGAGGCCAGCTCCAGGTCGCCGATCACCGGCAGGTGGAAGTGGTCATGGGCCGAGGTCAGGAACGGGGTGCCGAAGTACAGGCTCGCGAGCCCGGTGGCGGTGGCCGTGAGCAGCCCCACACCGATCAGCGGATGCAGCTGGCCGGTGAGACGCCTCTCGGCCCAGTCGATGCCGTTGGCCAGGTATTGCAGGATCAGTGCCACGGCGACGATGAGCCCGGCGATGAAGCCGCCGCCGGGAAGGTTGTGCCCGCGCAGGAAGACGAACACGGCCACCAGCAGCGCCAGCGGCAGCAGCAGCCGCGAGAAGGTCTGCAACACCAGCGGCTGGCGGTCCCAGCTCCAGCGCCGGCCGGCGGCATCCTCGGACGGCGCCGTGAGCTTCAGCCCGCCGAGCAGCATGTAGATGCCCACGGCGGCGATGGCCAGCACGGTGATCTCGCCCAGGGTATCGAAGCCGCGGAAGTCCACCAGGATGACGTTGACCACATTGGTCCCGCCGCCGCCGGGCACGCTGTTGTCGATCAACCAGCCGGAGATGGGATCGTAGGGCCGGGTCAGCACCGCAAAGGTCAGGCCGGCCGTCAGCAGTCCGCCGAGCCCGGCGAGCCCGATGTCGCGGGCGCGGCGCAGCCACGACGACTCCCGCGGCGTGGTATCCGGCAGGAAGTACAGCGCCAGCAGCAGCAGCACGATGGTGACCACCTCCACCAGCAGCTGGGTCAGGGCCAGGTCCGGCGCCGAGAGCTTGACGAAGGCCAACGCCACCACCAGCCCGACCACGCTGAGCATCACCAGGGCCGTCCAGCGCTGCCGATGCAGGACCACGGTGCCGACGGCCCCCACCACCAGGCACAGGGTTGCGACCAGGGTCACCGGGTCCAGCGGCGTCAGCGGCTGCGGGCCGCGCAGCTCGATGCCCCAGAGGCCGACCATCAGCACCGCGGCGGCGGCGGTCAGGGTCACCGCGAGCATGCGCTGCTGCGAGGCCGGGTGCAGCAGGGCGTTCAGCCAAGCCGCCGCCCGCAGCAGACCGGTCTCGATGGCGATGAACACCGACCGCGCATTGAGCAGGCCGACAAAGCGGTCATGAAACCGGAACAAGGGCCGGCGCACGGTGTAGATCAGCACGCCGCCGCTGAGCGCCAGCGCGCTCATGCCCAGCGCCGGCGTGAAGCCGTGCCACAGCTTGAGGCTGTAGTACGGCAGCGGCGCCTGCAGCGTCGCGCCGGCGGCCACCGCCAGCAGCGGTCCGAAGGTCAGCCCGGGGACGATGCCGACGGCGATGCAGACCACCACCAGCACCTCCACCGGCACCTTCATCCAGCGCGGCGGCTCATGGGGTGTACGCGGCAGGTCGCCGGTGCCGTTGAAGAACACGTCGTGGATGAAGCGCAGCGAATAGGCCACGGCAAAGGCCCCGGCCAGGGTCGCCACGGTCGGCAGCAGCCAGGTGCTGCCCTCAACCATGGTCATGTAGGCGGTCTTCTCGAAGAACATCTCCTTGGACAGGAAGCCGTTCAACAGCGGCACCCCGGCCATGGCCGCGGCGGCCACCATGGCCAGCAACCCGGTGTAGGGCATGTACTTCCACAGGCCGGCCAGGCGGCGCATGTCGCGGGTGCCGGCCTCGTGGTCGATGATGCCGGCGGCCATGAACAGCGACGCCTTGAAGGTGGCGTGGTTCATGATGTGGAACACCGCCGCAACCGCCGCCAGCGGCGTGCCGATGCCGAACAGCAGCGTGATCAGGCCCAGATGGCTGATGGTCGAGTAGGCCAACAGGCCCTTCAGGTCGTGCTTGAACAGCGCCGTGTAGGCGCCGATGAGCATGGTCAGCGCGCCGGTGGGGGCCACCAACCAGGTCCACTCCGCAGAGTCGGCAAGCGCCGGATAGAGCCGCGCGAGCAGAAAGACGCCGGCCTTGACCATGGTCGCCGAGTGCAGATAGGCGCTGACCGGGGTCGGCGCGGCCATCGCATGGGGCAGCCAGAAATGGAACGGGAACTGGGCCGACTTGGTGAACACGCCGAGCAGGATCAGCACCAGCGCCGGCACGTAGAGGGGATCGGCGTGGATCTGCTCGCCGGCGGCCAGGACCGCGCTCAGGTCGTAGCTGCCGACGATCTGGCCGAGCAGCAGGATACCCCCGAGCAGGGCCAGCCCGCCGCCGCCGGTGATGGCCAGCGCCATCCGCGCCCCCTGCCGCGCCTCCGACAGATTGCGCCAATAGCTGATCAGCAGAAACGAGCTGATGCTGGTCAGCTCCCAGAACAGCAGCATGAGCAGCAGGTTCTCGGACATGACCATGCCCAGCATCGCGCCCATGAACAGCATCATGTAGGCGTAGAAGCGACCCATCGGGTCCTGCAACGCCAGGTAGTAGCGGGCGTAGATGATCACCAGCAGGCCCATGCCTAGGATCATCAGCGCAAACAACAGCGCCAGACCGTCGAGCCGCAGGGCGAAGGTCAGGCCCATGGCCGGCACCCAGTCCAGCTCGCGGATCAACACCGGGCTCTCGCCGGTCATCACCGCCAGACCCGGCGCCACCAGCACCCCAAGCGCCGCCAGCGTCACCGCCCCGGCCACCCAGGCCGACCAAAGCCGCCCGACCCGGCCCGCCGCGGAGGCAAGCACGGCGCCGAGAAACGGCAGCAGGACGATGGTCAACAGATCGGACATCGGCGCGTTGGGGGATACGGACGGCAGTGGGGATGGTGCTGATCCGGCCAAGCCGGGGCAGAGTGGCGGGCGAGGTTAGCGATGGATGCGGGGCGGGTCAAGGCGCAAACGCAGGCCGCCGTCGGCGAAGCCCTGCGCCCGGGGCTTCGGCGCCGACCTCAGCGCGCCTGCGCACCGCTCGTTGTCGCTGTCGCTGTGTCGTGTTGTCGTGGTCGTGGTCGTGGTCGTGGTCGTGGTCGTGGTCGCTGTCGTGGTTGTGCTGGTTCAGCCAAAAACCGGGGTTGAGAGCATCGCCGAAAACAGCGGATCTCGACGGCCTAGTGCTTTGCCGCGAAAATTCCGAGACCGCCCGCAGCTGTGGGAGCGATTTGCAATCGCGACCGCCGCGACGCGGAAGTCGCGACTGCAAGTCGCTCCCACAGCACCGAGTGGGGATGGACGTCATGACGCCGGGGCTCGCCGTAGGCTGTCGAAATCTTCCCGGATCTCGACAACCCCGCCCCCCGGTTTCCGACGCTGCCTGGCTGAGTCTCAGCGCCAAGAGATGCTCACACGGAGGCACAGAGACACGGAGAGAAGAAAGACGGATGCCGGTGCGCGAACCTGACTACGGCATCCTCTCTTATCCGTTGCTCCGTGTGAGTCACTCTTACAGGCACCCGCCGCTGGAGTTCTTCAGCCAAAAACCGGGGTCCAAAGAATCGCCGAAAACAGCGGATCTCGACGGCCTAGTGCTTTGCCGCGAAAATTCCGAGACCGCCCGCAGCTGTGGGAGCGATTTGCAATCGCGACCGCCGCGACGCGGAAGTCGCGACTGCAAGTCGCTCCCACAGCACCGAGTGGGGATGGACGTCATGACGCCGGGGCTCGCCGTAGGCTGTCGAAATCTTCCCGGATCTCGACAACCCCGCCCCCCGGTTTCCGACGCTGCCTGGCTGAGTCTCAGCGCCAAGAGATGCTCACACGGAGGCACAGAGACACGGAGAGAAGAAAGACGGATGCCGGTGCGCGAACCTGACTACGGCATCCTCTCTTCTCCGTTGCTCCGTGTGAGTCACTCTTACAGGCACCCGCCACTGGAGTTCTTCAGCCAAAAACCGGGGTCGAGAGAATCGCCGAAAACAGCGGATCTCGACGGCCTAGGGTCTACCCCAATGCCGTTAATTTAAGCCGTGGGAGCGGCTTCCAGCCGCGACGGTCGCCGCGCGAGCCGAGTCGCGGCTTGAAGCCGCCCCCACAAAGCGCTCCCATCGCTCGCTAACTTAATGGCACTAGGGTCTACCCGGGAGGGTCGGCCTCCAGGCCGACACGGATCAGCAGGCGAGTTGAAGTTGGGAAAGGCCCCTTACGAAATCGCCATCGTCTGGCAATAGCAAAAGCGATCAGTGACGAGAGGACGGCGCAGGTCACCGCCTCGACCTTCACCCCGCCGACTCCCCCCGCCGCCAAGCCGCAACCTCCTGCCGCAGCCGAATCTCGGGATCATCCCGGCGGATCATCCGCTGCTGCAGCGGCACGCGGTAGCAATAGCGCCCGTCCTTGAGCCCCAGCACAAAGGCGAAGCGCAGGCGCCGCAGGCTGCGCTCGAGCTGCTCCGGGTCCACCGGGGCGCCGGCGTCGAGCAGGCGCTCGGCAAGCTCGGCGTAGCTGAAGCCGTCGAGGGCCACGGTGGCGTAGACCAGCATCCGGTCCAGGCGCTGCGTGGCCTCGTCGGCGACCAACGCGCGCCAATTGCCGAGCAGCTCGTCGCGGATGGGGTCGCAGGCGAAGGCCGCGTCCAGGTTGTCCGGGCCGATCTGGCGCTGGCTCGGCGCGAGCCGACCGATCAACTGGTGGCAGGTCATCGCGATCAGGTTGGCGCGCTGGCCGCAGTCGCGCACCAGGCGCTCGGCCAACGCGTCGGAGGCCAGCGTCAGCCCGAGCCAGCCCAGGGGCCGGTGCACCAGTGCCAGGCAGGCGTCCCACTCCAGCGCCTCCACCGAGATCAGCTCGCCGAAGTTCTTCAGCGGCGCATGGAAGTCCAGGGCGGTGCGCTCGAACAGCGTCCAATACCCGGCGAAGCTGAAGTGGGCCAGGCCGGCCTCGCTGAGCGCGCGCAGGCGCTTGAGCACCGCATAGTCGCGGGCCACGTCGGCGGCGATGAAGGCGTCGGCCTCGTCGATCAGCAGCATCAGGGGCCGCTCGGCCCCGGCGGCGCGCAGCCGCGCCTCGATGGCGTCCAGATCGGCGCCGGCCTGCCCGGTGCTCGGCAGCCCCAGCGCCGCGGCCAGCGGCCCGGTCAGGTCGGCGCCGCCCAGGGGCACATAGTGCACCCGCACCCGTGCCGACCCCCGCAGCGCCCGCTCGACGGCCTGCAACAGGCTCGACTTGCCCACCTGGCGCCCGCCCACCACCAGATAGTTGCCGGGGTCGCGGTTGACGATGTGGTCCAACAGCCCGGCGCGGCCGAAGAACATCCGCGGATCGCGCACCCCGCCGCCGCTCATCGTGCAGCTCGTGCTAGCAATCGACGGTTGGGCCGGCTCGCCAGGCGAGCTTCAGTCAGTTGGCCGGTCAGGCAGGAAGCGCCCCAGCAGGGCCAGCCTTTTCTTCCAGTACCTTTCTCCGGCATCGAGGCGCTCGTGCAGCTTCAGCGGATCCCGCTCGTTGCGACGCGTCGCAGCAGCGATGGCGCTGACGGTCTCGGCAGATAATGCAAACGCGCTCAGGACTCAGCAGCGGCAATGCGTCTGCACCATGGCCGGACCCCAAAGCCAGAAGCGGCGATCAACGCACCGCAGGAAGAGCCGAAAGGCCGCCCAACCGTCGACGTCCTGGGGTACCGTCATAAACCGTTCAAACCAGTCCTTTGCCCAGAGATTCCGGCGGGCAACCTGTGCCGCCGCCTCGGCGCGCGAGCCGAGCCAGGATTGCCCGCAGGCATCCTTCTCTTGAAGAAGTCGCGCCTCTGCGTCCTCGCCATCGAGGAGACCGAGCAGGAAGATACCGCGCGCCCGGTCGAACCGACGATCCGACTCCGACCAGTCATTGATCTGCCCATTCAAGCAATCGTTCGCACCGGCGAACTGCGCGACGAATGCCAGATCGAACAATTCCTCGTCCGTCACGCACCCCTCGAACAGTTCGGCCCTGAGCGCAGCGACAGGGGCACTGGACGAAGCCTGGAACAGCACAAAGAGCAGGTTGTCGATCTCGGTCGCCCGGTCCACCAGGCGGAAGGGCGGATAGGATTGCAGGCGACGGAACAGCATGACGCCCTGTTCGGGCCAGACCCCGAGCAGCACTTCGCACAATGCCTCGAAGAAGCCGCGGCAAGCAGCGAGCAGGTCATTCGCGGCGGGTGTGTCTGCGCGCACCCGCGTGAGCCAACCCTCCACCAACGAGCGGTCAGCTTCAACAGCAACACCTAATGCCGCGGTTTCGAACCGACGTGCGATCAGGCTGCAGCCCTGGCTGATCCTGTCGTCGATGAAACCGCCGATCGTTCGACGCAGCGCGTTGGACTGGCGAGTCAATTCCTCGGCGGATTCAAAGACGGGAGGCCAAGCGCTGTCGCTATCCCGACCGGGGTTGCCACCCCAGATGCTAGACATCGACATGAAAACGAACTTCCGCGCCGGTTCCCGACCCAGATCCCATCGGCATTCCAGTTCATCGAGATGGCACCAGTCGACCTCGACGATTGCCGACGCCGCCGCCGGAGGGATCTCACCGATCACCCGCGCGCTTCGCTCCAGTTCGGCGTCGACGATCTGACTGAAGCGCGCGACCTCGGACGGGACCAGGCCACGGGCCTCCACGGCAAGGCCCAGAAATTCTGGGGCCACACGGTTCAGCACCAAGTCGAATGGGAGTGTCTTACCGAACCTGCAAACAAGCAGGCTCTTGGACGGGTCATGCTCGCAGGGATTTGCGGAGAGGAACTCATCGCCACCAGCAATGATCGCCTTGGCGCCTTGGTCATCGCCGAGCCGAATGAACAGGCGACGGCACGCGAACGCGAACCGAGCACCGTCGTTTCGGCAGAGCCACAGCAGGGTACTGCGAAGGCGATCCGTCATTTCCAGCAACCCGGCGTTCAACCAGCTCAAGAGGTTGTAGCGAACGGTATCGTCATCCGTGCTGCGCAATGCCTCGGCGATGCGATCCGCTTGTTCCGGTCCGATCGCGGCTGCCGGAGCTCCACGTACCCGGAGAGAAATTGCATTTGCCCCTTCTCTGAAGAATGAGGTCAAACTGTGTCTTCGGCGTCTGCTCCCGATAAAGCGCACTGAAACAAGTATGCTTTCTCGCAAAGCTGTCCTCGTCTTGAGCCGTCCGCTTCCAGAAGCATCGAGCGCCAGCTATCGAGGATGATCTGTCGTTCATCCGGTCCCATGACCATTTGGTGCTGAAACAGTCTAAAAGCGAGCAAGCGGCGCGCGTCGTGCCGCCGATCGATGAGGTCGCGTGCCAGCGATCTTTCCAGTTCCGCCATCCGCCGCGGTGCCGCCGCGCAAAGGGCAGGCTCGATATCCCGCAAGCCGATATCGTCCGAGGTTTGGTCGTCGACATAGGTCGCAACTTGGCAGAGATCGAAATCGAACTCTGCCTGCTGCAACGCCTCGACGAACGACGGAGGAAATACGGTTTGCGGATCGAGTGCTACCGACTGACTTAGGCGCAGCTTGGCACCCAAGGGGACGTCAGTCCGATCAAGACAGCGGATGCTGGTCTCCGCATCCCACTGCATATTCAACCGGCACGGGTCCGCCTCCCACAGCTCGCGCAGTGGGTGGCGATAGCGATATGGCTCCGCGACCTCCTCGCGGGCAGCCGCGGCGGTGGGCGTCGCCATCGCGGCGAGCAGCATGTCGGCGGTCTTGTGTGCGGTCTCGCCCCCCTGTGCGATGAGTTCTCTGGCGGCACTGAGCAGGGGGGCCTCGATGTCGTCCGGAGCGGTACGCAGGGTCCAATAGAGCAGTTCTGGTTGAGACGGCTGGCCCATGACCTGATCGGCGAGGATGCCGGTGACGATGCCGCGCAGGAACGGTATGCGATCCAGGTGGGAAATCACCGCGAGGGCAACCTGAGCCAGCCGCAGCAGCCCGGCATCGGGGGTGACCGTCAGCCGGTAGCCGAACAACTCCCTTGAACCCTCCGCGGTTTCGCCACCCAGTGCCTCGCGCACCTGCCGTCGCCCTTCTTCGAGCCGCGCTTCATCACTGCTGCCATCGCGCCCCGCGTGTCCATCCGGATGCACGAAGCCGAACCAGCGCTCAAAGCGAGTCACCAGTGCCTCATGCACGCTGCGCCTGCGGGCGTAACGGAGGAATCCCGCCATGAAGGCGTCCTGCGCCTCGGCGTTGTTGGTCGGCATGGCCCACAGGACCTCCGCCATCTCCAGGTAGGTCTCGGGCGAGAGTGGCAGATAGGCGGGCAGGCGACGCCAATCCGCCTCGGCAATGTTGCGACCCTCTATCCAGGCCCGGAACAGCGCGAGGCGCACCGGCATCGCGAAACGGTCGTCGGCGTGATGCAAAGCATGGAGGAGCGCAAACCCACAGATCTCGACCTTGATGTCCATATCCGGCTGCGGCTCCATCGACCGGCGGATCGCCTCCTGAACCGCACCATCCGTGCCGGTCTGCGCCGCCTGGCGTGCGGTTTCAGCCAACAGCAACCCGAGACCGAGTACAAGCCAGCGCCGATTGACAGTCCAACCGGCAGTGCCGGCCCGCTTCAGAATTCCGCCAGTCTCCAACTCCGTGAGCAGGTCTCGGCCATCCCCGAACCCACTTAGTTCATTCATCAAGTCCGGGCGTCGCACCGGTTGCCCGTGTCTCAGCCGCTCAACGAGGCCGCACAGGAATTCCTGAAAGTCCTCGTGGCTCATGAGCCCGGCAACATCGGACTGCCGCCGGGACCATTTGTCCCTTTGATCTTCATAGATCAGCCGCTCGATGGTGATTTCTGCGGCGTCGGCCATCTCACCGTGCAAGCGAGCCACCATGTCCAGATAGCGGGGTCGGCGCAGCAGGGGCAGCACTCGGTCGTCGATCTCGCCCAAGCTCAAGTCCCGCAGGCACAGGGCCTGATGTAATTCCTGATCGTCATAGGGCGTGAGGTCGATCTCCTCGCAGGGCGGCAGTCGAGCGCCGAGGCGTTCGCGCCAGAACACCGTGCGCGAGGTCAAGACGACGGCAACGGCTCCCGCACCAGCGGGTCCGGGTCCCAGGTCTGGGCGAGGCCGGGGATGCCCTGGTCGAGCAGGGCGCAGATGGCCTCGCGGTCGGGGTAGTAGGCGGTGAGCAGCGGCTCGTCACCACCTCGCTCCCACGCTCCAGCGTGGGAGTGTCGTGGCACCGCTCCAGCGGTAAGTGGCGGCGGCGCTTTCGTTCCCGCCACGGGACGCTGGAGCGTCCGGACTTGCTCCCACGCTGGAGCGTGGGAGCCAGGCGAGTTGGGCCGGTCGGCGGAGACTGGCCAGTCAGCGGAGGCGGAATCGCCGAGCAGGTTGTGGCCTCCGGAAAAGCCCGGGTGCGTAGAAGCGATCCGGGCAGACGAGCCCAGGCGGTCTGTCGCATCAGCAACACCCCAACAACCGCCGCGCTGCATCGACCAGAGCCGCACAGCGCCAGGCATAGCGCCCGCCGCCGCGAGTCAGCAGATTATCCCAGTACAGCCGCCGCACCAGCGGGTCCGGGTCCCAGGTCTGGGCGAGGCCGGGGATGCCCTGGTCGAGCAGGGCGCAGATGGCCTCGCGGTCGGGGTAGTAGGGGGTGAGCAGCGGCTCGTAGGGGCGGGTGTCGGCCAGGGCTGCGCGCCAGTCGCGGCCCAGGCCCTGGGCCAGCAGCGCCTGCTGGATCAGCCGCGGATGGCCGCCACCGGCCGCGGCGATGGCGGCCAGCGTGTCCGGGTCCGGCGGTTGGTCCGGGAACAGCTCTCGGTGCCAGTGGGCCAGGTCCTGGTCCGACGGGGCGTCGAGCATGACCACCTCGGCGCCGCGCAGCAGGGAGTGGATGGGGTTGGAGTAGATCTGCTCGGCCAGGTGGACGCCGCCGAGGATGGCGATGCGGGCCCGGCCGGCGTCGGCCAGCGCCCGCAGCTCGCCGGCCAGCGCGCGGCGGGCCTGGTCCGGGCCCTGGTCGAAGTCGCGCACCACCAGCGCCCAGTCTTGGTCGCCGAAGCGGGCCTCCAGGGCGTGGCGTAGTTGGCCGGCGGTGGTGATCTCCCCACGGGGTCCGGGTTCGCGATGCGTGTCGGCCTGGAGGCCGACACTCCCGGGCCGCCCGGGAGGGTCGACCTCCAGGGCGACAGGGCGCTCTGCGGAAGGCCCAAGGGTAGCCGGATCTGCGCATCGCTGCACCGGGATGGCGGTGGGCTCCAGCCCGGCCTGGCCGGCCAAGTGGGCGAAGTAGGTCGCGGCATCGCTGCCGGCGTCGTTCAGCGGCGCGAGCCGCACCACCCGGTCCGGCCCCAGCTCGCCGCCCAGCCCCTCGGCCAGCGCATCGGCGAGCCGCCCGAGGGGGTAGTGGGCCTGGGCGAGGATGGCGACCGGCTGGGGGCGGCGCAGCAGCAGCATGGCCTCGTCGAGGGCGCCGCGCTGGCTCGGGGCCACCGCTCGCTGGTCGGCAAGGTCCGGCGGCAGCAGCAGCGGGCCGTCGTGGCGTGGGTCCGGCCCCGGCGGCTCGCCGGCCAGGGCCTTGATGAGGGTGGCGAAGGCGCGGCGGTAGCCGGTCTCGTCGGTGATGCGGCTGAAGTCGATGGCGTGGTAGTTGCCGGCGAAGGGCAGCGCCGGCATGGGGCCGAGCAGCAGCGGCAGGATCGGAAACGGGCGCTCGGCGCCCGAACGGCGCTCGGCGCTGCGTCTGGACAGCATCCGGTTCCACTCGTTGCGTACCCACTCGGAGTCGACGCTGTCCGGTGTGGCCACCAGCAGCCCGGCGCCGGAGGCGCCGAGCGCCCGGTCGAGCTGGCCAGGGAAGTCGTCCCCGGGGATCAGCCCCCAGCGGTCCAGGAACACCGCAAGCCCCTGGGCGTCGAGATTGCGCGCCAGGGTCTCGACCCAGTCGAACCGGGCCGCCCGGTAGCTGATGAAGCAGTCGTAGGTGGGGTGTGGGGGTGGGCTGGGGCGCATGTCCGGTGCTCCATCGTGGGCCAGCGGGGCTGGTTTCTGGCGGATTATCCCGCAAATCCCCTGCCGGCGCCTGGAGCGGACGACCGCAGGGTGTATTCACGTTTCCCGTCCCGATCGAGCTGGCGGTCGGCCGGCCGGATTAGCGATCGCGTAAACCGCCAATCAACGGGTTACGGACTCGCGTCGTCGGGTTACGCTGCGCTAACCCGACCTACGGCTTCCTATCGCCGATGGCGGAAAGGCTCGGTCCAGCGCGGCGCCGGCGAGCCGCAGCCATGGGCTCGATCTGATGCGGCTCGCCGCTAGGTTCCATCGGCTCCGGTCGGGTCGCGACGCAGGGCGGCGACCTCCTCCCCGGCGATGCCGGTAATGGCGGCGATGGCGGCGTCGTCCAGCGCCGTGGTCCGGATCATATTGATGGCGACCTCGCGCAGGCCTTCCTCTCGGCCTTCCTCGCGCGCTTCGTTGAGCAAGGTCTGCTCGTCGAGCAATGCCCGCTCGCGAACGAAGGCGAGTCGTTGCGCCTCTTCATCGGCGCTCAGCTGTTGGAGCTTGCCATATAGGGCCCGCACCGGGGCCTCGGTAATGTCGGACATGATCTCCTCCTCTTGCCAGTGGCGAAAGAGCTTGATCCAGGCGGTGAGCGCCGACGGCAGGTTGCCGAGGCGATCGGCCTTGCGCAGCTCGACTAAGTTCAATTGCAGCTCGTCGCCGAGACGGACCTCGGGGCGTGCGGCATCGCGCAGCTCGAAGCACCACAACGGCTGATCGCGATGCTCGGGGGCCTGGAACAGGTCGAAGTCGAGCAGATGGATGCCGATGGCCGGCTTGAGCATGCGATAGTCGTTGCCGACGACCAGCTGCGTGGTCAGCAGCCGGGCCAGGTAGAAGGTGCTGCGGGCGCTCATGGCGCGCAGACGGCGCACCTGCATCTCGATGTTGTAGCGGCGGCCCTCGGTATCGACGACCAGCAGGTCGAGGATGATGTATTTGCCGTGCAGCTCTTCTGCATTGATGGCCGGGTTCCTGACGCTGACCTGCTTGACCGGCGGCGAACGGTAGCGCACGGCATTGATCAGCGCCGCCAGCAGCTCCGGGGCATCGGCGAACAGGCGCTTGAAGACGTAGTCGTTTTTCGGGTCGAGCAGGGGTTGCATAGCCTGAGCTTACGACGTGGCCGTGGTGTCGACAACCACCGGCTCTGCGGCGTGGAACCGATCAGGGCCGCCACGATGATCCACGCAGCGCGGAAAACGGCGTCGAGGGGCACGCGCCTTTGCTCGGAGACGAGCCAACCCGGATCGTTCATGAATCTCACGCGAAGGCGCGAAGGAAGGCAAACCCTTGGACAGATCTTTCGACGTGATGCGTCGTGCGCGACAAACAGGCTCGCCGGTCAAGGCTTGTCCGCAATATCCATGTCCTTCGCGTTCTTCGCGGCTTCGCGGCTTCGCGGCTTCGCGGCTTCGCGTGAAACATTCGGGCCAAGCGCACGCGGATGTAACAACCCCGCGGTTTACCGCGCCGCGTCGGGCTCTTATGATGGAGGGTTTAACCTTCATGCATCCAGGCCGCCGGAGAGAACGATGCTGCGCCTTACCCAGGAAGCCCTGACCTTCGACGACGTCCTGCTCGTCCCCGCCCACTCCACCGTCGTCCCAAGCGACGTCGATCTACGCACGCGGCTGACCCGCGACATTGAGCTGCGCATCCCGCTGGTGTCGGCGGCCATGGATACCGTGACCGAGGCCCGGCTGGCGATCACGCTGGCGCTGGAGGGCGGCATCGGCATCGTACACAAGAATATGCCCATCGAGCGCCAGGCGCGCGAGGTGCTGGCGGTGAAGAAATACGAGAGCGGCATCATCCGCAACCCGATCACCGTCGGCCCCGAGACCAGCATCGGCGAGGTGATGGCGCTGACCCATGCCCACAACATCTCCGGGGTACCGGTCACCGACGGCAGCCGGCTCGCGGGCATCGTCACCGGCCGCGATCTGCGCTTCGAGACGCGGATGGACGCCCCGGTGTCGGCGATCATGACCCCGCGCGAGCGGCTGGTGACGGTGCTGGAGGGGGCCGATCGCAAGGAGGTGGTCACCCTGCTGCACAATCACCGCATCGAGAAGGTGCTGGTGGTCAACGATGCCTTCGAGCTGCGCGGCATGATCACCGTGAAGGACATCCAGAAGGCCAAGGACTTCCCGAAGGCGTCGCGGGACGATCACGGCCGGCTGCGGGTCGGCGCCGCGGTGGCGGTGGGCGCCGGTACCGACGAGCGGGTCACCGCGCTGGTGGAGGCCGGCGTCGACGTGCTGGTGGTGGACACCGCCCACGGCCACTCCCAGGGCGTGCTCGATCGCATCACCTGGATCAAGCAGCACTTCCCCGACGTACAGGTCATCGGCGGCAACATCGCCACCGGGGCGGCGGCCAAGGCATTGGTGGCGGCCGGGGCGGACGCGGTCAAGGTCGGCATCGGGCCGGGCTCGATCTGCACCACCCGCATCGTCGCCGGCGTCGGCGTGCCGCAGATCACTGCCGTCAGCAACGTCTGCGATGCCCTGCAGGGCACCGGGGTGCCGCTGATCGCCGACGGCGGGCTGCGCTATTCGGGCGATGTGGCCAAGGTCATCGCCGCCGGCGCCCACAGCGTCATGATCGGCGGGCTGTTCGCCGGCACCGATGAGTCCCCCGGCGAGGTCGAGATCTACCAGGGCCGCTCCTACAAGTCCTACCGCGGCATGGGCTCTCTGGGCGCCATGGGCGCCAAGGAAGGCTCCAGCGACCGCTACTTCCAGGAGGGCACCGACAAGTCGAAGCTGGTCCCGGAGGGCATCGAGGGCCGCGTGCCCTACAAGGGCAGCGTCATCAACGTCATCACCCAGCTCATCGGCGGCCTGGCCTCGAGCATGGGCTACACCGGCTGCCGCACCGTCGAGGACATGCGCACGCGACCGGAGTTTGTCCGCGTCAGCGGCGCCGGTATGCGCGAGTCCCATGTCCACGACGTGCAGATCACCAAAGAGGCGCCGAACTACCGCATCGACAACTAGGTCGATGTCCCACCCAAGCCCGCCGAACAGCAGCCAATGACGCCCCCCAGCCACGACAACATCCACGCCGACCGCATCCTGATCCTGGACTTCGGCTCCCAGTACACCCAGCTCATCGCTCGGCGCGTGCGCGAGGCCGGCGTCTACTGCGAGCTGCACCCCTACGACATGGACCCCCAGGCGCTGCGCGCCTTTGCGCCCAAGGGCATCATCCTCTCCGGCGGGCCGCAGTCGGTGCATGCCGACGCGACGCCGCGGGCGAGCGCGGCGGTGTTCGAGGTCGGCGTGCCGGTGCTCGGCATCTGCTACGGCATGCAGGTCATGGCCGCGCAGCTCGGCGGCAGCGTCGCGGCGGCGACCGAGCGCGAGTACGGCTACGCCCAGGTCCGCGCCCGCGGCCATTCGCGGTTGCTGCGCGATATCGAGGACCACACCAGCCCCGAGGGCTATGGCCTGCTCGACGTGTGGATGAGCCACGGCGATCGGGTCGACGCGCTGCCCGCGGGCTTTCACGTCATTGCCGAGACCGACAATGCCCCACTCGCCGGCATCGCCGACGAGGCACGCGGGCTCTACGGCGTGCAGTTCCACCCGGAGGTCACCCACACCCGCCAAGGCGCGCGCATCCTCGCCCGCTTCTGCCACGACATCTGCGGCTGCGGCAACCTGTGGACGCCGAGCAACATCATCGACGACGCCATCGCGGCGGTCCGCGCCCGGGTCGGCGACGATCAGGTCCTGCTCGGGCTCTCCGGCGGCGTTGACTCGTCGGTGGTGGCGGGCCTGCTGCATCGGGCCATCGGCGAGCGCCTGACCTGCGTCTTCGTCGACAACGGCCTGCTGCGCCACGGCGAGGGCGACCAGGTCATGGCCACCTTTGCCCGCCACATGGGCGTGCGCGTCATCCGCGTCGACGCCGAGCAGCGCTTCCTCGACCGGCTCGCCGGCGTCGCCGACCCGGAGGAGAAGCGCAAGCGCATCGGCAACACCTTCATCGAGGTGTTCGACGAGGAGGCCGCTAAGCTCAGCAACGTGCGCTGGCTGGCCCAGGGGACCATCTACCCCGACGTCATCGAGTCCGCCGGCGCCAAGACCGGCAAGGCCAAGGTGATCAAGTCCCACCACAACGTCGGCGGCCTGCCCGAGCACATGAACCTGGGCCTGGTGGAGCCCCTGCGCGAGCTGTTCAAGGACGAGGTGCGGCGCATCGGCGTCGAGCTCGGCCTGCCCGCCGAGATGGTCTACCGCCACCCCTTCCCCGGCCCCGGGCTGGGCGTGCGCATCCTCGGCGAGGTGCACAAGGAATACGCCGACACCCTGCGCCTGGCCGACCACATCTTTATCGAGGAACTGCGCGCCGCCGACCTCTACGACCAGGTCTCCCAGGCCTTCGCCGTGTTCCTGCCGGTGCGCTCGGTGGGCGTGGTCGGCGACAACCGCCACTACGCCCACGTCATCGCCCTGCGCGCCGTCGAGACCGTCGACTTCATGACCGCGCGCTGGGCGCACCTGCCCTACGACTTCCTCGAGCAGGTCTGCCGGCGCATCGTCAATGAGGTCCAGGGCGTCTCGCGCGTGGTCTACGACATCACCGGGAAGCCGCCGGGAACCATTGAGTGGGAGTAGCGTTCGGGTCGCCAATGCCATGGCCGGGGGCGTCTTCCCGCCAAGTCAACCACCACCGCATCCGGCTGACCCATGTCCACTGACCGCGACGAGCATTGGCTGCGTCAGGCCATCGCGCTGGCCGAGCGCGCCGCCGCCGAGGGCGAGGTCCCGGTGGGCGCGGTGCTGGTGCGCGACGACGCGGTCATCGGCGAGGGCTGGAACCGGCCCATCGGCGAGCACGATGCCAGCGCCCATGCGGAGATCCGGGCCCTGCGCGACGCCGGCCACCGCGTCGACAACTACCGCCTCCCCAACAGCACCCTGTACGTGACCCTGGAGCCCTGCGTCATGTGCGCCGGCGCCATCATCCACGCCCGCGTCGCCCGCGTGGTCTATGGCGCCACCGATCCCAAGGCCGGCGCCTGCGGCAGCGTCTTCGACCTGCTGCCGTCCGACAGCCGCTTCAACCACCGCACCCACTGCACCGGCGGCGTGCTCGCCGAGCCCTGCGGCACGCTGCTGCGGGAGTTTTTCCGCGCACGGCGATAACCAACGGTTCAAAAACAACTGAAACACATGAGATGGCGCGGGAAAGGCGGGCCGGCTTCTGGGGTATCCCCATAAATCCGGCTCGAAAACCGCGGCGAGGCGACCAGCGACCAGGGCTCCTTGACGCCTGCGCCGGTAGCTGGAGCGCGAGCCCCTGGCGCGTCCCGCCTCAGCCGAGGTCGGCGGCAAACACCACCAGATGCTCCAGCTCCGGGCGGATACCGATGCGCTCGCCGATGGCATGGGCGTCGTGGCTCGGCAGCAGGCAGAGGACCGGGGTGCCGCTGGGCAGGCGCAGGGTGTAGAGGTACTCGGCGCCGCGGAAGGCGCGGGCGATCACCTCGGCCTGCACCGGCGCGGCGGCGTCGTGGAGCAGGTCGTCCGGGCGCAGCAGGACCTCGGCGGCGGTGCCGGCAGACAGGCCGTGGGGCCGGCCACCGCTGAGCACGCCGAGCTCGGTGTCCACCCGGTGGGGGTCGAGCACCTGGCCCGACAGCATGACGCCCTGACCGATGAAGTCGGCGACGAAGCGGTCGGCGGGCTCGTGGTAGAGATCGAAGCCGGTGCCGATCTGGTGGATGCGCCCGCCGGACATGACGGCGATGCGGTCGGCCATGGCGAAGGCCTCGAGCTGGTCGTGGGTGACCAGGATGGCGGTGCTGCCGGCAAGGTGCAGGATCTCGCGCACCTCGCGGGCAATCTGCTCGCGCAGCTCCGCGTCCATGCTGGAAAAGGGCTCGTCGAGCAGCAGGATGTCCGGCCGCGGGGCGATGGCGCGGACCAGGGCGATGCGCTGCTGCTGGCCGCCGGAGAGCTGGTGCGGGTACTGCTTGGCGGTCTGCTCCATACCCACGAGCGCGAGCAGCTCCGCGACCCGCAGCCGCTGCTCGCCCTGAGGCAGCCCGCGCAGCCCGAAGGCGACGTTGCGCTCCACGCTCAGGTGCGGGAACAGGGCGAAGTCCTGAAACACCATGCCGACCCGGCGCGCCTCCGGCGGCAGCGTCCGTCCGGGGTCGGAGACGTCGCGCCCGCGCAGCCGGATCTCGCCCGCGATGATCGGCTCGAAGCCGGCGATGGCGCGCAGCAGCGTGGTCTTTCCGCAGCCGCTCGGGCCGAGCAGGCAGCCGATCTCGCCGGGCGCCAGCTCCAGGTTGGCGTCGACGACGACGGGCCGGTCGCCATAGGCGATGCTGACCTGATTGACCTCAAGCTGTTTCGGCATGACGTGATCGGGTAATGGAGCGGCTGAGCAGGATCACGGGCAACAGGCCCGCGAGGACGATGGTGAGGGCGGCCGGGGCCGAGTCCGCCAGGCGTTCGTCGGCGGCAAGTTCGTAGGCACGCACCGCGAGGGTATTGAAGTTGAACGGGCGCAGGATCAGCGTCGCCGGCAGCTCCTTCAGCACATCGACGAAGACCAGCAGCACCGCGGTGAGCAGGCTGCCGCGCAACATGGGCACATGCACCCGCCGCAGCACCTGCCCCGGTGACAAGCGCATGGAGCGGGCGGCCTCATCCATGGACGGGCGGATCTTGGCCAGGCCGCTGTCGACGGTCTGCAGGGAGACGGCTAGAAACCGCACCAAATAGGCGAAGATCAGCGCCGCCAGCGAGCCGCTGAGCAGCAGGCCGGTGGACAGGCCGAAGGTCGCGCGCATCCAGGCATCGAGGCCGTTGTCGAGCCAGGCGAACGGGATGATCACGCCAACGGCGATCACCGTGCCCGGCACCGCGTAGCCCAGGCCGGCGATACGCACCGCCGCGGCCACCCGGACACCCGGCTGGAGCCGGCGGCCGTAGCCTAGGATCAGCGCCAACACCAACGCCAGCAGCGCGGTGATGGCCGCCAGCTGCAGGCTATTGAGCACCAGCCGGCCGAAGTCGGCGTCGATCTGCGTCTCGGCGATGGTGAACGCCCAATGGCCGAGTTGCCCGGCCGGCAGCAGAAAGCCGAACACCAACGGCAGCAGACAAAACCCCACCGCCAGCGCCGCATGCAGGCCACGCAGCCGAAGACGGCGGATGGTGGTCTGACGCTGGCCGGTGTGGTGATACCGGGCGCGCTGCCTCGAGAGCCGCTCCACCAGGATCAACACCAGCACCAGGCCAAGCAGCAGCGCGGCGAGCTGCGCCGCGGCGGCGGCGTTGTCGAGCCCGAACCAGGTGCGGAAGATGCCGGTGGTGAAGGTCTGCACGCCGAAGTATTGCACCGTGCCGTAGTCCGCCAGGGTCTCCATCAGCGCCAGCGACAACCCGGCGACGATGGCCGGTCGCGCCAGGGGCAGCGCGACGGTGAAGAAGGTCCGCCAGGGACCGTTGCCCAGGGAGCGGCTGACCTCCAGCACGCACAGCGACTGGCCGAGGAATGCGGCCCGGCTGAGCAGATAGACATAGGGGTAAAGCACCAGCGTCAGCATCAGCATGGCGCCAGGCAGAGAGCGGACCTGGGGGAACCAGTAGTCGCCGTAGCCCCAGCCGGTGAGCCCCCGCAGCCAAGTCTGCACCGGGCCGGCGAAGTCCAACATGCCGGTGTAGGTGTAGGCGATGATGTAGGCGGGCATGGCCATCGGCAGCAGCAGCGCCCACTCGAACAGGCCGCGTCCGGGGAACCGGCACATGCTGGTCAGCCAGGCAGTGCCGACGCCGCCGATCAGCGTGCCCACCGCAACCCCGAGCATCAGCAGCAGCGAGTTGCCCACATAGTCCGCCAGCACCGTCTGCGCCAGGTGCCGCCAGACCTCCCCGCTGGGGACGAAGACATGGCCCACGACCACCAGCACCGGCAGCGCCAGCGTGAGCGACAGGGCGATGGTGGAGAAGGTCCACCAGCGGTGGGATGGTGCGGACTTCGGCAATGGCTTGTTTCTGAACCTTGACTAACGCCAGCCGGCCCGGTCCATCAAGCGCACCGCCTCGGCATTGAGCTCGCCGAGCTTGGCGAGGTTGATAGCGTCGGGCTTGAAGTCGCCCCAGGCGGACAGGGTCGGGCTCAGCGCGACGCCCTCGCGCACAGGGTACTCACCATTGGCCTCGGCATACCACTGCTGCGCATCTTCGCTGGCCAGATACTCCAGCAACGCGATGGCGGCGTCGCGGTTCTTGGCGTTCTTCGTCAGCGCGGCGCCGCTGATATTCACATGTACGCCGCGTCCGTCCTGATTGGGCCAGAACACGGCCATGCGCTCGGCGGCGGCCTGCTGGAGCGGATCGCTGCCGTTCAGCATGCCGGCGAGATAATAGGTGTTGGCGATGGCCAGGTCGCACTGACCGGCCGCGGCGGCCTTGATCTGGTCGCGATCGCCGCCCCGGGGCGGGCGCGCCATGTTCGCCACCAGACCCTCGGCCCAGGTCTCGACCGCCGCGGCCCCGTCCGCGTCGATCAGCGAGGCGACCAGGGACTGGTTGTAGATGTTGTCCGACGAGCGGATGCAGATACGCCCCTTCCACTGCGGATCGGCCAGGGCCTCGTAGGTCGAAAGCGTCGCCGGGTCCACTTTGCCGTCGACGTAGAGAATCGGACGGGCGCGCAGGGTAAGCCCGACCCAATGATCGTCGAGGTCTCGGTAGTTGGCCGGCACCACCCGTGTCAGCAGCGCCGAGCCGATGGGTTGGGTGATGCCCGACGCCTTGGCCCGGTACAACCGACCGGCATCGGCGGTGATCAGCAGATCCGCCGGTGAGTTGATGCCCTCCCGCTCCAGGCGCTTGAGCAGGGCGTCGTCCTTGCCGGTGACCAGGTTGACCTGGATGCCGGTCGCGGAGGAGAAGCGGTCGAGCAGCGGCTTGATCAGGGCCTCTTTGCGGGCGGAGTAGAGATTGACCTCGTCGTCGGCGGCCTGCGCCGTCGGCAGCAGAGACAGGCCGGCGAGCAGCGCGGCGGCGAGGGTCGGGATGCGTTGAGGCAAGGCAGTTTCTCCTTAGGTGGCGGGTATTGAACGTAAGCGCCTGCACGGGCCTGTGCCCGCGCCGCCACTAAAGATAATGAGAAGCCTTCCTATTCGCAACCCCGGCAGGGCGAAAATGTGCCTTGGAAACCGCCGAACCCAGTTCGATCGGTCCTCCGTCAGGTTTGACCCGCCGGCCCCAGTTCGCTGCCTTCGATGCAGTGGCGACCGTTGTCCTTGGCGGTGTAGAGGGCGTACTTGCGCTTGAGCTCCAGGTGCAGGGCGACGCGCGCCTTGACCATGGGCGGGTGGAAGGGCTTGGTGATGTAGTCGACGGCGCCGGCGGCGAAGCCGCGGGCGGCGTCCATGACCTCGGACACGGCGGTGACGAAGATCACCGGGGTCGGCGCCGTTCACCGCGTCGTCCACCCCAAGCCCGGCGGCCTGCTGCCATTCGCGGGCCACCAGGCGGTTGATCTCCACTGCATCAGGTCCTCGCGGGCGGTGGCATTGTCGTCGACCACCAGCACCCGCAGCCCGCGCAGGTCCAGCGGCGTGTTCGGCAGCGACCGGTGCCGCGCCGGGGCCAGGCCGAAGCGGGCGGTGACGGTGAACCGGCTGCCCTCCCCCGGCCGGCTTTCAAGCCCGATATCGCCGCCCATCATCCGCGCCAGCTGCCGCGCGATGGGCAGACCGAGACCGGTGCCGCCATGGCGGCGGTTGATGGAGCCGTCGGCCTGGGTGAAGACGTCGAAGATCGGAAAGTTGACAGAAATCGCCTTAGTGGCCTGCGCCGGTAAGGCTCGGCCAGGCCGCCCGCAGATATTCGATCATCGACCACAGGGTCAGCAGGGCGGCGATGTAGAGCAGGACCAGGGCCAGGGTGTGGATGGGGATGCCGAAGACCGGGCCGCCGAGGATCAGGAGCAGGATGGCGATCATCTGCGCGGTGGTCTTGACCTTGCCCCAGATCGACACCGCCACCTTGGCCCGCGCGCCGATCTCGGCCATCCATTCGCGCAGGGCCGAGACGGTGATCTCGCGGCCGATGATCACCGCCGCCGGCAGGGCGAGGACCATCTCGGGCTGGGCCTGGACCAGCAGCACCAGCGCCACGGCGACCATCAGCTTGTCCGCCACCGGATCAAGGAAGGCGCCCAGGGGCGAGGTCTGGTTCCAACGCCGGGCGAGCCAGCCGTCCACCAGGTCAGTGAGCGCGGCGATGCCGAACACGGCGGCGCAGATCAGCCGCGCCCAGGGGATGGGCAGGTAGAAGATGACGACGAAGACAGGGATCAGCGCGATGCGCAGCAGGGTAAGGATGTTCGGGATATTCCACATGGGCGGGCTTCAAGATTGCGGGATTTCGCGCGATGCTCGTTCGAATGCCGAAACGATGCAACGACATTCTACCCCAGCCCTGCGCCGAACCGAGATGCCGGTGAGCCGCCTGGACGGGCGGTTGTTCAGTTCTCGAACTTGAAGAAGATGTCGGCGCCCTGGGAATCGCCGGTCTCGGTCTGCAACTCGATGCGGTTGTTGAGGTCGTAGCGCACCTTGACCTTGTCGGAGGCGTCGCCGAGGCTGCTCTCGTATTCGACGAACAGCTTCGGGGCGACGTAGGTGCCCACGGACAGGGCACGGTCGTCGGTGCCGTCCCCGCCCCTCGGCGGCATGCCGGTGACCAGATAGCTGGTGATCTCGGCCTGGGTCATGTCCGGGTCGGACTCGGAGAAGAAGGTGAGCTTGGCGTTGCGCAGGGTGCCGACCACGCGCACGCCGGCGGTAACGTCGCCGCCCTCGCGCTGCGCGCTCAACACCAGTCCGGGGTTGCCGATTGGGGTGTTGGCATAGTTGATGATGCCCTGCTTGATGATCAGCGGGCGGCCCACGGAGGTCATCAGCCCGACGGCACCGGGGAGGGTCAGCCGGTAGCTGCCATCGGTGACATCGAGTTGGCCGTTGCCGAGGATCTCGCCGCCGGGGCTCTGGGTCACGCGCAGTTCCCCGGAGAGCAGCGCGCGCAGGCCGAAGGCGTCGATGCGCACGTCGTCGCCGAGCCGCAGCAGCAGGTTGAGGCTCATGGGCGGGCCGCCCCCGCCGGCATCCGCCTCCATGACCACGTCGGCGGACGGGCTGACGGCCCCGGACGGGATCTCCCGCGGCTTGATCAGCGCCTTACGCACAGCGACTTCGCCGTCGACGGCGGTGCCGCCGGCCCCGACGCCGACGCGGACCTTGAGCGAGACCACCGCCTTGTACTCCTTGCTGTCGGCCACCTTGAGCTTGTCGCCGACGATCTGCAGGCGCAGATCGGGCGCGGACGCGGCCAGCCGCCCGCCGCCGTCGAGCCGCAGCCGACCGCCGCCCACATCGCCCTCCCCGGCCAGCGTCAGCGTCTCGCCGGCGGCGTTCAGGTCCAGATCCAGCGCGGAGACCACCAGGCCGATCAGCGGCACCCGGGCGCCGAGCCCGCGGGCGGCGATGCGCCCGTCAAGCCTGGGCGACGGCAGCTGCCCGCCGATGCGCAGGTCGCCGTCGATGCGGCCCTGGATCGCGGTGAGCTGGGGCGCCAGGACCGACAGCCGGGTCAGATCCTCCAGCCGCAGCTGCAGCCGGCCGCTGATGCGCTGCGCCGTGCCGGCACCGCCGCCGAGCCGGAACCCGGGCAGCGCCACCTGGCCGTCAACCCCGCCGATGCCCTCAAGCGGCAGCGCCAGCTCGGTATTGATGCCGTCGCCGCCGGCCTTGATGTCGAGCCGGGTGCCGGCGAAGACGATGCGCTCCGGGGCATCGGCCAGCGCGACGGCGATCTGCCCCTCGGGCACGCGCAGCTGCGCACTCCCGCTGAGCGTCTGGCCGTCGATGGTGAAGCGGCCTTGGGCGCGAACCTCGCCGGTCAGCGCCATCAGGTCCGGCAGCAGCGGGCCCAGCGCGGCCAGATCGAAACGGTCCATCGCGAGCCCGGCCTCGATCCGCCCCGGGGCGATCTGCGCGGCATCGATGCAGGCGCCGGAGCCCTGGCCGTTGCCGATGCACAGCGGTCCGAGCTTGAGCCGATCCGGCCCGAAGGCGAGCGCCGCGGGCCGGGTCAGCCCCCAGGGGCCGAGCAGCTCGCTGTCCACGGCCAGGGTGCTGAGGACGCCGTCGTAGCCGCCGCCGTCGGCCAGCGCCCCGCGCAGGGCCAGGCGCAGATCGAGCTGATCGCCGCTGGCCTCGGCGCTGACGCGGTGGGCGGCGACCGTGCCGTCGGCGCTCAGGCCCAGGGTCTCGAAGCGCAGGCTGCCGACGATCAGGTTGCTGCCGTCGAAGCGGGCGCTGATGGCATCGCCGGGGCCGAGGCCGAGGTCGGCGCTGCCGCCGATCTGCTCGATGCCCTGGCCGCCGACCTCCAGGTCGCGACCGTTCAGCTTGAGGCGCACCCGCGGGGCGTCCAGGCTGCCGCTGACCTGACCGCTGGCGTCGATGCTGCCCTTCGCCTCCGGCGCCAGGGTGCCCAGGTCCGGCGAGGTCAGGGTCAGGCGCAGGTCCAGGCGCTGGTCGATGCTGCCGCCGGCCTGGAGCTTGGTGCTGCCGGAGGCGGCGGTGAGGGTGCGCAGCGTCACCGCTTGGCCGTCGATGCCGGCGTCGACGACGATTCGGAGCGGATAGCCGCGCAGCTGCCCGCCCAGATCTTGGGTGCGCAGCGTCGCCTTCGGGCCGGCGTCGGTGATCTCGCCCTGCGACGCGATGCGCCCGCCGAGGCGGCCGGGCCAGGCGGCGACCTGCTTGCCGGGGTCGAGGTCGGCGAGGGTCAGGGCGACGTCCCAGCGCGGGCTCGGCGCCCAGCCCAGCGTGGCCTGGCCGTCGATCCGCCCGCCGAGGAGTTGCGCCTCCAGCACCTCGGTGGTGGCGGACTCGGCATCGCCGGTGCCGCTCAGGCGCAGCGTCGTGGGCGGGATGCCGGCGAGCCGGGCGTCGGCGCCGAGCGCAAAGGCGAAGCCGTCGGCCAAGCCGCCCTTGGAGGCCAGATCCAATACCACCTCGCCGTCGAGCCCGGCCCAGTGTTGGCCGGGGTCGATGCCGACGCCGTTCAGCGTCAGGTCCCAGCGCGGCGGCCCGGCCCAGTGAACCGTGCCCTGGGCGGACACCGTGCCGCCCAGGGTGTCGATGGTCAGGGCCTCCAGGTGAGCCGTCTCGGTGCCGGCGGTGCCGTTCATGGCCAGCGTCGCCGCCGGGTAGGCCGTCAGCGCGGCATCGAGGCCGACCTGGTAGTCGAAGCCGTCGTCCAGCCCGCCGTCGGTCTTGGCCTGCAGGCCGATGCGCCCGTCCAGTCCGACCCACTGCCGGCCGGGGTCGATGTCGGCGGCGGTCAGGGTCAGGTCCCAGGTCAGCGCCGGCGACCAGGCGACTCGGCCCTCGGCGACGACTTGGCCGCCCAGGGTGTCGACCTGCAGCCGCTTGATCCGGGTCTCCTGCTTGCTGCCGTCGCCGTCGATCGTCAGCGTCAGCGCCGGGATCTGCGCGCCGGCGGCCTCGGCGCCGAGCTGATACCGGAAGGCATCAAGGGTGCCGTCGACACGCAGGGAGCCCTTGGGCGATGCGGCGACGGCCTCCCCGGCCAGCGGCCAACGCAGCCCGGACCAGCCCGCGTCGAGCTGGAACGGGATGGCCGCATCGCCGGTGTCGGCGTGACCGGTCAGCTCCAGGGCCGCGCCGGAGCCGGCCTCGGTGAGCGCCAGCGATTGGATGATCAGCACCTGGTCGCGCCAATCCAGCGCCAGATCGGCGTTCAGCTCGCCCAGATCGGGCAGCTCGGAGCCCGCCGCGGCAGCGCCCCGGACCTTGCCGACGATGCTGGCCGCATCCAGGTCGCCGCGGCTTGTCAGCTCGGCGCTCAGATCGAGCGCCGGGGCACCCGGGGCGATGGCCGGCAGGTCGATGCGACTCAGGTCCAGGCGGACATCCCAGGCGGGCTTGCTCAGGGCATCGCGGACGCTGCCCGCCAGCGTCAGGTCCAGGCTGCCGCCGATGCGATGATCGATCTTGAGCGCCTGCAGATCACCGGTGATCTGTCCGCTCCCGGTCAGGGCGAGCGCCGGCGGCTGCTCGAACGACCAGTCCAGCGTCAGCTCGATCGGATAGTCGCCGCGCAGATAGGCCTGGCCGCGGATGTCGGCCCGGGCCACCGGCTGGGCCATCCGCAGCGAGACGGTGCGCAGCTCCACGCGCTCGCCCACGGCGGTGGCGGACAGCTCGGCGCGCTCCAGCCGAATCGCCGATGTGTCCGCTGCGCCCTGCAGGGCGAAGCTTAGGCGCTCCACCAGGATCTGGTCGATGTCGATGCCGATGGGCAGGCGGATCTGCGGCAGCTCGAAGGGCTCGGTGCTCGGCGCCTGCTCCGGCGAGGGCGCGGCGACGATGGCGATGTCGCGGGCGGCGAGGGTGCGCACCCGCACCGTCCAGCCCAGCAGCGCCGACGGGCTCCAGTCCAGATCCAGCGCCCCCACCGCCACCTCCAGCGTCGGCAGCGTCAGCGACAGGTCGCGCAGGCTGAGCGCGCCGAGCACCCGCCCGTCCACCTGCCCGACCTCCAGCACGCCTGGCGCCAGATCCTCGGCCAGGCCGATCGCGGAGCGCAGCCCGGTCTGGGTGCCGAGCACGAAGCCGAGCAGGACCAGGATCAGGATCAGCAGCTGCACGAGGATGGCGACAACGAGGCGCAGCGGCCCGCGAGGGGGCTTGCCGCGCGCGCGCCGCTTGGACGGTTGCGCCGGCGGCGTCTCCGCGACCGGATTGTCCACGACCACGTCGGCTTCGCTCACAGACGCCTCCCGGCACCCGGGGGCGCCGCCTTGCATGGGGTGGATCTCACCGCCGGTGCGGCAAGGGCGATCAAAGGTCCGGCCCGATCAACAGGTGCAGCCGCACCCCGCCATGGGCCTTGGTCAGCTGGTAGGCGACGTCGAGCCGCACCGGACCTATCGGTGTCTGGTAGCGCAGACCGAGCCCGGCGCTCTGCTCCCAATTGGCCTCATACTCGGGGTCGAAGGCGTTGCCGAAGTCGGTGAATACGGCGACGCCCCAGTTGCCGAACAGGTTGCGCTCCAGCTCCAGGCTGCCCACCGCCATCATGCGCCCGCCTTGGTTGCGATTGGTGACCGGGTCGTCGGGGCCCAGCACCTCGAACTCCCAGCCGCGGATGCTGTTGTCGCCGCCGGCGTAGAAGCGCTCGCTGGCCGGCACGTCATCCAGGCTCGCAGCCCAGGTGGCGCCGAGGTCGGCGCGGCTGATCAGGCGCATCCGCTCACCCAGAGACTTGATCCACTTTACGTTGAGGCTGCCGCTGAGCCAGGAGGTGGGCGCCAGGCCCGAGGCCGTGCCCTGGAGCTTGGCCTTGACCCGGTAGCCGTTGCGGGTGTTGATCGGGTCATCCGCCTGCACCTTCGACAAGGCGATGTGCGGCACCAGGCCGTTGAAGGTGCCGCTGTCGCCGCCGCCGACCTCGTAGTCCTCGTAGCGGTAGTTGATGCCGATCTCGCGGCGCCAATCGCCGCGGATGACCGCGGAATGAACCGCCGCGACCTGGGCCACCGTGCCCTGGCGGCTCGCCGTATCGTAGGCGTAGACCTCGGGCTGGATCAGCACATAGTCCTTCATCGGGTTGCCCACGGGCAGGCGGTACTTGAGCACCAGCGACTGCAGGCGCTCGGAGATCAGCGTCTGCACCTCCAGCTTGTCACCCCCGGGGCCGAGGTAGCGGCGGCGGTAGTCGAAGCTGATCCGGGGTCCGACGTCGGTCCCATAGCCGATGCCGACCCGGTACTTGTTGGCCTTGTTGCGCTCGGCGATGACCTCGATCGGGACCTGGTTCGTCCCGTCCAACGCGTCCTTCATCGGGACGATCTCGACCTTGCTGAAGTACTCGGCGCCGAGCAGCCGGCTTTGCAGCGTGAGCAGCTTGTCCGGGTCGTAGAGGTCGCCGGGGGAGAACGGGACGAAGCGCTGCAGGAAGGCGTCGGAGAGCAGGTCCTGCTTGAAGCGGACCTTGCCGAAATAGAACCGCGGCCCGGTGTCCACATGGAACTGGATCACCGCGTTGTAGGCCACCGGGTCGATGAGGACCTGGTGGCGGGTCAGCGCGGCGTTCAGGTAGCCGCGCTGCGAGGCGATGGTGGCGATCTTGTTCTTGGCCGCCTCGTAGTCCGCATGCAGCAGCACGTCACCGACCTGCATCGGGAAGGTCTTCGGGAAGCTGGAGTCCTCGGCGCCGGCACCGACGATGGCGTAGTCCACCTCGGCGATCTTCACCGGGTCGCCGGGCTTGACGGCGTAGCGGGCGATCCAGCTCCCGCCCGCCTCCGCCGGCTCGGTCAGGCTGTCGGCGACCTCGACGCGATAGTAGCCGAAGGGGGCCAGGGCATCGCGGATCTGGTCCGGTGCCTGGCGATGCAGCGCCAGCAGGCGCAGCGGCGGCAGGTCGTCGCCGCGCTCCTGATAGATGCCGAGCAGCGCCAGGACGTTCTGCTCCTCGGCCCCGTCCACCCCGGTCACCTCGACCTTCAACCGCACCGCCCAGGCCGGCGCGGCGAGCAGCAGCAGCAGCAGCAGCAGAATGCCCGAGCAACGCCGATGGTCGGCGCGGGGTCGGGCGCGGCTGCAATGGTGCGGGCAGGCGATAGGCATGGATGGCGTGGGCGGGACAGCGTGCGGACGCAACCCCGCGGAGGCGCGTCAGCCGGTCGGTGGCAAGGTCAAAAATGGTACAGCGCGTTGAGTATACGCGACAACTGAAAGCGCTTCACGCCACAGCTTGGATGGGTGGTGCCTTTTTGCTACAACCGCCGCCGCTGGCCGCAGCGCTCCGCCTTGCCCTGCGGGGGGTTCCTGCTGCGGCACGCAGCGCAGACGAGCCCACGGTCGCTGCGGTTTCGGTCGTTGGCCGCTCTTGGCCGATGCGCGACCCGGGCAAGATTCGGAGCAGACCCCAACCCGGCGCAGCCGGAACCAACGAGGGGGCCGTGCTCCCGGAAAACCTCAACTTCCCCTCACATTGCCTCCCCTGTTCACCCACTTTGGGGTCGTAGACTTTTCGGTGTACCGCGACCCGCACCTCGCATCCGCGCGCGCGGGTCGGTACGCCCACAGTCATCACATTCACGCGATCCCGGGAGTCCTAGTCATGCTCAACAAGACACTCATCTCCGCGGCCGTCAGTCTGGCGCTGATCGGAGGCACCTTGGGCGGCACCGAGGCCTTCGCCCGCGGTCCCGGCGGCCATGGCGGTCCCGGCGGTCCCGGCGCCGCCGGGGGCCCCGGCGGCAGTGCTGCACCGACACAACACCTCACCCTGCTGGATCGACTGGACACCGACGGCGACGGAGTCCTGATCCTGGAGGAGTTCACCGTCGGCACCTCGGACAAGGCCGAGCGGGAGTTCCAGCGCAAGGATACCGATGCCGATGCCCTGTTGTCCCTGGAGGAATTCAGTGCGCCGCCCCCTCGCGGCCCGCATCCCGGCGCGGATGACATCGACGAAGACGCGCTGGAACGCTGCATGGAAGCAGCCCTTGGCTACGAACTGCCGGAGCGCCCGGACCCCGCCGACGCCTTCGCCAACGCCGACATCAACCTCGATGACGCGGTGGACTTGGACGAGTTCCTGCTGGACGCGACCCTGCGTGCCGAAGAGCGCTTCGGGCTGATCGACACAAACGCGGATGGCGCCCTCAGCGGTGACGAACTGGAGGCCTTCGGGCAAGAGAGACAAGAGGCCCGAGAAGCGCATCGCACCTGCGTCGAAGAGCAATTGGCCGCGGAAGACATTCTGGATTGAGCCGGAGCTGATCTCTACGACGGCCACGGAAGGATGAAATCGCCGAACGAGGGGCCTGGCCGCGATCGCCCGTTGCCGCGCCGGAGCGCAGTTCCGGAGCGGCAACGGCCGGCCGGAACATGTCAATGTATCTGAGACCTTCCCCCAGGCCGACCCCGACCCCGATGCCGTTAAGTTAAGCCGTGGGAGCGGCTTCCAGCCGCGACGCTCTGCGCGCGGGCCGAGTCGCGGCTTGAAGCCGCTCCCACAAAGCGTTGCAATTCGGGACTTCCGCATCGATGCCCTAGCGGGCGCCGAGGAGTATCGGCTCGTCTTGGCGGGCGTCGAGCCAGACCGATATTTCCATGCCGTCGGGATGCGCTTCGTGGTACTCCAGGCGGCATTCGACGTAGTGGGACCGGTAGCGGCTGTACAGATTGGTGCGTACGTACCTGAGATATGAACGGGCATCGAAAAGCGGCCCCACATTGTCGGCGACCACCTTGCTGCCGGGCTTGAGGAGGCCCTGTTCTTCGATCCGCCATAGATCGACCAGATACTCCTCCTTGCAGTGGTCCATGAGTACCAGGTCGAACGTACCGGTCAGCGTCGGGATGATTTCGCTGCTCTCTCCCACCACGATATGCACCTGATCGGCCACCCCCGCAAATCGGCAGATGGCGCCGGCGACCTTTGCGTGTCGCGGGTTGGCCTCGATGGAAACGACCTGCCCGCCTCCGCGGAGCAGACGCGCCATGCGGACGGCGGAATAGCCGCAGTAGGTCCCAAGCTCGAGCACCGTTGCCCGCAGGGGGAGCTGGGCCACGAGCGCATCGAGGATGCGCCCTTTTTCGTCTCCCAGATTCATCATGAAGCGTTGCTCACGCGCGAAGCGATCCAGGGCGCGCAGGACGGAGTCGGCGTCTCCCTCGATGGCATGTGCACGCACGTAGTCCAAGGCTGCCCGCTCCCGACGGGGTCGTGCGCCAAGCATGGCCCATGCCGAGCGGCCCAACTCGCGAAAGATCGCGCCGATCAGGCCGAGGCGTCTCGGGATTGGCCGGCTGACATTAAACAGCATGGTCGCGACGCTGAGGGCGAGCGCGGTGATGGTCTGGTTCATGTGTGGGGGCTTCATTCATTGTGGCTTTGGTCAGGGGTCCAGGTCTCATGCATCCGCCCCGGGGCGCACGCGTAAGGTCTGGGGCGGCAACCTACGGCGGGTCGGGGGCGGGACGCCCCCGCTCCGGGGACTGGGAGCAGCGGCGTCTCGCCGCTGTTTGGCCGCGGCGGCAGCCTGCGGCGGGTCGGGGGCGGGACGCCCCCGCTCCGGGGACTGGGAGCAGCGGCGTCTCGCCGCTGATCGGCCGCGGCGGCAGCCTGCGGCGGGTCGGGGGCGGGACGCCCCCGCTCCGGGGACTGGGAGCAGCGGCGTCTCGCCGCTGATCGGCCGCGGCGGCAGCCTGCGGCGGGTCGGGGGCGGGACGCCCCCGCTCCGGGGACTGGGAGCAGCGGCGTCTCGCCGCTGATCGGCCGCGGCGACAGCCTGCGGCGGCTCGGGGGCGGGACGCCCCCGCTCCGGGGACTGGGAGCAGCGGCGTCTCGCCGCTGTTTGGCCGCGGCGGCAGCCTGCGGCGGGTCGGGGGCGGGACGCCCCCGCTCCGGGGACTGGGAGCAGCGGCGTCTCGCCGCTGTTTGGCCGCGGCGGCAGCCTGCGGCGGGTCGGGGGCGGGACGCCCCCGCTCCGGGGACTGGGAGCAGCGGCGTCTCGCCGCTGTTTGGCCGCGGCGGCGGCCTGCGGCGGCTCGGGGGCGAGACGCCCCCGCTCCGGGGACTGGGAGCAGCGGCGTCTCGCCGCTGTTTGGCCGCGGCGGCAGCCTGCGGCGGGTCGGGGGCGGGACGCCCCCGCTCCAGGGAATGGGAGGTTGGGTGCAGTGAGACGGACTCACCGGGCTAACCCGGCCAACGGTCGAACGGTTGCTTCTCCAACCGCATCCGCCCGTCGGCGTCCTGGTGGATGTTGATCCACGCCTGCCAGTTCTCGTCATCCGGTTCCGGGTAGTCGAGCCGGAAATGACTGCAGCGGCTCTCCTTGCGCATGAGCGATGCCCGCAGCTTCATCTCGGCGCTGACGATCATGTTCGCGGTCTCGTGGGCCAGCCTGAGCTCGTGCAGGTCACCGGCGCGGAGCATCGGCATGTGGTGATCCCTGAGTTCTTCGACATAGGCCAGCGCCGCGTTGAGCATGGCCTCCTTTTTGATGTAGAGCACGAAGTTCGGGATCATGACCCCCTGCAGGGTCTGTGTGACCCAGGCCGGGCTGTAGCCTGCCTCGCGGCGCAGCGGCGCCAGCATCTCGTCCTCCACCTGCGCCAGCCTGTGCGCAGGTATGGCAGGCATCTGCACGGCACGGCTGTAGTCCGCGGCGGCCTCGCCGGCGACGGCCCCCTGCACCGCGGAGCCGGCCAGGGAGGAGCCGATTTGGGTGTAGATGGCCCCGGCCATGTAGGACCCGAGGGCGTCGCCGGCCGCATAGAGCCCCGGGACGTTGGACTCGCAGCGGTCGTTGATCGGCACCAGACCCTCGGACTTGTGGATCGCCATGCCGGCCGAAGAGCCGCCCACCGGCACGCCCCCCATCCCGGGCGGACCATGGTCGCCATCGGGCCTGCCGCCGGGTCCGCCGCCCGCCCCCGGAGGCGGCGGACGATGATCGGGGCCACCGGCCAGTCGATGCCCGCCGGGCGGTGGCGGCGGCGGTCCGTGCGGGCCATCGAAGCCCGCTGGCCGATGGGGACCTCCCTGGAGGTTCCCTATCATCCTGTCCGGCGGGCCCGGCGGCAGGGGTGTGCCGTTGGTGTGGGCCATGTAGTTCATCTCCACGCCCAGGTCGTGGCGGATGCCCACACCGGTCACGCCCGGCTTGCGCTCGAACATGCCGTGCCAGCCGTCGAAGCAGGCGGCGGGGTGCTCCGCCTGGCCCGGATGACCGTCGTTCCATTCCTTGCCGGTGACCCTTGCGCCGACCCGATAGGCCATGACGGTGCCGTCGTGGGTCAGGTCGCAGATCGGGAATCCGTTGGGCTTGAAGCCGCCGGCACCGGTGCAGAGGATGACGCTCTTGGCGGACACCGCGATCAGTTGTCCGTCGTCCAGCCTGAAGCCTGCGGCACCGGCGATGCGGCCCTCGTGCTCGATCAGATGGGTGACCATGACCCGCTCCATCAACGGGATCCCGCGCGCCTCCATCGGCCGCGAGAAGGCCTTGTTGTAGAGCGGTGAGTCGAAGAAGCCCCATGCGCGCAGCTCCGCGACCCTGGCCGCGGACTGCTCGGCCATCTGCCGCGTGTAGACCGGGTTGTTGGTGCCCAACGCGGAGCGAGACACCTCGGCCACGAAGGCGTCGAGGGACATCCCCGATGCGCGCGCATCGAACGCGAAGATGCCCTTGGCGAACGGCGTCTGTCCCGAAGCGCCGAGCCGTCCCTTGGACAGGACCAGCACCCGCGCGCCGGCGTCATGCGCCTTGACCGCCGCGAACAGCCCGGCCATGCCGCCGCCGATCACGAGCACGTCGGTCCGGGGGGTTGTTCTGTCCAGGTCATCGGGATCGACGGCAGCGTGGTTCTCGCCCCAGCCCGGGACCATGCCCACGGCCGCGAGTGTCGCCGCCGCGCCGCCGGCCAGGGTCAAGAAGTGCCGGCGGGACATGCCGTTGTTGTCATGCGGATCGTTCATGGGTGCGCACCTCGGATGCATTGAAGACAGAGACGGTTTGGCGGATCACCACAAGCACCGCCGCCGAGGCCAGGGCCACCACGAGCAGCGCAATGGCCGTATTGGTATGTCGCCCAAGATCAATGGCGTGCCAGGACGCGGTGACGACGAACAGGGCCGACAGCAGGGCGTGCATCAGTTTCCAGGTGCGGTAGTCCAGGCCCAACCGGGCGCGCAGCAGCGAGGTGACCCCGATCACCAGCATCAGCACCCAGGAGATCATCCCAAGGACCACGCCCTCGCTGTGGAGGGTCGTCAGGATCGTCGCCAGCGCATCCATGGGAGAGACACCCCCTTCGAAGGCCCGCGGCAGGACGATCATCAACGGGTGCGCCAGCAACAGGGCCACCACCGAATAGCCGATGACCTTGTGCAGCCGCAACAGCCTGCTGAACCGGACCCCATGGGTGAGGAATCGCGCCCCGCGTGTGAGCAGAAACTCCCCAAGCATCAGAAAAAACGCCGCCAGCGTCAGCATGGAGAGGGTCTCCTTCAGCAGCGAGCGCCGGGGGAAATCCCCCAGGGCCAGCAGCACCAGCGGCGCAAGGACGAGCAGGAGCACCGCGGCAATCAGCCGGCATGGGTTGGCTTCGGATCTCACTTTCACCCCCTTCAGCCCCAAGAGACGATGACCGGAATCGATTTGTCCGGCGTGATGGTGATGGCATCCACCGGACAGTACATTCGGCATAGGTGGCAGATCTGGCAGTCGGCAACGTAGCGGATGACGGCCTTGCCGGTGCTTGGGTCCATACGGATGACGTCGGTCGGACAGGACTGCACACAGGTCCCGCAGCCGATACATCCATCAATGCTGTTGATAGCCATTGGGTTCGTCGAAATGAATAGAGTGGGTCTGACGGCGGTGGCCGCCTTGCTGTTTGCCAAGATACGCGGCGAGCTTGGGAGAACCACGGGCAGACTTTGAGAAGATTGTGAGCTTCGACGCGAGGGGTCGTTGGCGCGGTGCGGATCTGCAATCCTTTGTACTCTGAGGCAGGTTCTGGCCGCTGAACCGAGCCCGGGTGTTTCACGCGAAGCCGCGAAGAACGCGAAGCATCTGAATCTTGCGGACAACAATCCGCACTGAATTCGGCAGTCTTCACCGCGAAGGCGCCAACATCGCTAAACCCTATGGCAGGTACTCACCACAGATGCGCATCGGTCTCACCGCAAAGCTCCTGCTCATGCTCGGCGTTACCAGCCTGGTCTCGGTGCTGGCCATGGCGAGCGCCGCCCGCTGGAGCTTTCAGCACGGATTTCTCGACTACCTAGGGCAGCAGGAGGTCGCGCGCATCGCGCCGTTGCGCGAGGCGCTGGTGCCGATCTATGCCCGTACCGATTCCTGGGCGTATTTCGAGCGCGATCAGGGGGCCTGGCCGCGCTTCGTCGACGACACCCTCCAGCCGCGGTTTGCCGGCCCCCCCGGACCGCGCCCTCGCGGCCTACCCGGAAGACCGCCGCTGGAGCCCCGGGACGAAGCGGCCCTTCAGGGGCAGGACGGAGAGACCGGGGTAGCGCATGCGCCGCGAGCGCCCCATCGCCCGCCCGGCCCGCCTCGCCCCCCTCCGCCGGGGCCGGGGGAGCTGTTGGGTCTGCGCGTCCAGCTGCTCGACGCCCAAGGCCGCAGCGTGGCCGGTGTACCGGCGCCGACGGCAGAGCCCTTCCGCCTGCCGATCGAGTCGGACGGGGCCGTCGTCGGTTGGCTGCTGCTGTCGCCGCCGCAGTGGTTCGAGGACGATCTGGCCAAGCGCTTCAACGGCCAGCACAACCGCACGCTGGCCTGGATCTCCGTCGGCGTGCTCACCCTGGTCATCCTGCTCGGCTGGTTGTTCGGCGAGGGACTGCTGCGACGCATCCGCACCCTGGCCCGCGGATCGCGCCAGCTCGCCGGTGGGGACTTCAGCACCAGAATCGCCGATCAGGGCCGCGACGAGCTGAGCGCCCTGGCCGAAGACTTCAATCAACTGGCCGAAGCCCTGGAGCGCAACGAAGCCCTCCGGCGCCACAGCATGGCCGATGTGTCCCATGAGCTGCGCACCCCGGTGGCCGTGGCCCGCGCCGAGCTCGACGCCCTGATCGACGGCATCCGGCCCTGCACCAAGGCCAACCTGGAGCAGCTCCAGGGCCGGCTTCTGGCGCTGGTGCGGCTGCTCGACGACCTCTACGACCTGGCCCTGTCGGACGCGGGCGCGCTGGACTATCGCTTCGCACCGCTGGATCTGGGCGAGACCCTCCAGGCGGCCGTCTCCCAGATGGAGGGCGCGTTTGCGCGCAAGGGCATCGCCTTGCAGCTGGAATGCAACGACGCGCTGTCGATGGACGGGGATCGCGGACGCCTGCGCCAGGTGCTGGACAACCTGCTCGGCAACAGCCTGCGCTACACCGATGCCGGCGGTGTCGTGCGGGTCGTGGCGCGCCGGGTCGGCTCGGAGATCAAGCTGCGCGTGGAAGACACGGCCCCCGGCGTGGCACCCGAGGCCCTGGAGCGCCTGTTCGACCGCTTCTACCGCGTAGAGGCCTCGCGCTCACGCGCCAAGGGCGGCGCCGGGCTGGGCCTGGCGATCTGCCGCAACATCGTCGAGGCCCATCGCGGCAGCATCCAGGCTGGGGCCGCGGAGGCTGGGGGCTTGGCCATCGATATCCGCCTGCCGGCGACCGACGGCTGAAGTCCGGAGCCTTGATCATCCTGAGATTCGGCAGTTGAACCTGCTGTCGGTGCGACCGCAGGTGCGACTTCAGTCGCACGGTCACCGTCTTCCTTGCGGCTGAAGCCGCACCTAGTAACGGTTCACTAACAAGTTAAACAACTCCATAGCACAACTAGGATTCGTTGTCGTTGTCGTTGTCGTTGTCGCAATCGAGCATCCGACGACGATTACGACAACGACAACGGGCTGACATGTTCACGTCGTTTCAGAATTTTTCCCTACCGACGCCCCGCTCGGCGACGCCGACGGGCCCTCGCCCGTTTGGGCCGCTCTAGCCGTCGCTGAGCCGAGCCCGCAGTCGGGCAAGCTCCCCCAAGCCTCACGATTGGCTCACGCTTCCCTCATCGCGACACCGCAGTCGGTGCGTAGACTGCAAGCACCTCAACGAGATCACGGAGTCTCAGATGCACAACAACCCGTCCAACACCATGATCGCGATCCTCGTCCTGCTGCTCGCCGGCCTGGCGAGCACCGCCTGCGCCCAGCCCGGCCGCGGCGGCGGCGACAGCGGGGGCCGACGCGGCCCGCCGCCGGAGGCGATCCAAGCCTGTGAGGGCAAGAGCGCCGACGATGCGTGCAGCTTCACCGGTCGCAACGACGAGACCATTGACGGCGTCTGCTTCGCACCCCCCGGCGTCGATGAACTGGCCTGCGCGCCGGAGGGCGGCCCACCCCAGCGCGGCAGACGCTGATCGGATCGCCTTCACACCCTTTTCTCCCCCAAACGACTCGGGCAGGGATGCCCACCTTTTTTATCAACCGCCGCTGACCCAGGACTAGAAGGAAGCCCCGATCCAGGCGCCCAAGACGACGGCGTTGTCGATGTCGCCGGTTCCGCCTGGCCTTTGGATGTATTGCACCGAGGGCTGGATGAAGAAGCTGGGAATGATCTGAAAGCGGTGCCCAAGCTCGTATACCGCCTCGAAATCCACATCCTCACTGAGCGAGCGGCCATAATCGTTGCTCAACTGGCCATAGGTTGCGTAGAAGAAGGTGCGATCGTTCTTCCGGGACGGGATCAGCCTGTCGTAGACGAAACCCATGCTGCCTTGGAACGGCGTCTTGGCGACCTCGTCTATATCGGAATAGCTCAACAGGCCAAACACCTCGAGCCCATCGGCAACTTCGACATTGGCGTGGCCATATAAGCGCCAGAAATAATCTGTCGTGCCGATGCCGTCAAAATCAGCAAAGTCGTAGAACGAATTGATGGCCCCGACATAGACCCTGGCCGGCCGGCCGAAAACCTCGGGCGTCCAGTCGTACTGCGCCAGCACGGAGACGCCATCGTCGCCGCGGATGCTGAAGTTGACGCCATGGTCGCGATAGTTCCACATATCCTTTCCGATCTGATAGGCACCGAGCTGCAACTGGTGCTGTGCCGAAGGCCGATATTTCAGCCGCGTACCCCACACGGCGTAGGGGAAGGAGGTCATGGCGTTCTCGAGCAGCAACGCGCGGATCGGACCATTGATTGCTGTGCTGAGCGAATAGGCGTAGAGCGGTGATACGGCGAAGTCCTGATCGGCGGATATCCGACCGAACTTCAGCGCCCAGGTCTCGCCGAAGGACTTCTCCAGCCAGAGATCGTATAGGTAATTGGTCTGACCGCCGTAGAGCGTCATGGGGTCGTAGATCCCGCCCACGTCCGGGCCGATGCTGTCGCCCTGGCGGTTCACGTAAGAAACCTTGAACAGGGTCCCGTTCAGCCCGAGCAGCTTCTCCAGATCCATTGTGATTCCGGCGTAGACCTGCCCAACAAAGCCGTTCGCGGCATCGATGCCACCGGAGACATTCGCCGCGACGATCGAATCGTAGACGAGGAAAGGCGAGATGCCCGAGGCCTCAAGCGAATCCCGCGCCCCGCCCCAATTGCCCGAGAGCTGGCCGCGTTCATACCAGGATTCTATTTCCGCCTTTGCGCTTCCCATCAGGGCAAGGCTCGACGATAACAACAGGGCGGTTGCGATGCGTTTTTTCATTCGCTATGCCTCTCTATTTGCTGCATCTGCCGCGCAACGTCGGGGTCTGCATAGAGGGCTTGGACCATTTGCGTATACAGTGCAGCAAACCGTTGGTTGGCCGCGAGATCGCCAAAGATGGTCTGCAGCCGGAGGAAGGACAGCGGATCATCCGCGGTGCCTGCCGCAGCCCGGTGCAGCGCATCCTTCATCTCGTCGGCAATATCGAGAACGACGCCATGCCGATTTCGGCCCTTATCGCTGTAGAGGCACCAGGCGGCGATGACCAGGGTCGCATACTGGATGCTGCCGCCCCGCGCCAGGTTCTCTTGGATCGTCGGGATCAAGAATTTCGGCAGCTTGGCCGAACTCTCCAGGCAGATGCGCGCCAAGCCGTCCTTGATGTTCGGATTGCCGAAGCGCTCGATCAGGCGGTCCTTGTAGGCTTCGAGATCAACCCCCTCCACCGGGTCGAGCACGGGGGTGGCCTCGCTATCCATGAACCGGCGCACATAGCTGGCAAAGAGCGGGTCGGCCATGCAGCCATCGATGGTCTCGTTCCCGTGGATGGACCCGAGCAGCCCGAGGACGGAATGTCCGGCATTGAGCAGGCGTATCTTCATCTTCTCAAACGGCGTGACGTCGCCGACGAACTGTGCCCCGGTCTGCTCCCACGCCGGCCTGCCAATCGCAAAACCATCCTCGACAACCCATTGCGTAAAGGGCTCGCAGGTCACCGGCCATGCGTCCTTAAGCCCTATCTCGGCATCCAGATAGGCGATGTCCTGCGGGGTGGTGGCCGGCGTGATCCGATCGACCATGGCATTCGGGAAGGACACCTCCTGCTCGATCCAGCGCGCCAGCGCATCGTCTTGCTGCTGCACAAAGGCCAACAGCATCTTTCGCGCCATATCGCCGTTGTGTTGGATGTTGTCGCAGGACTGGATGGTGAAGGCCGGCAGCCCGACGGCGCGACGTTGCCTCAGCGCCGCGGTCAGATAGCCGAACACCGTCTTCGGGTTGGCGGGATTGGCCAGATCGTGCTGCACCTCGGGATTGCCGAGATCGAATTCACCGGTGGCGGGGTTGAAGTTGTAGCCGCCTTCGGTGATGGTCAGCGACACGATCCGGGTATCCGCACTTGTCATCTTGGCGATGACCGCGCCGGGATCGTCGCAGCCCAACAGGAAATCGCAGAGTGAACCGATCACGCGGTTCTCCACATCGCCCTGGGGATGCCTCACGATGAGGGTGTACAGAAAGTCCTGCGCCTTCAGGATATCGCGCATCCTGCGGTCGTGCTCGCGCAGGCCTACACCGCAGATGCCCCACTCGCAGGCATCGGTTTGGTTCATCAGCGCATCCGTGTAGTAGGCCTCGTGGGACCGATGGAATCCACCGACGCCGATATGGACGATGCCTGCCTTGAGCTTGCTTCGGTCATACGTTGGGCAAGCGACCCTATCTGCCAGCAGGGGCAGGTTTTTCTGGTTGAGCGCAATCGTGTCTTTCATAACATCCACCCTAGGCAGCAGACGCTGCGTTTGCCAACGGTGCCGACCGGCGCAGTGCCTTGGCGCGTTTCAACCCCCAGTAGGCGAAGACGAAGTAGATGACGGTGCACCAGATGGTGATGCTGTAGAACCGCTCTACGTTCACGTAGTAGTCATAGAGGTTGGGGCTGTGGAACAAGGTGATCCAAGCCAGCGCGAGGGGCAGGGCCAGGCCGATGAGAATCCATACCGCCTTGATGAGCCTTGACAGCAGGGAGTTGTCTTTTACAGGGGCATGGTGCTGCGCCGCCGACTGCCTGGCTTGCCATTCGCTGATCCGCGCCTGGAGCTGTTGCTCGGCCTGTTCTTGCTCCGGATACTGTTCCGCGGCGCCATAGATTTTCGCGAGCAGCACATAGACGATGATCGACACCGCCCAAGTCGGCAGGAAGATGTAGAAGTACGGCATGACGCCGAAGGCATTCAGGCCAAAACCGACCACCAACGAGATGGCCCATGCGGCAAGTGCCGGGACGTTGTGCTTCAGGCCCTTGTAGCGGTACCAGAATCGCGTATAGCCGAGCCAGCGGAATACATAGTGCTCAGCAAGAACGATGCCGCCGATGGGCACCAGCAGCACCCCCGAATAGGCCAACAGCGGGAGCATCTGCTGATAGACGAACGGAAAGCAGCTTGCGAACACGACGGCCAGACCGACCAATAAGGTGACCTTGGTCCGGTTTTGATTCGGGAACACCGCCTGTGCGGCCAGTCCGGCGCGGTAGAGGTTGGAATTTGCGGTGGTCCAGCCCGCGACAACCACGACCACGAAGCCGGACCAGGCCAGGGCATACCAGGCCACCTTCCCGGGATCGAGCAGCAGGATGCTGGTCTTGGTGAGCTCGGCGACCGCCGCGCCCATGAAGCCGGCGGAGATCCAGGCAACGTAGTGGCCGAACATCATCCCCGCGGCGGAGTTCAGGCCGTAGATCTTCTTCTTGGCGTAGCGAAGCAGGGCCATGTCGATGAGGCCGAAGTGGGCGAAGGTGTTCGCGGCCCAGGCGAATCCGATCACCTCGAACATGCCGATACCGGGCTCACCCTCGGCATTGGTCCCGGTCCAGACCGTTGATCCCGCTAATTGCAGGAAACCGGAAAGATCCAAGGTCGTGTAGCCGGTGACCGCTTCGGTCAGCGCGGGAACCAGCACCATGCCGCCGGTGGTGAACATGACCATGAGCCAGGGCGCACAGACGCCGGCGAAGTCGGCCACCGCATTGAACCCGAAGGTGGCCACCAAGACGACGACCACGGCGACGGCGACGACGGTGACGACGAACCAGATGCTCGTCGGATACGGGGCCACCTGCGTGGGCAGCTCGGCCAGGGCGGTAAAGGCCGTTGCCGATACGGTGATCATCGCCGCCGAGATAACGGCAAACACGAGCACATTGGCCCCGTTGTAGAGACGTGACGTCAGTCCGCCGGCGATCCGATCAAGGTAGGTGTAGAGGCTCAATCGGGTGTCGACGGCGATGGGTGCCGTGAGTAGCGTAAAGCTCAGCGTGGCCAGTGTGTTGCCGATAATCAGCCCAATCAGGACATCCCAGAGGCCGGCCCCCAGCGCCACGAAGGTGGCACCGAATACAAACTCGGTGGCGGCGACATGCTACGCGCCATACAGGCCAAAGAAGTGCGGCCAGTTGTGCAGCTTGTGTGCTGGGATCGGAAGCTGCTCATCATCCATCTGCGCGATGGAATCCATCGACGGAATCGAGGTCTTGTCCACGGTGTTCTCCCCTGGGCTCTTTATTCTGCGGCGTTGATGTCGTCGGCGATCTGCCGAACCGTCGCATCATCGCGAAGGCGGCGGGCGCGCTTGATGACCTTGCCGGTCACCCACTGGGCGTTCGCCAATGCCTCCTCGGTGGAAATCTCCCCCGCAAGGGCCTTCGCGAACCGCTCGCCGACGGCGGTGCCGATGCCCGGGAACTCCGGGATGTCGACGTACTGGATGCCTCGGTAGGGGACCTCGTCCACCGCCGGCGTCGCCGGATCGGCGGCCTGGATCGACGCAAGGGTCATGGCGGCGAAGGGCGCGGCGTCGAGATAGGCCGGGGTCTGATAGAGGGACATCCGAGTGCCCGGCGGCACATTGGTCCAGCCCTCCTCTTTGGCGACCAGCGCGATGTACTCACGGGACGTGGCCCATGCGACGAAGCGTTTGGCGGCATCTTGGTGGTTTGACGTCGCCGGTATCGCCAGCGCCCAAGACCAGAGCCAGTGGCTGCGCCTGCCATGCCCGGCATCGGGCGCCAACGCAAAACCCACGTCATCGGCCACCTGAGATGCCTCGGGGTCGACCAAGAAGGACGCGGCGACCGTGGCATCGACCCAAATGCCGCATTTGCCGCGCTGGAACAACCCGAGCAGCTCGGAGAAGCCCTGCGAGGCGGCATCCGGCGGGCCGTAGTCGCTGAGTAGCGAGACATAGTCGTCGAGTGCGCCGGCCCAGGCGTCGCTGTCGAGCTGCGGTGTCCAGTGCATATCGAACCAGCGCCCACCGTAGGCGTTCGCCATGGCGGTCAGGAACGCCATGTTCTCCCCCCAGCCCGGCTTGCCGCGCAGGCAGATGCCGTAGACGCCGCTGTCGATGGCATTGATCGCAGCCGCCGCCTGCTTGATGAAATCCCAGCTCGGCGCGGCTGGCATCTCCAGTCCGGCCTGCTCGAACAGGTCGGTCCGGTACATGGTGAACGCCGACTCGCCGTTGAATGGCGCAGCGTATAGGGTGCCGTCGACCGAAAGGCCCTCGCGGATCGCCGGCAGGATGTCCTCGGTGTCATAGCCTGCCGGCATGTCCTCCAGCGACGAAAGCCAACCGCGCTGGGCCCAGATGGGGGCCGCGAAGGTGCCGATGGTGACGATGTCGAACCGCCCGCCGCCGGTTGCGATGTCGGTGGTGACCCGCTGGCGAAGGATGTTCTCGTCCAGGGTGATCCAGTTCAGCGTGATATCCGGATTGGAGGCCGTGAAGGCCCCGGCAAGCGCCTGCATCCGGATCATGTCGCCATTGTCCACGGTGGCGATGTTCAGCGTCGTCTGGGCCCGGGCCAGGCCCGCGGCACAGCACACGCAAAGGATAATGCCGCTTAAGCCTAAAGACCTTATTGTTTGCATTGCCTCCCCCAGTGGTTGTCGTCGTTGTGGATCCGCTCGCGGAGCATTGGCCGATAGGGACAGACGTGCCGACCGATCCTCGGTCTGAACGACCAAAGCTGAGCCATGAGGCCAAACTATAGGGCGAGCGTGGAGATACGGCTAGACCGAGGCATGCCGGGAAGGCCGTTTTCCGGCAGCGCAGGTTGGCCTGGATTTGGCAAAACGCGACGGCAAAGAGCCCCGTCGATCACTCGGGCTCGTAGCGATACCCGACGCCGTAGACCGATTCGATGAACTGACGCCCGTCGAATGCAGACGCCAGCTTCCGGCGCAGATTCTTGACATGGGTATCCACCGAGCGCTCGGTCACCACACGGTGGTCGTCGTACAGCGCGTCGAGCAAGCGGGTCCGCGACAGGATTCGCCCCGGGTGTCGGCACAGCGCGGCGAGTAGGCGAAACTCCCCTACGGTGAGACGCAGCGCCTGGTCGTTCAGGCGGGCCTCGTAGCGGTCCTCGTCCAGCACAAGCCCGCGTTGCGCCTGCGCATCCGCGTCGCCGACCGGCCGGGTCAGCATCTCGACGCGACGCAGCTGGGCCTTGACCCGCGCCACCACCTCCCGCGGGGCAAAGGGTTTGCAGACGTAGTCGTCCGCGCCCAATTCCAGGCCCAGCAAGCGATCGATCTCCTCCACTCGCGCCGTCACCATGATGATCGGGACCGACGAGAAGGTGCGAAGCTCCCGACAGATCTCCAGTCCATCGCGCCCGGGCAGCATCAGATCCAGCACGATGAGGTCGGGCGGGGCCTCGCGCACCCGCGGCACCACCGCCAGACCATCCTCGATGCGCTCGACCTCCAGGGCCGAGGCGCGCAGGTAATCCTCGAGCACCTCGGCGAGCGGGGTCTCGTCCTCTACGATGAGCACGGTCTTGGCGGCGGCGGACGTCATGGGCGGCGTATCCTGCGATCTCTCTTGTGGCCTGCGGACAGGGGGATTCGCCGATATTCTCGCCCATCCGAGGCGCGTTCTGCGAGCCTTGGGTCGCTCGTGATCGTGGTCGTGGTCGTGGTCGTGGTCGTGGTCGCGCGAGTGCTCGATTACGACAACGATCCGGCGTAGGAACTCCGGTTTCCCGGAGCCCCCGCCACAGACCCGGACGTGCGGTTTTCCCGCATCTTATGTGGCGCGCCACATAAGATGCGTAATGTGGCGTTGCCCGTTATGTGGCGGTGGGCCTGCCTGCGTGCTCCGTGTTCGACCGATCCCCCCGCGCCCACGCCGTGTCGGGGCTCTTCACCCGTTCGTGTCCCAACGCTGTCAGTTTCATGGTTTCACCTCATTACAGGAGCCTTCGGGGCTTCCCGAGTTCTCGAACGTCTCTCTTCCTGCATGCCACGGCCTGATGACTCCGGCGGACATCCACACGCTCGCCCTTGACGCGCGCTTCATGTTGGCTTCCAGGTCGTTGACCCTGTCGCCATCCGCGGGTTACGTTTCTCGAAGCTGTACCAGCACTTCAGGGAGCGCGATCTCCCCTACGGCCTACAGGATTCTCTGTGTACGCTTGCCCTGCAAGTTTGTTCGCGGCTTACGCCACTCCGCAGCAGGACCAACACTCGATACGGGTGGGTGGCTAGCCCTTACCCGACCGGGACTCTCACCCGGCAAGAAGACGCCAAGCTTTGCTCGGCGCGACAACGACAACGACAACGACAACGACAACGACAACGACAACGACAACGACAACGACAACGACAACAGCATCGATCTGTCTTAGGCGCATTGCCATAAACTGGCAAGGCCCTGCCCTGCTCTCTGCAAACCGAAACGCAACCATGCCCTACCCCTTCGAGCCCATCGGCATCGTCCGCTCCCCGTTCACCGACAAGTTCGGCATCCCGCGCCAGCCGGGGTTGGTGGATGCCGCCGAGGGGCGGCTGCGGGTGCTGCCGCCCTATGATCGCGACGAGGCCTTCGCCGGGCTGGAGGGCTTTACGCACGTCTGGCTGGTGTTTGTGTTCCATGACGACTGCCTGGATGCGCCCTGGCGGCCGATGGTGCGTCCGCCGCGGCTCGGTGGGCGGGGCAAGGTCGGGGTGTTTGCCAGTCGGGCGCCCTATCGGCCGAATCCCATCGGCCTCTCGGCGGTGCGCCAGCATGGGCTGTGTCGGGATCGCGACGGGCTGGCGCTGCGGCTGTCCGGCATCGATCTGCTCGACGGGACGCCGGTGCTGGACGTGAAGCCCTATGTGCCCTATGCGGATCGTATCGATGGGGCCAGTGGCGGCTTTGCGATGGCGCCGCCGGACCTGGCGGCGGTGCGCTTCAGCCCGACCGCGGAGGAGGAGATCGTCGCCGCAGACCCGTCCGGGGCGCTGCGGCTGCGGCGGCTGATCGAGCAGGTGATCGCCCAGGATCCGCGCCCGGGGTATATGGACCGCTACCCCGAGCGGCGCCGCTTCGGGCTGCGGCTGCATGATCTGGACGTGAGCTGGGAGCTGGACGGCGACGGGTTCCTGGTCACCGCCGTCCGCCCGATGACGTGAGGCGCTAGTAGCCGCTGAGGTCCGACTCCCGGAACGGCGTCGTCGGCGCGCTGCCGAGCATGACCTTGAGGGCCTGGTTCATGGTGACCAGGTCGTTGTCGAAGCCGCCGTGGTCGGGGCTGCGGGTCTTGTCCGGATCATCGTTGGTGTTCCAGGATTCGACGCCGGTCTGGTCGGCCTGCCGCCAGTCCTTCTCCAGCCCCATGATCGGTACCACCCGGCGCCTGTCCTGATAGGCGCGCGAGACCAGGTAGAGGATCGACTTGCTGTAGGGACCGACGCTGTCGTCGCGCTCGCGCGCATCATCCAGATAGTAGTGGACCATGCGCCGGACCCGACCACTGACCAAGGCCGGATGCAGGTGCGTGTCGTACAGGTCCAGGGTGCAGGCGGGTCCGAACAGTTGCAGCGTGTCGATCTCCGGTCCGTCGAACCGGCGCCAGCGCCGCAGCAGATGGCCCACCCAGATGGCGCCGGCGCTGTGGCCGATGAGGTGCAGCCGCGGCCGCTGCGCCTCGGGCAGGGCCTGGAGCTCCTCGGCGAGGATCGCCAAGGACTGGCTCCCGGCCTGGCCGACGCGGCGGAAGGCCTCTTGGGCGTCGCTGATCATCTCGCTCCACAGGGCATGGCCGATGCCGCGGGTGAGGCGTTCGATCAGGTTGTCCTTCCAGTCGCCGAAGCCACCGGCGCGGGCGCTGGCGAAGCGGTCCTTGCCGAGCACGATGTCGCGGAGTTCGGCCCAGACGCCGGTCTCCCAGAGGAAGTGGATCGGGTAGACCCGGTTGCCCAGATAGACGTCGCGCCAGCGCTCGACGCGGGTCGCGGACGCCTTGAGGTCGTTCAGGCCGCCGTGGGCGTAGAGCAGCAGGTGGCCCGGGGCGTCGGCGCCGTCGCCGGCCATCTGGTTGACGGCCCGGCCGAGCAGCGCGCGGGTGTCGGCGAGGGACGACGGATAGTCGCCCTGGGGATCGAATTGGCCGTCGTCGATATGGATGTAGTAGTCGGCGATGTCGGCCTGGCGCGGGGCGCGGTGCACGCGATCGGCACCGCCGGGGGTTTGGATCACCGAGCCGCTATCGAGGGCCAGCGGCGAGCTGACCGCCAGACCGGGCCGCGCGACCCAGGCGTCCCAGAAGTTTCGCTCGCAATCGGCATAGGTCCAGATGGCAAGGCCGGGCAGCCGTTGGGCGCTGCCGTCGATCTCAAGCTCCAGCCCGCCCCAGCCCTCGCCCCAGGAGTTCTGCACGATAAAGCCGAGGGCGTTGTAGCCGAGCAGGCAGAAGGCGTGGCCGCCGTTTTCCAGCACCTCCGGGTGGTAGGGGATCAGGCCATTGTCGACCTGATCCCAGCCGTCGTGGACGGCGGCGGTGACGAACAGCGCACCGGTCTCGGACAGGGCCGCGTGCAGGTCGACGCGGCTCGGCAGCACACGATAGTAGGCGCCGAGGGGGTGGCGCAGGGCCGCCTCGCGGACCTCGGGCGTGGCGATGCCCGGCTGCTCGACGCGATAGGGCCAGGTCGATTCCGGGCAGACGCCGTTCTTGGCCCAGCCCTTCATGGCGCCGCGGGCGCTGGAGCCGGCGTAGGCCTCGCCGGGCCAGCGGTCGTGACGCTTGGCCATCTCGTAGAGCATGCGGGTGCTGACCGGCTCGTCGCGCCCCTGGCCTTGGTTCAGATAGTCGATCATGGCCGCCAGCGCGAAGCCGGTGCAGGCGCCCTCGGCGCCCTGATCGCGCAGACGGATGCGCCCAGGCACCGGCAGCCGTTGCGGCGGCAGGGCTTGCAGCGTCGGTTGATAGACGCGATCGCGCAGGTCGATCGAGTCGCGGCGGGTGTCGAGCAGACGTCCAGCGAGGCGGGCAGCGGTATCCGGCATGGCGCGGTCTCCAGGGCGGGTGGGCGATGCGGCTAACCCAGGTGGGGGAATCGGTCTTCCACCCTGGTGGTATAGCACAAGCCGCCCGCGGGGTCGCTCCAACGCCCATAAGTCAGCGAGCGATGGGAACGCTTTGATAGAGGTAGGGAAGGCTTGCGCCTCCCCTCGCTGCGAACCGTACTTGCGGTTCTCCCGCATATTATGTGGCGCGCCACATAAGATGTGTAATGTGGCGTTGCCCGTTCGGTCGCCGGCCAGGGAGGCCCCGTGCTGAAGTTCACCAGCCGGTCGGTCTCCTCGCCGCCGTCGGCTATCTGGGCCACATCGCGGACATAGACCGGGGTGCCGCAGTGGCTGCCGACGACGAGGCGCTCGACAGCTACTCGAACCACCGATCCCAGCCCTGCCGATAATAGCGCAGGACCGCATGGTCGCCGATGCGGTTGGGCTCCACGTCCAGCCGGGCCATGTCCGGCGGAAAGTCGATCAGCGTCCGGGCCACCGCCGGGGTCAGGAAGCGCCTGTCCTGCGGCGGCGCGACCCGGCCCCAATCCAGCCGCATCGGTGTCGCCAACACGAATCCCCATTCGCCGAAGGACGGGATGTAGGCGTGATAGGGCTGCACGTTCAGACCGCTGCCCTCGGCCATCGTGTCGTGGATGCACCAGTAGGCGGCACGGGCGTAGAGCGGCGACGTGGCCTGGGTGACCATGACGCCGGCAGCGGCCAGCCGGCTCGCGACCAGCCGATAGAAGCTGGTGGTGTAGAGCTTGCTGAGCCCCGGGGTGCGCGGGTCCGGCAGGTCGATGAGGACGACATCCCAGAGCTGCGCGGACTGCTCCAGATAGTGCTGGGCATCGGCGTTGACGATCTGCACCCGCGGGTCGTTGAGCGCGTCGCCGTTGAGCCGTCGCAGCAGCGGATTGCGCCCGAACAGCCCGGTGACGGCGGGGTCCAGGTCCACCAGCGTGACCGACTCGACCTCGGGCCAGCGCAGTACCTCGCGGGCGGCCAGGCCGTCGCCGCCGCCGAGGATCAGCACCCGATGGCGGCTCGGGGCCAGGCTCAGGGCCGGATGCACCAGCGACTCGTGGTAGCGGTACTCGTCCAGGGAGTCGAACTGCAGCGCACCGTTGATGAAGAAGCGCAGCCGCTCGCCGTTGCGGGTCAGCACCAGGCGCTGGTAGGGCGTGGACTCGGCGAAGACGATCTCGTCGGCGTACAGCCGGTCCTCGAACAGGCGGGTGAGCTGCGGGGCCTGCACCACCAGCGCGACCAGCAGCACCACCGAGCCCATCAACCCCAGCAGCAGCCGCCGCGGGCGCATCAGCTCGGCTCGGAAGACCCACAGCGCAAGCGCCGCCACCAGCATGTTCAACAGCCCGAAGACCAGGCCGGTGCGCAGCAGCCCCAACTGCGGCACCAGCACCAGCGGGAACAGCAGCGCCGCGGCCAGGGCACCGATATAGTCCGCCGTCAGCACGTTGGAGATGTTGACCCGAAGCTCGCGCAGCCGCTCCAACAGCCGCACCACCAGCGGGATCTCCAGCCCCACCAGGGCGCCGATCAGGCCGCAGCACAGCAGCAGAAAGGGCCGATAGCTGGACAGCGACGCAAAGGCGAACGACAGCACCAACGGGGCCAGCCCGCCGGCAAGCCCGACACCGATCTGCACCCGGATGAAGTTTCCGGCCAGGTCGGTGCGGGCAAACCGCGACAGCCAGGAACCGAGCCCCATCGCAGTCATGAACAGCCCGATGACCAGCGAGAACTCCAGCACCGAGTCGCCCATCAGGTAGCTCGACAGGGTGCCGAGCAGCAGCTCGTAGACCAGGCCGCAGACGGCGATGACGAAGGTGCCCAGCAGCAGCATCAGCTGGCGTGGGTCAAGTGAGTGCAATGATTCGCCTCGGTAAAGGTGCGCAGTGGGAGGCTTGAGCCACGAGGCGACAGTGATCGCCCGCGATGACCAGTCGATCGCCTGTCCGGCCAGACCAAACAGGGTGTCCGGCGTTGCCGACTATTTCACCGGCGCCTTCTTCGCGACCGCCTTCTTGGTCGTGGCCTTCTTCGTGGCCGCCTTCTTGGTCGCCGCCTTCTTGGTCGCGGCCTTCTTGGTCGCGGCCTTCTTGGTCGTGGCCTTCTTGGCCGGCCTTCTTGGTCGCCGCCTTCTTGGTCGTGGCCTTCTTGGTCGCGGCCTTGTTGACCGCAACCTTCTTCGCGGCCACCGGCTTCGGTGCCGGCGCGGGGCTCGCCGACGCGGAACCCCCCTCGGCCGAGCCCGTGCCCGCCGTTGGGGTCGGCGCCGGCTCGGGTGCGCTCGAGCCGATCCCGCCGGGCGGGTCGGCAGCCTTGTCATCCGCGGCATCAGGCTTCGGCGCAGGCGGGCTCGTCTGCGTGCGCATCGCGCTCGCCAAGCCGTCAAAGATACCCCTGATGATGTCGTACATGATGCGCTCCGGATGATTGGACCTAAAAAATGGGGGGCGATTGTACCGAAGCGCATCCGGGGATTCATCGCCGATCCGCAATGGCGCGGCCTGCGGGCCTCGGCCCCCAATGCCGTTAAGTCAAGGTTCAGAAACAAGTGGTGCAGACGCAACCACGAAGTGGCCAAGTCAAAGGCTCAGCGAGCGGGCGTCTGCACCACTTGTTTTTGAACCGATCCTAAGTTGAGCCGTGGGAGCGGCTTCCAGCCGCGACGGTCGCCGCGCGAGCCGAGTCGCGGCTTGAAGCCGCTCCCACAAAGCGCTCCCATCGCTCGCTAACTTAATGGCATTGGCCTCTGCCCCAGCGACGGGGTCGCCCCGAGGCCGGATCGGAGAACTGTGCAGGGGCTCACACTTCCCTGGGTCCGACTGGGCTTTAATAGACACAAGCTCGAACGCGTCGGGCACCCGCCAGGCCGGACGCGCGCACACAGCGCAAGACCGGCAGACTGCGGGGACCGGTCACCCAAGACGAATCCGATTGCAGAGGCTAGCCATTTCAACGAACCGAGGTATACTAAGCCTCAGACCCGACACGAGGTGGTCGTCAGGATCGGCAGCATAAGCCGCCGCGCCCCCTCAACGGTCCCTAGCTGTGCGTCCTTTGGCGGCCTGAACAGGCCGCTTTTTTTTGCCCGCAATTCGGCGTTCAGCGCAACCCGCGCCCCTCTCGATCACCGCGCCGAGCCTTGGCCGGCGGCGTCCGAGCACACGTGCTGCGCAAAGCCGGCGCCGGCCTCGGCATACAGGTTGAAGACCTGGTCGACGCCGGCGCCGTGCAACGCCGCCTCATCGTCCGAATACTTGGCGATGGCACCGATGGGGCCGGTATAGCCCTCCTTACGCAAGTGGGTGGCGGCGAAGTGGTTCTCGGACAACTCCGGCAGCGCCAGCAGCACGATGCGGACATGGCCGTCGTCGAGATGCAGCCGATGCCAGAAGTCGGCATCGGTCGCACTGCCCAGCACCACCGTCCTGCCGGCATCGAGATGCTCCTGCACCACGTCCGGATCGGCATCCACCCCCACCGGGTCCATCCCCCGCTCCCTGCGCAGCGCATCGTAGGCGCCGACACCGACCCGCCCCATGCCGATCACCATGGCGTTGGCGGCCCCGGGGTCGATCTCGGCCTCATCGCGGATGCGCGTTGCGTGCTCGCGGCGGCGCAGGCGCTCACTGAGACGCTCATAGGTCAGATGCGCCCGTGCGTTCAGCGGCGCGGCAACAACGAACGACAGGGCCAGCGCCAGCGCGATGTCGGTCAGCCATTCAGGACCTATCCAGCCGTTGGCGACGCCGATGGCGGCGACGATGAGGCCGAACTCGCTGTAGTTGCCGAGCGTCAGGCCACCTAGATACGCCGTGCGTGCGCGCAGGCGAAAGCGCAGCATCAAGGCGCGGAACAGCCAGCCCTTGAAGACCGCGAACGGCAGCAACAGCGCCGCCACCAGGGCCATCTCAACCGTCGGCAGCCCGATGAGACCGATGCTGAGGAAGAATGCCACCAGGAACAGGTCCTTGAGGTTGAGCAGCGACTTGGACAGCTCCGATGCCTTCGGGCTGCTCGCCATCAGCACGCCGATGAGCAAGGCGCCCAGGTCGCCCTTGACCTGGACCAACTCGAACAGCTCGGCACCGCCCAGGCCCAGCGTCAGCCCCGCCAACAGCAGCAGCTCGCCATGGCCGGCCCGCAGCAGCAGCGTCTTGAGCACCGGTGCCAGCGGGATCAGGGCGAACAGCAGCAGCGCCCAGGGCGACGGCACCTTGCCCGTGGAGGCGCCGAGGAACAGGACCGCGGCCAGATCCTGGATGATCAGGATGCCGATGGCGATGGTGGCATACAGCGCCCCGGTCTCGCCCTTCTCTTCCAATACCTTGACCGCGAACACGGTGCTGGAGAAGCTCAGCGCGAAGGCCACCACCAGTGCCGAGGTGGGATTCAAACCCACCATCAGCGGCACGCCGAGCCCGCCGAGTCCCAGCAGCAACGGCACCAGGATCGCGATCACCGCGACCATGTGCAGCAGGGCGACCCCCCAGACCTGCGGCCGGGCCAGGTTCTTGAGCTTGAGCTTGAGCCCGATGGTGAACAACAACAGCGTCACGCCAAGGTCGGCAAGCTCTTTGATGATCGCATCGGCCTCCACGCCGAACCCACTGAGGACAAACCCCGCGATCAGAAAGCCGACCAATGGGGGCAGACCCACCTGTCGAACCGCGAGACCGAGGGCAAAGGCAACGGCAATCCAAACGACGTCGAGCATGGGGCATGACTCCTCGGCGCCGCGGGCGCCCTACTGGCTACGGGGATAGATCGGCCCGAATCGGCTGCCGACGGCCGGTCGCACCGGCGCGACAATGGTAGCGACTCAGTTGACCCAGCGCACACCGCGACGGGTTTCGAACCTTCGCACCGGATGCATGAATGGAGGGTTACGGTATACTTTTGCGCCGAAACGGGGCGCCGTCGACGCCCGGTGAGCCGTTCCGGCGCGCCGGGCGCAGCGCCGCCATCGGGCGCAATCCCGCCAACCCGATCCCGCCATCGATCCACCAAAGAGATTAAGGTTGCTCTATGCCTGAATACAATGCCGAGGACGTCCGCAACATCGCCTTGGTCGGCCACGCCGGCGCCGGCAAGACCACGCTTGTAGAGGCCTTGCTCGCGGCGGCCAAGGTCATCCCCGCACCCGGCAGCGTCGCCAAGGGGACCACGGTCTGTGATTACGGCGATATGGAGAAGGAGCAGCAACACTCCCTCGATGCCGCCATCACCGGCTTCACCACCCACGGCAAGCACATCAACCTGATCGACACCCCCGGGTTCCCGGACTTCCTCGGTCGCAGCATCTCGGTGCTCAGCGCCGTGGAGACCGCCGCCATCGTCGTCAACGCCGACAGCGGCATCGAGCCGGTCACCCAGCGCATCTGGAAGGCGGCCGACAACCGCAACCTGTGCCGGATGCTGATCGTCAACCGCATCGACTCGCCCCAGGCCAACCTCGCCGAACTCACCGAGCAGCTGCGCGAAACCTTCGGTGTCGAGTGCCTGCCGATCAACCTGCCCGCCGACGGCGGCAAGCGCGTCATCGACTGCTTCTTCAAGCCCGACGGCGAGGGCGCCGACTTCTCCTCGGTGGCCGAGGCCCACAGCCAGATCATCGACCAAGTCGTCGAAGTGGACGAGGCGCTGATGGAACTCTACCTGGAGCAGGGCCAGGACCTGCAGCCCGAGCAGCTGCACGACCCGTTCGAGACCGCGCTGCGCGAGGGTCACCTGGTACCGATCCTGTTCTGCTCGGCGGAGACCGGTGCCGGCATCCCGGAGCTGATGGAGGTGCTGGTGCGGCTGATGCCCAACCCGTCCGAGGGCAACCCGCCGTCGTTCATGAAGGGCGAAGGCGCGAACATGGAGCCGGTGCAGATCGACTCCATCAGCAAGTCCAAGCATGCCATCGCCCATGTGTTCAAGGTCATCAACGACCCGTTCCGCGGCAAGATCGGCATCTTCCGGGTGCACCAGGGCCGGGTCACCCCGAACACCCAGCTCTACATCGGCGATGCGCGCAAGCCGTTCAAGGTGAACCATCTGTTCCGGCTGAACGGCAACGAGATGACCGAGGTCGACGAGGGCGTACCCGGCGACATCCTGGCCGTGGCCCGGGTCGATGACATCCATTTCGACGCCGTGCTGCACGACTCCCACGACGAAGACCACTTCCACCTGCGCAGCATCGAATGTCCGGTGCCGATGTTCGGGCTCGCCATCAACGTCGCCAAGCGCGGTGATGAGCAGAAGCTCACCGACGCCCTGCACAAGCTGGAATCGGAAGACCCCTGCTTCCATGTCGAGCACAATGCCAGCGCCAACGAGACCGTCATGCGCGGCTTGGGCGAGTTGCACCTGCGCGTGCTGCTGCGGCGGCTGTCCGAACAGTTCCATGTGGATGTCGACACCCACACGCCGAGCATCCCCTACCGCGAGACCATCACCGGCAAGGCCGAGGGCCACCACCGCCACAAGAAGCAGACCGGCGGCGCCGGCCAGTTCGGCGAGGTGTTCCTGCGCATCGAGCCGATGGAATACGACGGCGGCTTCGAGTTCGTCGACGCCACCGTCGGTGGCTCCATCCCCAACCAGTTCATCCCGTCCATCGAAAAGGGTATCCGCCTGGTGCTCGACGAGGGCGCCGTCGCCGGCTTCCCGCTGCAGGACGTACGCGCCACCGTCTACGACGGCAAGTTCCACCCGGTGGACTCCAAGGACATCGCCTTCGTCACCGCCGGCAAGAAGGCCTTCATCGAGGCCGTCGACAAGGCCAAGCCCGCGATCCTGGAGCCCATCGTCAAGATCCGCATCGTCGCCCCCGACAGCAACATGGGCGACCTCGCCGGCGACCTCTCCAGTCGCCGCGGCCGCATCAACGGCAGCGAGTCCAAGAGCGGCGGGCGCATCGCCATCGATGGCGAGGTACCGATGGCCGAGCTGGAGAGCTACGAGTCGCGACTGAAGTCCATCACCGGCGGCGAAGGCACCTACAGCATCGAGCTGAGCCACTACGCCCCCGTGCCCG
>CALOBA010000010.1:0-44423 GCA_942491465.1 uncultured Gammaproteobacteria bacterium
GTTCGCTCACCACGCCCTCGTCCAGTGCGAACGCGGCCTGCTCGAACGCCGGGTCCATCAGACCACGCTCAACCAATCCCAGATCGCCGCCGGCCCCTGCACCCTGGGGTCTTCCGAAAGCGCTTCGGCCAACGCCACGAAGGATTCTCCGGCGAGAATCCGCTCACGGATCGCGTTGAGTCGCGCCTTCGCGTCATCCGCTGCGGTGTCGTCCGCATCCACTGGGACAGCGAGCAGAATGTGCCTCAACTGACGTCGTTCGGGCTCGCGAAACTCGTCCAGGCGCGACTCGTAAGCCTCACGCAGGGTGGCCTCATCGACGGTTTCGTCGCTTGCCAGATCCTTCACATCCAAGACCAAGTATTCGAGACGGACCTGCTCGGGTGTGACAAAGCGGCCCGAATTATCATCGTAGAAAGCCTGGATCGCCGCTTCCGACGGCGGAGCATCGGCGCGAAACGCCTCCGCTGGAAAGTGCACATAGTCCACCGCGCGCCGCTGGGCCGACAGCTTGACCGCACGGTCCACCTCCGCCGCTGTCGCGATCTCGGTGGCGACGACAGCACGCTGAAGCTGGCTGGACAGCAGGCGTCGACGCAGGTCGTCTTCATAGGCCAGCGGGGTCAGCCCTTGAAGCTCCAGCACCCGCTCGTAGGCTGCCTTGTCGAATTGCCCCTCACGCTGGAACGCCGGCTCGGCCAAAATGGCCCCGCGCAGGGCCGAATCCGCCACCCGCAGCCCCATGTCGGAGGACTTCTGCAGGATGACGGTCTCACGAATCATCCCGTCCAAGACCTGCTGACGCAGACGCGCGCCACCGAACAACTCGGGGTCATAGCTTGCCCCAAGACGCTGCCGAAGCTGGATGCGGGTGCGCTGGACATTCTGCTCGAACTGGCGCTCGCTGATCTCCGTGCCGCCGACCTTGGCCGCAACCGGCTCACCGCCGACGCCGAGATAGGACTGGATACCCCAAAGCGCAAAAGGGATGCTGATCAAGATGATGATCGCCCAAGCGACCCAGCCCTGCGCTCGCTCTCTGATTTCCTGCAACATAATGAAGCCTTGCAGCAGAATCTAGGAAAAGGATTAATAAGGTCGGAACCCGACTTACGGTTCAATCCACCGCAGACGGCACCACGCTGTGGTGGAACCTTATCATGATCGCAAAACAAAAACGGGGTGCCCGAAGGGACACCCCGTTTTCGATTTGTTGGCGGAGTGGACGGGACTCGAACCCGCGACCCCCGGCGTGACAGGCCGGTATTCTAACCAACTGAACTACCACTCCTAAACTCTGACGGCATCCGTTGTCAAAAAAACATAACGATCCGTTGTTAAGCGCCTTCACGGACCTGCCCTTATCCGACAATCGTGCCTATCGGGTTAAGGCTGGCGGGTTGCGTTCAACAACCGACCCGACCAGGCTCGAAGGCAGCTAAAAACTGGTGGGTGCTGCAGGGCTCGAACCTGCGACCCTCGCCTTGTAAGGGCGATGCTCTCCCAGCTGAGCTAAGCACCCCAAAGGCCGCCAATAGCGCCGAAGCCTATCGTGATCAGGTCCAGCTTAATCCAGCCATGCTGAAGTGAAGCCGGAGACCTAGGCCGTGACCTGGAACATTCCCTCTCCGTGAAGCTGGCTATTGTACTGCGTCCTTGAGGCTTTTGCCAGCCTTAAATGATGGCGTCTTTGATGCCTTGATCTCTATCGTGGCACCGGTTTGCGGGTTGCGACCGGTTCGAGCGGCACGCTCTTTGACCGAGAAGGTCCCGAAACCCAGGATGGATACGGTATCACCGTTCTTCAGCGCCACCGCGACCGAGTCGGTCAGCGCGTCAAGTGCACGCCCTGCGGCGGACTTCGAAACATCAGCCGCCTCAGCCATGGCGTCGATCAGATCCGATTTGTTCATTCTTCCCCCTTGTGTGAATTTCGATGGTACCAAGCAGCGGACGGTCTGGACCTCTGGACAGCGGGCCGCCGTCGCCCGGAGCCCAATCTGCCTACCGCCTATCAACGACGGGAGATTGTGTCGAGTGGCCTCAAGACTGTCAAGGAGTGATCACGCCTGAGAGCAGAGAAGCACGACCAAAGTGCCAAACGCACGTCGAGTCCGACACGCGCGGGGCAGGACCGGCTCCACTGGCGAGTACGCCGGAACCCGGCTTTGCCGGATCGATGGTTGGTGGGCGCAACTGCGGCCGACTGGGCTGTCAGCCCAGCCGGCCGTGTTAGCGTGAGGAACCCAGGCTAGTGGTGTGTCCTGACCCCGGCGATCTTCTTTTCCTTGGTCTCCGGCGGCGGGTCGGCATCCTCGGCGCTCTCGCCTTCGGCCGCCGGCTCACCGATGGCGACCGGACTCTCGACGAGGGCAAGCTCCAAAACCTCGTCGATCCACCGCACCGGACAGATTTCCAGGTTCTGCTTGATGTTCTTGGGGATCTCGGCGAGGTCGCGCTCGTTCTCCTTGGGGATGAGCACGCGCTCGATGCCCCCCCGATGGGCCGCAAGGAGCTTCTCCTTCAGCCCGCCGATCGGCAGCACCTCGCCGCGCAGCGTGATCTCTCCGGTCATGGCGACACTGGAACGCACGGCAATCCCGGTCAGTGCCGAGACCAGGGCCGTGCACATGGCAACGCCGGCACTGGGCCCGTCTTTCGGGGTCGCTCCCTCGGGCACATGGATGTGCAAGTCGTGCTTTTGGTGAAAGTCGGTCGGGATACCAAGCGCATCAGCACGACTACGGACCACGGTGACGGCCGCTTGAATCGATTCCTGCATCACGTCGCCGAGCTGCCCGGTGTAGGTGGCCTTGCCCTTGCCCGGGACCAAGGCCGACTCGATCCGAAGCAGCTCCCCACCGACCTCGGTCCACGCCAAGCCGGTCACCTGGCCGATCTGATCATGATCGTCGGCGCGGCCGAACTGGAAGCGCTGAACGCCCAGATACTTGTCCAGCGTCTTCGATGTCACCGAGACCGCCCGGTCGCGCTTCTTCAACAACACCTCTTTGACGACCTTGCGACAGATCTTCGAGACCTCGCGCTCCAGATTGCGCACGCCGGCCTCTCGGGTGTAGTGGCGGATGATGTCGCGCAGCGCAGCCTCGCGGATGGTCAGCTCACCGCGCTTCAGCCCGTTGTTCTTCATCTGCTTGGGAATCAGATAACGTTCCGCGATGTTGACCTTTTCGTCTTCGGTATATCCCGCAAGACGGATCACCTCCATGCGGTCGAGCAGTGCCGGAGGGATGTTGAGCGTGTTGGCCGTCCCGACGAACATGACCTCCGACAGATCGAAGTCGACCTCAAGGTAATGGTCGTTGAAGGTATGATTCTGCTCCGGGTCCAACACTTCCAGCAACGCCGAGGCCGGGTCGCCTCGAAAATCCATTGCCATCTTGTCGATCTCGTCGAGCAGGAACAGCGGGTTGCGCGCCCCCGCCTTCGCGAGGTTCTGAATGATCTTGCCGGGCAAGGCCCCGATGTAGGTCCGGCGATGGCCGCGAATCTCCGCCTCGTCGCGGACACCGCCAAGCGACATGCGAACAAACTTGCGGTTGGTGGCCCGCGCGATGGACTGGCCCAGGGAGGTCTTGCCGACCCCCGGGGGGCCCACCAGACAGAGGATGGGCCCCTTCAGCTTCTTCACCCGCTGCTGCACGGCCAAGTATTCAAGGATGCGCTCCTTGACCTTTTCAAGCCCGTAGTGGTCGGTGTCCAAGACCTTCTCGGCAACGCGGATGTCGTTGCGAATGCGCGTGCGCTTCTTCCAGGGCACCGACACCAGCATATCGATGTAGTTGCGCACCACCGTTGCCTCGGCGGACATGGGCGACATCAGCTTGAGCTTGTTCAGCTCCGCGGTTGCCTTCGCCTTGGTGTCTTTGGGCATCCCCGCCTCTTCGATCCTGCGCCCCAGATCTTCAAGCTCGTTGGGCGCGTCTTCCAACTCGCCAAGCTCCTTTTGGATCGCCTTCATCTGCTCGTTGAGGTAGTACTCGCGCTGATTCTTCTCCATTTGGCGCTTGACACGACCCCTGATTCGCTTCTCCATCTGCAAGATGTCGTTCTCGGACTCCATCAGTCCCATCAGATGTTCCAGCCGCTCCTGGATATTGATCATTTCCAGCACGCGCTGCTTCTCATCGAGCTTCAGCGACATGTGTGCGGCCATGGTATCCGCGAGCCGTCCTGCCTCATCGATGCTCGCCAGCGACGTCAACACCTCCGGCGGGACCTTCTTGTTGAGCTTCACGTATTGATCGAACAAGGAGACCGCCGAGCGCATCAGCACCTCCTGCTCGCGCTCGTCGGCGTCCAGCGTGTCCCCTAGGGATTCGATGCGGGCCGCAAAGGTATCCTCACCGGTAATAAAGCCTTCCACCTTCGCGCGCTCGTGCCCTTCCACCAGCACTTTGACGGTGCCGTCGGGGAGCTTGAGCAGTTGCAGGATGTTGGCCAAGGTGCCGACGTCGTAGAGGTCGCCGATGGCCGGCTCGTCGACGTCCGCGTTCTTCTGCGCCACGAGCAGGATCTGCTTGTCGCTCTTCATTGCGGCATCGAGGGCGCGGATCGACTTGTCGCGGCCCACGAAGAGCGGGATCACCATGTGCGGGTACACGACCACGTCGCGCAGTGGCAAGACCGGCACCTCGATGGTCGGCACATCGTCGCTTCGCGACGGGAATTCACTGTTGGCCATAGGATGCGTGCTCCGAAGATCTGACTCTCGGTAGTCAGCCGTGAAGATCGCTCACGGTGACCGAGGAGGATGAGGTTAGTCTGTTCTACCGCGTGGTATCGAAGGAGGTTTGGGCAGCCCTCGGCATGTTCAATTGCCGTGATCTACGCAGGAACTGCGCCGGAGTGGCGGATACGGAGATAGTGGAAGGTTGCCCGGGTTGACACGCAAGCCGCGTTCTGAACCTTGACTTGGCCCCGCCGTGGGCGCAACGGCGACCTTACCGGGCCATGGCAACAGCATCCCTGCGCGTCGACCGACCCCGCCGCTGGGCCGCGGCCGGAGTACGGCTGGCTGGTCGGCGCAGCGGATGCGAGCGCCAGTACCAAAGTTGATCGGAGACGACCCGACGGGCGATGCCCGCGAGCAGCGACCGCCGAGGGCGACGCCGCCGCCCTACTCCGACGCCGCTGCCGCCAATTTGGGCTCGACGCCGTCGTAGATGATGAAGGGGGGGTTCTCGCCGTTGATGACCGACGCATCGACAACGACCTTGCTGACGCTTTCCATCGACGGGAGGTCGTACATGATGTCGAGCAGCACCTGCTCCATGATCGTGCGCAGCCCTCGGGCGCCGGTCTTTCGCTCCATGGCTTTGTGCGAGATCGCCCGCAAGGCATCGTCGCGGAGTTCCAAGTCGACGCCCTCCATCTCGAACAGTCGGGCGTACTGCTTGTTCAAGGCATGCTTAGGCTCGGTCAGGATCCGCATCAGTGCCTCCTCGTCAAGCTCTTCGAGCGTCGCCATGACCGGCAGACGCCCCACGAACTCGGGAATCAGACCGTAGCGAATCAGATCCTCCGGCTCGACGCTACTGAGCAGTTCACCGATCTGGCGATCGTCGTCCTTGCTGTGGACTTCGGCGGAGAAACCGATACCACCCTTCTTAGAGCGATTCAGGATGACCTTGTCGAGCCCGGCAAACGCCCCTCCAACGATGAACAAGATGTTGGATGTGTCGACCTGCAGAAATTCCTGCTGGGGATGCTTTCGACCGCCCTGCGGGGGTACCGACGCGATCGTCCCCTCGACCAGCTTCAGGAGTGCCTGCTGGACACCTTCGCCGGAGACGTCGCGAGTGATGGACGGATTGTCGGACTTGCGCGAGATCTTGTCGATCTCGTCGATGTAGACGATTCCGGTCTGGGCCTTCTCAACGTCGTAGTCGCACTTCTGCAGCAGCTTCTGGATGATGTTCTCGACGTCTTCGCCGACGTAGCCCGCCTCGGTCAGCGTGGTGGCGTCGGCGATGGTGAACGGCACGTTCAGCAGCCGCGCAAGCGTCTCGGCGAGCAAGGTCTTGCCGGAACCCGTGGGACCGATCATCAGAATGTTGCTCTTGGCGATCTCGACGTCTTCCTTGGCCTCGGCCGCCTCCATCCGCTTGTAGTGGTTGTATACGGCGACGGAGAGCACCTTTTTCGCGTAGTCCTGGCCGATCACGAATTGATCGAGGCTTTCGCGAATCTCTCGGGGCTTGGGCAGACGACTTGTCGCCTCACCGACGCCCTCCTGCATCTCCTCGCGAATGATGTCGTTGCACAGCTCGACGCATTCATCGCAGATGAAGACGGACGGGCCCGCGATCAGCTTGCGTACCTCGTGCTGACTCTTACCGCAGAAGGAGCAGTATAAAAGCTTGCCTTCGTCGTGCTTTCCGTGGGAGTTGCCGCTCATTGATCACCGCTCGTTTCAGTTGACGCGCCGCAGCCGGCCCGCGTTTCATGCATTCAGCCTGGGTGCCCTGACAAGGCACCACAAAGCGAGTCGCCGAGCGATAACCGCTCGACGCCTTCGGGACAGGCTCGTCATAATAACCGTTTGGCTCAAGATCGCAAGACAGCGCCATGCCAACGATGCCTGCGACCGCACCCGGGAAAACGTTGCGGCTGATGCGTCTTTCCGCAAGCCCGGCGGCAACGTAGACCTGGGCTCGGCGACATCAGCCTTGGTCAGAGCCCCCTTCCGGGGCGACGCGCTGCGTCAACACTTTGTCGATAAGACCGTAGGCAACGGCATCTTCGCCGCCCATGAACCGATCGCGCTCGGTATCGTCGGCAACCTTCTCCAGGGGCTGGCCCGTGTGGTGGGACAGGATCTGGTTGAGCTGATCGCGGATATGCAGGATCTCGCGCGCGTGGATATCGATATCCGTCGCCTGGCCCTGAAAACCGCCCAACGGCTGATGGATCATCATGCGCGAGTGCGGGAGGCAGAAGCGCTTGCCCTTGGTGCCACCCGCCAACAGCAATGCCCCCATACTGGCGGCCTGGCCGACGCACATGGTGCTGACGTCCGGCCGGATGAAGCGCATGGTGTCGTAGATGGCCAAGCCCGCGGTCACGGAGCCGCCGGGGGAATTGATGTAGAAATGAATATCCTTATCCGGGTTGTCGGACTCAAGAAACAAGAGTTGCGCGACAACCAGGTTGGCCACATGGTCTTCCACCGGCCCGACCAGGAAGACCACGCGCTCCTTGAGCAGGCGGGAAAAGATATCGTAGGACCGCTCGCCGCGGGCGGACTGCTCGATGACCATCGGCACCAGGCCGAGGCCTTGGGGATTCCAGGCCGTCTCTGTCGTAGGGGAGTTCATCGCTGTGTTACCTCTCAGGCAGCAGTCTGCTCAGGACGACGCAGATGCGGATTGCCCCTCGCCCGCGTCGGTCAACGCGGCGAAGGTAGTCTGTTCTTCCTCGACATCAACCTCGCCGAGCACATGCTCGACGACCATGTCCTCCATGACCAACGACTGGACCGTTTCGAGGCGACTTTGATCACCGTAGTAGTAGGCGACCACGGATTCCGGGTCTTCGTAGGTCGCAGCGATCTCCTCCACGGCGGCTCGAATGCGCGCTGCATCCGGAGTCAACTCGTGGCGCTTCACCAGCTCGGCGACGATCAAGCCCAGCGCGACGCGACGGCGCGCGGCGGCCTCGAACAGCTCATCGGGAAGCTGGAACTTGCCGCCTTGGCTGGTTTGATCGCGCAGGGCGTCGATCTCGTCCTTGACCAGGGCCTGGGGCAGATCGATGGCGTTGCCCTCGACCAACAGATCCATGACCTGATCCTTGACCTTCGCCCTGATCCGCTGGGCAAGTTCGCGGTTCATGTTGTTACGCACGTCGGTGCGGAACCGATCGATGTCGCCGTCTTCGACGCCGAACTCGCGGATGAACTCCGCATCGACCTCCGGCAGCACCGGGGACTCCACCGCCTTGACCTGTACCGCGAATCGGATCTGCTTCCCGGCCAGCTTCTCGTCGCCGCTGTCCGCCGGCATATCCACCAGCACCTCACGCTCATCACCGGTCGCAGCACCGAGCAGCTGATCGTCGAAGCCGGGTAATAGCCGGCCGCCACCGAGTTCAACCTGCATATCTTCGGCGCTGGCATTCGGGACCGGCTCGCCATCCACCGTACCTTGGAAGGAGACGGTCAAGCGGTCGCCGAGGACTGCGACGCGTTCCGCCGGCTCCCAACGCTGGCGCTGGCGCCGCAGACGCTCGATCATCTCCTCAACATCGGTGTCAGCAATCTCGGCAACCGGGCGTGCCAACTTATGACCGGCGAGGCTCGCCGGCTCGATCTCGGGCAGGATCTCGAACCGGGCCTGATAGACGTAGGTCGGCGCCTCGCCGTCCTCTCCGAGGACAGGCTCGATCTCCGGACGACCGGCGGGGCGCAAGCGCTCCTGCTCCATCGCCTTCGGCAAGCTCGACTGGATCTGCTCGTGGAAGACATCGCTGCGCACACTGTCGCCGAAGCGCTGCCGCAGCAGCTTCAACGGGACCTTGCCCGGCCGAAAGCCCGGGAGCCGGGCCGATCGACGGTAGTCCTGCAGGCGCTTCTCGACCTCTTTCTCAAGCTCGGCGGCGGGCAACTCGACCCTCAACCGACGCTCCAGGCCGTCACCGGCCTCCACGGACACTTGCATCAACTATTCTCCCCAGTGCGGTCTCGATGGCAAAAGCCGCCTAGTATAGCGCCGTAGCCTCCCTGGCTCCACTAATCCCGTCGCCTGATGCGTTGCCGCAGCACCGCCCGACCGCGCCCCCCCCCCGCGCTCGCGGGCCACGCCGGGGCCGGACGCGAAAATCCGGCCTGCATGGCATACACTTGAGACGGCGGCAGGCGCAACCTGCACCACCTCAGCATGTCAACACAGTCCGTGCCTTGATCCATCCACGCTCCGTCGAGGTTTCGTCATGATCCAGGACAATATTCGCAATTTCCTGTTCTCACGCGGTTTTGACAACGACACCGCGGCGGCTGTTGCTCGCCGATGCGAACGCAAGATTCGCCATGGTTCAATACCGGGCGTATCCAACCTGACCGCGCTGCGTTATGCCGAAATGAAGCCCGGCCCCCTGCTGGTGGCCATCGCGTTCGGCGGCAACTTCGGTGGGGATGCGCTGACCGGCAATCCGCAGCCCGACGAGCTGCGCGAGGCCGTCGAGCAACTGGCGATCGAAGAACTCAAGGGGATGTTCTGAGCAATCCGGCTCGCCCCGGTAGCCGCCTATAGCCCCAGGGTCGCCCGAGATCGGCTCAGCGGTGTCCGATCTCCGGCGACGCCAAGATCGTCGACCCGCCTTTGCGGCTAGTCCCCCTGGCCGCGGCGACCCTCGTCCGCATCTTCCGCATCCGGGAACCGGCGCGCGTCTCGCGCCTCCAGATCGTCGTCCATCAAGATGCGCTGTCCGTCACCATCCAAGTCCTCGAACTGACCGCTGCGGGCCGCCCAAAACAGCACGGCGACTGCGACCAGTCCCAGAATGAGCATGCCGGGAATCAGGCCATAGATCACTTCCAACGTCGGGTACCTCGATCGGGCTTAGCTATTTCGATGGAGTCGGTGGGTTCGATGGACTCGGTGGGGTCGATGGCGGATGCGCGCGGAGTTGCCGATCACCGCCAGCGAGCTGAGCGGCATTGAAACGGCCGCAATCAGCGGCGTAACCAGCGCCGCCATCGCCAGCGGAACCATGACGAGATTGTAGGTGATCGACACGCCGATGTTCTGGCGAATCGCGCTCACCGTTTGCCGCGCCAACCCGATCGCCTGCTCGACACGCGCCAGTTCCTCGCCGAGCAAGACGATATCGGCACTGGCAATGGACACATCGGTGCCGCTGCCCATGGCGATGCCGACATCGGCCCGCACCAACGCCGGGGCGTCGTTGATGCCGTCCCCCACCATGGCGACTTGGTCGCCGCCGCGCTGCAGCTCCGCGATCACCCGCTCTTTTTCGGCGGGCAAGACCTCGGCAATGACGTCGATCCCCGCTGACGAGCCTCCGTTGGACAGCCGCTCGGCGACGCGCTCGGCGGCGGCTCGCCGATCGCCGGTGAGCAGCGTCACCCGCACGCCCTGCCCGGTCAGGCGCCCGATCACCTCGGCCGCATCGCTGCGCAAACGGTCCTCGACCCGCAACCGCAACCGCTCGACCCCATCGATGGCGCAGTGCAGCAAGGTGCCGCCATCGACCATCACCCCGCCATCGAGCCGGGAATCGGCGTCGATGCCGGCCGTGCCCAGCCAGGCCCGGCTGCCGATGGCGACCATGCGCCCATCGACCCGCCCACGGATGCCCTGCCCTGGCTGAACCACCACGTCCGTCGGCGTCAGCCGCCGATAGCCGAGCTCGGCCGCCTCGGCCAGCGTGGTGACGGCCCGTGCCATCGGGTGCTCCGAGACCTGCTCCAGCGCGGCGGCGAGCCGCAACAGCTCGCCCTGGCCGGCGGTCAACGCCTCGGCGCCCGCATCCGCGCCCCAGGCCCCATCCGCGGTCATCACATCGGTCACCGCCGGGCGGCCCTCGGTCAATGTGCCGGTCTTGTCGAAGACGATGTGATCGATCGAGGCCAAACGCTCGAGCACGGCCCCGCTCTTGACCAGCACACCATCCGCCGCACCGCGCCCGGAGGCCACCGCAATGGCCATCGGCGTGGCCAGCCCGAAGGCGCAGGGACAGGTGATGATCAGCACGGCCGTGGCCGCCATCAGGGCCTTCTCGACATCTTCCCCAATCCACAGACCGAAGGTGGTCAGCGCCAGGCCGAGGGTCGCGGCGACGAACCAGGGGACGATCCGATCGGCCAAGGACTGAATCGGCGCCTTGCTGGCCTGGGCCGATTCGACCAGGTCGATGATCCGCCCCAAGGCGGTATCGCGCAGCAGCCCGGTCACCCGCAGCCGCAGGACCCCGGCACCGTTCATGGTGCCGGCGGCCACCCGATCGTCGACGCTGCGGGTGACCGGAACCGATTCCCCGGTCAGCATCGCCTCGTCGACGCTGCTCTCACCGTCGACCACCCGTCCATCCACCGGGATCACCTCCCCGGGCCGGACCAATACCAGATCGTCGAGGCGCACGGCACGGATCGGCACCAGGGACTCTTCGCCATCCCGGATCAGGGTGGCGACCTTCGGCTGCAGGTCGAGCAGACGCTGGGTCGCCGCCACCGCTCGGCGCTTGGAGATGGCCTCCAGATAGCGGCCCACCAGGATGACGAACAGGAAGTTGACCACGGTGTCCCAGTAGACATGCCCCTGGCCGCCGACGGTCACGTAGAGCGAATACAGATAGGTGATCGAAGCGCCAATGGCGATGGGCAGATCCATGCTCAGGTGTCCGCGCCGCAGCCCTGACCAGGCCCCGCGGTAGAACGGCCAGCCGGAGTAGATCAGCGTCGGCGTCGCGATGGCGAAGCCGATCCAATGGAAGAACCCCCGGTGCTCGCCCTGATCGGCCCCGGCGTACAGCGCGATGGAGACCCACAGCAGGTTCATCATCGCAAAGCCGGCAAAGGCCATGCGGTAGAGCAGCACCCGGTTGGCCCGCTGCAGGCTGCCCTCGGCGGCGTCGGGATCGAACGGCATCGCCGCATAGCCCAGGTCCGAGAGCCGACGCAGCACCTTCGACAGGGCCAAACGGCCGTTGTCCCAGCGCAGCCGCAGGCGACGCCCGGTCAGATTGACCCTTGCCTCTTCCACCCCGGGCATGGCCGCCAGGCCTTGCTCGATCAGCCACACGCAGGCCGCGCAGTGGATGCCCTCCACCAGCAGGTTGATCTCGCGATGCTCACCGAGGTTGCCGCAGTAATCCTGCTGGACCTCGTCGAGATCATACATGGCGAGCTGCCGCGGCGGCTCCGGCGGCGGACCCAGGATCTCGCCCTCCGGGGTGCGCCGATAGAAGCCTTCCAGACCGGCGGCATGGATGGCCTCGCACACCGCCTTGCAGCCGCCGCAGCAGAATGCCCGGCGGCCACCGGCCACATCGGCCTCGACGCGCACCGCATCGGGGGCCGGCAGCCCGCAATGGAAGCAGCGGGGAGCAGACGCGCCCGCGCCGCTACCCACGGCCGCCGAGGCGGCTTCAGGGGCGCGCAACGTTGATCCGCTGCGCCAGGCTGACCTCGTGGTCGTCGGTCTGCATGGAGACCAGGGTGTCCCAGAGGCCGGCCAGCGGGAAATGCAGCGTCACCGCATAGCGCCCGACGTCCTCCTCGACCATGGGCAGGGAGAAGTCGCGCTCCGCATCGGACGGGCGATAGGCGTAGTAGGTGACTCGCTCGCCGGTCACCGGCTGGCCGGCGCGGTCGACCACATAAAAACGGATGGTCGTGGTCACGCCGGCCGTGAGATCCGCCGGGGTATCGATGCTCATGGTCAGCCCGGCCGCCTCTTCGCGCAGGGAGGCGAAGTTCTCCTCGACCGCTCGACCGCTGTCGTAGTAGTCCGAGCGTACCAGCCCCGGACTGGTCATGAAGGCCAGCGTCACCATGGTGATATTGACGACCAGGACGACAACGATCAGGCCGAGCCAGGCCAGGACCCAGGGGTTGCGCAAGGCGGGGCCCGATTGGGTGGAACGGGGGTTGTCGACGGCGGGATTCATCGTGCTTTGCAGTGCGGTCATCTTGGTTGCTCGGTCTGGTTGCGTCCAACGGCCAAAGGGCCGTCGGCTCATCGGCGCGGGCCGAAGAAGGCGCTCTCGCGCTCGGTGGTCACGGCGGTGCCGTCCGGTCGCGCGGACTCGGCGTAGAAGGTCAGGGGCAGACTCTCCTCAGTCAGGTCCCGACGCTTGATGCGCACAAAGACCACGGACGGCGTTACCTCGCCGTGTTTGACGTGGACCGGCTCCTCGGCGCCGACCAGCCTGATCGCCACCCCGGCCTCGGCGCTGATGCGCACCTCCATGTCGTCGTTGGACTTGTTCAGCAGCTTGAGCGTGTACTTGTTCTGGATCGAGCCGTCCTTCAGCAGCACGAACAGGGGCGCGCGCTCATGCAGGACCTTCATCTCCAGCGGCGCGAGGCTCGACAGACCATAGATGATCCCCACCAGCGACAGCGACAGGATGACCGTGTAGACCCAAACCCGAGGACGCAGGAGCATCGCCTGGACCGGCCGACCCTCCGTCTCGTCCAGCGATGCGTAGCGCACCAGCCCGCGGGAGCGACCGACCTTGTCCATGACCGAGTCGCAGGCATCGATACAGAGTCCGCAGGTGATGCAGCCCTCCTGCTGACCGTTGCGGATGTCCACACCGGTAGGGCAGACCGCCACGCACTGGTTGCAGTCGACACAGTCGCCGGTGCTGCGGTCCTGCTCGGTCTCGCCCTTCTTCATCCGCCCCCGCGGCTCGCCCCGGCCCTCGTCGTAGGTCGGCACGATCGTGGTCCGATCGAGCATGACGCCCTGGATGCGGGCGTAGGGGCAGAGCCAGAAGCAGACCTGCTCGCGCATGAAGCCCGCCAGCACATAGGTGCCGACGGTGAACAGGGCCACGGCGGCGTAGGCAGTGGCGTTGGACTGGCCGACGAAGAACTCCCGCCAGAGCGTGCCCGCGTCGTAGAACCAAGCGACGAAGCTAAAGCCGGTGGCGAAGCCGATGAGGATCCAAAACACATGCTTGGTCGCCCGCAGGCGCAGCTTGTGCAGGCTCCAAGGGGCCTTGTCCAGGCGCCTTCGCTGCTGCGGGTTGCCCTCCAGCTTCTCCTCGATCCAGGTGAAGATATCGGTCCAGACGGTCTGAAAGCAGAAATAGCCGCAATACACCCGCCCCACCAGGGCGGTGGCCACCGCCAGCAGGATGGCGAAGAACAGCAGCAGCAGCGACAGCATCCAGAAGTCCTGCGGGAGCACGGTCACACCGAACAGGTGATACTGCCGGTTCGGGATGTCGAACAGGACGGCCTGACTGCCGCTCCATCTCAGGTACGGCCCGAGGAAGAAGACCAGCCAGACCGAGGCGGCGATCCACTTGATGCGGCGCCACTTACCCGGAATCCGCTTGGCGTGGATGGTCTCGTCGCCGGTGTTGATATGCCAATGCTCGGCCTCGGCATAGAGTTCGTCCATGCCGGCCGTCTGGCCACTGGTTTGGTTATCGCTCATCTGTCTCGCTCTGACCTCGGGTCACAAAACGCATGGGTACGAAAAAGGGGGATCAAGATCCCCCTGGCTCCGGACCCCAACGGCCCGCGTCAATCCTGCCTCAACCGACCGCCGCGGCGGCCGAGGTCCAGGTCAGGACCGGCTATCATCGGCGTGACGCTGCGCATCCTCGTTCATCAATTTGATGACCTTGTAGACAAGGTATACGACGATGACGACAGCAATCGCCACACTAATGATCGAGCCGACAACAACGGCATCGACATTCATCACATCCTCCTTCCGGCCTGTTGGCAGGCCTGTACTCTAGTGAAGAGGCGCCTTGGCGCCGACAATCAAAACCCGCTCCCGTGTGCTGGTGTCGCAGTCACCACCACAGGGGAGCCCTACCCGTCAGTCCGGGCTGAGCTGATCCACATAGACGGCCAGCTTTTTGATCTGGTCCGGGGCCAGCTTGCCCTCCAACTGCCCAACCTCGGCAAACGCCGGCATCACGGCGTCGCGCGTCTGCTCGATGCCGGGCTGATTCACACCGTAGAGGATGGTGTGGCGGGCGCTGTCGTAGCCGCCCGGCTCGAACCGCCAGATCGCGTCGGTCAGGTTGGCCGCGCCGACGGATACGATGTCGCCGTTGGGCAGTTCGGCGAGCACGCCATCGGCCTTTTGACCATGGCAGGCGGTGCAGGCCTTGGCGTTGAACAAGGCCCAGTCCTCATCGCTACCCTTTTCGCCCTCGCTCATGGTGACGACGAAATTGGCCAACTGGTCGACCTCCTCGTCGCTGAGGATCTCCTTGTGCGCATTCATCGCGCCCTTGCGACCGATGGTGATGGTCTCCTTGATCTTGGCGAGCGAGCCGCCGTAGAGCCAATCATCGTCCGCCAGCACCGGATAGCCGGGGTTGCCCTGACCACCGCTGCCGTGACAGGCCGAGCAGTAGTCGCCGAACAGGACCTTGGCCGATGCCAGCGTGTACTGGGTCAGCCCGGGGTCGGCCAGGATCTCCTCGGCGGTCATCGCCGCGATCTGCTCCTCGTACTCGGCCCGCACCTCCTCGACCTGAGCCATGCCCTGCTTGTATTCCTGGATGGAGGTCCAGCCGAGCAGGCCCTTGGTGTAGCCGTCGCCGTCCGCCGTCTGCCAGGGCATGGGCCAGCTGGGATACAGGATGGTGTAGAGGATCCACCAGGCCAGCGACGCCCAAAAGGCTATCATCCACCAGCGCGGTGGCGGGTTGTCCAGCTCGCGCAGGTTGTCATCCCAGAAGTGACCGGTGTTGTTCTCTCCGGGGAAGGGGTTATTTTCCGCCATCGTTGTCTCCGATGTCCGCGTGATCTTCATCGAACGGGATATGCTTGCGCGCCTCGAGGGCATCCCGGTTCTTTGGTCGAAACACCTGGAAGTAGGCCACCACCATGGCGACAAAGATCGCCACCGTCAGGATCGTGCCGACCCAGTCGGTGGCGGTCATGGCCGCCCAGTCGGTGTTGAAGTAGTCCAATAGACTGTCCACGATGCGCTACTGCCGGTAGTCGACGCCGGGCTCGAGCTTGGCCATGACGCCCAAGACCTGCAGGTACGCGATCATCGCGTCCATCTCGGTCTTGCCGGCCACAATCCCCTCGGCCGCCTCGATGTCCTCATCGCTGTAGGGCACGCCGATGGCCCGCAGTCCTTTCATGTGGCGCTGCATACGCTTGGCCTTGACCTCGCGCTCCGCCAGCCAGGGGTAGCCCGGCATCACCGATTCCGGGACCACCGCGCGGGGGTCCATCAGATGCTGGCGGTGCCACTCGTCGGAATACTTGCCGCCGAGCCGGGCCATGTCCGGCCCAGTCCGCTTCGAGCCCCACTGAAACGGGTGATCGAACATCGACTCGGAGGCCAGCGAATAGTGACCGTAGCGCTCGCGCTCGTCACGGAACGGGCGCACCTGCTGGGAGTGGCACAGGTAGCACCCCTCGCGCTGGTAGATGTCGCGCCCGGCCAGTTCCAGGGCCGTGTAGGGGCGGACACCGTCGCCGGGGGCCCAGTTGGCCTGCTGGGACAGCACCTTCGGCTCGCCGCGCTTGTGCGGCACCAGCTCACCGGTTTCCTCATCCTGCTTGTAGCGCATGATGTTGCCGTCCGCATCGCGCTCGTAGGTGACGGCAATGATCGGCTCCTTGCCGGCCTTGTCCCAGACGATCTGCGGGAAGCGATTGGCCTCCTCAGTGCTCTTCAAATAGAACAGCGGGACGATCTCAACGATACCGCCGACGGATAGGACCAGGGCCGTGGCCACCAGCAGGCCCCAGATGTTTTTCTCCAGGAACGGCTGGAGGCCTTTCGGCTCGGGATGCTTGTCTGACATTTGGATTTACCTCCGAGCCGCTCAGGCCGCTGCCGGTGCCATGTCGCTGCGAGCCGCCCGCAGGCTGCCCTCGCTGGCGGACTTGCGCACCGTCATCAGGACGTTGAACAGCATGATGATGGCACCGAACAGGAAGATGCCGCCGCCCACCGCCCGCATGGCGTAGTACGGATGCATTGCCGCCACCGACTCGACAAAGGTGTAGGCCAGGGTGCCGTACTCGTCGTAGGCGCGCCACATCAGGCCCTGCATGATGCCCGAGACCCACATGGCGACCACATAGACCACGGTGCCGATGGTGGCGGTCCAGAAGTGGACGTTCACCAGGGCCTCGGACCACATCTTGGTGTGCCAGAGACGGGTCATCAGGTGGTAGATCGCACCGATGGAGATGCCGGCCACCCAGCCCAGCGCGCCGGAGTGGACATGACCGATGGTCCAGTCGGTGTAGTGAGACAGGGCGTTGACGGTCTTCAGCGACATGACCGGACCCTCGAAGGTCGACATGGCGTAGAAGGCCAGCGCGATGATCAGGAAGCGCAGTACATAGTCGGTCCGCAGCTTATCCCAGGCACCGGACAGCGTCATCATTCCGTTAACGGCGCCCCCCCAGGAAGGGATGATCATCGCCAGCGACACGGCGGCACCCAGGGAGCCGGTCCAGTCCGGCAGGGCCGTGTACTGCAGGTGGTGCGCACCCAGCCAGACGTAGCCGAACATCAGCGCCCAGAAGTGGATCACCGACAGCCGGTACGAGTAGACCGGCCGGTTCGCCTGCTTGGGCACGAAGTAGTACATGATGCCGAGGAAGCCGGCGGTCAGATAGAAGCCCACCGCGTTGTGGCCCCACCACCACTGGATCATCGCGTCCTGGACGCCCGAGAACAGGCTGTAGGATTTGAACAGGCCCACCGGGATCGCCAGGCTGTTGACCACATGCAGGTAGACGATCATCACCATCATGCCCAGGAAGAACCAGTTCGACACATAGATGTGCGAGGTCTTGCGGATGGCGATGGTCATGATGAAGTTGAACGTGAACGCCAGCCAGACCACGGCGATCAGGATGTCGATCGGCCACTCCAGTTCGGCGTACTCCTTGGACTGGGTCAGACCGAAGGGCAGCGTCAGCACGGCCAGCACGATGACCGCGTTCCAGCCCCAGAACGTGAACCAGGCCAGCTTGTGGCTCCACAGCCGCACGCCGCAGGTGCGCTGGACGGTGTAGAAGGCGGTGCCCATCAGGGTACAGCCACCGAACGCGAAGATGACCGCGTTGGTATGGACAGGGCGCAAGCGCCCGAAGGAGATGTAGGGACTATCGAAGTTCAGGAACGGCCAAGCCAGCTCCGATGCGATGTAGACCCCAACCGCCGCACCTACCACCAAGTAGACAACGGCCATGACCGTGAACCAGCGTACGACGTCGAAGTCGTACTTCTGCTCCGCGACCCGATCGGCTGTAAGCTCCATGAGGACCCCCGCAGAAAGGCGAAAACAACTACTTTATGAGGGGCTTTCGGGGCCCCAAGACCTGATGCACGCAAAGACACGTGCAGACCGGGCGCAATGACAATTCATCAGGGACACAAAGTCAACACAAGCGCGGCTAATCGGCCCATCCATCAGCCGCGCACATGGGTGGCATTGATAAAAATCAATAGGAAAAACAACGGGGAGGAACAACCCTGCCCGAACAACCCCCTGTTTCTCAATTGTTTTTATGGGTATATCAGAACTTTCTAATTGACTAATACGCTATCTTCAGGGCGCGGGCCCCGCGCAGATCGCCGTCCACGACGAGGACCTGTCGCCCTGGAGTACGCAACCAAGCACCCCAACGACCACTGAGTCGGGGCAGCTTCCTGGTCATCTCCGGCCTCAGCTGCAAGCGCCCCGTCACGCCGGCCCGCTGGTTGAGGGTCGAAACCCAGCCTACGAACTCAGGCCGCACCCCCACGGGACCCCAGGCGCAGAGCATTTACTGCTGATCGTCACGGCGCTCCGGCGCCGTGATGCGTCTTGCGTCGATCCAGCGGCGCGCCCCGAGCACCGACCCACCTCGCGGGGCCTTGTTGGAGCACCATCACCTGCGAAGACGCGGCGCTGGAGCGCCGCCGGATGCGCGACGACGCTGGAGCGCCGTCGCGATCAAACATCGACTTATCAAGGCAAAGCCAGCGAATATTCATGGAGGACGACGACTTCGCGCTTTACAAAGATTGGCTAGCCCAGGGGCGTCGATCAAAAACCGCGGGGCTGGGGGCAAAGTGGGACCGTGCGGCCCGGAAAGGCCGCGTGTTCCAGCTCCTTGGTTGCTTCTTGCCGGTCGGCTGGGCAGGCTAGGCCGCCACGCCAGCCGACCGGTGCGCCCTCGACAACACTAGCCGCCGATGCGCTCCAGCAAAGGCGCCAGCATGTCCTCGTAGCGCCGCCAGCGTTCCACCGAGCGGGTGTAGACCGGCTGGCGCACCTGGGTGACGCTGGCGGTGCGCACCAGGCGCTCGGTCTCGTGAAAGCGCATGCAGGCGTCGTCCCAGTCCACGCCGATGAAGTCCAGCAGCCGCCGGGTCTGTCCGGCCTGGTCCGCCACCGTCTCCTCGTAGTCGATCTCCAGCATCGGCACCGGCAGCACGGCGCGCCAGTGCCCCATGATGCGTCGGTACTGAATGATGCGCTCGGCCAGGTGCTCTAGGTCGAAGGCCCAGCGGATCTGCGCGAACTGGGTCATCCAGCAGGAGACCGCCACGTCGCGCACATCGCGCCGGCAGTGGATGATGCGCGCGTTCGGAAAAGCGGTGACAATCCAACCGAGCTGGCTGTAGTTGTCGGGCATCTTGTCGGCGATGCGCAGCACCGCCTGGTCCGCCAGCCCCGCCTTGCGCGTGAGGGTGCGCAACTGCTCCAGGTGCCAGCCGGCGAGCTGGCGCGTCGCGCCCGGCGTCAGCGCCTCCAGGCAATCCAGCGGCGCCGCGTCCGCCTGGCCCAGCGCCCGCGGCAGCGCCGCGAAGGCACGGCCCGCAAAGCTGCGCTCGCCAGCGCCGAACACCCGCGGATGGCTGGCGAGGATGGTCTCGGTCAGCGTGGTGCCGCTGCGGGGCATGCCGACGATGAACACCGGCACCTCGCTCGGGTCGCCGTGCCCGCGGATGCCGGCGAAGAAGTCCGGCGTGAAGGCCTCCATCAGCCGGTCGATGTGGGCGCCGTACTCGGCCGGGTCGTAGGCCCAGCCGCGCTCGCGCTTGTGCGACCAATGTCGGGCATTGCCGGCGACGGCATGCTCGGCGGCGCGGGCGTGGTCCTTGGCGCCGTCGTAGTAGTGCGCCAGGCCGAAGTGCAGCGTCGCCTGAACGCCCTCGCCGCCGGCGCGCTTGACCCAGCGGGCCTTCAGCAGCCGCTGCATCTGTTCGGCATCCTCAGCCGGCAGCTTGCCGCGGAGGTTCTGCGCCAGGTTCGACAGCGCCGGCACGCAGTTGGCGTTCACGGCCAGCGCCTCGCGGTTGGCGGCGTTGGCGGCCTCGACATCGCCGGCGGAGGCGAGGATGTGCGCGAGCCGGGCGCGCGCGTGTGCATCCTCGGGTTGCAGGTCCGCCGCCCGGCGGCCGGCGGCGATGGCGCCCTCGGCGTCGCCGTCCTCCCAGCGCGCGCCGGCCAGCGCCAGCAGCGCCGGCGGATGCTCCGGGTGCTCGGCGAGCAGGGCGTCGAGCTGCGCCAGCGCGGTCTCGATGTCGCCGGCCTCGCGCAGCGTGTCGGCCAGCGCGACGCGGGTCTCGATGCGCTCCGGCTCCAGCGCCAGCGCCTGCTCGTACCAGAGCACGGCCTGGGCCAGGTCGCCCACCTCGGCCCAGACCTCGCCGACCAGCGTCTTCAGCGCCGCGTCGTCCGGGTTGCGCTCCAGCGCCTCGGCATAGGCCGTCATTGCCGGCTCCAGCTCGCCCTCGCGCCGGCGCAAGGTGCCGAGGCTGGTCCAGGCGCGCGCCGCGTCGTGCCCGGATGGACCGGCCAGCGCGCAGGCGTGCTCGCACAGCGACCGCGCCCGCTCGTGATCACCCAGCGCCAGCAGCGTCAGACCAAGATTGCCGAGGGCATGGGCCAGCTCCGGCGCCAGCTCGAGCGCCTGTTCGTAGGCAGCCACCGCGGCGCGCATGCGCCCGAACTCCCGCAGCGCATCGGCCCGGTAGGCATGCAGCAGCGCGATGTCCGGCGCCGATGCCCGATCCGCCTCGGCAGCCGTCAACGCCTGCTCATAGCTGGCGAGCGCCCCGGCGTAGTCCTCCAGCGCGAACTGCGCGGCGCCCAGGGTCACCAGCGCGGTGCGGTAGGTGGGCCACAGCGCGAGCGCCCGCCGGCAGGCGTCCGCGGCATCCGCATGGCGGTGGGCGGCGCGCAGCGCGGCGCCGAGATTGGCGGCATAGATGGCCTGCCCCGGCGCCAGGGACGCGGCGCGTTCCAGCCGGCTGATGGCCGTTTGCGCGTCTCCCTGCCGCAGGGCCGCAAGGCCCGCCAGGTTCAGCGCGCCGTGGTGATGCGGGGTCAGCGCCAGCACCCGGTCCGCGGCGGCGGCGGCGGCGACGGCATCACCGGCGCGCAGGTGGTCGAAGCCCTGCTCCAACAATGCGCGTGACTTAGCACCCTTCATGGCCTTCGGCTTCGCGCGAGTCTTTGGGTTGTCAGTCCTGCGCAGCGGTGCTGGAGCGTGGCAGTGATCCAGCCTTGTTGCGCTTGTAGCGTGGTTCGTCGTTTCAAGAAGATGGACCGGTTGTTGGTGATTTCTCAAAAGGCGGAGCCGGGATGCGGCTGTAGGGTGGGTCAAGCGCAGCGGACCCACCGCGATCGCAGAGATCGGCGGATCCGTCGCTTCCTCTTCTCTTTCTCTCGCCTATGCATCTGCGCGCGAGCTGTATGCTCAAGCATGACGGGCCACCGCTGTCGGACGATGACCTCTGTCGCCCCATGGATGATGCCGCGGACTGGGAGGCATCCGAGCAGCGCAGCCGATGATCGCCCTCGACACCATCCTCGAAACGCCGGAGGCCGTCGCCCTGACCATCGACTGCTATGCCCAGGGTGCCGACTTCGCCGACGCACTGCATCTGGCGGTCTGCAGCAACGCGGTGATGCACACCTTCCACCAGGGTTTCTGCAAACAGGCCAGGTTGGCCGGATCGGCACCCGACGTCCATGTCTGGGAGATCTGGTCCGTAGGCTCGACACGGGAATTCAGAGACCGGCGGGCCGGCCACCGGGGTCCGAGGTCGGGCCGGGGATCAGCCGCGGCGGTTACGGCGGCGCGCGGCGGCCAGGCCGAACAGCCCAGCGCCGAACAGCCACAGCGCGCCCGGTACCGGTACCTGTTGGCCCGCGCCCCAGTTGACGATGTTGCCGGTGGCAAGCTCCCCGCCGCCCAGGGTCGCGAGCAACCCGACCGCGGACAGGGTGTCGAGATCGGCGAAGACGTCGGTGCCGCCCTGGGCCGTCGTCGCCTCGTCGCTGAACTGCACGAACCACATCAGGCTCTGGGTCGCGCCCGCACCAAGGCTCAGGGACCAGACGTCGGTGAAATAATCGAGGTCGTTATCCCCAGGAATTGGGGTACCCGGCACGGCGTAGGTATCGGAGGCCGCCTGCACGTTGCCCTCGCCGTAACGCACGAAGGTCTGCACCACATCACCGCCGTCGCTCGTGGAGCCGTCGCTGCTGATGAACCAACGGTCCGCCTGCTGGAAGGCGGCATCGCCGCTGCTGCTGGCCTCGATGCGGGTGTCCTGGTCCGAGCCCAGGTTGCCGCCATACAGCACCTCGGCGGCGAGCGCCCCGGCCGTGGTGTTGGTCAGGCTCGCGAGCACCCGCAGGGTCGGGCTGCTGCCGTCCATGAAGTAGTCGAGCGTCGTCTCGATCCCGCCGATGTCGAGCGGCGTCAGGGTGCTGACGAAGACGCCGTCGGCGGTGGTGGTGACGTCCACCTGATCGCCCGGCTGGGTGAAGAAGGTGCCATTGACGCTGATCTGCGCAAAGTGGTCGAAGGCGTCGGGTTGAGCGGCCGTGCTGCCCCGGGCGGCCGGCTGCAGCAGCGACGCCTCGCCGATGCCGTAGGCGGGGATGTTTGTCGTGTCGCTGCCCATGGTCCCGCTCGGTCCGACGATCATCGACGGGCCGTATAGATAGTTCCCGATGCCACTGAAGGTACTTGGGGTCGGATTAGCGCCACCGTAGCGCACCGATCCGGCGGTGACTCGGATCGGCAGGGTGGAGGCACCCTGCGCCACACCGCCGCCGAGGGCGGCGGCAAGCACGGCGACGGGTTGGGCCAGGCGCAGACGATCGAACGCGGATTGGGACATCAGCGGAAACCTCTTGTCGGTTGCGGATCAGGCGTTGCAATGGGTCGGCAAGCCCCGCGACGCAGCTCAGGGTGCGGGAGCGGGAGCGGGCAGTTGCGCGGGCAAAGCCTCGAGGCGCCCCGGCGGGCGCCGTCGAAGCGGGAACGGATGGTAGACATCGGTGACCTCATGAGCGGTGGAGCTCGGGGCGAAGCGCTCGACAGATTCAACAGTCTGACCCATTGGCGCGTCGGGGCGCGACGCCCACGTTCTACGCGGGACGGACCAAGTTCTACGCAATCCGGACGTCGCCGGGGCCTTGCCCTTGCCGGTGCACAACGGGTTTGGAGCGGCCTTTGGCTCAAATCGGCGCGTCGGCGCTGGCTATCAGCTCATCGTGGGAGCCATGCTGCCAACCAGTGCAAGCGCCGGATTGCGTAGAAAAGCGTCCCGATTGCGTAGAACAGGGTTCTGGTGTGATCTGGACCTGGCACGAAGTCGTGTCGCCAGATCCGGCCTTGGCAGCGACGGTAGGACCTCTCCATCCATGGTCCAAAGGGAAGAAGGACCAAGAGCGGGAACGATCCCAAAAAACCGCTCGTAATGTTCTCTTCTCTGCGGCTTTGCGTCTCTGCGCGAGCGCAGCCGCCCGCCTGCATCTGGGCCGTTGCGGCCCTTGCCTATGGCTTCCCGCCGGGAGCAGCTCCACGGCCGCGTCGCAACGATCCGGGCGCGATGCCGAATTGTCGGCGGAAGGCGGTGATGAAATGGTTCACATGTGAATAGCCGAGCCGCGCCGCCAGGGACTTCAGCGGCACGTCGGTGGTACAGACGGCGTCGTGGGCTTGGCCCAGGCGCTGTGCGGTGACAAAGGCGTGGATCGGCACTCCGTACTCTTTGGCGAACAGCTCATTGAGTCGCCGGGCGCTGACGCCGTAGTCGCGGGCCAACTCGTCGAGGCCGGGCGGCTTGCCTTCAAGCGCCAGCAGGCGTTCGTGGAGCGCGTGAACCAGCGCCTGGCGATCGCCGCTCGGGGACGGCGTGCCGTCGCGAACGCCCAAGTCATCGGCCAATGCGGCGAGGAAACCCAACGCCGTGGCCTGGGCCTGGAGTGTTCGCAGTCCGCCGGTGGTGCGCGGGGCAATCGCGGCGCGCAGTTGCGCCGATTGCGCAGCCGCGAGCCGTCGAACCGCGATGCTGGGTACCTCGCTCACGCCGAGCGCCCGCTGCAACTGCGCCGCGGCGGCCTCGCCCAGCAAGACCCCGAGCTGGGCGTCGCTGATGGTCAGGCCGACCATCTCGCTGTTGGTGGAACCATCGGCCTTGGCGACCAGATGCAGCCGCTCGGAGTGTCGAAATAGGGCCTGGCCGGGACCATAGATCAGCTCGGCGACCGGCGACTGTTCGTCATGGCAGATATGGCCGCCGAACGCGGCCTGGATCGCGAAGCTGGGCCCCTGGTAGCCCACCTCCGCCTCGATCAAGGTCACCAATCGGCCCGCCGCCGCCGGACGAAACCGGTGTACACCATGGTACAGGGTGATGCCGATCCCCAGCGGCAGGAGGTCCAGCCAGCCTTCGCCCATCTCGGGCGGGATCGGGTAGACCTGCCTGCTCATACCCTCGTCGGGCTGGAAGATGGACTCCTCGGGCTGGGCGTCGGTCAGCCACCGGTAGTGCACGCTTGAGTAATTGAACATGCTAGATTGCTTGCGGGCGCCAAATGCTTGCAGATGCGTCAAGTTTCGAGGAGGCTTCCGACAATCCAAGCCTGGCATGACGCGTCGGACTGAGGCGAAACCTCGCTACGGTCGCTATTCTCGGACAGGCTCCTAGGCTTTACCCCGGACACACAGGAGTTTCCGATGCCCCATCGCCGCCTGCCTCGCCCCCTGGCCCGCCCACATGCGCCCGCCGGGGCCATATGCCTAGTGCCACTGCTCGCCGCGGTGCTGATTGGACCCGCCGCTGCCGAGCCGGAAACCGCACCGGCCGCCGGGCCGCCCGCGGCATTGATCGCCGCCGACGGCGCCTGGCGAGCCGGCGACCTCACCACCGCTCAGATACGCCTAAAGGCGCTGCTGCTGGCGGACCCGGGGCTGTTCCAGGCGCGACTGGTGCAGGCCGAGATCGCGCTGGCGCTGGCCGAGCCCGAGCGCGCCGAGCAGGCCCTACGCCGCGCCGCGGCGGCCGGCGCGGCGCCGACGGACTGGCTGGTGCCGCTGGGGAATGCGCTGCTGCGCCAGGGCCGCTTCGACACTGTACTCGCCGAGCTGGACGCGGCGGCCGACGCTGGCGCACTGCCACCCGCCGTGGAGCTCGCCCGGCTGCGCGCCGAGGCCCTGCGCGGACTCGACCGGCGCGAGGAGGCCGAGGCGGCGCTGGCGCAGGCGCTGGCCGCCGACCCGACCCGCCCCAGCGCACGGCTCACCCGCGCCGCCTGGCTCCTGGCGGACGGCGACGAGACGGCCGCGGCAGACGCGCTGACGGCCCTCACCACAGACGCCCCCGATACGGCCGCCGCCTGGGAGATGCTGGGCGCGCTGCGCCACCGCGCCGGCGACCTGGCCGCTGCCGCCGCGGCCTACGACGGCGCCATCGAGCGCGACCCGACCGCCTGGCTGGCCCGCTACAAGCGCGCGCTGCTGCGGCTCGACACCGGCGACCTGGACGGCGCGACGGCCGACCTGGACGCGGTGAAGGCGGTCAAGCCGGGTTTCGCCGGGCTCGCCTACGCCGACGGCCGGCTGGCCCTAGCCCGCGACGAGCCGGCCGCGGCCCTAGCCGCGCTGGAGGGCTATCTGCGCGCCCTGCCGGCGGACCCGGATGCAACCTATTACGCCGCCGTGGCGCTGATCCAGCTCGGTCGGCTGGCACAGGCGGAGGAGTATCTGGTGCGCGTTGCAGCGGCAGCGCCGGCGCTGCCGCAGCCGGCCCTGTTGCTGGCCCGGCTGCGGCTGGAACGCGGCGACCCGGCCGCCGCCGAGACCGTGCTGAGGCCGCTGGCCGACGCACCGGACGCGCCGCTGGCATTGCGCAAGACCCTGTTGCAGGCGCTGCTGGCTCAGGGCCGACAGGCCGAGGCCGAGACCCTGCTGGCGCAATTGACCGCCGCCGAGGACCAGTTGGATGGCGCCGCGACCGCGAAGGACATCAGGCTTGAGGTGGCCGCGATCCGGCGTCTGCTGGCCAAGGCCGAACCAGCGGCGGCGGTGACGCGGCTGCGCGCCCTGCTCGGGCGCCACCCGGCGGACGGCGAGGCACGGTTGCTGTTGATCCGCGCCCTGGCCGCCGCCGGACAGACCGACGCGGCGCTGATTGAGGCCAGGGCCCTGGCCGAGGCGGCGCCGGAGGATGCGCGGGCGCTGAACGCGTTCGGCGTTGCATTGTCCATGAATGGCGATGCCGCCGGGGCGCGCCAGGCCCTGGAGCAGGGCCTGGCCGCTGGCGGCCCCGGCAGCGCCGATGCGGGTTTAAGCCTAGCGCGGCTTCAGATGGCCGCCGACGAGACCGAGGCCGCCTACCGGACGCTGGAGCAGGCGCTGGAGACGAGCCCCGATGATCCGCGCCTGCTGCCGGCGCTGGCCGAGTTGGACCGTCGCACCGACGGCGACGCCGCCGGGCTGGCCCGCCTGCGCGCCGGGGTGCAGGCGCGCCCGGATGACCTCGGCCTACGACTTCGCTTCGCGCGGCAGTTGTTGCGGGCGGACCAGGCAAGCGCGGCGCTCGACCTGCTCAGGGCCGCCCCGTCGCCCCCCCCGCAGCGACCAGCGCTGCTGCGCCTGCGCGGCACCGCGGCGCTGGCCGCCGGCGACGCGACCGCGGCGCTCAAGGACTTCGAGGCCCTGGCCGCGCAGCGCACCGGCAGCGCCGCGCCGCACTGCCTGATCGCCCGCGCCGAGATCGCGCTGGACCGTCCGACTGCGGCACGCGACGCCCTCGCGGCGGCCCTCGAGATCGCACCGGATGCCCGCTGCGTGGCGCCGGTGCTGCGCGCGCTGGCTGCAAAGGCGCCCGATACCGCTGCCTTGGCGGCACTGTTCGACAGGCTAAGGCGAGCGGCAGACGACAACGCGACGGTGTTGCTGGTGCAGGGCGAGAACGCTGCTGCCGCTGGCGACCGCGCCGCTGCCGCCGAGCTGTTCGCCGCCGCCCTGCGGCGCGACCCGGAGCGACGCGCGGCGCAGTTGGCGCAGCTACAAAACGCGCAACGGCGAGGCCATGCGAACCAGGCGCGGTCGCTGGCGCAGGACTGGCTGGCGCGGCATCCCGACGACCAGCCGATGCGGCTGCGGCTGGCGGCCCTGCTGGCGGCGACCGGCGACGACGAGGCGGCCATCGCCGCCTACCAAGCGGTACTCGATGGCCGTGCCACCGGCGCTGTTGCCGCCGCCGACGGCTTGGCGCGGCTGCTGCACGAGCGCGACCCGGCGCGCGCGCTGCGCCTGGCCGAGCAGGCCCAGCAGGCGGCCCCAGACAACGCCGCCTTCGCCGACACCTTGGCCAGCCTACTGCTGGCGCAGGGCGACACCGCCCGCGCGCTGGACCTGCTCGCGGCGGCCCATGCCAGGCGCCCCACCGACGCCAGCATCGCCTTCCACTATGCGCAGGCACTGGCCGCCGCTGGCGACAACGGCCAAGCACGGCGTCTACTGCTCGGCCTCGCCGACCGACGCTTCGAGCAACAGGCCGAGGCGCAGGCGCTGTTGGAACGCCTGGTACAGTGATGCCAAGGTCCGACTAATGCGAGACGGCGCCTGAAAATGGGGGACGCTGCCTGAGGTGCCCCCACAAATCGGCCCCCCTGCACAGCCGCCTGCCTTAGGATCGATTCAAAAACAAGTGGTGCAGACGCCCGCTCGCTGAGCCTTTGGATTGGCCGTTTCGTCGTTGCGTCTGCACCACTTGTTTCTGAACCTTGACTAAGTTTCGGGAGGAAACATCGGGCACAAGAGCCGACAGCAGAAAATCGGCGGAGACGAGGATTAGTTCGGCAACCTAAATGGATGCCCAGCCACCTTGCCCGGCGCCGTGGCAACCGAGTTGCCCACAGCGTCGGCTTCTGCCGAAAACCTACCAACAACATCCGGGTTAGAGCAACCATGATGGGTTTGCCGTATTGCGGCGCCGATGGACTAGGCCGCCTTCTCCGCCGTTAGGTAGCAGATCCAGCCCGCGTCGGGCTCGCCGCTGTCTGTGGGTTGGAAGTCGCCGTCGGGGTCGCCGTCCTCGTCCCAGCCCTGCCAGTAGACCTGGACGCGGGCGAAGCCGGCCTCGGCCAACAGCTCGCGGACTTCGGGCAGGGTCCAGAGCCGCCAGCGGTAGCTGAAGGCGCGATCGATGCGCGAGCCGTCCGGGAAGGCGAAGTGGATGTGGCAGTCCATGACGCCGCTGACCGGTGCGTAGCTCGCCTGCTCCCAGATGTAGGTGAACCGCCCTTCTTCATCGTCCACCTCCCGCTCCTCGGTGATGACCCGGAAGGAGTCGTAGCCGCCGTAGGCGTCGAGGAAGAAGATCCCGTCTTCGGCGAGCCGATCGCGCACCCCGCGGAAGTAGTCGCGCAGCGCGGCCCGATCCATCAACAGCCAGTAGCTGAAGTTCATGGCGCAGAGGACATCGGCCGGGCCGGTCTCGGCGGCGCGCACGTCGTCCTCGATCAGGCTCACCCGGCGCGCGGTCTCGCCGGCAAGGGCGGCGAGGTTGTGCTGCCGCCCCCAGGCGAGGACATCCGGATCCAGGTCGACGCCGACGGCCCGGTTGGCCTTGCGCCGCCGCACCCATTCGCAACACAGCGCGGCGGTGCCGCAGAAGTCTTCCCGCAGCCGCCGCGCCGAGCGTCCGCGCAGCTGCCGATAGCGCTGGTCGATGAAGTCCACCTCCGCATCCGGGGCCTGCACGGCCCGTTCGTAGAGCCGATGGCGGTCGGCACGACCGGCCTCGGTCGGGTTGGCCGGGTCTTGAGGGTGGTTTGTTGGTGAGGACATCGATTGGGTTTGCAACAGGCTTAGAGATTGGCTATTCTTACCGGCTCGCGGGTCATTGGGAAGCGCCAATCTCCTAACGGCGCCGAACCCGCGCTGCCGGCATCCCCTGCCGGCCATACCTCCCGGAGAGGTGTCCGAGTGGCTGAAGGAGCACGCCTGGAAAGTGTGTATAGGTTAATACCCTATCGTGGGTTCGAATCCCACCCTCTCCGCCAATACCGCCCCGTCCGGCGCACAGATTCAAGCAGCCCAGTCCATCCACCAATCGAGGGAGTGTGGAGATGATCGACTCGACGTTTGCCTTTGGTCTGTTCGCCGGCGCTGCACAGCGCCTCCTGCTGATTGCCGGTCTGGCCGGTCTGCTGCTGCTCTGCGCCTGTGATGCGCAGCAGCCCCAGACCGGCGGCGACGAGGCCCAACCGCCCGTCTCCGGCCCGGTGCCGACCGAGGCACGGGAACTGGCCGTACCCGAACCGGCACCCCCCGCCGATGCGCTAGCCGACGCCGAGGCGTTGCCCGCCCCCGCGGCCCGCATCGATGATGCCCGGGCGAAGGTTGCCTTACAGGCGATTGAGACTTCTCGCATGCTCATGCGCACGCAGGCGCAGCCCGATGTGGGGGCCATCATGCCACCGTCACCGCAGCCCGCGCCGGGGAGCATCGATCGCGACCGTTTCGAGGAATTCGACGACAACAGCGTCAAGATCACCGCCGAAGAACCGGTGTCGACCTTCTCCATCGACGTCGACACCGCCGCCTACGCCGTGATGCGCCGCTACCTCAACGACGGTGCCCTGCCCCCGCGCGACGCCATCCGTACCGAAGAGCTGATCAACTACTTCAGCTACGACTATCCGCTGCCCCGGGAGCGCGGGCGTCCCTTTGCCGTCAGCACCTTTGTATACCCGACCCCGTGGCGCCCGGACAGCCGGCTGCTGCACATCGGCATCAAGGGCTACGACATGGTCCCGGATCAGCGCCCGCCGGCCAATCTGGTCCTGCTGCTCGACGTATCGGGCTCCATGTCCGCGCCGGACAAGCTGCCGCTGCTGAAGAAGTCCATGCGCCTGCTGCTGGCGCAGATGGACGCGCACGACAGCGTGGCCATGGTCGTCTACGCCGGCGCCGCCGGCACGGTGCTGGAGCCTACCAAGGGCTCGGAGAAGGCGAAGATCCTCGCCGCCCTCGAGCGCCTGAGCGCCGGCGGCTCCACGGCCGGCGGCGAGGGCATCCGCCAGGCCTACGCGCTGGCCGAGGCCGGTTTCAAGCAGGACGCGGTCAACCGCGTGATCCTCGCCACCGACGGCGATTTCAACGTCGGCATCAACGACCCGGCACGACTCGAAGACTTCGTCGCCGAGAAGCGCAAGACCGGCGTCTTCCTCACCGTGCTCGGCTTCGGCCGCGGCAACTATCAGGACGCGCTGATGCAGAAGCTGGCCCAGGCCGGCAACGGCAACGCGGCCTACATCGACACGCTGCGCGAGGCGCAGAAGGTCTTGGTGGACGAGATGGGCGGGACGCTGTTCCCCATCGCCAAGGACGTCAAGATCCAGGTGGAATTCAATCCGGCACAGGTCGCCGAGTACCGGCTGATCGGCTACGAGACCCGGCTGCTGAAGCGGGAGGACTTCAACAACGACCAGGTCGATGCCGGCGACATCGGCAGCGGCCATTCCGTCACCGCCATCTACGAGCTGATCCCCGTGGGCAGCGACGCGCGCTTCACCGAGCCCCTGCGCTACCAGGCGCAGCCGCCGGCCGAGGCTGCCGGCGCCGACGAGATCGCCTTCGTCAGGCTGCGCTACAAGCTCCCGGAGGAGGACAGCAGCAAGCTCATGGAGGTGCCGGTACCGGCCACCGAGGCGCTTGCCACCATCACCGCGGCCCCCGAAGATGTACGCTTCGCCGCCGCCGTCGCCGCCTTCGGCCAACGCCTGCGCGGCGGCCGATTCCTAGGCGATTTCGACTATGCGGCAATCCGCGAACTCGGGCAGTCGGGCAAGGGCGCGGACCCGTTCGGCTATCGCGCCGAGTTCCTGCAGCTGGTGCGGCTGGCCGCCACCGCCGCCGGACTGCCGGCGCTGGAACCCCTGGGGCGACCGGGCGATTAGCCGCGCTCAAGTCTTAGGATCGGCTCAGAAACAAGTGGCGCAGACGCCCGCTCGCTGAACCTTTTGATTGGCCATTTCGTGGTTGCGTCTGCACCACTTGACTAACCACCGCCATCGTCGTGGATACGCCGCCTCATCCGCCGCAGGCCGAGCCAGGCGGCGCCGACGACCAGCGGGACGGCGATGCCGATGGCGAGATCGGCCGAGATCGGCAGCCCCTGGGTCTTCGCCGCCTTGATCAGATAGCCCACCAGACCGACGCTGTAGTAGCTGATGACGATCACCGACAGACCCTCGACCGTCTCCTGCAGGCGTAGCTGAAGCTTGGCACGTCGGTCCATGGAGCCGAGCAACTGGCGGTTCTGCTGCTGCAGCCCGACCTCGACCCGCGCCCGCAGCAGCGCGGTAAGCCGTGCCGCACGACCGGCCAGTTCCTGCTGGCGCTCGGCGGTGGCGGCACAGGTGGCGATGCCCGGGGCCAGCCGCGCGTCGAGGAACTCGCTGACCATCTGCTGGCCCTCGATGCGACGCTGGCGTAGCTGCTCCAGGCGCTGACGGGCAACGGCGTAGTAAGCCTGGGAGGCGGCGAAGCGGTAGGTGGTGCGGGCGGCGACGTTCTCGATCTCCGTCGCCAGGCTGGTCAGCTCGGCCAGCAGATCCTGCTCCGACGCCGCCTCGGGCAGGGACCGGCACGAGTCGGTCATCTGCTCGGCCAGCTCGGCCAGTCGGCGGTCGGCGTCGTTCAGCGTCGGCGTCACCTCGCGCGCCACCGGCAGCCCGAGCAGGGCCATGGAGCGGTAGGCGTTGATCTCCAGCACACGCTTGACCAGCCGGCCCGCCTGTTGCGGCGACAGGCCGTCGTCGCGCAGCAGGATGCGGCTGTAGCCATGGGCGTCGATGCGCATGTCGGTCCAGAAGCGACCGGCCCCGTTGACGACTTGGGAGCCGATCACCGCGTGACCGTCGAACAGGTCCTGCAGGTCGGCGAGGCTGCGCTCCGGCATATCGCGGGACTCCAGCGCCAGCGCAACGACGCTGATGACCTGCCCCGGGAGGTCCCGCAGCCAGTCCTGCGGCAGCTGATCGAGCAGCGGCTCGGCAAACGGGCCGTCGAAGCTGCCCGGTGCGACGAAGGTGTAGCCGACAAACTCGGTATGCCGCTCCCAGCGCAGCTGCAGCGGCCCCAAATCGGCAAGGTACACCTGGCCCGGCACTTCCGGCACCGGCAGGTCGAAGTGCTGCAACAGCCGCGCGAGGTGGGCCTCGTTGCGCCCGGTGCCTCGGCGACCGCAGATCGCGGCGATGTGGACCACCCGAGCCGGGGCGGTCAGCGGCTCGAAGGTGCGCAGGTGCAGCTCGGCGGTGACGGTCTCACGCAGCGGATGCTGTTTGAATGGCAGGTCCATGGCGGTACCGCCGTCGCTCAAGGCGCCGAGCGCCGTCGCCGCGATCGCGGGCGCTTTTGGCCGTTGTTGTTGCTGTTGCTGCTGCTGTTGTTGCTATTGTTGTTGTTGTTGCTGCGTCCCGCGTTGTTGGCGGACTGCGACCGCGCCGGGCGGTCGATGCGGTTGACCGGCGAGAGGGAGATCTCCAGCTCATTGAGTTCGTCCCACTGGGCCTCGCTCCGCTTGGAATCGGGTATTGCGCGCAGGGCCCGCAGGCGCCGATGGCTCGCAGTCGACGGCGTATCTGACATCTTCGCTTTCTCCTGTTGATCGGGCGGGCAGATGCATCCGGCAGGCGTTGCCCTTGGCCTGATCCAACCTTGCCTTTACAGCCCGAAGTGGGTATCACGGCGCTTCTTCACCACAGCCCGGCGGAACATGCCCGGCCCGGTCGTGGCTGCCGAAATACCGTCTCTCGCAAAAAAAGACGATGGCGATCCAACATGCCGCCAAGCGTCGTTTGAATGGATTGCGCTGGTCGATTGACCCGACGACCGCTGCCTGTGGATGCGCAAGCAATCGCTGCGCGGGCCGGGGCGCCTGGTGCTGCACGTCAACGACGGGCAGGACCGGCAAGGGCAGCGGGAGGCACGAAGTGCAGAGCAGCTACGCGCCTGCCGTCGGGATTGGACCCAGGCCAACGGCCTCGGCCTCATCGGGCAATTCATGCCCCGGCAGGGCGTAGGATACCGGACCTTGGCCCGGACCGGAACCTTGCATCGCTATCGCCCGACGATCGGGGCGCAATTGAGCCCGGAAACGGCGGTGTACGGCGCCCGCCACGGCGCCTTTCCGCTTCAACTCCAGCCTGCTTGGCCCCGCGAGCGCCTAGTGCTTTGCCGCGAAAATTCCGAGACCGCCCGCAGCTGTGGGAGCGATTTGCAATCGCGACCGCCGCGACGCGGAAGTCGCGACTGCAAGTCGCTCCCACAGCACCGAGTGGGCATGCCGGCGGTCTTGGGACTTCCGCAGCGGTGCGCTAGTCCACCGCCCGCAGATGCGCAGTCCCTTGGCGCTCACGGGCCTCCTGCCGCTCCTGGGCCTCCACCGACAGCGTGGCGATGGGCCGCGCCAACAGCCGCTTCAGCCCGATGGGGTCGCCGGTCTCTTCGCACCAGCCATAGTCGCCATCGTCGATCCGGCTCAGGGCTGCGTCGATCTTGCGCAGCAGCTTGCGATAGCGATCGCGGGTGCGCAGGTCCAGGGCCTGATCCGACTCGCGGCTGGCCCGGTCCACCTCGTCACCGACCTCGTGGATACGCGCGTCGCGCAGGGCCTCCAGGGTTCGCTCGGACTCCTCAAGCAGCGACTCGCGCCACTCCTGCAAGTGCTGGCGGAAGAACGCGAGCTGGCGCTCGCCCATGTATTCCTCATCCTCGGTCGGTCGGTAATCCGCCGGCAACACATCGCTCTCTTTCATGATCTGTCACCCCAGGTTCGTGGCTGCTGAAAGGGGGCGGAGTTTTACCACAGCTTGACCCTCTTGCGGCGTCTTTTATTGCAGATCCAGCCGCCACCCGACTACGGAATCCCCAACAACTTGTGGGTCTGCAGGCTCAGCCGCCAGCGCGGGTGGGCGCGGCAGTAGTCCAGGGCGCGGGCGGTGTTCTCGGCCTGCTCGGGGCCGTCCATGGGCTGCAGATAGAACCGGCTGAAGGCCAGCCCCGCGTAGCGCTCCGGTGATGCCCCGGCCTGCGGATAGACCAACTTGAGTTCGTCGCCGGCGAGCAGGCGCAGCGCGGCGCCGGCCTTCGGGCTGACGCAGAGCCAATCGATGCCCGGCGGCGCCGGACAGGTGCCGTTGGTCTCCACGGCCACCTCGCAGTCGAGCCGGTGCAAGGCGTCGATCAAGGCGGCATCCAGTTGCAGCAGCGGCTCACCGCCGGTGCAGACCACGAAGGGCGCGGTGCGCCGCTCCGTCGCCGGCCAGTGGTCGATGATGTGCGCCGCAAGGGCCTCGGCGCTGGCGAAGCGACCGCCGTGCTCGCCGCCGGTGCCGCGGAAGCTGGTGTCGCAGAAGCGGCAGATCGCCCGCGGACGGTCCTGCTCGCGACCGGACCAGAGGTTGCAGCCGGCAAAGCGGCAGAATACGGCCGGCCGACCGGCCTGGGCGCCCTCACCTTGCAGTGTGTAGAAGACCTCGTGGATGCTGTAGCCCATGGCGAGCGGCTCAGCTCGGCAGGGCCGGGCCGAGACCGCCCCAGCAGAGCACGGCGCCGCAGCCCGGCGTGGCCTCCAGGTCGATCCGGCACAGCCACGGCAGCGCCGCCGCCGACTGCTCGCGAATCCAGTTCGCCAGACTGCTCGGGTCGGCACCGGCGAGCCCCGGAAATTCGTCGAGGCGGTGGTGGTCCAGGCGCTTGTAGACGGGCTGGAACAGGGCCTTGACGTCCCCGTAGTCCACCGTCCAACCGAGCACCTGATCCAGCGGCGCGGTCAGGTGCAGCCGCAGCAGGTAGCTGTGCCCGTGCAGACGCCGGCGGGGATCGCCATCGGGGGCCCGCGTGAGCGTCAGCGCCGACTCGAAGCGCCGATCCTTCCAGATGCGGTAGCGCTCGCCGTCGTAATGGCAGCCGGCGGTGCCGGTCTCGTAGACGGTGATCCACGACAGCGTCGGCAGCTCGGGGCGGATGCGCGCCCACAGCCAGGCGGCGAGCATCTCGCTGGTCGGGTTCTCCAGCCCCGGCAGGTCATTCATGCAGCCGAGATGCAGGATGGCGTGCAGCGGCGCCCAGACCGCGGCCAGACGCTCGAAATCCACGCCCATGTCATGGCCGGCCCCCTGCCCGGGCAGGTCCTGCTCGGCGTGCAGGATGACCTCGAAGCCGTGGCCGTGCATGCGCCCGCATTGATGCCCCGCGGGGACATTGGGCAGCCGGTGCGCGGCCTCGAAGCGGAACCGCCGCCAGACATGGCAGTGGGCATCGCCGTCGAGATCGGCGCCCTGATCGGCCGTGCTGCGGATGCCGACGCTCTCGATGCCGGGTACGCCCCGCTGCAGCAGGCCGTCGCGGACCAGCCGGGCCAGATTCTCATCGGTGGGCACCGCCAGCAGGGCGTTCAGATCCTGATAATCCAGGGCTGCGACCACGTCGGCCAGCGCCGCGGCCAGGGCATCGGTCTCACCGCCGGGGAAGCCGCTGCCCTGCCCGCCGCTCCAGCCCGACGGCAGCGCCGCCCGGACCCGCGCCCGAAAACTGTGCCCGTGCAGCCGGCGGGCCGGGTGGTCATCGGGCAGGATGTCCACCCGCCGCGCGGCCTCGAACGGGGCGGCGGCGATCTGGTAGAGGCGCTCGGTCATCGAAGCTCGGTCTCCATGGTTGATATCAGGACGGCGGCGACGACAGCAGCGGATCATCGAGCCCGGCCTCGGCGAAGCCCTTGGCGCGCAGCAGGCAGGAGTCGCAGCCGCCGCAGGGCCGGCCCTCGGGGGTCGGATCGTAACAGCTCCAGGTCAGGCCGTAGTCGACGCCGAGCCCAAGACCTCGGCGGATGATCTCCGCCTTGGTCAGCTCGATCAGCGGCGCGTGGATCTTCAGTCGCTGACGCCCCTCGACGCCGGCGGCCGTGGCCAGGTTGGCCATCTGTTCGAAGGCGGCGATGTACTCCGGGCGGCAGTCCGGGTAGCCGGAATAGTCCAGCGCATTGACGCCGATGAAGATGTCGCTGGCCTCGAGCACCTCGGCCCAGGCCAGTGCAAAGGACAGGAACACCGTATTGCGCGCCGGCACATAGGTCACCGGGATGCCCTCGGCCATGGCCTCCGGCGCGCGGGTCTTGGGCACCGCGATATCGGCGGTCAACGCCGAGCCGCCGAAACGGCGCAGGTCGATCTCGGCGATGACATGCTCGCCAACCTGCATCGCCTCCGCCACCCGCTTGGCCGCCGCCAGCTCCACGGCATGGCGCTGACCGTAGCGGAACGACAGGGCGTAGGGCCGAAAGCCCGCATCCTTGGCGATGGCCAGGGCGGTGGTGGAGTCGAGTCCGCCGCTGAGCAGGACGACCGCGTTTTTCATGCTTCGGGCCTCGTCGGTGATGGGGTCATCGTTGTCGTTGTCGTCGTCGTCGTCGTCGTCGTCGTCGTCGTCGTCGTCGTCGTTGTCGTTGTCGTTGTCGTCGTCGTCGCCGTCGTCGTCGTCGTCGTCGTCGTCGTCGTCGTCGTCGTGGTTGGGCGCGAGCATAGGCGCGTCAGAGATTGACCCGATCATCGAGATCGCTGGTCGACAGCCCGCGCAGGACCTCGGCCAGGGCCTCGCGGCAGCGGTCTTCCTGGCTCGACTCGCGGCCCTTCTTGGCGGCGTCGAAGAGCTTGGCCAGGGCCTTGCGATCGTCCGCCGGCAGGCCCTCGGTAAAGCCGCGCTTGCCCCGGATCTGGCGCTCAGGGACCTTGTTGGCGGCGTCTTCGTCGGCGGCCTGGCGGCCGTGGGACCAGTTCATGGCGCGAGCACAGTAGAGGATGATGCGATCGAGCAGGATGAACGGGAATACCGGATTGCTGACCGGACCGATGCTGAAGCGCTCGACGCCGAGGGTGCGCTGGATGTCGATCTTGGCCAGCGCCGAGGTGCTGATCGCGCCCAGGGCGCCGCCGGTGGCGCCGCCGATCAACGCGCCCAGGCCCATGGACAGCCCGCCGACACCGAGATCGATCACCGCCCCCGTGGCCGCACCGCCGGCGGTGGCGGCGGCGATGGTCTTGGCCTTGCTCAGGCCCAGGGCGCCGCCGACCTCGTCGGAGAACAGGTCGCGCTGCAATAGCGAATCCGCCGGCAGCCGCCAGACGTTGTGGCGGAAGTGGGCGCGGATATCGGCCTGGGCGTCTTCTTCCAGCCGGCGCAGGCCCTCCATGAAGGCATCGCGCAGCCGCTCCTGGACCGCCTCGCGATCGCTGTCGGTCTCCAGCTCGGCGACGCGGGCCACGCGGCTGGCCTTGTAGACCAGTGCCTTCTTGACCAGGTCGATGATGGTGTCGACGCAGGCGTCGATGCGCCGCTCCCAGTCGCGCTCGAAGCTGTCGATAACCTGGATGAGGCGCGGCTCCCAACGCTGGTCGATGCTCTTCAGGGCACCGAGCAGCGCCAGGCGCTCGCCGTAGGTGGCGCGATGGGCGTTGAACTCGCGCACCGAGTTGAAGGCCTTGTTGAGCGCGTCCTGCCAGGCCGGCATGTGCTTGTCGTTACGGGTGAGGTTGTTGAGGATCGCCATGCGCGGCCGGGCGGTGAGGCGCAGCAGCTCCATCTCGATGCGGTCCTTCTCCTTGATGCGCGTGGAGCCGTCGACCACCAGGATGATGCCGGCACCGTTTGCCACCGGCTCCAGCAGGGCACAGTCGTGGCTGAACAGCGGGTCGTCGCGGTGGGCATCGACGAAGGCGCGGGCCAGGTCCGACGCACGCGAATGGGCCTGGAACCACTCCAGGATGTCGCTGGGGTTCTGAAAGCCCGGGGTGTCGATGAACTCCATGATGGTGCCGCCATCGATGATCACCGGGTAGTTGTCGGAGCGGGTGGTGGTGCCGGCCCGCTTGTCGATGGCGATGCGGTCGTTTTCGGTCAGGGTCGCCACCACCGACGACTTGCCGGCGTTCGGGTGGCCCATGATGGCGAGGGTCGGGTGGTCGGCTGACATCAGCGATGCTCCTCGTCGGCCGCGCCGGGGGCCAACATCTCCAAGCTAAGGTAGGGATCGGCCATCTGCTCGATCTTGCGCTTCCAGTCGCCGAATTCGAAGGCATCGATGGGCGGCAGCGGGTCGTCGCCTTCCGGGTCGCCGACCAGGGCGAGCACGATCTGGGCATAGTCGCCGGTCGCGGCGCGCACGGCACGCAGGAAGCGCAGGTGCTCGGTGATCGGCGGCTGCGAGCCGTCCTGGATGATCGCCACCCGCGGCGGCGGCGCGGCCCAGTCGCCGCCCTCGATCATCGCGACGGCCTGGCGGGCCATGGCGCTGCCGCCGCCGTAGGTGACGGCCTCGGCCACCCGCCAGCCGGTCAGCGTGCGCAGCATCTGCTGGAGGCGGGCGTGGTCCTCCTCCTCCAGGACGTCGGCGACGTCGATGTGCAGCAGTAGGATGCAGGCATCGGCGGCGATGGCCGTGGTGGGGATCGGCTGCGGTGGTGCGGGCTGTGGATCGGGCTCGGGTTCCGGCTCGGGTTCCGGCTCGGGTTCCGGTTCGGGCTCGGGCTCGGGCTCCGGCTCCGGTTCGGGCTCGGGCTCCGGCTCCGGCTCTGGCTCCGGCTCGGGTTCCGGCTCGGGCTCGGGCTCCGGTTCAGGCTCCGGCTCCGGCTCGGGCTCGGGCTCCGGCTCGGGCTCCGGCTCCGGCTCTGGCTCCGGCTCCGGCTCCGGCTCGGGCTCCGGCTCTGGCTCCGGCTCCGGCTCGGGCTCCGGCTCGGGCTCGGGCTCGGGCTCCGGCTCCGGCTCGGGCTCCGGCTCGGCTCGGCCGGGCTCCGGCTCCGGCTCGGGCTCGGGCTCCGGCTCCGGCTCGGGCTCGGGCTCGGGCTCGGGCTCGGGCTCGGGATCGGGATCGGGATCGGGCCCAGGTTCCGGCTCCGGTTCAGTTTCCCGCTCGGGCTTCGGTTCCGGCTCAGACTCCGGCGCAGGCTTCGCCGCCGCTTCAGGCGCGCGATCAGGCGCAGGCTCCACCGCCGGCTTCGCGTCATCCCGAGATTCCGTACCATCGACATCGCCACGGACGGCGGTCGGCTCACCCGCTGTCGAACCGACAGACGGCGCCTGGCCAGCGGGCCTCGACGGTCCCGTGCCGAACAGCTTCGGTGTCGGCGGCACATAGCCCGTGACGAAGCTTGGCTCGGGCGTCGGCGCCGGCTCGACCGCCGCCTCCACGCTCGGCGGCGGGGCCTCGGCCTGTTCCGCCTTGGTCTGCGATGCCAAGGCCGCCCCGGGGCTCGGCTTCGGCGCCGGCTTGGCGGCGGGCGCCGGCTGCTTCGGCCTCGGCACCGCCGTCGGTGCCGCCAGCGGCTTGAGCGGGGCCGGGATCGGCATCTCCGGGCCTTCGCCGCTGCCAAAATTGGCGGTCTCCAGCACCGGGGTGACCATGCGGGCATAGAGCGCCTGGGTGCGCTGGTGGGTGAACGGCAGCGCGGCGAGCGTGCGGCGCTGGGTGCGCAGCGACAGGCCGAGCATGATCAGCCGCGGCACCAGGCCGTAGGCGATGACGCTGAGCACCAAGAACCAGCGCCAGGAGCGCAGGTGATCCGGGTTCAGCCACCGCAGCGAGTCCTTCAGGTAGATCCGCGAGCCGGCCACCTGCTCCAGCGTCGGGTAGCCGGCGCCTTCGCCGAACAGCCAGCTCCAGGGCAGCGCAATGAACTGGGTCAGGCCGTGGATGGCCGCGGCGGAGACGTCCAGCGCCGAGCCCCAGCCGAAGGCCAGGTCGGTGAACCACTCCAGCGCGATGGTGACGATGATCGCGCCGAGGTTGAAGCAGATGCCGAACACCTGCACCGGCACCAGCATGGGCAGGTACGACGCCGGCCCGTAGAGGGTGTAGTGGGACTGGATGAGCCCGCTGCGCGACTTGGCGCGATCGCGCACATCGGGCGGGACATGGGCCAGGCGCTGGCGCTGCACCCAGCCGGAGACGCGGGAGAACACCGGCCGGATCAGGTGCGACAGCAGCGAGAAGTCGCGCATCGCCGTCTGCACCGGCCGCGACCGGCGCAGGTACCAGGCGGTGACCGTGCCGCCCACCAGTAGGACCTGCAGCAGCACCAACACGAACAGGTACCAGGCGACGTTGATCGGGTGGGTGCCGTCGTAGCTGAGCAGGGCCGAGGTGATGCTGCCGCCGATGATGACACCGAGGAGGCCGAGGCCGATGGTGACCATGCGCTGGCCGCGGGCGAACGACGCCCCGGGCAGCAGCTCGCGCAGGCCCGGGTCCTCGCGCCGGCGCCGCTCGCCGAGCCAGCGCCGCAGGGCCGCGCTGCGGTGCTCCGGGGCGTGCTCCTGCGCGCCCTCCATCCGGGGCCTTACACGCTCCAGGTAGAGCTTGCGGTCGCGCTCGGCGAGACGCTTGCGGGTGTCGGCAGCGGCCTCGTGCAACTCGCGCTCGTCGGCCTCGACGTAGTAGTCGAAGTCGATCAGGTCGGGCACTGTCCACCGGTCGGTGTCAGGCTCGGGGGCCGGGCTTGGCGGTTGGGGCCGTCGGGTTAGCGGGTCCATGGGTCGATCGTCGCCACAGGTCGTGAGGATGCGCAACGCACCGGGAAAAGCCTTGGGACTTTACCCGCAATGGCGCGATGGCGCAAAGCAGCCGACGGCCACCCGGCAATCAGCCGAGCCCCGCGGGCAACTGCATGGTGACGCAGTGCAGGCTGCCGCCCTGGCGGATCAGCGCGCGGCAGTCCACCGGCTCGATGCGCCGATCGGGGAACAGCCGGCCGAGCCTGGCCTCGGCCTCGGCATCCGCCGGGTCGCCGTAGACCGGCAGCAGGACGGCGCCGTTGATGATCAGAAAGTTGGCATAACCGGCGGGGAGTCGCTCACCGTCGTCGTCGGTGATGGGTGCGGGCTGGGGCAGCGCAACCAGTCGGTAGGGCGCGCCATCGGGCCGGCGCAGTGCCCGCAGCTCGGCCGCGAGCCGGGCCAACGCCGCGTGGTCGGGGTCGGACGGGTCGGTGCAGACGGCGTGGACGATGGTGTCGGGGTCGGTGAAGCGGGCCAGCGTATCGATATGACCATCGGTGTCGTCGCCGCTGAGCTGCCCATGCTCCAGCCAGTGGATGCGCGCCAGGCCCAACCGGCGCCGGAGCTCGGCGCTGATCGCGGCCTGATCCCAGCCCGGATTGCGGGCCGGATCGAGCAGCGTGCGGCGAACGATCAGCGCGCCGCCGCGGCCGTCGCTGTCGATGGCGCCGCCTTCGAGCACCAGCGGGCTCGACTCCAACGGCGCAGCGCCGAAGGCCCCGGCGGCCTGCGCGCGGGCGGTGATGCGATCGTCTTGGCCGGCGGCGAACTTGCCGCCCCAGCCGTCGAAGCGGAAGTCGATCAGGCGCGGTCGCTGATCGGCATCGATGACCGTCAGCGGGCCGTGGTCGCGGGTCCAGGTGTCGTCGCAGGGGGCCTCGACCAGCCGCAATCGGTGCCGCGGCAGGCCGGCGGCGGTCAGTCGCCGCTCGACCCGCGCCCGCTCGGCGGCGTTGTTGCAGACCACCAGCACCGACTGCCGGGCCGCGATGCGGCTGGCGATGGCGGTGTAGACGGCCTCGACATCGGCCAGCCGATCCCCCCAATCGGTGTCGGCGTGGGGCCAGGTCAGCATAACGGCGGCCTGGGGCTCCCATTCCGCCGGCAGGCGGCGCTCGGCGGCGGCGCCGCGACGCGCGCTATCCATCCGGCGAGCCGCCTGCGGTCAGCACCGTCGAGGCCAAGGCCGAAGCCCGCTCAGCCCCAGTCCGAGCCATCGTCGCCGAACAGGTCCCCGCCGCCGAACAGGTCGCCTTCGCCGTCGTCGAAGCCGGTGTCGGGGTCCATCGGCGGCTCCTCGGCCAGATCGGCATCGGCGAGACCGGGATCATCGGCGGGCGCGGCGGCGTCGGTCAGGTCCGCTCCGGTATCGATGGGGGCCTCGCCGCCGAGGAATCCGCCGTCTTCACCAGCGGCGGCATCGTCACCGCCGAACAGGCCCTGCAGGCCCTGAAACAGCATGGCGCCGCCGGCGACGCCGACGGCGGTGGCAGCGGCGGAGCGCAGGAAGTCCCCCGCCCCGCCGCCGCCGGCCTGGCGACCCATGGCCGGCTGACCTTGGGCCGGCGCGGCCGCCGGGCGCGGAGTATTGGACCAGCCACCGCGGGCCGGCTGCGCTGCCGCGGCACGCTGCCCGGCGGCGGCACCGGCAGCGGCGGGCTGCGACTGGGCGCGGCTCAGCGCCGCCTGCTGCACCAGGGCCTGCTGCACCAGCAGGTAGGCGGCATCGGGCTGGCGGGCGACGGCCTCGCGGATCATGGCGTCGGCCTCGGGATCGCGCTTGCCGACCTGGGCCCGGCCCAGGTTGCCGAGGAAGCCGCTGAGCAGCTGGCGTTCTTTATCGTTCATCTGCAGACCTTTTCAGTTGATACGGAATCGACGTGCCTTTGGGCCCGGCGCCCGACGGCCCTTGCGCGGCCAGGGCCCCTCGGCGACCGGTGGCGGATTGTTGCGCAGCGCCGCGCGGTTGTCGATATGGCGGTGGACTCGATACGCTCAACCGCCTGCGGCGGGCGCGGCGCCGGCAGCTATCGCAGCCCTGTATTTGTCCCTTACCCCGCAAGTCTTGAACAACTGTCGAAGAAATTTCGACATCGTTGCCCTCCGCCCTCGTAATTGTCGTTGTCGCTGTCGCTGTCGCTGTCGTCGTCGCTGTCGCCGTCGTTGTCGTTGTGTCGTTGTCGTTGTCGTTGTCGTTGTCGTTGTCGTAATCGAGTATCCGCAAGGCTCCGACTGACGACCACGACCACGACAACGACCACACCCCTCGGTCAGGTTCTACAGTTCCTGCGTCGCCGGGTTGAGGTTACGATTCCGCCCCCATAGACCAACCCGTTGCGCACACGGACGGCCTCGATCATCAACGCCCGCCCTACCCCACCGTCACCCATCACCCCCGATGCCCGCTCCCTACCCCCGCGGTCGCCATGCCGACCCCGCCGCACTCGCCGCCCCCCCCTGGCAGAGCGGCGATGCAACGGCGCTCTACACCGACGCGCTGTCCTGGACCTACCGGGACTTGACCGAGCTGGCCGCGGCCCGAGGGGCGCTGCTGCAGGCGCTCGGGCTGCGGCCGGGGCAACTCGTGGCCTGTGGCGATGGCGCGACCGACGCCGAGGCGGCGGAGCTGGTGCTGATGCAGCACGCCTTGGCCCGGACGGGCGCCGCACTGCTGCCGCTGCCGGCCGGCCCCGGCCGACGACGGGTGCGCTGCCCTGCTCGCCGCCACCGGCTGCGAATGGCGCTGGCGACCGGGGCCAGACCGGGGTGCAGGGGCGTTGATCGCGACCGGCTATAGTCCAACGCCGACGACCTGGCCCGGCGACCGCTTGGCGCTGGTGGTCCAAACCAGCGGCAGCAGCGGTCGGCCGAAGGCGGTGATGCTCGGCGCGCGCGCCCTGCTCGCCTCCGCTGCCCTGGTCAACGCCCGGCTGGATCTGCGCGCCGACGACCGCTGGCTCGCCGTGCTGCCGCGCCGGCACATCGGCGGCCTGGCCATCGGCGGGCGCTGCGCGCTGGCCGGTGCGACGCTGCACCTGCATGGGCGCTTCGATGCCCCGCGCCTCGCCGAGGACCTGCAACGGCATCCGATCACCCACCTGTCGCTGGTGCCGCCGATGCTGGCGCGGCTGCTGGACCAGCTCCCGGCCCCGCCGCCGACCCTGCGCGCGGTGCTACTCGGCGGCCAGGCCCTGGACCGGGTGCTGGCGCGGCGCGCCATCGCCGCCGGCTGGCCGCTGTACACCAGCTACGGCATGACCGAGACCGGCTCCGGCATCGCCATCGCCGGGCCGCTGACGGCGCTGCCCGCTGACGGCCTGGCCGCGACACCGCTACCCGACGTCGAGATCGACTGTCCCCACTGCACCGATGCGCCGGCGACCATCCGCCTGCGCGGGCCGATGCTGATGGCCGGCTATGCCAACCCGCAACGCACCCCCGGCGACGGTCTCGAAGACGGCTGGCTGACCACGGCCGACCTGGGCTGCCGCGACGCCGACGGCGGGCTACGGGTGGTCGGCCGGGCCGATGCGGTGGTCGTCATCGGCGGCGTCAATGTCCACCCCGAGCAGGTTCGGCAGCGCTGCCGGGACGCCCCCGGCGTCGACGACTGCGCGGTAACCGCCATCGCCGAGCCGACCTGGGGCCATCGCCTGGTGCTGATCTACCAGGGGCCGGCCGACCCCGCCGCGCTGGCGCGCTGGTGTCGGGCCGAGCTGCCGTCGCCCCAGCGCCCGCGGGGCTTCATCCCCGTCGCCGCCCTCCCGCGCCTGGCCTCCGGCAAGCCGGATCGACAACGCCTAGCGGAGATCGCGCAAGCGATCGCCACCGACACCGCGCAGCG
>CALOBA010000011.1:0-119823 GCA_942491465.1 uncultured Gammaproteobacteria bacterium
CAGCAACCTGACCACGGAGCTGGTGGCGAGCAAGCTCGCGGAGGTGGAGAACCGCTCCGACCTCGATGAGGAGAGCCGCCGGCAGCTGCAGGAGCTCTACCGCGCGGTACGCACCAACCTCGAGCAGCTGCAGGCCTACACCACCGAGGCCGAGACCTACCGCAGCGCCCTGGAGACGGGCCCGGCCACCGTTGCCGAGCTGCGCGCTCGCATCGCGGCCGAAACCGACGCCGACGAGCCGGAGCCGCCGGTGGAGCTGGCCGCAGACGCCACCGAGCAGGAGGTGGAGCCCCTACTGGCCCAGGACCTGGCCCAGCTGGCGGCGCTGGAGACGGTGCTGGCCGAGCAGGGCAAGGTGCTGGAGGCCATGGGGCAGGAGCCCGCCGAGGCCCGCCGCCGCCTCACCGAGACCAAGCAGGCCCTGGACCGGCTCGAGTCGGAGATCAACCTGCCGTTGCCCGACGACCTCTCGGAGGCCCGCGGTCAAGCCCAGCGCTGGATGCAGGAGAGCCGTCGCGACGCCCTGCGCGCCGAGGTGCTGATGCTCGATCAGAAGCTCCTGAGCGCGGCCGTGCGCGCGGAGCTGACCGGCTTGAGGCGCGAGCAGACGCAAGTCGAGAGCAAGCGCCTGAAGCGCCGCATCGCCTATCTGCAGGAGGTGGCGGACCGACTGCGCCGCGAGGCGGCAAAGCAGGTCCAGGCGCAGACGCGGGCAGCCGAGTTGGCGGCCCGCGACGCCGATCCGAGGGTGCAGGCCATCGCCGCCGACAACGCCGTGCTGAGCAAGCGCATCGGCGAGCTCACCGAGCAGCTCGGGCAGATGCACGCGCACCAAGACGCGGTGGAGGCCGACCGCGCCCAGATCGACGAGCGCTTCGACAGCGCCCGCCGCCGGCTCGAAACGGGGGCCGTGAGCCAGGCCCTGGGCCAGGTCCTGCTCGACCAGCGCGCGCGCGCGCCCGACCCGGACCGCTATGAGCGCAGCATCGAGCGCCAGCGCAAGGCCATCTCCCAGCTGACCCTGGACCAGATCCGCTACCGCGAAGAGCTGCGCCAACTGCGCGAGACCGGCGAGTACGTCGACACGCTGCTGGAGCAGCAGGGCGAGCAGGCGTTGTCGGCACAGACGCGCGCGCAGCTGAGCGCCCAGGTCGAGGGGCGTATCGAACTGCTGACGCGCGTTATCGATGTGGCCGACAGCCTGCTGCGGGCGATGAACGAGCTGGACTTCACCAGCCGCCAACTCATCGATGTGGCCGACGACTACGATGACTTTCTCGCCGAGCGCCTGCTCTGGGTCCGCAGCATGGTGCCGATCACGCAGCAGCCGCTGATGCCGCTGCCCGCGGCGCTGCTTTGGCTGGCGTCGCCGAAGAACTGGATCGGGGTGGGCCAGGTGCTGCTGCACGAGGCGCTCGGCTCCCCGCTGTTCTGGCTCGGCCTGCTGCTGGTGCTGGTGCTGCTCTGGCGCGGGTCGCAACTACGCCGAGCCATCCGCGCCACCGCCGACCCCTTGCGCCGCATCAGCACCGACCGCTTCAGCTATACCCTGACGGGGCTCGGCCTAACCCTGTTGCTCGCCGCCCCCTGGCCGCTGCTCACCGCGCTGCTCGGCTGGCAACTGCACGCCTCGGCGGTGGCCACGACCTTCAGCCGGGACCTCGGCCAGGGGTTGATGGCGGTCGCCATCACCTTCTACTATCTGCGCGCCTTCAAGCTGATATGCATGGCCGGCGGCGTGGCCGACCGCCACTTCCGCTGGCACGGCGACACCCTCGCCCTGCTGCGCCGGAACTTCAACTGGGCAACCCTCGCGCTGCTGCCGATCGGGCTGGTGGCGGCAACGGTGGATGCCCACGCCGACTCAGGCTTCCACGGCACCCTGGGCCGTCTCGCGCTGGTGCTGCTGCTGCTCGGCTTCACCTGGCTCAACGCCCGCCTGATCCACCCGCGCACCGGCGCGTTCAAGCATATACTCGCCGAGCACCCGCAGGGCTGGGGCAACCGCCTGAGCGGGCTCTGGTATCCGGGACTGCTGGCGGTGCCGTTGGGGCTCGCGATCCTGCCGCTGCTCGGCTACCACTACACCGCCGCGGTGCTGTTGCAATCGCTGGTGCAGGAGCTGTGGCTGGTGCTCGGCCTGATCATCGTGCACCAGTCCATCGTGCGCTGGCTGATCGTCGCCCGCCGCGGCCTGGCCCTGCAAGCGGCCCTGGAGCGCCGCGCCCAGCGCGAGGCGCACAGGGACGAGCCCGCCGCCGCCAGCGAGGCGCCCCAGGCGCCGGAGGAGCAGGTCGATCTGGCCGCGTTGGACGAGCAGACCCGCCGGTTGATCAACACCATGGTGGTCATCGCCGGCCTGTTCGGGCTCTGGCTGATCTGGTCCGGCGTGCTGCCGGCGCTGAACGTGTTCGAGCATGTGGAGCTTTGGCACTACACGGCCACCATCAATGCCGTGGTCCAAGAGGTGCCGGTCACGCTCGCCGACATCGGTCAGCTGCTGGCGATCATCGTCATCGCCACCGCCGCGGCGAAGAACCTGCCCGCGCTGCTGGAGATCCTGCTGCTGCGCAACACCGAGATCAGCGCCGGCAGCCGCTACACCGTCACCACGCTGAGCGGCTACATCATTGTCGCCATCGCCGCCACGCTGGCGTTCAGCACGCTGGGCCTGTCCTGGGGCCAGGTGCAATGGCTGGTGGCGGCGCTCGGCGTCGGCATCGGCTTCGGCCTGCAGGAGATCGTCGCCAACTTCATCAGCGGACTGATCCTCTTGTTCGAGCGCCCGATCCGCGTCGGCGACATCGTCACCGTCGGCGACACCACCGGCAGCGTCAGCAAGATCGAGATCCGGGCCACCACCATCCGCAACTGGGACAAGCAGGAGCTGCTGGTCCCGAACAAGGAGCTGATCACCGGCCGCCTGACCAACTGGACCCTGACCGATCAGGTCAACCGCATCGTCATCCCCGTGGGGGTCGAATACGGCAGCGACACCCGCCAGGCCCTCGAGATCCTGGCCCGGGTCGCGGCGGAGCACCCGCGGGTGCTCGACGACCCGGCACCGCTGACCACCTTCGAGAGTTTCGGCGACAATGCCCTGACGCTGGTCCTGCGCTGCTACCTGGAGACCTTGGAGTTCCGACTCGCCGTGACCACCGAGCTGCATCAGGCCATCAACGACAAGCTGTGCGCCGCCGGCATCGGCATCGCCTTCCCCCAGCGCGACATTCACCTGCATGCGGCAGCACCGTTGGATGTGCGGCTGCATCGGCCCCGATCGTCAGCAGAGCACCCAAGTCAATGACAGGCCAAGCCCAAACCCTACGCCCACCCGGCCTCCGCCGCGGCTGGCCGATCATCGCGCTGGTCGCATTGCCCCTGCCGGCCCTGGCCCAGGTCGTGCCGGCGGCGCCGTCGTTCTGGCAGCGCTTTCAGATGCCGCTGCTGCTCGGCGGCCTGACGGTGCTGTTTGCGCTGCTGCTCGGCGGGCTGATCGTATGGGGCCGGCGTCGGCTCGCGACGGCGGAAGGCGACGCCGTCGATATCGAGCTGCGCTGGACCGACGCCTTGGACGCGGCCGGCCTCGGGGTTTGGGACTGGCGACCGGATACCGATACCGTGGTCTACAGCGATCAGTGGGCCCGCCTGCTGGACCACCAGCCCGAGGAGATCCGCGGACGGCTCGACGACTGGCGCGAGCGCCTGCACCCGCAGGACCGCGAGCAGGCCCTGGCCGACCTCGACCGCCACCTCAACGGCGCCCTGGGCAGCTACCGCCATCTGCAACGGCTGCGCACCAAGGGCGGCAGCTGGCGCTGGTTCCTGAACCGCGCCGCGATCATGGACCGGGGCGAAGACGGCACACCGCTGCGCATCGTCGGCACCCTGACCGACATGACCCGCTGCAAGTCCACCGAGGAGACGCTGCGCGCCCAGGAGGCGCTGTTCTCCGCCGTGTTCATGCCGGCGCGCGACGGCATCGTGCTGATCGACCCCGCCAGCCTGGGCTTGGTGCTCTACAACGACGCCGCCGCCCGCGGTCTCGGCTACAGTCGAGCCGAACTCGGCAAGCTGCGCCTGACCGACATCGAGGACGCGGAGCCGAAGGCCGTGCTGACCCGGCTGAAGGCCCTGATGAAGGCCGGCGGCGGCGACTACCAGGCCCATCACCGGCACAAGGACGGCACCCCGCGGCAGGTGCACTGCCTCGCCCGCGTCATCCCCAGCGGCGGCAAACGCCTGCTGGCCGCCATCTGGGCCGACGATACCGAACGCGCCTGGGCCGCTGCGGCGCTGCGCGAGGCGGAGACGCGCTTTCGCGTCACCTTCGAGCAGTCCGCCGTGGGCATGGCCCATGCCACCCCGGACGGTCGCCTGCTGCGCGTCAACCACTGCCTCTGCCAGCTGCTGGGTCGCGGGCGCAAGGCCCTGGTGGAGCAGCCCCTGGAGGCGCTCATCCATCCCGAAGACCGTGCCGCCGACGCCGAGCGTCGCCAGCAGCTGATCGGGCGGGCGATCACCAGTTACCAGGCCGAGCTGCGGCTGCTCGATGCCGACCAACAGTCGCGCTGGGCGGGCCTGACCGCGGCGCTGGTGCGCAAGACCGACGGCACGCCCGATTATTTCGTCCTGGTGATCGAAGACATCGCCGCCCGGCGCAAGTCGCAGGCCGCACTGCAGAGCGCCAAGACCCACTTCCGCGCGCTGCTTGAAAACACCAGCGACGGCGTGCTGGTGCTGCGCTCCGGGGGCACCGGCGATGGACTGCGCATCATCGCCGCCAATGCGGCGGCGAGCACCATGCTCGACACCCCGGCGACACAGCTCATCGCCAAGCCCCTCGACGAGGCCGTTCCCGCCATCGGCACCAGCGACCTGATGCCGGCGATCCGGCGCGTCGCCCTTAGCGGCGAGCGCGAATCACCGCCGCCGCTCCAGCTCCAATGCGGGGCCAGCCGGTGCTCCATCGAGTCGCGGATCTACCGCTTGCCCAGTGCCGAGATCGTGGTCAGCCTGGCGGACCGGACCGAGCTGGAGCAGGGCCGCGCAGCCCTCGCGGTGGCCCGCAGACGGCTCGACGAGCTGGCATCCCACGATAGGCTCACGGGACTGCCGAACCGCACGCTGCTGCTCGACCGCATCGGCCAAGCCGCCGCGGCCGTCGACGCCGACGGCGCCAAGCTCGCGGTCTGCTTCCTGGACCTGGACGGTTTCCGGCGGATCAACGAGCAGCACGGCACCGCCCTCGGCGACCGACTGATCAAGGCGGTCGCCGAGCGGCTGCAAGCGCATATCCCGGCGCCGGACACCATCGCGCGCTGGGGCGGCGACGAGATGGGACTGCTGCTCACCGGCCTCGACGGCGTCACCGCCGCCGAGGAACGGCTGGCGCACCTGCTGCGCACCATCGCCGCCCCCTATCAGCTCGATGCTCAGGCGCTGGAGATCACCGCCTGCATCGGCCTGACCCTCTATCCCGACGACGACGGCGACCCCGATACCCTGCTGCGCCATGCCAACCAGGCCCTCTACGCCGCCAAGCAGCGCGGGGCCGACAACTGGAGCTTCTTCGACACCGAGGCGGACGGCATCGCCTGCGCCCATCGCCAACGGCTGGGGCAGATCGATGCGTCGCTGGAGCAAGACGAGCTGCGGCTGATGTTCCAGCCCATTGTCGACATGCGCGCAGGCCGCGTGGTGGCCCTGGAGGCCCTGCTGCGCTGGGACCACCCCGACGAAGGCCTGCTGCTGCCCGCCACCTTCCTGCCCACCGCCGAAGGCAGCCACCTGATGCGGCGTCTGGACCTGTGGATGCTCGACCACGCCCTGCCCCAGCTGCACAACTGGGTCGAGGCCGGTCAGACGGTGGGCCTCAATGTGAACATCTCGGCCTATTCGCTCACCTCGGAGGGCTTCGCCGACGTGCTCGGCATGCTGCTCGCGGCCTATCCCATCGTGCCGCCGGAGCGCATCACCATCGAGGTGCCCGAGAGCATGGCCCTGAACGAGCTCGATCAGGTGGTTGAGGTCCTCAAGCGCATCCGCTCGCTGGGGGTGCATATCGCCCTGGACGACTTCGGCACCGGCTGGTCGTCGCTGACCTACTTTCGGCGACTACCCGTGGACCGGGTCAAGATCGACTGCTCGTTCATCCACAACATGCTCGACGACGAGGAGAATTTAAGCATCGTGCGCGCCGTCACCGACCTCGCCGGCGCCTTCCATCGCAGCCCCATCGCCGAGGGCATCGAGACCGAGGCCCAAGGCAGCCGACTGATCGCGCTCGGCTGCCACCTGGCCCAGGGCTTCGCCATCGCCGAGCCCATGCCCGCGGAAGGCTTGATGGACTGGATTCGCGACTGGCAGCCGCCGGCACGCTGGCGCAACGCGATGGATGGACCGGCGGTCGCACCTTCCGATCCCGCACCGACAGGCGGTTGACCTCGGTCGCGACGCAACGGTCTAATGGGTCGTTCAGGTCGGCACCGCCCGGACGGCGCATCGCCCAACGTGCCCGATGGCGCCGAATGAACCGCAACCGAGCACGACGAGCATGAATAATCGCGACCAGGATCGAGAGCACAAGCGTACGCAAGTCCTCGACCGATTGCGGACGCATTTCGGCGAGGAACGCAACGAGGGGCTGTCCGACCTCGACGGCCTCGAGCTTCTGTCCACGTTCATCCGGCGCTCACCCGAGGGCGAAGCGCCCGCTGATGCGGACGAGCGGCTGACCCGGGAAGAATTTCAGAACCTGCGCCAGCGTCGGCGCCAACGCGCGCGGCAGTACAAGGAGGGCGCCGCGGCAAAGGCGAAGCAGCCCGCTGAAGGCGCCGCCGCGACGACGGTGCGGACCAACGCCGAGACCGAGGCCATGACGTTCGGCGCCATGATCGACGAGCTGCCGCGGATGCGCTCGAACCTGGGCGAATGGCTGGCCAGCGTCGACGCCGACTATCTGCCCAGCTCCTCCAGCCTCGATGAACTGCGGGCGCTGCAGGACCAGGCCGAATACCGGCTGAAGGTCTTGACGGTCATGGTCAAACAGACCCAGTCCCAGCTGGACGCCCTGATCCTGGCGATCAGGGCCGGCGAGAACATGGGTACGGACTGAAGCCGCGCGCGCAGCACTCGGCCATGCATCGCCACGACTCGGAGCCAAGCAGCAAGATGAGCAGCAAGATGAGCAGCAAGATGTTGATAATCCTGTCGCCGCCGCGCTCGTTCTCGTCGGTGGTGTCGACGATGATCGGCCAACATCCGCAGCTGTACTGCTTTCCGGAGCTGCACCTGTTCGTTGCCGACAGCGTTGCGACGATCCTGGATCGCGAGGCGAAGAAGCAGAACTACACCGGGCCACCCGGCGTGCTGCGAACGCTCGCCGAGCTGCACTACGGTACCCAGACCATTGCAACCGTGCTCAAGGCCGGGGCCTGGGTGGTGGAGCGCCGGGACTGGACGACCAAGGAGCTGGTCGACCATATGTGCGAGCTGGTTGCACCACGGATTGCGGTCGAAAAGAGCCCGGTGACCTGCGCCAAGCCCGCCTACCTGGAGCGGACCTACAACTATTATCCCGACGCCTTCTATCTGCATCTGACCCGGCATCCGCTGGCCACGCGCAAGTCGATGGATGAATTCTTCAACAAGCGCCAGCAGGTCGTCTCGCTGACCGGAAACAAACGCTCCATGGAGATGGACCCCCTGCTGATCTGGTATCGCATGCATATGAACATCATCGACTTCACCGCCAGGCTCCCGCCGGGCCAGGCCATGCGGATCAAGGGCGAGGATCTGATGTCGGAGCCCGACCGCTACCTGCCGCAGATCGCCGAATGGCTCGGGGTGCGCACCGACCGCGCCGCCATCGAGGAGATGAAGCACCCCGAGAGATCCCCCTACGCCCATGTCGGCCCGCCCACCGCCCGAGGCGGCAACGACGGCAAGTTCATGCGCAGCCCGGCCCTGCGCGAGGGCCGGGTGCGCGAGCCATCGCTACGCGACGCCGTTGCCCGCGGCGAGATTGCCTGGATCTCCGAAGAAGGCCGTGCGATGTACCGCGCCGTCGGGCTGGAAGCCCGCCCGGACGAGGAGATCGCCGCGGAGATCGAGGGCATGGCCCAGCGTATGGGCTATCGGTAGCCACCGCGCCCGTACATCGCAACCGAGCGCATCGATGAACGCACCATTTACCGACATCACACCGCCCGAGAGCCTGCTGCGGCAGCCCGAGGCCGGCGGACGATTCGCCATTGCCGCAGCGCACCACCGGCTCTACCTGGCCGAACTGATCCACGATGCGGCGCTCTCCCGCGAGCGTTGCCGCATCCTCGGCTACAACCGCGAGCAGCAGCGCTGGGACACCCTCGCCACGGAGGAGCGCTTCGGCACCGCGCAGGCATCCGCCGAGGCCGCCCCCCCGTCGGTGGACTGCCTGCGGCTGCGCGCCCCCGACAGCGACCATGAGGCCCTGCATGTGCGCTTCAGATCCCCCCTCGGGACCCGGCTGATGCGCAGCACCGCAGACGGCGGGATGGAGCCGATCGCGAGCGCCGGGGGCCTGATCGAGCAGGGCTTCGACCTGACCCGGCTTGTGGAGTTGGACGGACGACGGCTCGGGCTCGCGCACGCCAGCGACAGCCCGGGGGGCAGCATCCGCGAGTACATCCCCGAGCACGACCAGTGGCGCACCATCGACCTGCCCGACATCGAGGCCGGCGAGCGGCCGGTGGTCTCCGAGCTTGCGGCCTTCGCCGGGTCGGTGTATGCCGCGACGGTAGACGGCGAGCGCGGATTCGCCCTCTGGCGCAGGGCGGGCACCGGGGATGCGGCGGCATGGGAGTCGGTCTTGACCCGAGGTGCCTGGCGTTACGCGCACAACCGCGAAGCGCTTGCGTCGGCTCGTCACGGCGATGCCCTGTACCTGATCACTGGTACCGCCCCCCAAGCGCGCAAACCGTCGAGCAAGTTCAGCGATTATCAGGGCTTCGAGATCATCCGCATCGGCGCCGACGCTACCTGGGACCTCCTCGTGGGCGTGCCGCGGTTCTCGCCCGGCGGGCTGCGCATCCCCCTGTCCGGTCTGGGCCCCGGCATGCACCCGACCCTGCAGCGCGAGCCCTACGGCTGCTGGAGCCAAGGCGAGCATCTGTTCCTGTGTCTGCACGGCGTTCAGGGTGTGCAGCTGTGGTATTCCAGCACCGGCGAGGACTGGTCGTCCTGGAGTCAGCCCGAGTTCGCCGCAATCCACCAGCTGGATCGCTGCCGAACCATGGCACTGGATCGAAGCCGGGTGCTGGTGCTCGATACAACCGACGCCGCCGGGCAGACGTCGACGACAATCTGGGCCGGAGCGCCCGCAGACTGAACCGACAGCGCGCACCGTCAGGGCCGCCGGCCAAACCGATCCACAGCACTCGGAAAAGCGTCATCATGCAGATCACCAAACGGGGCCGAAGGGGCCAAGCACGGGGCCGACAGCACCGGCCCGACGGCAACGACGAGACGGCGGCGGCCGATGTCGACGACGGCGTCCTACTCCAATGGATCGACCCCGGCGACACCGACCCGGCCATCGACAACTTCACCGATGCACATCTGGTCGCCATCGACCCCGAGGCGAGCCCGCGCAACCAGCTGTTCCTGTTTTTCTGCGGCTCCTACGGCATCCCGGCGCGCCAAAGCCTGATCACCCGGGCAGCGGCCCGGATGGGCTATCACGCCATCAACCTGTGCTACCCCAACGCCTGGACCGTCGGCGGCCTGTGCCGCGGCAGCCACATCCCCGACTGTCATGAACAAGTCCGCCTCCAGGTCTTCGACGGGGTCCCGCGCTCCGGTCTGGTCCAATTCGCCCCCGCCAATGCCATCGCCAATCGCCTGGTCAAGCTGCTCGCCTACCTGGGCGAGCGCCTGCCTCAGCAGGGCTGGTCGCGCTACCTGAGCGAAGGCGACGTGGACTGGGCGTCGGTGGTCGTGGTCGGACACTCCCAGGGCGGCGGCCAGGCCGCGATCATCGGCAAGCGCGAGGCGGTGGCGCGCGTGGTCATGCTCGCCGCGCCCGTCGACCGCGGTGGCGGCGACCGTCCCAATGCGCCCTGGCTGAGCCGCCCCGGCTCGACGGCGCCTGATCGCTACTTCGGCTTTGTGCACCGGCACGACCCCGGCTTCCCCCAGATCCAGACCGCCTGGGAGGCCCTGGGCATGGATACGGCGGGCAGACTGGTCAGCGTCGACGACATCCCCCCGCCCTATGCCCACAGCCGGCGACTGGTCACCGACATCACCGACATTCGCCGGGGCCGATACCACGGCTGCGTGGTACAAGACAAGATCACCCCGGCAGACCGCCTCGGCCACCCGCTGTTCGCGCCGGTCTGGCGCTACCTGCTGGACGGCTGAGCCCATGGCCGCAGCCTGCTGAGATTTCGATGGCCGACAAGTTCCTGATCATCCTCTCACCACCGCGCTCGTTCTCCTCGGTGATCTCCACCATGATCGGGCAGCACCCGCAGATCTACGGGTTCCCGGAGCTGCATCTGTTCATCGGCGACACGGTGCAGGAGGTCCTCGATCGCGAATACCGCATGGGCAACTTCGCCGGCCCACCCGGGGTCATCCGCGCCATCGCCGAGCTGATCTTCGGCTGCCAGACCCATGCCACCGTGATCAAGGCCATCGGCTGGCTGACCGAGCGCCGGCACTGGTCCACCAAGCAGCTGATGGACTTCTTCCGCGACCTCGTCGACCCGAAGATCGCCATGGAAAAGAGCCCGCTCACCGCCCTCAAACCGTTGTTTATCGAGCGCGCCCATGCCTTCTACCCGCACGCCTACTACCTGCACTTGACCCGCCATCCGGTCTCGACGCGGAAATCCCTGGTCGAGTTTCGGCGCCGACGGAAGGAACGCCGCATCCTCCAGGAGACCGGCATCCATGGCACCGTCACCGAACACCCGTTCGACGACCTGATCGCCTGGTACCGATTCCACAAGAACATCATCAATTTCACCCAGACCCTTCCCCTTGGCCAGAGCATCCGCCTGCGTGGCGAGGACCTGCTCTCCGAGCCCGACCTCTATCTGCCCCAGGTCGCCGAATGGCTCGGCCTGCGCACCGACGCCGCGGCCATCGACGCCATGAAACACCCTGAAGCCTCACCCTACGCCCACCAAGGCCCATCTCCGGCGCATGGCGGCAACGATCCCAACTTCATGCGCAGTCCGAAACTGCGCCCGGGCAAGATCAAGGTACCGAGTCTGAGCGACTTCCTGGCCGAGAACAGGGTCGACTGGGTGCGCGGAGACAACGCCGAGCTGCTGCGCGAGAGCGGGATGGGCCTGGCATCGGAACAGACGCTCAGCGATACCATTGCCGGCATGAGCCACAGCATGGGCTACCGCTAGGCCTATCCCCTGCCGCGCTCACCGCCATCGGCCCCTACCCTCTATGCAACCTTCGCCGCCCCCCGTTTTCGTCCTCGCCTCTCCACACTCGGAGGTCTCGCGGATCAGTGCGATGCTCGGGCAACACCCCGGGATCTACGCCGTGCCGGAGCTCAACCTGTTTGCCGCCGACAGGTTGGTAGACGTCCTCGACGCCCTGCCCACCTTTCGGGTGCAGGGCCTGGTCCGCGCCGTTGCCCAGCTCTATTGCGGCGAGCAAACCCTGGAGAGCGCCGAGACCGCCCATCGCTGGATGTACCGGCGCATGCAGTCCGACACCGCCGAGGTCCATCGCGAACTGTGGCAAAAGGTCCGCCCGCTGCTGCTGCTGGACCCAAGCGGCGCACACACCGATGTCCACCGCGACAACGACCTGGCGCGAATCCTGGCCGCCTACCCCGACGCGCGATTCCTGCATCTGGTGCGCCATCCCCGAACCCAGGCCGAGGCCTGGCTGCGCAGCCCTCTGGCCTTCGGACAGCTGTTCGCCATCGACGCCGTGGACCGCGGCGGGCGAGAGATCATCGCCGACCCCCAGATCGATTGGCACCGCCGACAAACCGGCATCCTGCAGTTCCTCGCCACTATCCCCGAGGACCGGCAGCTGCGGATGCGGGTCGAAGACATCCTCAGCGATCCCCGCTGCGGACTGCAGCAGATCACCCAATGGCTCGCCCTCGACTGGAACGCAGCCAACCACCAGGCGATGCTGCACCCCGAGCGCGGCCCCTACAGCCGCGCCGGCCCCTACGGCGCCGAAGCCGGCAGCGACATCGGCTTCCTCGTCGCGCCGGAATTCCAGCCCCAGCCTGCCGACACCGCCAGCCTCAAAGATGCCCTGCCCTGGCGAGCCGACGGCGAGGGCTTCAGCCCCGAGGTCATCGAGATCGCCGAGGGGCTCGGCTACCGGTAACTGGACCTGCCTTAGTCCCTTACCTCCATATTCTTCGAAAAACCGCCAAAGACTTCACAGGGATGCTCTTACGAGGCAGGGCTGAACAAGGCAACCCTTGACCGTTGCCCCTTTAGCGCCTATTGATCATAGGTCTACCCAGCAACGCTGCACCAATTCCACTTCCATCCCGTTTGGCAGGGTCGCTGTTTCCCCGTGGAACAAAGCCAGGCGATCAACGGCCGGCAGATAAATTAGTTCGGACCCGCCTGGATCGCGCGCATCGATTTGCTGCAGTGGGCCAAACGACTGGTCGAATACCGACACGTAGGACCCCATATCCGCACCATCCCGCAGGAAGAAATGGACGTATAGCGCGGTCGCCCCTTCAATTAGCCGCAAATGGCTTGGCGTTTCGGTTTCCCCGATTGGTAGATTGGCAAGCTTATCCACCAGGGTCAGTCTCGCGTGTGGGGTCTCCGATTCCCAGATTACCAGGTTATCGCCATGGAGCAAGGCCACTACAAGGTTGCCCGACACCGGGTGTATGGTGGTCTGTATCTTCTCGTACTCGCGGGTCGGGAATCTCACCCCCTCGTAGAGTTGCGTGAAAGTCTCCCGCGCTATGCCCCCGTTGCCGTCGATCTGAACTTCGAATATCCCACAATCCGATGGCCTCCCCCTGGGAAGCCGACAACCGGTGAAAACCGCATAACCGTCCGCGGACGGGTGCAGCGTCGACCGGCCCAGCCGGAAGTCGCCCATAGCCTCTAGAGCGACTTTCAGGTCCGTCGTAGTGCTGTCGCCCAAGTAGGCGTAACAGACTTCACGGCAGGTGTATGTTTCGAAATCAATCTCGGAATAGGCGCTCAATCCGAACGGATGGGAATCCTTGGGGTGCCGCCCCGGATGCGTCGGGGGCAGCGCTGGCGGGGTCAAGGGCAGAATTGGAGCGCCGAAAAGATCGAAGTCAAAGGCATCCCACGCCAGCGCAGCATGCCGCCATGCCGCATGAACTCCCCCGGTGCTCGCGAACATCACACCCAGGCCGGATAGCGGATTAAAGGTGAACTCGGGACCATTGAGCTTTTGCAGACCGGTATAACCATCTGCGATGATCCGTGGCGAACCCGAAAGCATACCGGTACGACCATCCAGCCGCATCACATAGATGTCCGTTCCCTCTGGCGTGCCTCGTTCCACATTGGACACATAGACCAGGTCGCCGTCCGGGTCTTCTGGGTCAACCACGATCTCGAAATCCTGAAAGGTCGCAAGGGGCGAATTGGGGTCGAATATCGCCGCCAGCGCGCAGGGTTTGTCGAGGGCCGACAATGTCGCTGAGTCGTCAACCGCCACAGCAGCACCCGTACCTTCCGCGCTGGCGCTGGCAAGCCCAACTATCAACAAGAGCGGCACGCTCAGGAACTTCGAATACCAGTTTTTCATTTGTGTTCTCGCGTTTGCGGCTTATCGGTCTATAGCCGTAAAAAGCCCCCCTGGTCATCCTCGGATCTTCGGGATCGATAACGACCTCTAAATCGTCCAAGATCGGCAATAAATAGACTTCGACAGACCAAATTGAATGGCACTAACCACCGTCTATCCAGCAGCGGCCCAAGGCATGTGCTTCAGTCTCATCCGGCAATACGACCCAATAAGAATCGTATAACGCGAAACGATCGGCAGCGGGCAAATATACAAACTCTGCGCCGCTGGCACGTGCCGATATCTTCACCAGCCTGGACAATCGATTACCGTACCTGACGACGTATGATCCATGCGCCTCCCCTTGACGCACGAGAAAGTGAAGGTAGCTGGCCTCGGCATCGGCAACCACTCTCAGGTGCGTGGTCCCCTGGGGCAAATTCTCCAGCATATGATGACTTGTGAATGGTTCGTGCGAGTGCTCAGCCTCCCAGACGTGGAGCGTCGTGTCCTGTACAGCAAAGACCACCACCGTCCCCCGCGCAGGATGGACACCGCCCCGCAGCACCTTTCCAGGTGCGTATCTGAGGTCTTGCTCAACGGGCGTCAGACGTTGCAACGTGGCCGCATCCAACCCCCCAGCACCATCGATGGCCGCCTCGAACAGATGACATCTCCCGGACGCGGCGTCACAGGCGTTGAAAAGCACAAAGCTGCTCTCCGCGGGGTGACCCGTGGAGATCAACAATTGCAGACCAAATTCCCCGCTCAATACCGGGGCCAAATCCGTACGAACAGCATCCGTGAAATGTCCGTAGCAGTGCTCCTCACAACGGCGGCCTTTATCGGCATAGGACGCGAGTCCGAAATCCAGTGATCCATCGGGAGTTCTACCCGCAGTGGTCCCCGGCAACGCCGGCGGCGCCAACGGCACGAACGCCAGGCCGTCAAGATCCATATCAAAAGCATCCCAAGACGCCCCTGGGGTCCGCCAAGCAGCGTGCACGCCTTCGGGGCCGGCGAACAGCAGACCCATGCAAGCTCGGCGTGAGACCAGCTCGGGACCAGGCGGGTGTGTGAGGCATGACGTAGATATCCGACCCGCCCTCCCGACCATGATCGACGTTCGACGTGAACACGAGATTCATCCTCGGATCTTCCGGATCGACAACGATCTCGAAGTCTTCCAAGGTGGCAAATGGTGATCGCGGATCAAAGATCGCCGCCAGTGCACAGGCGCCGGTGCTACCGACCGTATCGGCGGCGTCCACACTCAGCGCCGAAGGCTCTATCAGCAGCCCATCTTCCTGATCGCCCGGTATTGGCACACCATGAAATTGGTCAGACCCATACTGTTCGCCAGCAGCCAGCCGAGCGGAAGTCAAAAGCAGCACCGCCGCCAGAGACAATGATGAGCAGACTCGCATAGCAACCCTCGCGAAATGACTCGTTCATCGGTAGTCGAAAAGCCACCTAAACGCAACCCTTGACACTGGCGGCCACCATTCATGCCCCAGCGCCATAGGAACGATAACATCGATAGTGCAAGGTGCGTACCGACGATGGCGCGTCAAGCCTCTTGGACTACTAAATTCGCGGTCACGATATTCGGTACAACCGGAGTCTTCGGCAACCCTGTCTACGAACTCCCGAAAATTCAGCCGACCCGCCCTCGGATCATCCCAGCGCTCGTCCTCGCCACCAATGACCAGCAACGCATCCCAATCAAAGGCACCGCAGCGATCAAGGATCTGGCGGGTGCTTGCGTTCGATACGAGCACTAAACGTGATCCGTATCCTAAGCAATGCAGCCGCTGGGCCTGAAGGGCACCAGCGGAGAAGCCGATGAATACGAGATCCACAAGCTCGTATTGATCCATGGTCCTGGCAATCAAGTGCTCAATATAGGGTATATCTACCCCGTCCAAAGATCGATCCCAGGAACTCCCCAGGCTCTTGGGTGCGACAACAATCTTGCATCGCTGCTCCGCTTCATCGGCGATACCCCACTTAATAATGAATCCGTGATTTCCATTCGCGCCATGCAGCGCGATGATCAAAGCATCCGCCTGGCAATCGGGCACCGTAATCGCGGAGGTGCGCTCATAGCCTTCGAAGACCTCGGTCTGGACGGTTGTATCCGCAGCCACATTACCTGCCACCGCAAGTAGAGCAATCGCCGATAAAAAGTAAACCTTCATCGCCACTGAAAAGTCTCCTCGGTTGGGATAACCCTGATCGACCGCGCTTCCGTGCCCCTCGGTCCACCGCTCTCGCCACAGGGCCCTCCCTAACAGCACCTCAACGCGGCGGCTCTGACGCAAGGCTCGCTGAATATGCCCGCAGGCGATCACGCCCCCGGGCTCACAGACCATCCCTAGGAGCGTTGCATGTCGCTCCGGCGCAGTTACGCAAGACATTCAACACGCTGCGTAGCGAACGCCGGATGTCGGCGTAACGCGAATCGGCATGATGACTCTCTAGCTGATGGGGATCCCCTTGCAGATCGTAGAGTTCTTCATCGCCTGTCTCATACCGCAGGTAAACCCACCGCGAGGTACGCACGCCCTGATAAGCAGGCGGGCCTTTTTGCCCGGAATTGAAAAGATAAACGGCCGCACGCGAATCGATACCCTTCATATCAACACCGTCCAACACATGACCCGGCGTGGCTCCGGCGAGCCCGGAAATCGTGACCGCAAGATCCTGATTGGAAACAAGGCGTTCGCGAACACGCCCCGCGGGGAGGCCGGGGCCCCGCACGTAGAGAGGCACACGCAATGACTCCTCGTAAGGGATCTTCTTGAAGTACTTATTATTGCGATGCTCGCCAAACGCATATCCGTTGTCCGATGTGAACAGAACAACGGTGTTGTCGAGATCTCCCCGATCCGCCAGTGCGCCGACGACGCGCGCAACGAGATCATCGACGGCCAACAGGGATTCAAGCCGCTTTCGCTCCTTGCGCAGAAGTGCGGCTCGTGCTTGGCGGGTTAACCTTGCCAATGCCTGAATGTAGGCCGGCTTATCGCTCACATCCTCTTCATTGAATGATGGCGGTAAGCTCTCGGGTATCCATTCATCAAACGCCCCCGCGTGCCGCGGCGCCGGTGTAGGCTCGTCATCGCAACTGGTGCACAAGTCTTCGTGGGGCGCCAGCGTCGCGACCCATAGGAAGAACGGCCTGTCACTTGGGGACTCCCGGATTGCCGCCACAGCCTGGTCCGCCATCACGTCTGTCCGGTAGTCCTCAGGTTCGCTCCCATACCTCGTCAGCACGCCGTTGAAGTTGAGGAAGTAGTCGTAGTACTGCAGCGACAATGCGGCGCGCCAGTCCGACCAGCCTGGCGGAACTGAAAATGGATCACTGTCTCCATATCCGTTCACGTACTTTCCGACAAAAATCGTATGATAGCCGACCGCTTGAAGCCACACAGGGAGTGTATCGGAATCATCAAGCGCCTCATAGCCGTAGGGCCTCTGATTAGCGAGCACACCATGATTGTGGGCGTACTGTCCGGTCAGGAATGTGGCCCTTGACGGCCCGCACAGGGGTGCCTGAACAATCGCCTTCGTGTAGCTCAGTCCCTCGTCGGCGATGAGGGAGAGGGTATTCGGCATCGCGAGCGACGCCTCGTCGACGCGCTGATCGTCGGTCATGATGACGACGATATTTGGCTGGGATGCCCTAGCGGCTTGACCCACGACGCCCATGGCAACCATGGATACCAGCACAAGTCTTAGTAGTCCGCAGACCAGTTTGCGATCAGTGCGCATGCAAAACCTCCTCCGTTACACCTCATAAAAGCAACGCGCCAGTATCAATGCAAGAAAAGCGTAGCAGTGGTCGGACAAGAATGCAAAACGGTGACTGCCCGCTTGGCAGGTCCCGCCTGACTATTAGGCCGCTTGCGTAATGGCTCAGGGCAGCCAGGACCAGGCTTCGATCTGGAAGAAGCGCACCAGCGGGCGGGCGATGATAAACAGCAGCGGCTTTTCGCCCACCAGGACCTTGGCGTAGCCGGTCATGCCCGGTCGCACCTGGTACTCGACGTCGGCCAGCTCGATGACGACCTTGAAAACCTGGCCGAACTCCGCGGACTGCCCGGATGGCTCGATGGCATAGACCTGTCCGCGGAACGTCTGGCCTGGAAAGGCGAGCAGCCGGACCTCGGCCTCGGCGCCGGTGGTCATCTCGCCGACCTCATACTCGGGCAGCAGCAGCTCCACCATCGGCTGCTGGTGGGTCTGGACGACGGCATAGGTCTCGCCTTGGGCCAGATAGCTGGCGAGCTTTTGACCGAGGTAGGCGTCGACCAGGTAGCCGTCGAAGGGCATGGTCAGGCGTCCGCTGCCGGCCTGATCACGGGCATGCGCAAGCTCGGCCTGCACCCGGCGCAGCTCGGCGGCAGCGGCGGCCAGGTCTTGTCGGGCGACCTCGACGTCGGCATCGGAAGCGCCGTTGAGCAGCAGCTCCAGGGCCGCGGCGGCCTCCTCCGATTGCTTGCGCTTGGCAGCGAGATTGCTCTCGAACTCAGCGATGTGCATTCGGTCCACCTCGGCCTGCTTCTCGCTGCGCGAGCGGTTGAGTTCGGAGATGACACCGCTGGGCAGCTCCGCGATCCGCTGCAACTCTTGATCGCTGAAGTGCGATGTCACCCGTCCGGTTGCGAGCTGATGCCGCGCCAGCGCGACCTCGTGCTCGGCGCTTTCGGCCAGGGCCCTGGCCTGGGCGATCTCTTCGCTGCGCGGGCCGGCCACAAGCCGCTCGAGCACCGCCTGTTGCTTTTGCAGGAGCGCCTGACGCTCCGAGACCTGCTCCTGGAGCGTCGCAATCGAGGTCTGCAGGCTGCTCGAGGCCATCACGGCGATCTCGGTCCCGCGGCTCAGCAGTCGGCCGTCGCCGCCGTTCTCCGAGACCCGGGTGACCTTGCCCGAGACCGGCGCCTGGATCACCTGCTGTTGCGGCGGCAACAGTTTGATCGGCCCCCCGGGGCGGAACGGAAACGGCAGCGCCAGGACCACGATCAGCCCCGCCAGCAGGAGCAGACGCACCCCGCGAGCGATCCAGCGCGCCTCGCCGCCGGCCCGCGACGACGTGCCCGGAGGCGACGGCACCAGCGGGTCCGCCACCTTCTCGCCGACCGTCGGCGACGCCGTGCCGCCGACGACGAACAGGCGCCCCACCTTCGCCATGCCCCAGCGCAGGATCAACAGCACCACGATGACGGTGATGATGACCTCGGTGGCCTCGCCGAACAGGTTGGGGAAGCTGCGCGCCAGGCCCGCCGAGACATGCGACGTGATCCGGAAGAAGGCGTAGGTCCAGAACAGCACCAGCGCGGTTCCATACAGGAACAGGCGGCGCTTGAAGGTCGGCGAGATGGCAGTGGTCACCGGCTTTCGGGTGACGGTCGCCACCAGCACCATAATGGCGAGCTTGATTAGGGATGGCGGCAGGCGAAAGTAGGTCACCATCCAACGATAGCCGTCCGAGGAGCGCAGCGGCAGGCTAACCAGGATCAGACTGATCAGCCCGGCCTGGGTCAGGATGATGGCCTGCACCGCCAACTGATTGCCGGAATAGCTAAACAGGTGCCAGGCGAGCACGGCAAGGACGATCAGCCCCATCCGCATCAGTAGGTTCGAGCCGTAGGACCAAAGCTTTCCGTGTCGGTCGAAGCTGCGAATGGCACTCTTGTCGATATAGAAGCGCGGAATGATGCCGAAGCGCAACCGAATCCCGAAGGTCTTGATTTGACCACCGAAGTAGGTGATCACGATCCCCTGGACCACGCAGCGCATCAGGTTGATGCTGAGCAGGCTGAAGATGAGCCGCCCGAGATAGGAGCGCACATGACCTAGCCGGGCGAGGTCCTGACTCATGGCCAACTGGTTGTCGAAAAAGCTGAACAGCGCGATGGGCAGGGTGACGAACAGGGCGTAGACGAACAGCAGGATGAACAGCCGCAACGGCTTGACGACGCGATTGAGGACGTCGAAGACCCCGCTCGGATTGAACAGCGGCCAGCGGTATTCGTTTCCACCTTCGCCCTTGCCGTCGTCGTCGTCCCGAACCGAGCCCGCCGGCTGCAGCGGGGCCGCGTCGGGCCGGGCCGATGCATCCGGCGGATCACCGCGGAAGGCGGCGACCGCCGCCGGCTCGGCCCCCGCCAGCAGACCCAGCGCCACCAATTCGTCGAAGACCTGCAGCAGCTCCCCGATCCTGATGGCGCTGTCGAAGCGTTGGGCGAATGACCGGGCGATCTGCTCGGCCGGCGTCACGCCGTCGAACGATTCGCAGAGGAAGAAGGTGCGCTCGTCGAACTCGTAGCGCTCACCCGCCACCGGATCATAGACAACGAACAGCTTGCCGTCGCCGCCCTGATCCTTGTCGCGAATCAGGACGTCGTCCCGCCAGCGGGGGAATGGCATCGGCGTGGTGGCGGTCATCGCATGGCGTCGAGCTGCGGCGGCCTGCGTGGTGCTCCCGAGACCCGGGCGGTCATCATCGGCGCATCAGTCGGCGCGTCCGCGTGCCGCCCTTGCCGCCGAGATGCACGCCGACGACAGCTGGCCCTTGTGCTGGCGCAGACAGCGCACCAGGCGCCGTTTCCTGCCCTCCTGCTCGGCGCAGAACTGCCGGATCTCCGCAGCACAGGCCGAACGCCAATCGCTGTGCACGGCAGGCGCATCGGCAGCGCCTTCAGCGCCGGGGGCGCGCGCCGGCGCCTGGCTTGAGAGCGCACGGGCGAGGAACGCCGCGTCGGACCATCCGCTGCCCTTGGACTCGCCCTGACGCACGATCACCAGATCCAGCGACGGGATGATGTACAGGCGCTGCTTGCCCGAACCCGCGGCCATCGCCAGGTCCCTCGGCGCGGTACGGGAAATGAGGCCGTCGTCGCTGTTGGCCGAGCGCCGCGCGGCGTTGCCGTCGGCAACGGCATGGCCCTGGCCGCCCCGATACTCTCGATTCAACCACAGGGTCAGGCCATAGGACGGATTCGCAACGCTGCCCTGAAAGACCTGCATCAGCAGCGAGCGCTCGATGATCTGACGATCTCCCCACCGCCCGCCCTGGTTGAGCAGCGCGCCGAGCTTGATCCACTCCCGAGGGGCGACGAAGGCGCCTGCGAACATGACCGGATTGCCGGCCGCGTCCCGTGTCCAGCGACCGATCCGCATCCCGATCGGCTCCAGGACACGCTGCTTCAGGTAGGCCACCGGGTCATCGGGCCGACCCGCGGCGCGCAGTTTGCGCTGCAGGAAGACACCGAAGGCAGCCAGATGGCTTGGACCGTAGGCGAACGACCCACCGGGAACGTCGACGCCGGGGACCCCGAGCACACGCTTGAATTTGTCGTCGAACTTCGGCCGGCCCCGCAGCAGCGCCGTCGCCGGCTCCAGGCCGCTGGTGAAATCGAGCAGATGCCGGACCAGGATACGGGACTTGTTCGGATCGCCCCGCCATTCGGTCAGGGTCTCGGCCACCGGCTCGTCCAATGTGAACAACCCATCCTCGACCGCGGCCATGGCCAGCACCCCCCAGAAGCTCTTGGTACCGCTGGCCAAGCGCTGAGGCTGGTCAGCACCACCCTTCCCGTCGTAGACCTCGTACAAGATCTTGCCGCCGGACATGACGACGACGGCACTGCCCTTGTGGCCCTTGGAATAGGCCGCCGCATCGCGAAAGCGGTCTGCGGCCTGATGCTGGCTGTCGGCCCCTGCCGGCGCGTCCGTGTCGGCACTCAGAGCGGACGCAGGGACCACCAACGCGCACAGCGCGAGCAGCGCGACGGCGAGGAAACGATGGCCGACCGGGCCGGTACCGGGGCTCGTCATTGGCATGATGCTCCTGCGAAAGAGGGGCCGCCAGCCAGTCCCGAGGTCGCGCAAGCGGCGAAGCGGCACTGGGGAGTCGGCCCCAAGGCGAGCACCGCCGGGGCCGACGCCGTTGCGCCGGAGCTGCCGGCTATGCCCGGCGACGCTTTTCGATGACGTTGGCAGCGGCCGCCTTGGCCTCGCCGGCGATGGCCTGCCACTTCTCGTCGTCACCGTCATCGAGCAGTAGGTCGAGGTCCTGCAGACCCTCGACGCCCAGATCCTCGTCGATGGCCAACGACGCGGCCCGGTATTCCTCCAGCGCCTCGCGGTGCATGCCCATGCCGGTGTAGAGATCGCCCCAGAGCTTGTGCACCAGCGGCGACTGGTCGCGCTGCGGCAAGCTCCTCAGCACCTGCTCGGCCTGCACCTGCTTGCCGCCCTGGATGTAGGCCTCCGCCAAGCCCAGGCGGGTCTGGCTCTTGCCACCGTCCCCGTCAAGCTCGACGGCCTGCTCGTAGGCCCGCTGGGCGTCGTCGTATCGCTTCTCGCGCAGGTGCAGACGGCCTTTGATCGCATAGGCTTCCGGGTCGTCCGGCTTGATGCGCAGGGCCGCGTCGACCTGAGTCATGGCATCGGGCACGCGCCCCGCCGCGCTCAGGGCCTGAGCCAGGCGCTTGCGTGCAACCTCAAGGCGGGGGTTGAAGCTCAGCGCCGTCTGGAAATGCTCGATGGCCGCTTCCGGCTTCTTCTCACGCTGGAAGATGGCGCCCATGCCCACATGCGCGATGGGCGACTTGGGCTGCACGCGAATGGCGTTGCTCAGGGCCTCTTTGGCCCTGGCCAGCTCGCCTTGGGCGAAGTAGATACGCGCACTACGAATGTATGCCTGGGGTTGAGACGGGTCCATCTTGATCGCGATCTGGAAATGATCCAAGGCACTGTCCATGTCCTTGTGCTTGTACTTGATGCGGGCAATGGCCGTGTGCACAAAGGCGTCGCCCTGGTCGTTCTTGACCAGTCCCTCAAAGACCTCGAGCGCCTCGTCGAACTGCTTCTCCTTCATCAACTTCTTGCCCCTGCGGATGACGGCGTCGGAGGATTTCGCCGGGGTGGCGACCCGCTTGATGTTGGGTGTGAATGTCTCATTCATGGCTGAAGTTTCCTGACTTGAGGTGGTTGGATCATGAAATGACGTCGACGCGGATCCGATCCATGCTCGGCAATAAGCCCGTGATCGCAACAAACGCCGAGACGGCGGCCATCGCAAAGCGTTGCAACCAAGAGATGGCTGTTGGCAATGCGAGCACGCTGGCGCAGCGACTATCCGTAAAACAGAGACATGACGAGCACATCGGCGCGCGGATTATCGCACAGCGCCCCTGCACCCGCACCCGCACCCGCGGCTGTCGGTCGGTTACCGCTCGCTGGTACTAAGCCGACGCCTTTGCTGATTCGCATCGCTGCGACCGGATCAGCGCGAACGATCATCCTGCACCTGGCTTGCGAGCATCTCGGTCACCCGCGTCTGACTGCGCAGGACCTCCTGCATCAGCTCGAAATGCCGCAGGAGTATCGCCTCGCGCTCCGCACCATCGGCATGGATCGACCGAGCCGCCGCCGCCCCCGTAACGGCCGAGGACTGCGACGGGCTCGCCGGCGTCTGCACGGCGGCATCGGGCGCGATCAAGGCCCCTTTGCGCGCAAGCGTCGCGGCGAAGGCGGGATCGAGGGAGATCATCGGCAGCTCGCCCCGCAGCACCACCGGGTGCGAGGGCTTTTTCGTGGCGGCGGCGTCCGCCTCGTTGACGCGCAGCCCGCGGCGCTCCCACAGCGGGCGCAGGTCCATCCCGACCTTGGCCGTGTAGAGCTGCGCGAGCATGTGCTGCAGCTGCTCCAGGCCCGGCCGGCCCTGAACGTTGCCGGATACGGCCAGGTAGTCCCGCCCCTTGAGGATATTGTCCACAAAGGCGACCAGGGAGTTGCTCGGACCCAGCTCGACGAATACGCGCACCCCGTCGGCGTGCAGCCGCTCCATGGCTTCGCGAAACCGCACCGGACGCTCCCACTGCTGCGCAGCGACGTCGAGCACGCTCGCGGCATCCTGCGGATAGACATCCACGGTACTGCAGCTCATGACCGGAATGGACATGGATGCCATCATCAACTCCGATGCATAGTAGCGGCGCAGCGCCTGCCCCCCCGCACCGAACAGCGGGGTATGGTAGGCGCGGTCCAACGGCAATACGGAGAAGATCGCACCCATGGACTTCAGCCGCTCCAGCAGCGCAGGCGCCGCCTCATTGCGGGCGTACAACAGGACCTGATTGGCACAGTTGTCGGCGGCCAAATAGACCGCATCCCCGAATTCGCGGAGCATCCCGTGGATGCTGGCGTAGTCGACACCGCCCAGCGATACGATCACGCCGACGGGAATCTCGGTGCCGGACTCGAGCCTCTCATAGACCTGGTTCAGTCCACGCATCTCGGTCTTCAGCCGCTCCATGGACGACGGCCAGCAGAACCCGGAGAGCCTGAGCGCGACGTGCTCGCCGGCGCTGTGCCCGACCATGATGTCGCAGCCGATGCCGAGATCGCGGACCAGCTCGTACAGCGCCTGGCTTGCGGTGGAGACGCTCTCCGTGGCGAGATCACCGGCATAGAGTTGATCGCGGAGCACCTGCTTGGCATCGTCGTCGATGCAGGTCGGCGGCGGAAAGACGTAGGCGCTCGGTCGCGGCGAGCGCGGAAAGGTCTGATCGAGAAAGTCGAACCATCCGCGCACCTTGGGAAAATACAGGCACAAGTCCTTCAACATGCCCGGATATTGGGAGCCCTCGCTGGAAAACATAAAGGCGACCTTGCCGTCACCGCGGGGGGCCTGGGAGTAATACACGCCCTTCTTCGACGCCATCACCGCCCGCTCCCAGCCCGGCAGCTTCTTGTCCACCAGCGCGAGCTTCTGGCGCAGATCCTCGATATCGCGGGCGACCACGGCAAGCCGGACGTCACCACGCGCCCCAAGATACAGCCGGCGCGAGAGTGCTGCCGGGTCGGTGCCGACGTCGAGCTCGGCGACCACCGCGCGCATCCGCGCGAGCACCTCGTCCTTGCTGTCGCCGGCAAACACGAACAGCTCGCTGGGCCAGGTCTTCCAGGATCGTTCCGGCTGCGACGGCGGCACGTCGATACGGGCCGGATCTTCCACATCCCGGCGCACCAGCCAGCGACCAATGTTGGCCGGCGGGATCGCCATCGGCTCGCGATACTCCTCGAGGATGGCATGGGTGTTGATACCGCCGAAGCCGAAGGCATTGATGCCGGCGCGGCGCGGCAGGTCGCCACCGTGGACCCAGGGCCGGGCCTCGGTGTTGACGTAGAATGGGGTATCTTCGATGCCGATCTCGGTGCTCACCTCGCCACAGATCGTGGGCGGCAGGATCTTGTGGTGCAGCGCCAGCGAGGTCTTGATCAGGCTGGCGATGCCGGCGGCAGGGATGCAGTGGCCGATCATGGACTTCACCGAGCCCAGGGCGACGGTCGGCAGCTTGCCTTGGCGAGCGCCGAACACGGCGCGCAGGGCCTGCAGCTCGGTACGGTCGCCCAGCGGGATGCCGGTGCCGTGGGCCTCCACCAGGCCGATGGTGCTCGGGTCCAGGCCGGTCTGCTCGTAGGCCCTGCGCACCGCGGTCGTCTCGCCCTCCACGCGCGGGGCCAGCAGGCCGAAACCCTTGCCGTCGCTGGCGACACCGACCCCTTTGATCACGGCGTAGATGCGATCGTCGTCGCGGACCGCATCCGGCAGCCGTTTGAGCAGCGCGAAGCCGACCCCCTCGCCCAGCAGCGTACCCGTCGCGGCGGCATCGAACGGGCGGATCAGCGCCGTCGAGAGCGCCCCGAGCACCTGAAAGAGCATGTAGATCTGCGCCGGCATCGATGCCTGAACGCCGCCCACCAGCATCATGTCGCAGCGCCCGTCGCGCAGGTCCCGCATCCCCAGGTCGGTGGCGATGATGCTCGATGCACAGGCCGCATCAATCAGATAGTTGGGGCCCATCAGGTCCAGCCGATTGGCGATGCGCCCGGAGATCACGTTGGCGACCAGGCCGGGGATCAACTCGGTCTCGAGTTGGAGGATGCTGCGCTGGAATGCCGCGCGCGCCTTCTCCAGGTCGTCCTCGGTGAGATTGGGCAGGACCTGGGACAGAATGCCCAAGGTCTGATCGATGGCGATGGAATACTGAAACCCGGCGACATCCCCGCGATTGGGGTTGGTCCCGTGGCCGACGATGATGCCGGTGCGCTCGCGGTCGAAGGGGCGGGTGTCGTAGCCCGCATCCTTGAGGGCGTCGTTCGCCAGCCGCAGCCCGAGCAGATGCGCCGGATCACCCTCCAACGCCTTGGGCGCAATGCCGAGTTCGAAGGGGTCGAATACCGCCAGATCGCCGATCAGGCCGACCTTGCGCACGCTGATGCGCGAGGTGCCGAGACCGGACTTGGCGTTCGGGTCGTACCAGGGCTTCGCCCAGCTGTCCGGCGCGTCCTGTACGAAGTCCTTCTTGGCAATAATGTTGTCCCAGAAGGCGTCCTTGTTTGCGCTCCCGGCAAACAGGCCGGAGAGCCCGATCACCGCGATATCCGCCTGCCGCGTGTCCGAACCACTTGCCATCTACACTGCCCCCCTCAACGAAAAATCCGGACCCGGTCGAAATCCGGGCCACCCTGGGCTGTTGCCCCGCGCCGACTAGGCCGCCACCGGCGACAGCCGATTCAGCGCCTTGCTGTGCGCCGCATGCAGGCGCTCGACCACCAGGGCCACACCACCCCCCGCGTCGAGCACCCGGTAGTCCGAACGGACCTCGGCCTGATCGGATTCCATGTTCCTGGCGAAAAACCGCAGGACCCCTTGCGACGGCAGCAACCCATGGCGCTCGATGCGCTCGATGCGGCTGGGCAGCGGGTATTTTTCCGCGAAGAGCTGGTCGTGGATGATGGCCATCTGCAGCAGGACATCGGTGATGCCGGGGTCGAAGATCCAGCGCGCGGAGGCCGACACCTCGGGGATCCAGCGCCCGGGATCGGACGGCCGCAGCCATCCGTCCGCCCCCGTTGGGGTGATCCGCTCCACCGCCTCCAGCAGCTGGAACGCGGGGCCGTGGAAACAGTACTGCCCATAGGCCTGCTCGGCGCTCACCGCTTGGCCACCAGGCTCCAACGGCAACAGCTGATCCGCCGGCGGCGCCGACAACCGCGTGCGCAACAGGATGGTGCACCGATAGTGCGCCCGAACCTCGTCGGCGGCGACGATCTCCATGTCCACCCACGTCTGCTGCGCATCGCCCTGGGCCGCGGCGCGTGCGCGCACCAGGACCGCGCGGTCGGCGTCGCCGTCGAGCCGGATGCCGTGCAGCACGCGCAGGTCCCGCACCTCGGCGACGACGCGGTGGGGCCATCCCGCCTGGGCCACCTCGGCCATCAGCTCGACGGCCACCGCCGCCGGCACCACGGCGGTGCCGCTGACCCGGTGATCGTCCAAATAGGGCCCGCGGGCAAGCGAGAAGGTGTGGCGCAACACCAGGCTGCCGTCGGCATGGACCTGCGGGCTGTCGTCAATGAGCGGCAGATCGGCGACCGGGACGATGGCGGAGGGCGCGTTGTCGGGATCGACACAACAACCTTCCCGAGGCACCCCATCGATGGGCCGGTCAAAGATGCCGGCGACCAGCTCCACCGCTTCCTTCGCCCCGTGACGGATCTCCTCGCGCAGAAACCGGCGCCCCAGCTCGGGCGGGATCGGTATGACCCCACGCGCGCGAAACTGGCGATTCACCTCCTCGGACGCCATCCCGGTCGCCGCCCAGGGCCCCCAATTGATGGACAACACGCGGGTCTGCGGCCAATTCGCATGCATCCACCAGGCACATCGGTTGAGCACCTCATTGGCGGCGGCATAGTCGCACTGGCCGGGATTTCCGGTGCGCCCGGCCACGGAGGCGAACAGGACCATTAGCTTGAGCGTCTGCGCGCGCAGGTGACGGCACAACAGATAGGTCGCGTCCACCTTGGTGTCGAGCACCCGGTCGAAGGAGGCCGCGGTCTTGTCCACCAAGCGCTTATCCTCGATGATACCGATGCCCTGCACCACGGCGTCGATACCCCCATGGCGGGCGTAGACGTCATCGAGCAGCGCCACGAAGCCGTCCGCATCGCCGATGTCGGCGGCGTGATACTCGACCGTCGCGCCGAGCCCCTCCAGGGCCTCGATGTTGGAACGGATCTCGCGAATTCGCCGCAGCTTGCCGATGAGGCGATCGATCTCCACCGGCGTCGGCCGCGTACCGCGCCCCTCGGCCTCGCCGATCAGCCGTCTGCGCAGCTCGGCCGTGTCATCGATACCGCGCGTCAGCTCGGATTCGGCCTGCTCCAGGCTGCTGCGGCCGACAAGCACCAGCCGCATGCCCGGCAGGACCAGCTCCTTGAGCGCCTCGGCGGTGATCCCGCGGGCGCCGCCGAGGGCCAGAACCACCCAATCCGGATCCATATCGACCAAGCTGGGTCCGGTTGCATCCAGCGGCTCTTTCGCGGGGCTGAACACGAGGCGAACGCCGTTGGCATAGCCAACCTCCGCATCCTCATCGGCGGCCAACAGCTCGTTGAACAGACGCTCGGCGATGGTGTCGGCCGGGGCGGCGTCGAAATCGACGTTGCGCACCCGCACCACAGACCACTCGCGGGCGATCGTCTTGAGTATGCCGGCACTGCCGGCACCCACCGGCAAGCCGGGGCCCAACGCGCCATCGCGACCGTAGTAGCCGCCCAGCAGCGAGGCCGCCAGGACCTGACCCCCGCTCCCGCGCAGATCCGCGGCACAGCCTTGCAGCAGGTGGAACAGGCTCTTGACCTGCCGCCGCGTCTGCCGGCGCCAGGTCTGCAGATCCTCCGGCAAGGCGCCGGGTGCCAGACCGCTCAGGTGCACCAGGGCCGTCACCGGGGTGCCGCCGGCGCGCAGCCGATCGAGCTCCATGCCCAGGCGCTGCGGCTCCTCGAGGGCCGCGTCGCTCAGCAGGGCGGAGGTAATCCCGGCCTCGCCCAGACGCTTGGCCAGGGCCTCGCCGACACCGAGGGGGTCCGGCGCGATCAGCACCAGCCCCGCCAGCGCGGAGGGCTCGCGCAGCGGCGGCAACGGCACCGGCTGGGCGCGCATTACGAAGCGGTCCAGTAGTGCTTGTGCCGCGGTCGGCTGAGCGCGGGCATCCGTGGTCGATTCGGTGGGGCTCGGCGCGGCGGACACCATGGCGTCGGCGGCTTCGAGGACCGTTGCGGCCAGCGCATTGAGACTCCTTACCCGGGTCAAGCGCTCCATCTGCGCGGACATGGGCCGGGCCAGTGCTGCCGGCAGACGCTTCTCCACGCCGGACAGGATCTCGACCCGTTTGATCGAGTCGATCCCCAGGTCCGCCTCCAGGTCCTGGTCCAGCCCGAGCATCTCCGGCGGATAGCCCGTGCAGTCGGCGACCACGTCCACGAACAGCGCGACCAGAGCCGGGTGATCGAGGGCGGCGGGCATGGCCGCCTCGGTCCGCGCCGGGGCCGAAGCCGACGGGGGCGCAACGCTCGCCAGGGTCTCGGCCAGCCCGTTCAGGCTCTTCACCCGGGTGAAGCGATCCATCTGTACGGACATGGCGTGGGCGAGCGCCGGCGGCAGCCGCTTCTCCACGCCGCCCAGGATCTCCACGCGCTTGATCGAATCGATCCCCAGCTCGGCCTCCAGATCCTGATCCGGCCCGAGCATCTCCGGCGGATAGCCGGTGCAGTCGGCGACCACGGCCACCAGCACGGCCACCAATGCCTGGTGATCGAGGGCCACCGGCGCGGGCGCGGCGGCAGGCATCTCCTCGCCGGGTGCCGGTGCCGTGGCCGGCTCGGGGGCAACGCTCAGCAAGGTCTCGGCAAGCGCGTCCAGGCTCTTGACCCGGGTGAAGCGCTCCATGTGCGCCGACATGGCCGCGGCGAGCGCCGACGGCAGCCGCTTCTCGACGCCGCCGAGGATCTCCACGCGCTTGATCGAGTCGATACCGAGCTCGGCCTCCAGGTCCTGCTCCAGTCCGAGCATCTCCGGCGGATAGCCGGTGCAGTCGCTGACCACGGCGACCAGCAGATCCACAATCCCCTGTCGGTCGAGGGCCGGCCCCGCGGCTGCCGGTGCCGGCGGCAGCGCCGCCTCGGCAGCGCACGGCGGCTCCGGCGGCACGGTCTCGGCAGTCGTCGTCCCGGCGCTCGGCAGCGGCAGCGCGGCCCCGACCTCCACGGACGCGCCGACACCGGCCCCGCCGCCCAGATACTGGGCCATGACCTGCTCCTGCAGCCGCAGAAACTGGCGCATGGTCTCTTGATAGGCCTGATAGGCCGACAGCGCCGCGCTCGATGTAGGCAACGGATACCCGCTGGCCGAGGGGGTCTGGGCAAACGCGCCCGCCGCGGCGTTGACCGATGCGGATGTTGGGACCTTGGACATGGCGGTGAGCTCGTCTCCTGGTGACGCAGCCGGCGGGTGCGGATCGACCCGCGCCGTCTGCTCGCCCGCGCCCGCGGGCCGGATGCGGCGTGCAATATGGACTGGGCGGGACTCGCCGACGGCGCGCACACCACCGCCGTTGACGAGCCAATTGGCCGCGGGACCGCGGACTTCCTCCAACTCCGGGAGATCGGGCAACGAGAGTCGCCGACCCTCGCGTCCCGCGTAGGCGGCCATCCAATTCAGGTCGGCGCCCTCGGCGAACAGGCCGGCCAGGGCCATGAGCAGGCCGCGCAGGCCGCCGCCGTTACCGTCGACGGCGACCCGAAGATGGGCCCGATCCGCCAGGATCTGCCCGACCAGTCCGGTGAGCACGCTCTTCGGGCCCACCTCGACGAACCAACGTGCACCCGCCGCATACATGGCCTCGATCTGGGCCAGGAACTCCACCGGGCTCAGCAGATGCCCCATGAGCTGGTGACGCACCGCCTCGCCGTCCTCGGCATAGGGCTCGGCATTGATGTTGGAGTAGACCGGCAGGGCCGGAGCGGCCATGGGCAGCGCGGCGATCTCCTGGCTCAGCCGCCCCTGAGAGCTCGCCACCAGCGGCGAATGGAAGGCACCGGAGACCGCCAGGCGACGCCCACGGATGCCGGCGGCCTTCAGCTGAGCGAGCATCTGCTCGACCCCGGCCGCGGCACCCGAGATCACCGCCTGGGAGGGCGCATTATGGTTGGCGAGCACCACCTCTGTGCCCGTGAGCATCGCCTCGACCTGGTCCCGCGGGGCGTTGATCGCGGCCATGGCGCCACCGCTCGCGCGACCGGCCTCGGCCATCGACTCACCGCGGACCCGAGCCAACCGCAGCATATCGGCGTGGGACAAGACGCCGGCCGCATGCAGCGCCACCAGCTCGCCGAAGCTGTGACCGGCGGTCATGTCCGGGCGCAAGCCGAGCGCGAGCAGGATCTGCAGGTAGCCCGCCTCGACCGCACCGAGGGCCGGCTGGGCAATGGCCGTGGCGGTCAGCGCCTGCTCCGCCGCCTCCACCGCCCCGTCGCCGAACAGCCCTGCCGGCATCAGATACCGGCTGAGCCGCTGGGGCAGGTCGGCGGCAAGCTGCACATCGGCCGCCTCCAGAGCGCCGCGCATGGGCTCCCAATAGAGCGCCGCCTCACGCGCCATGCCGACGTATTGAGCGCCTTGGCCGGGGAACAGGAACGCGACCTTGCCCGGGGCCGCCGCCTCGCCGACGCGGATGTGCGGCGGCAGCGGCCGGTCGCGATCCCCGCGCAGATGCCCCGACGCAAGCTTGAGCGCCTCGATCAGCGCGCGGCTGTCGTCGACCACGAGCGCCAGGCGCATCGGCCCGCGGCCCCCGCCGCTGGCCGCGCTGAAGGCGATGTCGCGCAGCGCCGGCGGCGACGCGCAGGCCCCGAGCCGATCGTGCAGAGCCATGGCCAGGTCGGCCAGCGCGGGCCGGTCCGCCGCCGAGAGCAGCACCAGCTCATGGGGCCAGGCCGTGCCGCCGGCGACCGGCAGTCGCGTTCGACCGCGATACTCCTCCACCACGCAGTGACAGTTGGCACCGCCGAAGCCGAAGGCGCTCACGCCCGCGCGCCGCGGCGCATCGCCGGCCATCAGCCAGGGCTGCGGCTGGTTCAACAGGTAGACCGGGCTTTGCGGGTCCTTCAGCTCCGGCAGTGGATCGGTCACGCCGGGCTGCGCCGGCAGCGTGCGATGGTAGAGGGCCAGGGTCGCCTTGATCAGCGCCGCAACCCCCGCCGTACTCTTGGTGTGGCCGATCAGGACCTTGACCGAGCCCACGGCGCAGGCGTCGGGGGCCGCGCCCGCACTTGCGAGCACCTCGGTGACGGACCGGACCTCGGTCTGATCACCGACCCGCGTGCCGGTGCCGTGGGCCTCGTAGAAGCCGATGCTCGCGGGGCTGAAGCCGGCCTTGTCGTAGGCACGCCGGAAGGCCCGGAGCTGCCCCATGGTGCGCGGTGCGGTGAGGCCGAGGGCCTTGCCGTCGCTGGAGCTGGCCGCCGCCTTGATCACCGCATAGATGTGATCGCCATCGCGCTCGGCGTCATCGAGGCGCTTCAGCACCACGGCGGCGACGCCCTCGCCGAGCAGGATGCCGTCGGCCTCGGCGTCGAACGGATGCGGCCGATCCTGCGGGGTCATCGCCGGGGTCTTGGAGAAGCACAGGTAGCCGAAGGCGGAGAGCTTGGTATCGAGGCCGCCGGCGATCACCAGCTCGCAGCGCCCGCTCTCCAGCTGCGCGACGGCAACGTCGATGGCGGTCAGCGACGACGCACAGGCGGAGTCCACCATAAAGTTGGCCCCCCCCAGATCGAAGCGGTTGGCAACCCGCCCGGCGGCCACATTTGGCAGCAGCCCCGGGAACGAGTCCTCGGTCCACTCCGGCAGCCCCTCGAGACTGGCGCCGCTGGGATCATCGATGCGTCCGAACAGCTCGGTGCGGGCCACGTAGCGCTCGCCGAGCTGGCCGAGACCGCCGCTGTAGCCGAAGATGACCGAGGTGCTCTCGCGATCGAAGTCGCCGTCGGCCAAGCCGGCGTCGTCCAGCGCCCGGCGCACCACCTCCAGCCCCAGCAGCTGGATCGGGTCGATGGCCGGCAACGACTTCGGCGGGATGCCGAAGCGGCCCGGATCGAAGGGCACATCTTCAAGGACGCAACCCCACTTGGAATAGCTCTTGTCGCGGGCCTTGGGATCGGCGTCGTAGTACAGCCGCCAGTCCCAGCGTTCGGGAGGGATCTCCACAATCGCGTCGACTTGGCCGACGATGTTGGCCCAGAATTCTTCGGGCTCCCGGGCCTTGGGCAGGATGGTGGCGATACCGATCACGGCGACGTCGCTCGGGGCCGCGGCGCGGGCGGACACGGCAACCTCGCCGAGATCCTCGGCCGCAGCCGCGTCCATCGGCGGGCAGACCGATGCGTGTAGATCACGCATCGAAACGACCCGGTCGCGCAACGCCGCAACCTGGCCGATCATGTACATCCCGTCCTGAAGCTGGGTCTGCGCGTCCACGCGCAGCAGCGCGTCCCCACGCCGCAGGATACCCTTGGTGGCGACGCGCAGCCGACCGAGGCTGAGCGCGTCGAGGGTGCGCGAGACCTCCGCCGCGTCCCGCCCCTCGGCGCGCAAACGCCGGTCGGTGGCAAAGAACTCCTCGGCGAACGGGGTCACGGCGCAGCGCGAGGCGTGGCCGGGGCCGGTCTCGAGGGTCACGGTGTCGGTGCAGGCCAGGGCCTGCTGCTGGAAGCCGTTGCCGATCGCCCCGCTCGCCACCGCCTCTTCGGTGAACAGATAGGCGGTGCCCATGAGCACGCCGACCTTCGCGCCCCGCTCCGCCAGGGGCGCGGTCAGGGCCTCGACCATGGCCGCCGAGCGCGCGTCGTGGATACCGCCGGCGAACAGCAGGTGCAGCTCGGGCCAGACCGCCGCGGGCACCGCATCAAGCAGCGTATCGACCATCGCGTCCCAGAGCGCGAAGCTGCTCAGCGGCCCGACATGGCCGCCGCACTCCCGGCCCTCGAACACGAAGCGCCGTGCACCCTGATCGAGATAGACCCGCGCGAGATTCGGCGTGGGTACATGCAGATAGGAGGCAATGCCCGCGCGCTCCAGCCGCGCCGCCTGATCGGGGCGACCGCCGGCAATCAATGCAAAGCCCGGCTTGATGCGCAGCGCGACCTCCAGCTGCGCCTCGCGCACATCCGCGGGCACGAAGCCGAGGATGCCGATGCCCCAGGACCGCTCCCCGAGCAGTTCCCGAGTCGCACTCAGCACCTCCTCCACCGCAGGGCCCCGCATCAGCGCTAAGGCGACCATGGGCAGGCCGCCGGCCCGCGCCACTGCATCGGCGAACGCGGCCGTGTCGCTGACTCGGGTCATGGGTCCCTGGACGATCGGGAACTCGGTGCCGTGGGACTCCGCCAACGGGCCGCCGGGGCGAAGCACCCGCAGGCGCCGGCCCAGTTCCAGCGATGCCTGGCCGCGGGTCTGTATCGCCTGCACCAGGCGGCCCGTGGTCTTGAACTGCTGCCGCGCCCATGCCGCCCGGCCGACCCCCTGCCCCATCGGCCATGCAAGCACATCGGGCTCACCCCAGCCGACCAGGCTCGCGGCCGCGTCCGGCAAGCCATCCGAATCGTCCGCCACCACCAGGGCGCGCAGGCGTTGGGCGCCCTCAAGGCCCGGGCGCATCAGCACCCGCAGCCAGCGTCCGCGCCCCCCCAGCGCGGCAGCATCCTGGCCGCTGACGCCCGACAATTGCTCGCGCCAGGACAGCGGCAGCGGCGATTCCGGCATCATCAGCAGCAGGTCGTCGAGCACAACCCCGGCGGCCCCGGCGCCACGGCAGGCGGCCGCCGCATGGGGGCCGATCGCCCCCTGCACATAGACCGGCAGCGATTGGGCACTGATCAACCGCTGCGTGAGGACAAAGGCGGATTCCTCCCCGACCCAGCCGCCGCTTTCGTGACCCTTGGCCAACAGGCCGTCGACCTGCTCGCCGAAGGCTTCGAGCCGCTGCTGCCGGCTCGCGTCGGTCACCTCCAGCAACACCCGGCGGTGCGGGCGCGCAAGCTCCCCGGGCGCCGGCTCGGCCGACAGGTCGCCTTGCCCGGCGCAGATCACCAGCCAGTGCGGGCGCTCGGCGAGCAGATCGAGCAACGCCACGAAGCGCTCGTCGTGCAGCTGGGACAGCGTTAGTCGCAGGCCGATGTGGTGCTCGGTCCGCAGCAACCCCAGCAGCTGCGCCAAGCCCGCCCGGGCGGTATCGACCCGACGGCAGAATTCGGCATCCAGCACGGCCACGCCGCCGGCGCGGACGCTCGCCAACGCGATCTCGGTGGAGAGGCCCAGCGGGCTCAGCGTTAGACAGGTGAACTGATCGAAGGTCTGCATGACAACACTTCCCGGCCTTGGAGCAATAAATCTATTAGCCGTCCGTTCATCGAGTCACCAAGCTGCGCGCCGGATGAGTCGATAGGCGGACGGCCACCTCAACGGCCCACTGCCCGGGCCGATCACTTTCCTTCAGCCCCCGCTGGCGAGCGCGCCACCGCGCCGTCCGGCGCGGCTCGCGCTCGAACGGCTGAGCAGCACCTCCAGGCCGCCGCGGGGATTATCCTGATATTCCCACTCCCCCGCACGCCGCACCGCGATTCGCGGTCCGAACGGATTCGCCGTGCCGATGAACAGCCCGTGGGGCGTGGAGACAATATTGCGACAACCGTAGTTGAACGGATTGTCGAAGCCGGAGCGGGTCACCGGCACCCAGTTCTCGCCGTCATAGGTACGCCACAGATCAAAGCCGGCCTGGTGCCGCACGAAGTCTTCGACACCCGCCGCCGCCAGGATGCGGGCCGATTGCTGGGGCTTCCGCTCCACGCCGGAGTAACGCAGGATGACGGTCCAATCGAGGGTGCCCACGTAGAGCCAGTCGTCGTGCACACCCATGCGCCAAATATAGCCGCAGAAATAGTTGTTGAAGCCGGCGCCCATGGCGCTGATGGGCTCCTTGCCGTCTCGTGCGTTGCCGACGACGATGTCCCAAGCGCCGTTCTCATGTAGTCGGATGACCTCGGCGGCGGCGGGGCCGACCTTGTTGCGGTGATCGTAGCCGCCGTTCTGGATACCCGTGCCGATGTAGAGACAGCCCTTGAACGGATACATGCTCACGACGCCCTGGTTCAGCGCACCGCGCCCGGCACCGCGCGACATCACCTTCTCCCAGTGGTAGGGCGGATCGCCCTCGGCTCGGGTGCGCCAGACCTGAAACCCGTTCAGCCCACCGGTCCCCGCATACAGGTAGCCGTGGCAAACCGCCATCTCGTAGACGACGATGACCTCCGGCGGAGATTCGAAACCCGGGTGATTCACCGATTGCCAGCTACCGCTGGCCGGGTCTCGGGTCTCGAAGATCAGCGAGCAGTAGGCGGCGTTGACATTGCCCTGGCTGGCACCGGTCGGCGCGGTGAACAAGCGCCCCTTGAACGGCACCAGGGTGCGAATCGCGGTCACCACCAGATTCGGATCATCGCTCTTGAAGCGCGGATTGGGCATGGTCTCGAAGGTCTCGCCGTCGCGCGAGCGCAGCACATCGGGACCGAAGCCCCGCGAGCGCGACCAGCTGACGACGTACAGCGCCGGCTCCGAGTCCGACTCGCCCTGAAACACGGCCATCACCCGATAGCCGAGATCGCGCGCGAAGGTCGAGCCGTCCCGGCCGCGCAGGAACGGGGCCTGGTAGCAGCGCTGCCAATGATCGAGCAGCGGATCGTAGCGCCAGATCTCGCCGCGCGCCGAGGTGCGCTCGAACTCCGGGGTGTAGTTTTCGTAGGGACAATCCACCGGCCACACGTTGATGCTGACGAACGGCATGGCGAACTTGAGCAGGCACAGGTTGGCCCGCGACGTGCCGATGAACAGGCGGTTCTTGAACCAGGCCGCCGAATAGGCATAGCCGTTGTTGCCGTCGCCGAAGCCGTTCTCCGCGATGCGCTCGAAATCCCGCTGCCGCAGTCCCGGCCGGGGCTCCGGATGGACGAAGCGCACGGGGCTCCGATCGGAGCCCTCCGCCCCACAGACCACGTTCACTGCCCCTTTTGATAACCCAGTCGTTCGGCCAGCCGCCAGGTCTCCTCACCGAGATCGTCCTCGGAAAGGTAGTGCCGCCAGCGGTCCGCGGCGGAGGGCTCGATGCGGTTGTAGAGGTGGAACTTCAGATCGCCGCTCATCTGCGAGGCGGATGCGACACCATCGGCCATACGGCCGTCCTTGTCCTCGTAAGGCTCGATCATCTGCGGCAGAAACTCGATATCGAGAAAGCGGCAGACGCCCTCGACGGTGGCCTTCGGGTCGTTGACCAATGCCTCGTAGTGGACACGGTAATGGCGATGCGACGGCACCCCCTGAAGGAGCTCCAAGATGTTGCGATGACAGAACAGCCAGGCCAGCTCCGCGAACTGGCCGCGTGTAAACTCGTCCTCATGACGCATCATGAAAGGGAGCGTGCGGTCCATCTTGGCATCACTGAAGGAGCGCACCATCCCGCCGGGGTGGCGCACCAGATGCAGGTAGACCGGATCCTGGAAGTACCGCTCGCAGCGGCTGAGGACCTCCTGCGAATAGGCGTAGGACGGGGTCTTGTCCACCAGCAGTCGATCACCCAGCCGCGCCTCCAGCATGCCGTAGAAGTCCCGGGCGAGCATCCCCTCGTCTTCGCAGCGCTGCATGAAGGCCGTCGCCTGCTCGACGCTCAGACCGTCGAGTTCCATCATCGCCCGAATGGTGCCGTTGACCAAGTGTCGGTTGCTCGCATGGGAGTAGAGCAAGCGCCGTTGCTTGAGATCCCGAAACCAGAGCAAGTGCAGCTCCGGCGGCGCGAACAGGCGCGGATGGCCGGCCAGCACGATCTGCATCAGGGTCGAGCCCGAGCGCGGCGGCGACAGCAGGAACAGCACCCGCTTGTGCTTGCGCACCGGATCATCGACCGGACTGGGCTCCGGCAGGATGCGACCGAAGCGATGGATGGCATCGGCGTCGACCCCGGGCCCGCCGACCGAGGCGGATGCAACCGGGGCCTGCGCCGCTCTCGGCGCTGACCCGGAGGCGTTCAGGCGCGGGACCAAAAAATCGGCGAGTTGGCCCACGCTGAGGTCGGAGATATACCGACCGTCGACCATCAGCAGGTCGTGGAAGCCGATCGTCTTGCGGAACGCCTTCTCGATGGCGACGAAAAGGTCGATGAAGTCCACCGAGGTCAGGCCGAGATCGGCGATCAGCCAGGTACCGTCGTCAACCCCGTCGTCCAATCCGTCCTCGTCGAGAGCGTCGCCAAGGTCCGAGAGCAACTGCGCGATCGTTTCGAGGATATCGGTCCGTTCACTGCGTATCATGTCTCTAAAGTATCCAAACGGAGGTCTGTCAGCACCCCGGTGTCGGGGCAGACCCAGACCTTACTATTAGCTCAGCTTATCGGGTCGACCATGCTACCACTGAGCAGCCCATCACACCCCTGATCGTCGCGACCTCGATCCCGCCCCCCGGCCGCAGGCACAGCCGACGACGACGGGACGCCAAGCAGCGTGAACGGATCATCGAAACATCCCGGGCGCGGGCCTCGGAAGCCCGGACGCCTGATCACCGGTTCAGGCCGAAGCAGCCGTCAGCGCGGACGCAAGACATCGGCAACAGGCGATGCAGCCGGACCGATCGGTGGCCCGCACGCCCCTTGAGAGGAAAGACGGCAGTAGTCTACGCGCGGTTGGCGACTTGCAGCAATTGCGGCGCTTCACGACGCCCCGCACCGGCCCTCGCCCTGGGCACTAAGGATCGGTTCAAAAACAAGTGGTGCAGACGCCCGCTCGCAGAACCTTTGGATTGGCCGTTTCGTGGTTGCGTCTGCACCACTTGTTTCTGAACCTTGACTAAGGACGAAATGCGTATCGACGCGAGCGCCAAAGCATTGTTTGGAAGCCGCCTTTTGTCATTGTCAAGCATTTAAGAATACGCTAACTTGCTGACATGCTTGCCCGCCATGGCAGTACGGCTGACAGCCGATCTGGCCGGGAGGCTTGACCAGGATCTCCCCCTGGCCACGGCGCACGCCGCTCCCGCCTCGGGACCGGCCCCCACAAATACCTGCATGAGGTCTGCTGCAATGAAGTACTTGACCATCCTGAAAGCGCTCACCGGCGGTGAGCTGATCTCGATCGCCGTCATCGCACTCGGCCTTGTCGCCATCGGCTACAACCTGGTCGCCTAAGCCGACCGACAACCGCGCCCGGAACGACCCGCGGCGCCGCCCATCCGGCGGCCCGCGGGTTTTTTTTGCCCAGCGCAAAGGCGTTCCCCCGGGGCTTGGGGTCCGCTATTCCATCACTTTCTTATTTACCTGTATTAGAAATCCACCAAAAAAGGGAATAGGAATCAGGTAATGACGGCGACCAAGACGCGCTTATGGAGAGACCAATACAGAGCGTCTTTATCAGGATTAAACAGCGCTTGAGACCAACCATTGTTTGATCTTGATCAATCAATAAAGGATTCGGACATGGTAAAAAATCTCGACGCCAGCGCCGCTGGAGCGCGCCCCGCAAGAACGACACCCAGTCAGCAATGGCGATATTTATCATACTCTTATATAGTTAAACACAAAAAAACAACGACCTAAATTTCGCAAAATGCCATAAAAATCAATGCGAATTGTCAAGCGCCGGCCCGTTTGCGGCATCACCGAAAAACGATAATCAGCGCCACCGAAGCGCGCTATTGGGGTTTTCACGACCCCTGAAAACAAGCGCATTCGGCACCAGTCAACTAGGCTGGTGAAGCACGAAGACAACCACCATCCCCGGAGGACATTCATGGCGAATGACACAGGCCCCAGCGGCCCGAGCTTAGGCGGACTGTTGCGCAGCCAAGGGGTAAGCCGTCGCGCATTCATGAAGTTCTGCGCCACCACCGCATCGCTGCTGGCGCTGCCGGCAACCGTGGTGCCGGCCATGGCCGAGGCCCTCTCCGGCGCCCGCCGACCATCGGTGATCTGGCTGTCGTTTCAGGAGTGCACCGGCTGTACCGAGGCCCTGACCCGCTCCCACGCGCCGACCGTCGAGGGCCTGATCTTCGACTTCATCTCGCTGGACTACCACCACACCCTGCAGGCCGCCTCCGGCGACGCCGCCGAGCACGCCCGCGAGCAGGCCCAGCACGAGAACGCAGGCAAGTATCTGCTCTTGGTCGACGGCTCGATCCCGCTGACCGAGCACTGCTCCACCATCGCCGGCATCAGCAACCTGCAGATGCTCAAGGACTGCGCCAAGGACGCCGCCGCCATCCTCAACATCGGCACCTGCTCGGCCTACGGCGGCCTGCCCATGGCCCGGCCCAACCCGACCAACGCCGTGCCCGTGGGCGACATCATCACCGACAAGCCCATCATCAACATCCCCGGCTGCCCGCCGATGCCGCTGGCCATCACCGGCGTCATCGCCCACTACCTGACCATGGGTGCGCTGCCCGAGGTGGACCACCTGGGGCGTCCGCTGGCCTTCTTCGGCGAGAACATCCACGACCGCTGCTACCGCCGCCCGTTCTACGACCAGGGCAAGTTCGCCGAGACCTTCGACGACGAGGGCGCGCGCAAGGGCTGGTGCCTGTACAAGCTCGGCTGCAAGGCGCCGACCACCTACAACGCCTGCGCCAACCTCAAATGGAACCAGGGCGTGAGCTTCCCGATCCAGTCCGGTCACGGCTGCATCGGCTGCTCGGAGCCGCGCTTCTGGGATGCCGGGGGCATCTACCAGTCCGTCCCCCAAGGCCAGTTCGGCGACGGCGCCAAGCTCGGCGCGGCGGCCGTGGCCGGTGCCGCCATCGGTGCCGGGGCGGCGATAGCGGCCCGCAGGAAAAAGGCCAAGCTCGACGCCGAGGACCCGGCGACGCAGTAGCGCCTCGAAGACCTCGGGATGGATCGGCGCTGCACGGTCATCCCGACAAGCGCGAACAACGATAACGGCGAGGCCGCAAGACCGCACCCGCCGCCACAACAACGAGATCGATTACCCCAACTGCCCGTCTGGAGGAGCCCCCTCATGACCCTGCTCGAATTCGCCCGCGGCCCGGCGATACACGCATCACTGATCATCCTCGCGGCCGGCGTCTGCTGGCGTCTGCTCGGCGTGCTGGCGCTGACCCGCGGCGCCGACCTCTCCCGCCCCCGCGATGCCTTCGGCAACTTCAAGGGCTACCGCACCGTCTTCAGCCGCTCCTGGCCCAGCGACGAGTTCCGCACCACCACCCGTTACCAGACCGTGCTGGCCTATCTGTTTCACCTCGCCACCCTGGGTGTCGTCCTGCTGATCGTCCCGCACATCGAGTTCATCACCGGTCTGACCGGCCTGTCCTGGCCGGGCGTGCCGAACTTCATCGGCGTGGCGCTCGGCACCATCGCCCTGGCCTCGCTGATCGGGCTGATCGGGCGGCGCCTGAGCAAACCCGCGATCTACAACTCCACCGTCGGCGACTACATCACCTGGGTGGTGGTCCTGCTGCCGCTGCTGACCGGGCTGATGGCCTTCGCCCATGTGGGCCTGCGCTACGAGACCCTGCTCGCGCTGCACATCCTGAGCGCCGCGCTGCTGTTCGCCTACTTCCCGTTCAGCAAGCTGATGCACGCCTTCTGGTTCCTGTTCTCCCGTGCCCAGAGCGGCATCACCTACGCCCATAAGGGGGTCCGGATATGAGCAGCACCACCGCCACCCCCGTGTTCCCGAGCTTCGACCAAGTCGCCCAGGGCTTTGCCGGCCAGATCGGCATGCTGCGCGAGATGGCGCCCAAGCCGACCATGCCCGACGCGCGGCGCCTGCACCGGGCCATCGATACCTTGATCGAAGAGACCAACGCCGACGAGGCCGTATGGCTCGAGAGCTGCATCCACTGCGGCCAATGCACCAACGCCTGCCACTACTTCGTCGCCACCGGCGAGGCCAAGTACGCGCCCATGCGCAAGATGGACCTGTACCGGCGCGTCTACCAACGCGAGGTCGGCCCCCTGCGCTGGCTCTACAAGCTGGCCACGCGCGAGATCACGCTCGAGGACTTCGAGGAGGTGCAGGAACTGGTCTACGACTCCTGCTCCGAATGCGGGCGCTGTACCATGGTCTGCCCCATGGGCATCGACACCGCATCCCTGGTCCACCACCTGCGCAGCGCCCTGGTGGCCGCGGAGCTGGTGCCGCCGGAGCTGGCCGCGCTGCACATGGAGCAGAAGCACCGGGGCACGGTGTTCGGCGCCTCGGCCGAGTCGCTGAACAAGACCATCGCCACCATCCGCGACAACTTCGGCGTGGAGATCCCGCTCGACAAGCCCCAGGCCGACATCATGGTGCTGTCCTCGGCCGTCGATCTGGTCGCCAACGGCAACGGTCTGCTGGCCACGGCCAGGGTCATGAACCACTTGGGCGTGGACTGGACCATGTGCTCCGACGCCTTCGAGAGCGCCAATTTCGGGCTGCTCTCCGGCGACATGAGCCTCTGGCGCCACCAGATCGACCCGATCATCGCCCGCGCCCGCGCAATCGGGGCCAAGACCCTGCTCATCGCCGAGTGCGGCCACGCCTACCCCGCGCTGCGCTGGAACCCGATGGTGCGTGGCGAAGCGCTGCCCTTCGAGATGATGTATATCTCCGAGTTCCTGGGCCGCCAGGCCCGCGACGGCAAGCTCAAGCTGACGCCGCTCAAGGGCAAGGTCACCTATCACGACCCCTGCAAGACCGGTCGGCGCGGCGGTGCCTTCGACGAGCCGCGGGAGCTGTTCAAGGCCATGGACGCGGACTTCGTCGAGATGCCGGCCAACAAGGAATACAACTGGTGCTGCGGCGGCGGTGCCGGCATCTTCCTGCTGGAGCGGGCCACGCGGCTGCGCGACGAGTCGTTCAAGATCAAGCTCCGCCAAGTGGACGACAGCGGGGCCGAGGCGGTGGTGGTCAGCTGCGCCAGCTGCCGGCTGAACTTCGAGGCCGGTCGCCAGAAGAACCACTGGAACAAGCGCGTCGACAGCCTGGTGGAGCTGGTCGCCGACCACCTGCCCGATGAGCCGGTCGGCGCGGCCAAGGGGGCGCAGGCATGAGCACCCGCGTTGTCGTCGATCCCGTCACCCGCATCGAGGGCCACCTGCGTATCGAGGCGCAGATGAACGGCGGGACCATCGAGCAGGCCTACTCCTCCGGCACCATGGTGCGCGGCATCGAGACCATCGTCCAAGGCCGCGACCCGCGCGAGGTCTGGGCCTTCGTGCAGCGCATCTGCGGCGTCTGCACCCTGGTGCACGGCATGGCCGGCGTGCGCGCGGTCGAGGATGCGCTGGACTACAAGATCCCGCCCAACGCCGAGCTGATCCGCAACCTGATGATCGGCGCCCAGTACGTGCACGACCATGTCATGCACTTCTACCACTTGCACGCGCTGGACTGGGTCGATGTCATCTCGGCCCTGAACGCCGACCCGAAAGCGACATCGGCGCTGGCCCAATCCATCAGCGGCTACGCCAAGTCCTCGCCCGGCTACTTCAGCGACGTACAACAGCGCCTGAAGGGCTTCGTCGAGGCCGGCCAGCTCGGCATCTTCGCCAACGGCTACTGGGGCCACCCGGGCTACAAGCTGCCCCCCGAGGCCAACCTGATGGCCGTCGCCCACTATCTGGATGCGTTGGCCTGGCAGCGCGACGTGGCCGAGCTGCACGCCATCTTCGGCGGCAAGAACCCACACCCCAACCTCTGCGTCGGCGGCATGCCCTGCGCCATCAGCCTCGACTCCGGCAAGCAGGCCGGCACTGCCGTGGATGTGGTGGGCCTCGAGCGGGTGCGCAACATCATCGAGCAGATGCGCGGCTTCGTCGAGCAGGTCTACCACCCCGACACCATCGCCATCGCGGGCTTCTACAAGGACTGGTTCAAGCAGGGCGAAGGGGTCGGCAACTTCATGACCTACGGCGACTTCCCGGCCAAGGGCTTCGGCGATCCCGAATCCTATCTGGTCCCCGCCGGCGTCATCCTGAACCGCGACCTCAGCCACATCGAGCCGGTGGACCTGGACGCCGAGGCCGAGATCGAGGAATACGTCGCCCGCGCCTGGTACGACTACAGCGACGGCAACGACAAGGGCCTGCACCCCTACAAAGGCGAGACCGCCTTCGCCTACACCGGCCCGGAGCCGCCGTACAAACAGCTCGACGTGGACAACCAATACTCCTGGCTCAAGTCCCCGCGTTGGCGCGGCAAGGCGGTGGAGGTCGGCCCGCTGGCACGGGTGCTGATGCTCTACGCCAGCGGCAACGAGCAGACCAAGTCCTTGGTCGACCAGACCCTGGGCCAGCTCGACCTGCCCATCGAGGCCCTGTACTCCACCATGGGCCGCACCGCCGCGCGCACCCTCGAGACCGTCATCATGGTCGATGCGCTGCAGACCTGGTACGACCAGCTGCTGGCCAACATCCGCGCCGGCGACGTCAAGACCTTCAACGACGAGAAATGGGACCCGGCCACCTGGCCGAGCCGAGCCCGCGGCGTCGGCCACATGGAGGCCCCGCGCGGGGCGCTCGGCCACTGGATCGTCATCGAAGACGGCAAGACCGCCAACTACCAGGCCGTGGTGCCCAGCACCTGGAACGCCGGTCCCCGCGACGGCCAGGATCAGCAAGGCCCCTACGAGGCCGCACTCGCCGGCCATGCGCTGCACGACCCGCAGCAGCCGATCGAGATCCTGCGCACCGTGCACAGCTTCGACCCCTGCATCGCCTGCGCGGTGCACCTGACCGACCCCGATGGGGAGGAGGTGACGAGCATTAAGGTCGTCTAAGCCTGCCACAAGCAGGCGTCCATCCCGGGGGTGCGGTCGAGATAACGACACCCAAAGCGCCCGCTCCCCGACCAACCCGTTCAGTTCCCGAAGGAGGACAGACACCATGACATCCACGAACCAACTGGCCGAAATGCGCATGCGCGAGTACGTCGCTCGCCAACAACGCCAAGACGAGCTAGACGCCGACGATTGCGCCCATCACAACGACTGCCGCGGCCAAGACAAGCCAACGGCGAACACCTGGCGCCAACGGGCGATCAGCAACGCCGGCCCGCTGTGCCTGCTTGACGCCGTAGGCCAAGCCGAAGAGAGCTGGCTGGAACTCATCGAGCAGGCCCCGCGCTGCGAGCTGCCGCAGCCCGCGCCGCCCTCCTTGGAGCTGCAACCGGCCTATTGACCGGGGCGCAGCGCCCCGCCGGCGTCAAACGGTTCGAGACACAAAAAAGCCCGCGATAACGCGGGCTTAAATTTGGCTGGGGGACTAGGATTCGAACCTAGGTTAACGGAGTCAGAGTCCGTTGTCCTGCCACTAGACGATCCCCCAATAACAAGTTGCGCGGAGGCGACAACGCCAGCCCGGATAGGGCGTGGGCCGATGCCGCCATGGGCGCTGGGCGCGTTCTTAGCGCTTCGAGAACTGCGGGCGCTTGCGTGCCTTATGCAGACCGACCTTCTTACGCTCGACCTCACGGGCGTCGCGGGTCAGGAAGCCGGCTTGGCGCATGGGCCCGCGCAGCTTCTCGTCGAAGTCGACCAGCGCCCGGGCGATGCCGTGGCGGATTGCACCCGCTTGACCCGTAGTACCGCCACCAGTGACGGTGACCTTGAGGTCGATGCGCTCCAACATCTCGACGGCCTCGAGGGGTTGGCGAACGACCATGCGCGCGGTCTCGCGGCCGAAGAAGAGGTCGAGGGTCCGTCCGTTGACCATGATGTTACCAGACCCGAGGGTCAGGAACACCCTTGCCGACGAACTCTTGCGGCGACCGGTGGCGTAGTGCATTTCCGACATGAAGCGTTTCCGTAGACGTTGAATCGTGCTTGGATGATGGTTCTAGGATGATAACGCGCGGCCGGCCCGGAGCAGGCGCCGCGGGGCGCTCAGATTTCCAGCGGCTGCGGCTGCTGCGCCTGATGGCGATGGTCCGTTCCGGCATAGACCTTGAGCTTGCGATACATCGCGCGGCCCAGTGGATTGTGCGGCAGCATGCCCTTGACGGCAAACTCGATGACCCGCTCCGGATGGGTTGCCAACATATCCGACAGGCTTGTCTGGCGCAGATTGCCGATGTAGCCGGTGTGGCGATAGTAGATCTTGTCGCTCAGCTTGTTGCCGGTCACGCGGACCTTTTCGGCATTGATCACGACGATATAGTCGCCAGTGTCCACATGCGGCGTGTATTGCGGCTTGTGCTTGCCGCGCAGCCGACGGGCGATCTCGCTAGCCAGGCGACCCAGGGTCTTGCCCTCGGCGTCGACCAGATACCAGGCTCGACGGACCTCGGCAGGCTTTGCACTTTCGGTTGTCATTTGGTGTGCTCCCATCGCTGCTGCGAGGCCAAGTCGCCATATCGCGCTGGCCCGAGCGGAAAAAATGCTCCCGACCGTCGTGGGCTGTGCCTTGCCCACGGCGGCAGGTTTTGGAAAATTCAGATTCGGAAACGGCGGGGCTGTCAGAATAATTTCCGCCGCGAAAGACCGCGCATATTAGCGAAGTCCTCCTCGGGGCGCAACCCCCTTCGCGGCCGATGGCTCTCGCCCCTCGGCAGTGGTCCCGCAGCGGCGCGGTTGCGCCGCGGGCGGCTCAACCTAGAAAGAGCAGTTGACCGCTCTGAGGCTCAATCCTTCGCGGGTGGATCAGGCAGGCGCAACCGCTCCACGGGCTTGCCGTCGACCAAGTGGCTTTGCAGGATCTCATCGAGGTCCGCGTTGTCGATGTAGGTGTACCAGACCGCGTCCGGATAGACGACAATCGTCGGCCCCTCCGCGCACCGATCGAGACAGCCTGCGGTATTCACCCGAATCCCGCCGGCGCCGGCGAGCCCCATGGCCTTGGTACGCTGCTTCAGGTAGTCCCGGGACGCCTTGGCGTTACACTGTGCGCAGCACTGGCTGCCGTCGTCGCGGGAGTTGGTGCAAAAGAACAGATGGTGACGGTAGTACGACATCGAGCGGCCTCTTGGCGGTGTCCAGACTGGTTGGTCGATGGTGGGGCAAGGACGCGGCTGCGCCAAGCCCCGGGCCCACTTGCCGACGACGGCTGCGTCGACCCCAGGGCCGATCAGCCGCTACCGAAACGATCATCGACGCCCGCACGACCCGGCGCTGATGCCGGCAACGCCCCATCCCACAGAAGACGCGAAACGCATTGGATCTCTTTGAAACACCCCTGGCCCCGCCGGTCTTCGGCAACGGCAGCCGCAAGCTGTCGGACGATGAGATGTCGCTGCTGCGGCTTGCCGACCAGTGCGTCAAGTGCGGCTACTGCTTGCCGCACTGTCCGACCTACCGGCTGCGGCACGATGAGGCGGAATCGCCTCGCGGTCGCGTCAGCCTGATCCAGGGCCTGCTCTGGGGCGAGCTTGAGCCCTCGCCGCGGCTATCGCGACATCTGGACAACTGTCTGGAGTGTCGCGCCTGCGAGCCGGTCTGCCCATCGATGGTCCAGTTCGGCACGCTGATGGACGGCGCCCGCGCATTGCAGCGCGCCGCGCAGCCGCCCCTGCCCCGCGGCCTGGCCGCAACGCTGCTGGATCTGCTCAGCGATCGGCGTCGGCTGCCGCGGTTGGCGCGCTTGGCGGCGCTTTATCACCGCAGCGGGATCGGCCGGGCAGCTGCCGCGCTCGGCCTGCTGCGCCCGCCGCGGCTCGCCCTGCTGCACCGACTCAGCGCGTTGCTGCGGCCCCCGCAATCCTTGCCGTCGATGCCTGCGAAGACGAACCCACCCGGACCCGAGGTGGATCTCTTTCTCGGCTGCATCGCCACAAGCACGCAGCAGCCCACCGCGGCGGCGGCGCTGCAAGTGCTCCGGCGCCTGGGGCTGCGGGTGCGGGTCCCGGACCGCCAGGTCTGCTGCGGGGCCATGCATCGGCACAACGGTCTCACCGACGCGGCGGAGGAGCATGTGCAGCGCAATCGCCGCATCTTTGCAGACCGTCGCGTCGTCGGCTATGCGAGCGCCTGCGTCGCCGAGCTGCGCGAGCATGGTGCGATGGACGCGGTGGAGCTCTGCCGGCTGCTGGTGGATACGCCCTGGCCCGAGGATCTGGAGCTCCACCCCTGCGATCAGCGCATCGCCGTGCACGAGCCCTGCTCGCACCGCAACGTGCTGCGCGACACCGCGGCGATCTATGCCCTCCTGGCCAAGATCCCGGGGCTGCGGCCGATCCCGCTCGCCGGCAACGAGACTTGTTGCGGCGCCGCGGGGACCTATCTGATCCGCTATCCGGCCACGGCCCATGCCCTGGCCACGGATAAGATCGCCCATCTGCGCGCGCTCCATGTCCGCACCCTGGTCACGACCAATACCGGCTGCGCCCTGCATCTGGCCGCCGAGATCGACGCCGCCGGTCTGGACGTCGAGGTGGTCCACCCGGTGGAGCTGATCGCGCGGGCCCTCCCACCCCCGACATGACGCGGGGCCGGCGCTAACCGATACCCTAAACCGAGCAGGCAACTCCATGAACAGAGACTACACCCCCATCGACCACGTTTTGATGAACCTGGACCAGACCTTGCGCACGCTGTTCGGCCGCCCGCTGGTGACCGGGCGCGGCAATCCGGGCGCGTCGCTCGAGGAGGTCGACCTCAGCGACGACGAGCGTCGCCACGTCGGCCGGCTGATGCGGGTCAACCACACCGGCGAGGTCTGCGCCCAGGCGCTCTACCAGGGCCAGGCGCTGACCGCCCGGATGCCCGACGTGCGCGAGCAGATGGAACGCTCGGCGCGGGAAGAAAGCGACCACCTGGCCTGGTGCGAGGAGCGGATCAAGGAGTTGGACGGGCGCAAGAGCCTGCTCAATCCGTTCTGGTACGCGGCCTCGTTTGCCCTCGGCGCCGGCGCCGGACTGGCCGGCGACAAGTGGAGCCTGGGCTTTGTGGTCGAGACCGAGCGCCAGGTCGAGGACCACCTCGACGAGCACATCGCCCGGGTGCCCGGCGACGACCACCGCAGCCGGGCCATCCTGGAGCAGATGAAGGCCGACGAGATCCACCACGCCGACGTGGCCCGGGCCGCCGGGGGCGCCGAGTTGCCGAAGCCGGTGAAGGGCGCCATGCGGATGGTCTCGACGGTGATGACGCGGGGGACGTACTGGGTATAACGCCGAGAGCCGGAAGCGGCGCGGGGCTACAGATCGGCCTCGCCGGGCTCTCGGCTGAGGTTTCGACCGTAGAAGATCTCCATCATCTCCCGGCGCACCAGGCGGCGGATGCGGGCCTGATCCTTGTCGCTCAGCTGGCTGGAACGGATGCAGAAGAGGTAGTCGTCGAGGCGGAACTCGTTGACCACCATCTTGGTATGAAACAGATTTTCCTGATAGACGTTGACGTCCAGCATCTGGTAGCGGTTCTTGGTATCGCGTGACAGATAATTCTGGATCGAGCTGATGTTGTGGTCGACGAAGTGCTTGCGACCGCGCACGTCACGGGTGAACCCCCGCACCCGATAGTCCATGGTGACGATGTCCGACTCCAGGGCGTGGATCAGGTAGTTGAGCGCCTTGAGCGGCGAGATCAGGCCGCAGGTGGCCACATCGATATCCGCCCGGAAGGTGCTGATCCCGCTGTGCGGGTGGCTCTCAGGATAGGTGTGGACGGTGATGTGGCTCTTATCCAGGTGGCCGACCACCGCCTCCGGCAGCGGCCCCGGGGTCGCCGCATTCGAGAGGGTCTCGCCGAGCGGGGGCTCCTCGGCGATCAGCAGGGTGACGGACGCCCCCTGGGGCTCGTAGTCCTGACGGGCGATATTGAGCACGGTCGCGCCGATGATGTTGGCGACGTCGGTCAGGATGGCCGTCAGCCGCTCGGCGTTGTAGGCGTCGTCGATGTAGGCGATGTAGGCCGCGCGCTGCTCCGCCGAGTCGGCATAGCAGATGTCGTAGATGTTGAAGCTGAGGGACTTGGTGAGGTTGTTGAAGCCTTGCAGCTTCAACCGCTTCAGGGGGTTGGGCATAGACATCCACCGGTCACGCGCCGGTCGCAAGATGATCACCGGCAGCGTTGTCCCGCCGGCCGGACAGGCGGCGCACAGTACGCCCGCACGGCGCCGTTTTCAAGCGATTGTCGACCGCCCCGCGCCGCAGACGTCGGCGATGACGCGCTGCGCCACATCGGTGCCCAGGTTGTAGCGCAGCACCACCGTCAAAGGCACCGGCCCCAGCGTCACCAACTGGTCGTGGAATCGGCGCTGGTCGAAGCCGTCCTCCTGCGCCCGCACGTCCCGCACCCGGCGGATCAGCTGCCAGCCCAGCACCCGCGCCAGGGCATCGCCTGGATGCTGGACGATGGCGGCGACGTCATCCAGCGCCGCGGCGGCGTCCCAACCCTCCGCGCGCAGCCGCTCGACGCCCTGATCGGCGGACAGGTCGCCCATGTGCAGCCCCAGGTCCACGGCCGCGGCAACCACGGCCCGACGGCGCCCGAGCAGGACCGCGCGCTGCTCATCGGCGCTCACCCCGGGACGGTTTGCCAGATGCTCGGCGAAGTAGAGCGACCAGCCGCCGCTGAGGCTGCTGCTGCCGGCGAGCCGGCGCGGCACCGAGCGCGCGGGCATGCCGCCGGCGAAGGTCAGCAGGTGCATCCCGCCCCAGCCTTCGGTGAAGCAGCGAATCAGCATCTGCGCCGGCGTCGGCCCCGAAGCCTGTTCGCCGTCGGGCAGGTACAAAAAGCCCCTGCCGCCGAGCAGATCCGCCACATAGTCGACCCGACCGAGGTGCCGCGGACGGGGACAGACCGGACCGCCGACCACGCGCAGCGGCATCTGATGCAGACTGATCGGCCCCTCACGGGACAAACGCTCGGATAGGGCCTTGCAGACCTGAACGAACTGATCTCGGGTCTCGGCGGCGCTGGCCGACCGCACCCGGGGCGCTTGCGCACTGCTCCCGCCCGCATCGCCGACGACCGCGTCGGTCTCGGCCTCAAGCCGCGCGATCAGCGCCCGGCAGACCTCCAGATCCGCCGGCAGCAGGTGACGATGGGTCAGCAGGTAGTGCAAGTGAGCCGGACCACAACCGGCCGGCGCCATCGCCCGGGTTGAAATCTCGCCCTCCAGCGCATCCGCGTAGCCGGCCAGTGCCGCGCCGGCCGCCTCGCTCAGGGTCATCAGCTCACCGATGCCCCAGCACTGATCGGCCAGCCAGCGACTGGAGGTCAGCTCACGCAGGTAGCGCCGCCCGTCGCGGGCGGCGGCGGCGGCGGCGCAGACCAGCACCCGGGGCACCAGCTCCGCGGTCGGACGCAGCTGATCCATGGCCCGTCGCAGGTGGCCCGGGATGCCCACCAACAAGGCGGCCAATGATTCGCGCAGCCCGTCCGGGCTCAGCAGGGTCAGGCGATGGATCTCGGCCATGGGCAGGAAACGCAGCGGGTCGCGATGGCGCCAGTCACGCACATAGAACTCGCGATGCTCCACCAGGGCCTGCACCAACATCAGCTCGAGGTCGATGCGGCGCGGGTCATCCAGGCTGGCGGTGTCCATCTCCTGCAAGGCGACGATCAGACTTTCCAACCAGCTGACCAGCGCCGCCAGGTCGTCATCGGCCTGGGCCGGCAGGCGGTCGGCGTAGTCGGCAACCCCGGCGGCGACGGCGCGGTCCGGATGGAAGCGCAGCCAGGCCGAGAAGAAGTCCGCCGCGAGTTGGTCGAAGGCGGCGGCTTCAGACATCGACGATCTCGAAGTCGTGGGTGATCTCGGCCAGGGCGCCCAACATGATGGACGCCGAGCAATACTTCTCGGCGCTCAGAGCGATGGCACGCTCCACCCGGCGGCGGTCCAGGTCCCGGCCGCTGACGACGAAGTGGGCGTGGATGCGGGTAAAGACTTTAGGGTCCTGATCGGCACGCTCGGCGCTGACCTCGACCACGCAATCGGTGACCTGCTGACGCGCCTTGCGCAGGATCATCAACACATCGAACTGGGTGCAGCCGCCCATGCCCATCAGCAGCAGCTCCATGGGGCGCGGGCCCAGATTGCGACCGCCATGATCGGGCGGACCATCCAGCACCAGGGCATGCCCACTGCCGCACTCCGCCATCATCGCCACGCCCTCGATGGACTTGATTCTTGCCTTCATCGCTTCGTCTCTGGTTTTTGACATCAATGCCCGCGGCCGACCGCCGGGACGCCCCGACGCCTTACGTCGGTCTCGCAGCACCATCGACGAACCGCAATGCGTCGACAAGCAGGCCGCGGTTGCTAAACTTCCGGGTCGGCAGCACGATCGCCTGCCATGCACGACCCCAGACCGCGACGCGAGCACCCATTTTCCATGCCTTCCATCGCCCCGAACCCACCACCCCCATGGCTGGAGCCGTTTCTCAACTTCTGCCACACCAAGCAATACGAGAAACGTGTGGATTTCATCCGCGCCGGGGAGCCGGCCGACAGCCTTTTCTACCTGATCGAGGGATCGGTGGCGGCCTTGATCGAAGATGCCGACCACCGCGAGCTGACCCTAGCCTACATCAACAAGGGCGAGTTCATCGGCGAGATGGGGCTATTCCTGCCCCAGCGCACCCGCACCGTCATCGTACGCACGCGGGTGAAGTGTCGCATCGCCGGCATCAGCTATCAACGCCTGGAGCAGCTGCTGGAGCGCGAGCTGCGCGAGCATGCCATCGGCATCCTGTCCGGCATCGGCACCCAGCTGGCGCTGCGGCTGAAGCAGACCAGCCGCAAGGTCGGCGACCTCGCCTTCCTCGACGTCACCGGCCGCATCGCCCGTACCCTGCTGGAGCTGACCAAGCAGCCCGACGCCATGACCCACCCCGACGGCCACCAGATCCGCATCACCCGCCAGGACATCGGCCGCATCGTCGGCTGCTCCCGGGAGATGGCCGGACGCGTGCTGAAGAACTTGGAAGAAAACGGCAACATCAGCGTATCCGGCAAGACCATCGTCGTGTTCGGGACAAGGTAGCTGCGGTCGCTCAGCACCAGATCGACCTTCCGGCCATTCAAGAACAGGTTGCGATGAGGAAGGTCGCAGTCCGTCCCCCCATCATCCATTGGTAGAGAACAGCTCCGCCAGCCGCGCCCCGGGGTCTTCGGCGCGCATGAAGGATTCGCCGATCAGGAAGGCGTTGATGCCGTTGTCGCGCATGCGGGCGACGTCGGCGGGTCCGAGGATGCCGCTTTCGGTGACCGGGATGCGCTCCGGCGGGACGCGCTCGCGCAGGCCGAGGGTGGTCTGGAGGTCGACGTGGAAGGTGCGCAGGTTGCGGTTGTTGATGCCGAGCAGCCGACCCGGCAGCGCCAGGGCGCGCTCGAGCTCGGGGGCGTCGTGGACCTCCACCAGCACGTCCATGCCGAGCTCGGCGGCGAGACCGCCCAGGTCGGCGAGTTGGGCGTCGGTGAGGCCGGCGACGATGAGCAGGATGCAGTCGGCGCCGATGGCGCGGGCCTCGTAGACCTGATAGGGGTCGATCAGGAAGTCCTTGCGGATGACCGGCAGGTCGCAGGCGGCGCGGGCGGCGATGAGGTGGGCCTCGTCGCCCTGGAAGAAGTCGCGGTCGGTCAGGACCGACAGGCAGGCGGCACCGGCGCGGGCGTAGCCGGCGGCGATCTCGGCCGGGCGGAAGTCCTCGCGCAGCAGGCCCTTGCTCGGGCTGGCGCGCTTGATCTCGGCGATGACGGCGGCGTCTCCGGCGCTGATCCGGGCCGCCAGTGCATCGGCGAAGCCGCGCACGGGAGAGGCCGCGGCGGCCCGCGCCTTGAGCTCGACCAGGGGCAGGTCCCGAGCGCGGGCACAGACCTCTTCGGTCTTGCGGTGGAGGATCTTCTTGAGGATGTCGGGGGTGTCGGTCATGGTCGGACTAGCCATCTGAAAAAAACTGAAAATGGGCTTGGCAGGACCGGGAACGAAGGACCCTGCCGAAGGCTGGAGTCGTTGTCGTTGTCGTTGTCGTTGTCGTAGTCGCGCGGGGAATCAATCGATTACGACAACGACAACGACAACGACAACGACAACGAGCCCGGACCGATCAAATCGCTTCGACCGCGATCAACCCGACTCGCCGCGGGGCATGCCGGCCGTCAGCGCCGTCAGCGCCTCAAGCCGCCGCAGCGCGGAGCCGTCGGCCAACCGGGCTTGGGCCAGGGCGATGCCGTCGGCGAGGCTGTCGCTGCGATCGGCGGCATAGATGGCGGCGCCGGCATTCAGGGCGACGATGTCGCGCGCCGGGCCGGGGCGGTTGTCCAGCGCGTCGCGGAGCATCGCCAGGCTGGCGCTGGGGTCTTCGACGCGGATGGCGTCCAGCGGGGCGCGCTGGAGGCCGAAGTCTTCCGGGCCGATGTCGAAGCAGCGGACGTGACCGTCCTTCAACTCGGCCACGTCGGTGCGCTCGCCGATGCTGATCTCATCCAGCCCGTCGCGGGCGTGGACCACCAGCACATGGCGCGAGCCGAGCCGCTCGAGGACCTGCGCCAGCGGCTCGACCAGCTCGCCGCTGAACACGCCGAGTAGCTGGCAGGGTACGCCGGCGGGGTTGGTCAGCGGCCCGAGCACGTTGAAGATGGTGCGCACGCCAAGCTCGCGCCGCGGCCCGATGGCGTGCTTCATGGCGCCGTGGTGGGCCGGCGCGAACATGAAGCCGACGCCCACCTCGCGCACGCACTGGGCGACCTGTTCCGGCGTCAGGTCGAGCCGAATCCCGGCCGCCTCCAGCACGTCGGCACTGCCGGACTTCGACGACACCGAGCGGTTGCCGTGCTTGGCGACGTGACAGCCGGCGGCGGCGGCGACGAACATGCTGGCGGTGGAGACGTTGAAGGTGCCGGCGGCGTCGCCCCCGGTGCCGACGATATCGACGGCATGGTCCAGCCCGCCGATGTCGACGCCGGTGGCCAGCTCGCGCATGACGGCGGCGGCGGCGGCGACCTCGGCGACGGTCTCGCCCTTGAGCCGCAGCGCGACCAGGAAGCCGGCGATCTGCGCCGGCGTGGCCGCGCCGGTCATGATGGCGCGCATGAGCGCGGACATCTCGTCGGCGGCGAGGTCGTACCCGTCGATGACGCGGGCGATGGCTTGCTTGATCTCCAAATCGGTCTCCTGGGTGGGGATGATGGTCGAAAGGGTCGCGGGGGGGCGTGGAGCAATCGAAAGGCGATCAACGCATGGACAGGAAGTTCTTCAGCAACGCATGACCGGACGGGGTCAGGATCGACTCGGGATGGAACTGCACCCCCTGCACCGGCAGGCTGCGATGGCGAATGCCCATGATCTCGCCGCGCCCGCCATCGTCGTCCTCGGTCCAGGCGGTGACCTCCAGCTGCGGCGGCAGGCCGTCCCGATCGATGACCAGGGAGTGATAGCGCGTGGCCTCCAGCGGGTTGTCCAGGCCGGCGAAGACGCCGATATCGGCGTGGTGGATCGGCGAGGTCTTGCCGTGCATGACCGCCCGCGCCTTGATGATCCGCCCGCCGAAGGCCTGACCGATGGATTGGTGTCCCAGACAGACGCCGAGGATCGGCACCTTGCCGGCGGCGGCCTGGATCAGCGGTACCGAAATGCCGGCCTCGTTCGGGGTGCAGGGCCCCGGCGAGATGACGATGCGCTCGGGCTGCATGGCCAGGGCCTCGTCGACGCCCACCTCGTCGTTGCGCACCACCCGCACCTGCGCACCGAGCTCGCCCAGATACTGGACCAGGTTGTAGGTGAATGAATCGTAGTTGTCGATCATCAAGAGCATGGCGCAGGTCACCGGGGGTCGGGATGAAGAATCTTGGAAACGCGCGGGTATTCTCGCCGCAACGGGCGCGGACGACAAACCCCGAGGTGGAAGCACGGTAGCTGATCCGACGCCCGCGCCGGCGTCCTGCACAACAGCGGTGCGCAGACGGGTAGCGCAAACGCCGTCCGGGGGGCATCATTAGGCATTGTCGCCGCCTGCACGAGTATCGCCCCATGTCCGACGAATTCGACCTGGCCCCGGACCTGCTGTACCTGAACCACGCCGCCGTCTCGCCCTGGCCCCAGCGCACGGTGGAGTCGGTGCGCCGCTTCGCCGAAGAGAACGGCCGGCTCGGCTCGCGCAACTATCTGCGCTGGATGGCCGTGGAGCAGCGCCTGAAGGGGCGGCTGGCGCAGCTGATCGGCGCCGGTGGCGCGGATGAGATCGCACTGGCGAAGAGCACCTCGGAGGCCCTGTCGATGATCGCCTGGGGTCTGCGCTGGGAGGCCGGCGACAACGTGGTCGGCATCGCCCAGGAGTTTCCGTCCAACCGGGTGGTCTGGGAATCCTTGGCCAGCATCGGCGTGCACTGGCGGGCGCTGGACCTGGAGACCGCGGGCAGCGATCCGGAGACGGCCTTGATGGACCGTTGCGACGCCCGCACCCGTATCGTCGCCGTGAGCTGGGTGCAGTACGCCCGCGGGCTGCGCCTCGATCTGGAGCGCCTCGGACGGCTCTGCCGCGAGCGCGGCTTCCTGCTCTGCGTCGACGGCATCCAGGGGCTCGGCGCCCTGCCCTTCGACCTGGCGCGGATGCCGGTGGACTTCCTGGTGGCGGACGGCCACAAGTGGCTGCTCGGTCCCGAGGGCCTGGCGCTGTTCTACTGCAACCCGGCCCTCCTCGGCCACATAACGCTGCACCAGTACGGCTGGCGCATGGTGGCAGACATGGGCGACTTCGACCGCAGCGACTGGCGCCCAGCCGATGACGCCCGCCGCTTCGAGTGCGGCAGCCCGAACATGCTCGGCATCCATGCCCTCGACGCCAGCCTGTCATTGCTCGAAGATCAGGGGCTGGCGACGATCGAACGCGCTATCGCCGAGCGCATCGCCCGGCTCGAGGCGCTGGCCGATGCCCGCGGCTTCGAGCTGCTGTCACCGCGGGAGCCCTCCCGGCGCGCCGGCATCCTGACGCTGCGCGTCCCCGACTGCGATCAGCAGACGCTATATCAGGCGCTGATGGCGCAAGGGCTCATCTGCGCGAGCCGCGGCGGCGGCATCCGCCTGTCCCCGCATTTCTACACCCCGCAGGAGACGCTGGATCGGGCGATGGCGATGATCGCCGAGACCGCGGCACGCCAATGATCGAGGACACTTACGCGGCCTTCCGGCGCCCGCCCTGATCGGACCGACCCGCTCCAGCATCCCCAACGGCCGCCGCCACAGCGCAGCAGGCCCCAGTGATACGACAGATCAGGTGATATCCCATGTTCGAGGCAACCAAAGTCGGCCGCACGGTCAGCAAGCAGGAGTTCAAAGAGCAGCGCGACGAGCTGCGCACCCAGCTGCTGGAGGTCCAGCGCCAGCTGCGCGAGACCAACATCCCGGTGGTGCTCATCGTCTCCGGCGTCGAGGCCGCCGGCAAGGGCGAGGTGGTCAACCGCCTCAACGAGTGGCTGGACACCCGCGGCGTGCAGACCTTCGCCTTCTGGGAGCTGAGCGACGAGGAGCTGGAGCGCCCGCGCTACTGGCGCTTCTGGCGCACATTGCCCGCCCGCGGCGAGATCACGATCCTGTTCGGCGGCTGGTACCTGGCGCCGATCGAGCAGCGCTTTCGCGGCAACTGCGACGACGCGTCCCTGGATGCCGAGCTCAACCGCATCGTCGACTTCGAGCGCATGCTCACCCACGACGGCGCGCTGGTGGTCAAGTTCTGGTTTCATCTCTCCGAGCCGGACCAGAAACGACGCCTGAAGGAGCTCTCCCGCGACGACCGCAGCCGCTGGAAGATGCTGCCGGAAAAGTCGAAATTCTCCGAGCAGTACCATCTGTTCGAGCATGTGGCCGAGCGGGTGATCCGCCAGTCCGACCGCGGCATCTCGCCCTGGTACCTGATCGAGGCCGAGGATACCCGCTATCGCGATCTCACCGTCGGCAAGACCCTGCTGCAGGCACTGCGCAGCCGCATCAACCAGCCACTGCCCATGGATCCGGCACCCACCGCCGACCCGCTGGAGCTGCCGGACAGCACCAGCGCGCAGATCACGCTGCTCGACCAGCTCGACCTGACCCAACAGCTCGATCGCGACGACTACAAGAAGGCGCTCAAGCGCTACCAGCAGGAGATCAACGAGCTGTCCTGGAAGGCCTACAAGCAGAAGCGCTCCACCGTGCTGGTGTTCGAGGGCGTCGATGCCGGCGGCAAGGGCGGTGCGATCCGGCGCATCACCAGCGCCGTGGATGCCCGCCTCTACCGCACCATGTCGGTGGCCGCACCCACCGATGAGGAGAAGGCCCATCATTACCTGTGGCGGTTCTGGCGGCTGATCCCGCGGGCCGGACACATCATCATCTACGACCGTTCCTGGTACGGTCGGGTCCTGGTCGAGCGCGTCGAGGGCTTCGCCAAGGAGTCCGAGTGGCGCCGCGCCTACAGCGAGATCAACGAATTCGAGGAGCAGCTGGTGGAGAGCGGCTCGATCCTGCTCAAGTTCTGGCTGCAGGTCGGCGAGGAGGAGCAGCTGCGCCGGTTCAAGGACCGTGAGGCGACCCCGTACAAGCAGTACAAGATCACCGACGAGGACTGGCGCAATCGCGAGAAGTGGCCCCAGTACAAGGCCGCCGTCAACGAGATGGTCGCCCGCACCAGCACCGAGCACGCCCCCTGGACACTCGTGGAAGGCGACGACAAGCCCTACGCCCGCATCAAGGTCCTGCGCACCGTCTGCGAAGCCCTGCGTGCGGCCCTGGACAAGAAGGATGACGACGGGATCAGCGGCCACACCCGCTGCGGTTACGGCGACGGCGGTGCGGGCTGAAGGTGCCGAACGCGCACACCGAAAATGGCGCAAGGGCCCAAGGGCCGGCGAAATCGCCGGCTGAGCCCATAAACGAAAAGGCCTACAGCAAACATCTGGTCGCCATTCTGCACGCAGATGTCGCCGGTTACAGCCGACTCACCGCTGAGGCCGAAGAGCAGACGCACAGGCTGCTGTCGACCTACCTCGACCTGATCGCCGAATATATCGCCTCCGGCAGCGGCGAGCTGATGAAGTTTGCCGGCGATGCCGTGACCGCGAGCTTCAGCAGTGCCGCCGAGGCATTGACCTGTGCGGAGCACATCCAGCGCGAGCTGCGCCAGCGCAACCAGACGCTGCCGCCACAGCGGCAGATCAACTTCCGCATCGGCATCAACGTGGGCGACGTCATCCGCGACCGCAACGACATCTACGGCAACGGCGTCAACGTCGCCGCCCGCCTGGAGACCCTGGCCGAACCCGGGGGAGTCTGCATCTCGGAGTCCGCCCACAGCGCCATCGGCACCAAGCTGCCGATGCAATACGAGTACATGGGCGCGAAGCGGGTCAAGAATATCGACCGGCCGCTGCGGGTCTACCGGGTCCACTTCGGTGACGCCCCCGCGGTCAACCACCGTCGTCGGCGGCTGATCAAGATCGGCGTCGCGGCCGGGCTCGCGGTGCTGGCCTTGGTGATTGGGGCGCTGTATCAGCTCGGGGGCATCCCCGGTCACGGCGGCGAGACCGGTCTTCCGTCCGCGCCCTTCCTGGATATTGGCCGGCTCAGCGCCTTGACCACCGCCAGCACGGAGAAAGGCACCTACATGGAAGAGGGAGAGTGGCTATGGTTTGCCGAGTATTTCGACAAGAACCAAACCCTACATGGCGTTTGGGGTCTGCCCGGAGAGCAGCGGTCAAGCAGCAGCTATCCCGGACGCTGGCGGCACCGGGCCCGTTCCGATGGCGTCGCTGAGCACTGCACCATCTACATGGACCAGGCCAGCCTGCACGAACGCTGCTTCTCCTACCATCCGCTGGCGGGGGCGCAGGACTCAGTTGACGGTATTCATGCGCGGTTCTCCAAGGGCCGCTGCGTCGGCGTCTCCTATTTCGAGCCCGGCAATACCACGGACAAACCGATCGATCGCTCGATGCCGAAGCTGTTGGAACTGTCGCGCCGTTGCCAGCGGTAAGGTCGGTCGGAACCGCCCGGGCCCAGGGTGATGGCGCCAGCCCCGGCGGCTCCAGATGGCAGGATGGCGCCGGCCGAGCTAAGGCGATTTCTGTCAATCGCCTAAGCTGCGATGTCGGTTTCGATCGCCTCGATCAGACTCTCACTGAGATCGCGCTCACGTATGATGTCGCAACGCCACTTCTCGATGATCGTACCCATAGGAGGATCACCGAACAGTGGATGCTCCTCCAAGGTCGAGATGAGCCTGTTCAAGACCGCCACCTCCCTGCGCAGCGCCAGCAGGATCCGCTCGATACTCCGCGCCTGCTGCAGCCGCTGTGCCGTGGTGTGGTCGTCTTTCAGCTGCTCCTGCCAGGTCTTGACCGTCCGCACAGCGATGGCCGACTCCGGCGGCGGCGTCTTCTGGATGAACTCGTTCATGGCCTGGAACATGTGCCGCAACATCGCGGCCTCGTAGCCCATGGCCTCCTGCCACAGGTCAAGGGCTCCCTGTTCGGCCTGCTCCAGATCCGTCAGCGTCTCGAACCTGAGACTCATCGGCGACACCTTCGATTCTTGCTCGACACTCATTGCGTAGCTCCGCTTCGACTAGGTTGTGCTTTGATGTCGGGACGCCCGGCGCTCATCGACGATGCCGACACGGTCCCGAGCCCGACGTGGTACGGTGCGCGCGAAAAACGGACCTTGGACAAGCAGGACCACGTGCCCCGCACCGCAAGGATGGACCATCTAACCCGGGAAGACTACCCGGACTGCGATCCGTCAAACGGGGGCAGCCCCAATCCCGGCCCGCGCGCCAAGGTCTCCGGCGCAATACCGGCGCGCATCGCCGCCAATACCCCCGCCGCCTCGGCATAGGAGTCCACATAGCGCAGTTGTCCCGGACGCCACGGCAGCCGCATCAGATCATTGCGCATCAAGTTTGCGTTGCCGCGCACGGCAATCACCGGGATGCCTTGGTACAGGGCGGCAAGTGTGGGCAGGCCCAGACAGCCATCCGGCAGCACCAGGCACGAGACCTGCGCGGCGGAGACGACGCCCGGGTGAGCAAACACGGCAGGATCGGAGACGATGCGCGGGCTGCGATGCAGGCCCTTGAGGATCGAGAAGCTCATGGGCCAGGAGAAGCCCTCCGAGGCGATCCGCGGATCGAGCACACCAGGGTCCTGGTTGGCGGCCTCGCGATCGATCTCCATCGGCGCATGCGCCATGGGCAGCCCGCAGAGCAGGCTCAGGGCATGGGTCAGCATGGCCTCCACCCCGCCGAACGGATTGATGACGGAGCCGTCGCTTTGCAGATAGGCGTCGCTGAGCGCGTCCGGCAAATCGATCACCGAGCTCAGCGCAACGGCATCGCAGCGATTGCGGTGCTCCTCGATCAGATCGCGGACCGCGGCAAGACGGCCAATCTCGCCGACGGCCCGTCCGGAGCCCGCGTAGCTGGAGTGCATCCAGAAATCCTGATCGATGAAGGCCACCGCCGCCACATCGATACCGGCAGACGCGCGGGCGCCGTTGGCCAGGTTGAGGGCGGCGTTGACGAACAGCGCGTCGGCATGGCGCTGGATCAGGAACAGGATGCGGTTGCTGCGCACCGGTTGCAGGGCCAGGGTGCCCAAGAGCATCCGCGACAGCACGCTACCCTCGACGTACAGGGTGTTGTCGGCCATCTCGTTGATGTCGGCCGCATTGACGACATTCGGGTGGGTGATGAGCCGGTCGCTGACCGCCGCCAACAGGCGTGCGACCGGTGTGGCATCGCCGGAATGGCCGCCGATCTCGGCACCGATCCCGGTGGGCACCAAGAGCACCGTGGTAAAGCGGGTCTGGTCCTCCAAGGGGCGACGGCGGAGCTGAAAGATCGAGTCGACCTCCGGGGCCGACTCCGCGGCGCCACCCGACAGGGTGTCGACCTCGCAAGACCAGCCGCCCGCATCGCTTGTGGTCACCACAAAGCGCAACGGCTGCTCATCGGCGGGCAGCCGGGCGGCCAGCTCGCCGGCAAAGAACTGCAGCAGGTCGATACCGGCCGGTGCCGGGCCAAGTCGAATCTCTCGCTCAATAACGCGCAACGGGACCACCTCCAGAGCGCCGAATGAATTCTCGGTAGCCGAAGCGCCGGCGCAGCCGCAAACGGCCGCCGGGCTCGCATCGATACAGTGTCGGCAGCCGCAGCCCGTTGAACGTGGTCGCTCGAACGATGGTGTAGCCGCCGGCATCGGGAAAGGCAAGCCGAGCACCGATGGACAGCGGCTCGCGGAAGGCGTAGGTCCCGAATAGATCACCGGGGAGACAGCTCGCACCGGCCAGGGTATAGCGATAGGGGCCGTCCTTGCATTGACCGCGGACCTCGGGCCGATACCCGTATTCGAACACCTCGGGCATGTGATTGACCGTGGTGTCCAAGACTGCGATCGGGGTCTCCGTCGTCTCGATCAGATCGATCACCTCGCTCACCAGCCAGCAGGCCCCCATCACCAGGGACAGTCCCGGCTCGATGTACAGGCGCTCGATGCCGAAATCCCGCGCGAGACGCGCCGTGTCCGGCAGCCGCTCCGGGTCGCGCAGCTCATCAAGCAGGTAGCCGCCGCCGAGGTTCAGCCAGGGGGCGGCAGCGAGGACATCGGGGCGGCGCTCGGCGACGAAGCGCAGCGACTCGTAGAGTTCGCCGACCCAGGGTGACTCACAGTTGCCGTGCAGATGCAGCCCCAGCCCGTCGGGCAGCGGAACGGGGATGGCCGTGAGCGGGACACCGAGCTTCGACCCCACCCGGCAGGGGTCGTAGCGCGCATCGTCGATGGGCGAGCGCCCCGGATTGATCCGCAGGCCGCAGGCCGAGTCAGCGGCCATTCGCGGGCGGAAACGCCTGAGCTGGGACAGGGAGTTGAAGGCAACATAGCCGCACAGCGGGACGAGGTCGTCCAGATCACGCGCCGCCAAGCCCGGCGACGTGAAATGCACGGATTGACCGGGGAGCGCGAGCGACCGCGCCAGACGCGCCTCGTCGAGGGAGCTGGCCGAGAATCCGTCGATATGGGGCAACAGCAGCCGAAGCACGTCCGGGATGCTCAGGGCCTTCAGCGAGTACAGCAGACGAAAGCCGCTATCGTGCGCCCGTGCCGCCTGACGACGCGCGCTCGCGACCAACTCGGCCTCATCGACGACAAACGCCGGTGTCTCCAGCGTATCGAGCCGAAACGGCGGCGGCCCGGCCTGCGCCATCGGCACCGGAGCCCTCACCCCGGGTGTGCAGACGGCGCAGGAATCGGAGAAACCCTCCATGCGCGCGGGGCTCAGGCGCGGGGGGCGTGGAACAGCCGAAAGAAGTTCTCGTGCGTGATCGCAGCAACCTCTTCCAGCGCAAGGCCGCGCAAGGCTGCGACCTGCTCGGCCACATGACGGACGAACCGAGGCTCGTTCTTCTTGCCCCGATGCGGCACCGGTGCCAAGTACGGGGAATCGGTCTCGATCAGCAGCCGATCCAAGGGCACCCGGCGCACCACCTCGCGCAGGGCATCGGCGGACTTGAACGTGATGATCCCCGAAAATGAGATATAGAAGCCGAGGTCGAGGGCCTGCCGGGCCATGTCCCAGGTCTCGGTAAAGCAGTGCATGACGCCGCCGGCCTGTTCGGCTCCGGCGTCGCGCATGATGGCGATGGTGTCTTCGCGGGCATCGCGCGTATGCACAATGAGCGGCTTGCCGCAGGCACGCGCCGCTTCGATATGCGTGGCAAAGCGTGCCCGCTGCCAGTCCAGATCGCCCTTGTTGTAGTGGTAGTCGAGGCCGGTCTCGCCGATGGCGACCACGCGCGGGTCCCGCGCCAGCTCCACCAGCATGGCCGAATCGGGCTCGCGACCGTCACGTTCGCTGGGATGGACGCCGACCGAGATCGATATCTCCGGGAAGGGCTCGACCAGCGCGCGCATGGCCGGAAGCCGCTCCAAGTCGATGCAGACGCAGAGCATGTGGCCGATGCCGTCCGCCCGGGTCGCGTCGATCAGTGCATCAAAACGGTCGCCGTAGTCGCACAGATCGACACGATCGAGGTGGCAATGCGAATCGACCAGCATCATGGACATCACATGGTATGGGTCGGGCGCTCGGCCTTGTCGGAGCCGGCAAGGATCTGCTCGATCTTACGCCGAGCATCCCCCTTGTCCTGATCGCTGAATTGGATGCCGACGCCGATGGCCCGATTGCCCTCGGCACCGAGGGGCGTGATCCAGATCACCTTGCCGGCGACCGGTATCCGGTCTGACTCATCCATCAACTGCAGCAACAGGAACAGCTCATCGCCGAGACTGTAGCGCTTGTTGGTCGGGATGAACAGACCGCCGTTCTTCACGAACGCCATGTAGGAGGCGTACAGCGCATTTCGGTCTTTGACCACAAAGCTCAGTATGCGCTGGCGGTTGCCAGCTTTGTCCTCAGCCAAGTCAGTGTCCTCCACGTATGACGAGTGCCCACCGGGCGAGCAGGGATTCGAACAGCATCCTTGTGTTCACCGATGTGCCGACCCGGGCGACGGCCTGGAGCACAACTTGTAGATAGCGATGGACGTCCCGAGACGAGACCAAGGCAGCCAGCCCGATCAGCTCCGCGCGCCGATCTTGATGATTGATGTGGGGCGCGCCTTGGTCGACCTGGACGCGAAGCAGGTCGCAGACCCAGGACATCAGCGTCTGCAATACTACCGCCGCGTCCATGGACTGCCAAGCGTCGGCGACGGCGATCGGGTCCCGCTCACCACGCCCAACGGCGGTCAACCCGTCAATAATCTTGGTGTGCGTCGCCAGCTGCTCCTCACCAAGCAATAGGGCGCGCAATGGCGCGCCTTGTGCCAGACGCAGCCGAGCCGCCGGGTCGGCCCGTCCCGCCGGCAATTGCGCCCGCAGCCAGTCGAGGGCCTGACGCTCGGGCGGCATGGGCAGATTGACGCGCTGGCAGCGACTGCGGATGGTCGCCGGCAGCCTGGACGGGTCCTCCGAGATCAGCAGCAGCAACACATCGGCGGCAGGCTCTTCCAACGTCTTCAGCAGGCCGTTCGCCGCGTAACGGTTCATCGACTCCGCCGGCGCGATGGAGATGACCTTTTGCGCGCCGCGATGCCCGGTGAGTGTCGCGTCGTGAATGAGACCGCGGATCTGGTCCACGCGGATCTCCCCGCTATCGCCACCATCAACCCGCACCCAGTCCGGGTGATTGCCCGCGCGGATCAGTCGGCACTCAGGACAACTCCCACAGGGCTCCCCCACGTCGCTCGGGCGGGCACAGAGCAGCGCTGAGGCCAGACGCGCGGCGAGTCGCCGTTTGCCGATCCCCGCGGGGCCGGCCAGCAACAAGGCGTGACCCAGCCGCCCTGCACCTCGCGTAGACCAAAGGTGTTGCCAGACGGGGACCAGCCAAGGGGGCAAGGATTGGTCGAGGGCATCGAGCGTGTCGCCGTTCGCGCTCATACATCGGCCCCCACCACATAGGCATCGATCAAGCACTGTACACGCTGCGCGACCTCGCCCATTGCCGCCGCCGCATCGATAACGCGGTATCGCTCGGGCGCGCATTGAGCACGCGACAAATAACAAGCGCGGACGCGCTCGAAGAACGCCTGCGCCTCGCGCTCGAATCGGTCCGGACTGGAACGCCCTCGGGCACGGGCGAGCCCGAGCGCCGGATCAAGATCGAGCAGCAAGGTCAGGTCCGGGCGCAAATCGCCCTGCACCAACTGCTCCAAGGTCGCTATCGGCGCTGAATCCAGCCCGCGTCCGCCGCCCTGATAGGCATAGGTCGCATCGGTGAAACGGTCACAGACGACCCACGCACCCCGCGCCAGCGCCGGGCGGATGGTCTTGTCGAGATGCTCGGCACGGGCCGCGAACATCAGCAACAGCTCCGCCGTATCGGCCATCCCGGCATTGCCGCGATCAAGCAGCAGCCCACGCATCCGCTCCGCAATTGGGGCGCCGCCGGGCTCACGCGTGCGCACGCAGGGGATACCCCGTGCCTCCAGCCGACGCTGCACAACGGTTGCGACGGTGGACTTTCCGGCACCTTCTATGCCTTCCAGCGTGATGAAGCGGCCGGGACCGCCCGGCCCGGGCCCATCGCGGGACATCACTGCGCCGGCGGCTGCGGCTGGAGCTGCCCGCAGGGGCGTCCGAGCTGGTAGTGGCGGACCGCGCAGTTGTGCTCGTCCAACGTCGCGGAGAAGTGGTGGCTCCCATCACCACGGGCGACGAAAAAGAGGGTCTCACCATCCGCGGGATGCACCGCGGCGTGGATCGCGGCGCGTCCGGGCAGCGCGATGGGCGTTGGCGGCAGCCCGTCGATCAGATACGTGTTGTACGCGGTCGGCGTGGTCAGATCGGACCTGCGAATATTCCCGTCATAACGCTCGCCCATACCGTAGATGACGGTCGGGTCCGTTTGCAGGCGCATCCCCTGACGCAGGCGCCGGGTGAACACCCCCGCAATCGCCGGGCGTTCGGATGCGACACCCGTCTCCTTCTCGATGATCGAGGCCAGGATCAGGGCCTGGTAAGGCGTGGTGATCGGCAAATCGGCGTCCCGCCCGGCCCACTCATCGTCGAGCACGCCCTGCATCTGCTGATAGGCGCGCGTCAAGATGGTCACATCGCTGCTCCCACGCGGGAAGCGATAGGTATCGGGAAAGAACCATCCCTCCGGATGACCGCCGGGAATCCGCAGCCGTTCGGCAATCTCGTCGTCGGGCAATCCGTAGAGCTCGCTCACGAACGACGACCGCTCGGCGATCGCCTGGATGGCATCTCGGTAGGTCCATCCCTCGATAAAGGTGATCGGCAGTTCGATGGAGCGACCACTGACGAACTGGTCGAGCAGCTCTTCGGGCAGCGTCCCCGAGGCCACGGCATACTCGCCCGCCTTCAATGCCTCCAGCTTGCCGCGCTGATAGGCCAGGGCCAAGAACCAATAAGGATTCGAAAAAATACGATCCTCGCGCAAACGTCCGGCAAGTGCGCGCATCGTTGTTCCACGCGGGATCTCGATGATGATCTCGTCGCCATCGAGCTCAACCGGGGTTTCCAGAAAACGCTGGTAGCGATCTGTCAGTGCCCAGGCCGCCAACGCGCCGACCAATCCCAGGATCAAGATCGTCCAAAAGACCGATCGCAGCGCCGAGTACAGCAGTTTGGAGAAGCTCATCAGTTCGGCTCCGGCATGAAGGTATCCGCCCGTACGGCCGCGATCAGCGCTTCGGGCAGGGCGTCTATGGATAGGAGGCGCCCTTCGACGGCACGGATCGGCCAGACACCGATCAGCGAATTCGTCAGGAAGGCACCATCGGCGGAATCGAGTGCATCAACCGGCAGATCGGTCTCGACCACCGGCAGCCCGAGCGCCGCCGCTTGGGCCAGGACTCGAGCGCGGACGGTACCGGTGATGCCGCACCGGTGCAAGCGCGCCGTCAACAGCGTACCGTCGCGAACCAGAAAGAGATTCGACATGGTGCCACTGATGAGGTGGCCCGCGTGGTCCGCCATCAATCCCTCGGCGATCTCCGGATCATCCCACTCACGCCGGGCCAGCACCTGTTCCAGCCGATTCAAGTGCTTGATGCCGGCCAAGGCCCCGCCGGTCGCCAAGCGAGTATGGCAGACGCGCACCGCGACCCCCTGATCGGCCCAGGCCCTCGGGTAGGATCTGGGCGGATAGCGTAACAGGATGCGGGTCGGCGTCATCGCGGGACTAGGGCGGTATCCCGGCCCGCCGGGTCCTCGGGTGACAATCAGCTTGAGCACCGCATCGCCGGCCCCCTCCAGAAGACGATCGATCTCACCCGGAAGGTTGTCGAGCCCGTCCGCACCGATGCCGAGCCGCTCCAGCCCGACACGCAGGCGCGTGCGGTGCAGCGACCACAGGCAGGGCCGACCTGCACGCACGGCGATGGTCTCGAATACCCCATCGCCGTAGTGCACGCCCCGATCGCTGACCGACAGCCGGTGGACTGGCGAGCCGTTGATCAAGCAACGTGGTTCCGAGATCAACACTGCGGCGGACTGCGGGCGCTCCTCCATGCATGCGCGATCGTTAGGGGCAGACCGGCCAATCCACTTAGATGCGCTTGAAGATCAAGGTACCGTTGGTACCGCCAAAACCGAAGGAGTTGGTCAATGCGACATCGATCTTCATCTCCCGTGCGGTATTCGGCACGCAATCCAAGTCACACTCGGGATCCGGGGTGTGGTAGTTGATGGTCGGCGGTGCGACCTGATCGCGGATCGCGAGAACGGTAAAGATCGCCTCGGCTCCACCGGCAGCACCGAGCATGTGTCCAGTCATCGACTTGGTGGAGCTGACCGGCAAGCGCCGGGCACGATCACCAAACGCCAACTTGATACCTTTTGTCTCCGCGATGTCGCCAGCGGGGGTCGAGGTGCCATGGGCGTTGACATAATCAATCTCGTCCGAGTTGACGCCAGCGTCATTCATTGCCAGGCGCATGCATTCGCAGGCCCCCTCCCCGTTCGACGACGGTGCCGTCATGTGATAGGCGTCTGAATTCATCCCTGTACCCACCAGCTCCGCGTAGATCTTCGCACCGCGGGCCTTCGCCATCTCGTACTCTTCCAGGACCATGACACCCGCCCCGTCACTGAGCACGAAACCATCCCGATCCTTGTCGAATGGCCGGCTTGCGCCCTGCGGATCATCGTTGCGGGTCGATAAGGCCCGCGCAGCCGCGAACCCGCCGAGCCCTACCGGGGAGGTCGCCATCTCCGCACCACCGGCAATCATGACATCGACCATGCCGTGACGGATCATCATGGCCGCCTCGCCGATGTTGTGGGTACCGGTGCTGCAGGCAGAGACGATGGAGAAGTTCGGCCCCTTGAGGCCATACTTTATCGACAGATCGCCGGCCACCATATTGACGATATTGGCCGGTACAAAGAAGGGAGAGATCTTTCTCGGCCCCCCGTCGTGATAGGCCTTGTAATTGTTTTCAATGCCTGTAATACCGCCAATGCCGGAGCCCACGGCCACCCCGATCCGCCGGCAATTTTCTTCCGTAACGACCAGACCGGAGTCCTCGATGGCCTGGGAGCCTGCTCCGATTCCATAATGGATGAAGGCGTCCATCTTCCTCATGTCCTTCTTGCTGACGTATTTTGTCGCATCGAAGCCATAGATCGGGCCGCCAATGCGCGAGGCGAAGGCGGAGACATCAAAATGGGTAATCGGCTGGATGCCGCTCTTCCCAGCAAGGATGCTTTCCCAGGAGGATGGAATGTCCAAGCCCACCGGAGCAACCATTCCAACACCGGTGACGACTACCCTTCTACCTGACATGGATCACCTCTAAATTGCCTACTCTTATCATCTCTGACCCGGATCGACCGGGGATGGGGTCGACGTCGATATCACACACAGTCGACGGGTCTACAGCGCCCAGCACCGCCGATGCCCAGCATGGCGTCATTGCACGCACAGACGACAGGTGATAACTGGCGACGCATTCCGGCGCAAGCACCACAGCCGGCGGACTTGGGGCCATCCCCACCGTCCACCGCAGCACGGAGCGCCGGTGTGGAGCGGCGTTAACCAGAATGCTTGTTGATGTAGTCGATGGCTTGCTTGACTGTCGTAATCGTTTCGGCATCCTCGTCCGGAATCTCGGTCTCGAACTCCTCTTCGAGGGCCATGACCAACTCGACCGTGTCGAGCGAATCCGCCCCCAAGTCATCGACGAATGCCGCCTCGGCTGTCACCTCGTCCTCCTTGACGCCCAACTGCTCAACGACAATCTTCTTCACTCGGTCTTCGACGCTGCTCATTGCTACGCAATCCTCTGGGTTGGATGGGAAACCCCAGTCGTGGGGTCGGGGTATTCTAGTGGCAAAACCCCGCTGTTAAAAGCGAAGGCTGAGGTCTGTAGTTGCCACCAATCAATTGATTAGGCTGAAAAAACCGTGCAACGACGCCGATCGACCCGAACCGTCTTGGTCGACACTGGCGACGACACCTGCGGTCAGGCCATGTGCATCCCGCCGTTGACGTGAATCGTTTCGCCGGAAATGTACGCGGCAGCAGGCGAGGCCAGGAACAACACGGCTGCCGCCACGTCTGCCCCAGTCCCGAGCCGACCGAGCGGAATGTTGCCGAGCAGCGCCTCACGCTGCTGTTCCGGCAGTGCACGGGTCATGTCCGTCTCGATGAAGCCCGGCGCAACACAGTTGACGGTGATGCCGCGGGAACCGACCTCACGTGCGAGGGACTTGGAGAAGCCGATCATCCCGGCCTTGGCCGCCGCATAGTTGCATTGCCCGGCGTTGCCGCTGGCGGCGATGATCGATGTGATATTGATGATCCGCCCGCGACGCGCCTTCATCATGGCTCGCAGACACCCCTTCGAGAGTCGGTAGACCGAAGTGAGGTCAGTCTGCAACACCTGCGCCCATTCCTCTTCCTTCATGCGCATGAGCAGGTTGTCGCGCGTGATCCCGGCATTGTTGATCAGGATCTCCGGCGCACCGCCAAGCTCGGTGCCGATGCGCGCCAGTGTCGCATCGATGGCCTCCGGATCGGATACGTCCAGCGTCAGGCCGACCCCCTTGACCCCCGCCTCGGCGAACGACCGAGCAATCCCCTCGGCTCCGGCTTCGGTCGTGGCCGTTCCGGCAACGACGGCCCCCTGTTGCCCCAGAGACTCGGCGATGGCCTTCCCAATCCCTCTGCTGGCACCCGTGACCAGTGCGATTTGACCCTCAAGCATCGGAAACCTCGTTGAGCGCTTTTTTTAGAGTGTCGGAATCAAGGACCGCAAAGGCGGCCAACTTGCGATCGATACGCTTGGCCAACCCGGTCAGCACCTTGCCTGGGCCTGCCTCGACCATCTGCACGACGCCCCGATCAGCGAAGGCGCGGACAGTCTCGACCCAGCGCACAGGGCTGTACAACTGACGCACCAGCAGCGAACGAATGGTATCTGCATCCTGCGCCGCCTCCACGGTCACGTTATGCAAGACGGGAATCGACGGCATCCTGATCTCAACCTTGGCCAGACGCTCGCCGAGTTGATCCGCGGCATCCCGCATCAGGGCACAGTGAGAAGGCACACTGACCGGCAGCAGCATTGCTCGCTTCGCCCCGGCATCCTTTGCGGCATCGATGCAGCGCTCCACCGCGGCACGATCCCCGGCAACCACGACCTGCCCCGGGGCATTGAAGTTGACCGCCTCGACCACGCCGGTACCTGCCTGCTGCCGACAGATTGCCCGAACGCCCTCGTCATCCAGGCCGAGCAGCGCCGCCATCGCACCGGCACCTGCGGGAACGGCCTCCTGCATCAAGCGGCCACGCTCGGCGACCACACGCACCGCATCGGCGAGGGCCATCGCTTCGGAACAGACCAGCGCGGTGTACTCGCCAAGACTGTGGCCGGCCATGACGGCTGGCATCGCTCCGCCGTGGGCCTGCCAACAGCGCCAAACCGCGACGCCAGCAACGAGCATGGCGGGCTGGGTATTTTCGGTGCGGTCGAGCGCTTCCCGAGGCCCTTCGCTGACCACGCGCCACAGATCGAAGCCGAGGGCATCGGAGGCATCAGCAAAGGTCTGGCTGACAAGCGGCTCGGTTTCCGCAAGCTGCGCGAGCATGCCGACGGACTGGGAGCCCTGACCCGGGAACACGAAGGCGAGGGTTTGATTCATCAAAGCAGGAGGCAAAAAGTGGAAGGAGATGATGATATCGGGCGACGATCAGAATCGAAGCAGGACCGAGCCCCACGTGAAGCCGCCACCGAATGCCTCCATCATCACCGTCTGACCACGGCGAATGCGCCCGTCCCGTACCGCCTGGTCGAAGGCCAGCGGGATCGATGCAGCGGAGGTATTGCCGTGCTCAGACACGGTCACCACGACTTGATCCATATCCAAATCGAGCTTCCGCGCGGTGGCTTGAATGATGCGGACGTTGGCCTGATGCGGCACGAGCCAATCGATATCGGAACGACTCATCCCGTTCGCGGCAAGGGTCTCGTCAACGATTCGCCCGAGCGTCGTGACTGCGACGCGGAACACCTCGTTGCCCTTCATCTGCATGAACGGCGATCCGGTCTGACCGTTACCGATACCTGCTGGAACCTGCAGCAGCTCGCGATAGGCACCGTCGGCGTGCAGGTGCGACGAGATGATGCCGGGCTCTTCGCTCGCGCCCACGACGACGGCTCCGGCACCATCGCCGAAGAGGACGCAGGTGTCGCGATCGGTCCAGTCGATAATACGGGACAGCACCTCGGCACCGACAACCAGCGCGGTTTGTGCGCTGCCCGTGCGAATGAACTTTTCGGCAATACCCAGCGCATAGACGAAGCCCGTACACACCGCTTGAACGTCAAAAGCAGGACAGCCATGGATATCAAGCCGATCCTGCAACAGGCATGCGCTGCTGGGAAAGGTCTGATTAGGCGTCGTCGTCGCGTAGACGATCAAATCGATATCGGACGCCGACAAACCGGCCGCGTCAAGGGCGCGCCGTGCGGCAGCCTCCGCAAGATCGACGCAGGTCTCGCCATCAGCGACGATGTGGCGCTGGCGGATGCCCGTACGCTCGCGAACCCACGCATCGGACGTGTCGACCATACGCTCCAGATCGCGATTGGTCAGTATCTTCTCAGGCAGGTAGCTGCCTGTACCGAGAATTCGGGAATAAACCGAAGCTGTCGTGGTCACGCCGTCGCCCTAACCGGATCGTCGCCCAGATGCGCCGAGACTTGATGCGCGATTCGCTCCGGAACGTTGGAGTGGATCTCTTTCTCGGCAATGTGGATCGCGTTTTCGAAAGACAGGACGTCAGCGCCGCCATGGCTCTTGATGACGATCCCCCGCAAGCCAAGCAAGCTGGCCCCGTTGTAGCGCCGCGGATCGACCTCGCGACGAAAGCCCCGCAAAACCGGCAGCGCAACGAGCCCCGCGATCCGTGTTGCCAAGTTGCGCCCGAAGTGACTGCGCAAGCGCTGCGCCATCAGCTTCGCGACGCCTTCGCTCGTCTTGAGGGCCACGTTACCAACGAACCCGTCGGAGACGACAAGGTCCACGGACCCCAGGTAGATGTCGTCACCTTCCACATAGCCGATGTAGTTCAGGCCGCTTGCCGCCAGGAGGTCATGGGCTTGCCGAACCTGATCGTTCCCCTTGATCTCTTCCTCGCCGATATTCAGCAAGCCGACCTTGGGGGAGGCGAGACCATGGATGGCACGGATCAGTTCGCTGCCCATCACCGCAAACTGGAACAGGTGGGCCGCCGAACAGTCGACATTCGCCCCCAGATCGAGCATGTGAGTCTGACCATCGATCGCGGGCACGGCCGTCATGATGGCCGGGCGGTCGATATGCGGCAGTGTCTTGAGCACGAACCGCGCCGTAGCCATCAGCGCACCGGTATTGCCGGCGCTCACGCAGGCATCGGCGTCGCCGGACTTGACCAAGTCGATGGCAACGCGCATCGAAGAATCCTTTTTGCCGCGCAGGGCCTTCGAAGGCAGCTCGTCCATTCCTACGGTCTGCGATGCGTGATGGATGCGTAACCTGCCCCCTTCACGCGCCCCGCCAAGATGGGGAAGGATCGCTTCGCGTTGTCCGACAAGGATCAGCGTCACGCCATCGCGCTTGTTCAGATAGTCCAGCGCGGCTGGTGCGACGACTTCCGGACCGTAATCACCACCCATCGCGTCCAGCGCGATCGTCAGGGCACGCGTCACAGGTCGCCTCCTGGAACCGTCGACAGGCAGTCCACGAACATCGACGCGTCCGCCTCAGATGCCGATATCACTCGTCGCTATCCAGGATCTTGCGCCCGCGATAGAAACCGTCCGGAGTCATGTGGTGCCGCCGATGCAGCTCGCCGGTCGTCTTGTCCTCCGCGAGCGTCGGCTTAGACAGGGCATCGTGGGAGCGACGCATGCCACGCTTCGACGGCGTCTTTCTGTTTTGCTGAACGGCCATGATGTCTCCGAAAATTAGTTCAATACAAGTAGGTTAGAGTAAGAATTCATCAGCTATCGCGCCGCTTCAGCTCGGCGAGCGCAGCGAAAGGATGGCGAGCGCCCTGCTCTTCCTGTTCTTCGTCGGTCGAAGCGACGTCGCCGACGGAGGCCGGAGAATGGCACCGGTTCACCTCGTGCCGCGGAACCATCGGTATGAGCAGCCGGATCTCGTCCTCCAAGAGTTGGATCGGCCTGAGCGAACGGCCCTCAACCAGCAGCGGCTCACACCCCTCGGGCAGACGATCAATCTCCGCAATGACTTTCACGACGGCCAGCGCCATGTGCTCGTCGACCGGAACGACCAGCGGACCCAGACAGCGTTGACACTGCACGACGAACTCTCCGCGAAGCATGCCGGAGACGAAACTACGTCGTTGCGCGCCACGATAGAATCGCATCTCGAAGTCGATGCGCAGTCCATCGCCGAATATCGACTCCCGCAGTCCCGGCATGTCATCAATCCTTAACGTACCTCGGTAAGCTCTCCCTCGAGCTGCCGAGACATCCGGGTCGATATGTTCGAGAAGATCGCCGCACATAAGCCCCTTAGCTTATGATCGCAGAGGCATCGTTGTCAACGAAGCATGCGACGGCCCGGGTCGGGCGGCGTTGCCAAGCGCGGCCACAACACCGTCAGCGCCATCCGGGGGTTGACACTGGCCCGCGGCGCGACTAGACTGCGCGGCTTGTTGTCATTCCCCGATAGCTCAGTTGGTAGAGCAACTGACTGTTAATCAGTGGGTCACTGGTTCGAGTCCAGTTCGGGGAGCCAATTTCGCGCGAAGACCGCCAGCCAAGGAGTGGCGAGGCCGGGCTCGGCGCAACGGACGCGACATCTTTCGGAATTTTCCGTCGCCGTTCTCGGCGTAAGATCCAACCTTCTCCATTTAGGCTGATGACCGAATCGAAGTACAGTCCGTGTCCAGCCTGCGGCCAGCCGAAACGCCTATATATGGCCTGCGAGCACTGCGGGTACAGCTTTATCGGCTCCGAGCTGAGCAAGCAGCCATCCCCCATGGGCAGCCGAAGAGCGCCCCGTCATGACCAAGGATGGGAATCTCGAGGTTCGAGAGAAGAAGAAGGGGCCGGGTCCGCGAGTACGACTCGGCCAGGGCGTGGTAAAGAGGTGCAGATCAAGACCAAACGGCCGAAGGCTGCTTTTGTGCCGGGGCACAGATCGACCCTCACTCGCGCCGGCGACCCGCCCGCGTCCGCGGAGAGCACCCAAGTCGCCGTAGAGGATCCGGATTCGTCTTCCACTCCCAGCACTGACGAAGACACCGACGCCTGACGGGCACCTCGATATGGTGCCAACAGCGCGTGCCGATGGCTCCACAACATCGAGCAGCCCGCCTCACTCGATCGACGAAGACGCAAAACGCCGGCACTGATCACCACCTGCCGTGGCGAATTTCAGCTATTGCCAACCAGGCTTTTCTTCGTCAAGATTAGCATCTTAGCGCTCTTTTCGAGACCCTGCCAAAGGTCTCCGAAGCCACGAGGTGCATCGTTCATGTCCAGTCGTACTCGCCCCGCATCCATCCTGACTGGATTGGGTATTTTCGTTATTTTGTTCGCCATCAGCGGCTGCGGCGGCGGTCGCGCCAGCAAACCCGACGCGATCGACTCCTACAGGGCGTCAGCGACGGGGACCTTTCCCGTACCGGACGAACTGCAGGGCAACGTCAACTTCTGGCGCCATGTCTATGGCATATGGGGCCGCGGGCAGATAGCGTTCCACGACGACCGCTACCTCGGGGTCATCTACGAGGTTGCCGACCTGCCTGGTCCCATCAGCGAAGGCTACACGAGCCAGCAGCGAGCGTGGCTCCGTGTCCGTAAGGAAGATTACGCGGCTCGACTCAAGTCGTTGGACCGACGGCTCAATCAGGGCCAAACCCTGAGCCCCGGCGAGCGTGATCTCCTCGCCAAGTTCGACGAGGTCGGCGGGCGAGCAGCCCTCGCGGGGGCAGATGCGCGGGTGCGCAGCCAGCGGGGTCTGCGTGAGCGTTTCCGCCGCGGGGTGGAGATCAGCGGTCGCTACGACGCGGAATTCCGAGGCATCATGCGCCAACATGGCGTCCCCGAGGATCTGGCCTATCTGCCACACGTCGAGTCGTCATTCCAGACTCACGCCCGCTCGAAGGTCGGTGCCGGCGGCGTCTGGCAATTTATGCCGGGCACGGCCCGACAGTACATGACGCTTAATCGCGCTATCGACGAACGCTTCGACCCGATCCTCGCCGCCGATGGCGCGGCGCGGTACCTCGCCGGCGCACATCGCAAGCTCGGAAGCTGGCCCTTGGCGATCACCTCCTACAATCACGGACAGGGCGGGATGGCTAAAGCAAAGGCCCTGTACGGGGACGACATCGGCAGGATCGCGACCCGCTACAACGGGCGCGCCTTCGGCTTCGCATCACGCAACTTTTACGCGGAGTTCGTCGCCGCGCGGGAGGTCGCCGCGAACGCAAATCGCTACTTCCCGGAAGGCATCACCTACGAGCCACCTTGGCGCCACGACCGCCTGGTCCTCCGTCATTCGATGCCCGTCTACCATGTCGCACGACACTACGGCGTGTCCGACGGCAGCCTAACCCGCATCAACCTACACTGGGATGATCGTGTACGCACCGGCAGCCTGCACTTGCCGGCCGGCTCAACCATCTGGCTTCCGGAGGGCTCGACGCGGCGTGTCGCGAGCCAACCGCCGCCGGTGCGCACCGCCGTATTTGTCGCTCAAGCCAAGCCTGAAGCCAAACCGACACCGGCCAGGGTACGCAAACCGCTGGTCGCCAAGCGGAAACCGGCCCCGAAGGTAACCGCCGCACGTTACTACGTGGTCAAGTCCGACGAGACGCTCTATCGCGTCGCGTTGAAGAACGGGATCTCGGTCGATCAGCTACGCAAGCTGAACAAGATGGGACCGGGCGAAACCAGAATCAGACCGGGACAGCGGCTGAAGGTCGGCATCTAGGAGCCTTTCCGACTTAGGCCGGCCCCTCAAGGCAAACAGGCTCCTAGCCGGCGCACAATGGCACCACCGAGTTCAGCGCCGACGGATCTGCAACTCGCGGATCGGGGCGTCGCCCCAGTGCATCGGTATCGGCGATAGACGTGAGCGAAGGTTCGGCTCCAACATTCGGCTGGCATCCGTCGCTTGGATGACGTAGCGCTCAACGCCTTCCGCCGCCAACCGCTCCATCAGCAGGCTGAGATAGTCCCGATCATCCAGCCCCGGATACGGGGTTGTGCGCACCTCCAAGTCAGTCCCCGCATCCAAGAGCAGCCGTAGGCTGCGCCAAGCACGGGCACCTGATCCGGGAACACCGGTGACGCGGGGATAGTCCTCAGGCAAGGCCTTGATGTCGAGCCCGACCCAATCGAGCAGCGGCAGGATGCGCGCGAGGTGCTCCGGGTACGGGCCCGCCGTGTGCAACCCTACCTTAAAGCCCATTGCGCGCGCATCGGCGATGGCCGATGCAAGCCGTCGCTGGGCCGTCGGCTCCCCGCCGCTGAAGACCACGGCATCGAGCAGTCCACGACGACTGCCCAGGAAGGACAGCACCTTATCCCAAGGCCACTGCGCCGATCCGCTGGTGGTCAATAGGTGCCCGTTGTGGCAGTAGCCGCACCGCCAGGGACAGCCCTGGCAGTAGACAACGGCGGCGAGCTCTCCCGGATAGTCGATACTGGTCATGGGCGTCAGCCCACCGACCCGCAAGCCTGACCCAGAGGACTCTGATGCCGCATCCGGCGCGACTTGATTCTCACCCGGCGACGGCGAATGCCGGGCACTCAGGTCCGCGACAGCGGAGGTGCACCCCTGTTCCATAACGCGCAGGCCTCAGGCCGCTGCGCGGTACCTAGCCGGGATCACCTGCTCACCCGTCGGCTGCTCACTGAAGTAGGTTCGCTGCTGATGCTCCGAGCGCTTGCCGGCATTGAACGCCGAAACCGGGCGGTGATAGCCCATGACCCGGGTCCAGACCTCGCAGCGGGTGCGCTCTTCGTCGTTCAGGCTGATGTCGGTGTTGTTGTTGGCATTCATAGTGATCTCCTGTGTTTCAGTGTTGTTGAGGTGAATAATGCTGCGCGGTTCAGGCACAGACTGCGCATACCGGGACGTCTGCATCGGCCCGCGCTGCCGCTGCACGCTTTTTCGCAAGCAGCTCCTCATCGCAGAGCGGGCAGAATTCATGCTCACCGGCGATATAGCCGTGCTGCGGGCAGATCGAGAACACCGGCGTCACCGTCAGATAGGGCAACCGGAATTGCTCCAGCGATCGGCGCACCAGTCGTTTGCAGGCGTCGGTTGAGCTGATGCGCTCGCTCATATAGAGGTGCAGCACCGTCCCGCCGGTGTACTTCGATTGCAGCTCGTGCTGCATCTCAAGCGCCTGGAACGGATCATCGGTGTAGCCCACCGGCAGCTGTGAGGAGTTGGTGTAGTACGGGGCCTCGTCGCTGCCGGCCTGGAGGATGCTGGGGAAGCGCTTCTTGTCCTCGCGGGCGAAGCGATAGGTGGTGCCCTCCGCCGGCGTCGCCTCCAGGTTGTACATGTGCCCGGTCTCCTCTTGGAACTGGACCATGCGTGCGCGGACGTGATCGAGAAGTCGGGCCGCAAAATCGCGGCCCCATTCCGTCGTGATGTCGTCGGTATCGCCGGTGAAGTTGCGGATCAGCTCATTGATGCCGTTGACACCGAGGGTGCTGAAGTGATTGCGCAGGGTGCCGAGATAACGCTTCGTGTAAGGAAAGAGACCGGCGTCCATATGGCGCTGGATCACCTTGCGCTTGAGCTCCAGGCTCTTGCGGGCCAAGTCCATCAGCTCGTCGAGCCGGCGCAGCAGCCCCGGCTCATCGCCGCGATGGGTGTAGCCCAGGCGCGCGCAGTTGATGGTGACCACGCCGAGAGAGCCGGTCTGCTCCGCTGAGCCGAACAGGCCGTTGCCACGCTTGAGCAACTCGCGCAGGTCGAGCTGCAGACGGCAGCACATCGACCGGACCATGTTCGGCGACAGCTCCGAGTTGAGGAAGTTCTGGAAGTACGGCAGCCCGTACTTGGCCGTCATCTCGAACAACCGTGCCGCATTCTCGCTGTCCCAGGGGAAGTCCTCGGTGATGTTGTAGGTCGGGATCGGGAAGGTGAAGATCCGGCCCTTGGCATCGCCCTCGGTCATCACCTCGATGTAGGCGCGATTGATCAGGTCCATCTCCGCCTGCAGCTCGCCGTAGGTGAATGCCTGCTCCTCACCGCCGATCACCGGCACCTGGGAGCGCAAGTCCTCCGGACAGACCCAGTCGAAGGTCAGGTTGGTGAACGGCGTCTGGCAGCCCCAACGCGACGGCACGTTGAGGTTGTAGATCAGCTCCTGGATGTACTGCTTGACCTGCTTGTAGCCCAGCCCGTCGAGACGCACGAACGGCGCCATGTAGGTATCGAAGCTGGAGAACGCCTGCGCGCCGGCCCACTCGTTCTGCAGGGTGCCGAGGAAGTTGACGATCTGCCCGACGGCACTGGACATGTGCCGCGGCGGGCCGGCCTCGACCTTGCCGGGCACGCCGTTCAGGCCCTCGGTCAGCAACGTGCGCAGGGACCAACCGGCGCAGTAGCCGGCGAGCATGTCCAGATCGTGGATATGCATGTCGCCGTTGCGGTGGGCCTCACCGACTTGGGGCGGATAGACGTGGCTCAGCCAGTAGTTGGCGATCATCTTGCCCGAGGTGTTCAGGATCAGACCGCCGAGGGAGTAGCCCTGGTTGGCATTGGCGGCGACGCGCCAGTCCGAGCGGTCCAGATACTCGTCGATGGACGATGCCACATCGACCAGCGTGCCCTGATCCGCACGCAGCTTGGCGTGCTGCTCGCGATAGACGATATAGGAGCGGGCGGTGGCGAAGTGGTTGGCGCTGATCAGCGTCTGCTCGACCACGTCCTGGATGCCCTCGATGTCGGGGATGCGACCGTTGCTGTAGCGATGGGCCAGTACCTTGACCACCTGTGCGGTCAGCAGCGACGCCTCGAACGCGTCGAGCTCGCCGGTCTCACGCCCGGCGGCGAGAACCGCCTGCTCGATCCTGCTCGCATCGAAGGCGATCTCATGCCCATCGCGCTTGCGGATACGTGTCGGCAACGTCGCAATACTGCTCTCGCTGATCCCCATGTCTTCCCCTTATTGTTCGGCTCAACCACTAGATGTTGTGGTACAGAGTAAGCCGAACCCAAGATATTGTGAATACCATCCTTTGACCCCGATTGACCCAAGTCAAAACCGCTGCGCGTGAGACCTAGAAAACAAGGGGTTGCAGACCAGGCGCCAACGAAAAAAAAAGCGACCGTCGGCACCCCGGATCGCATCCACGAGCAGGGGCCGTCGGTCAGATCGATATGCGAGAAGATCGCGGAGCGGGGTCACCGCCCCGCGAGGGCTCGCACCGGGTCCATGCGCGCCGCCCGGCGGGCCGGCAGCAGGCCGAAGACGAGCCCGGTGCCCAATGAGACGCCCGCGGCCAGCAGCGGTGCCCAGGCCGGGACCGGCAACGGAAATTCGGGATACTGATGATTGAACAGCGAGATGCCGGCGAACGCCAGGCCGATCCCCAGCAGCGTGCCGCTGCCGGCGAGCAGCACCGCCTCGGTCAGAAACAGCGCCGTGACCTGGCCCGAGCCGGCACCGAGCGCCTTCAGCAGCCCGATCTCGGCGGTGCGCTGGGAAACCGCAACCAGCATCACGTTCATGATCAGCACCCCGGCCACGACCAGGCTGACGCCGGCAATCCCGGCCGCCGCCAGCGTCAGCGCCCGCAGGATCTCGTCGAAGGTACCCAGCATCGCATCCTGGGCGATGACGGTGACGTCATCGTCACCGTCGTGACGATCCCGAATGATGCTCAGGATGTCCGCTTTGGCCGCGTCCAGGCCTTGGCGCCGCCGGGCCTCGACCAGGATGCGAAACAGCCCCGGGTTGTCGAACAGTTGCTGCGCAGTGGCCACCGGGATCACGGCAAGGTCCGCCAGATCGGTACCCAGGGAGACGCCGCTGCTGGCGAGCAGACCGATGACCCGAAACCGCCGATCGCCGACCCGCACAAAGCGCCCGATCGGGTGCGCACCGCCGAACAACTCGCTCGCCAACGTCTCGCCGAGGATGATCACCGCACGCCCACGCTCGGGATCGCCCGGCGGCAAGATGCGCCCCCCGGCCAGCCTAAGATGGCGGATGGCAAAGAACTCGGCCGTGCTGCCGAGCACCGAGACCTCGCGGGTCAGACTGCCGGCGGAGACCGGTGCCGCGCCCATGGAGACCGGCGCGATGCGAGCGATGTGGGGCGAGCGCAGCAACGCCAGCGCATCAACGAGGGTCAGGTCGCGCGGCGTCTCGCCGAGCATCGGCGGCGGGCCGCCGGTGGTCTCGTTGCGCCCCGGGATGACGATCAACAGATGCGTGCCAAGCTCCGCCAGCTGGTCCTGGACATAGCGGCGGGCGCCCTCCCCCACCGCGCTGAGGCTGACCACCGCGGCAGTCCCCAGCGCCACGGCCAGCAACGTCAACCACGAGCGCGCGCCATGGGCGATCAGTGCGCGGCTGGCGTAGCGCAGGACATCTTCGCTGTACATCGCCGACCTCGAATTTGATGGCTGAGGAACATCCGCGTCACGGCCCGTTGGCGACCCGGACCGCTGCTGAGAATACCAGCCAAGGCGCGCGGCGTGATGGGCACGCATCGACATCGACGACAGCGGCGGTCCGGCGCGACGCATCCGTTAAGATGTACATCCCGTCCGAACCATACCGAGGCAAGGCCGACCCATGCACATCGACCCGGCATCCACCGAACGAACCGACGCACCGTCCCAATCCGGCGCGGAGACCGCGGTCGACCCGCTGCGCCTGGACACCGATCGGCTCCAGGCCCTGGCCGAGCCGCATCTGATCCAGGCGGCACTCCGCCACTGCAACGACCGCCGGGTCACGGCCGTCCACCGCCTCGACCATGAACTGGCGGCCGAGGTCGAGGACGAAGACAGCGAAGAAAAGCTCCGAGTCGAGATCGCCGTCGACGACGACGGCAGTCTGTCCGCCCGCTGCGACTGCGGTGGCGAGCCCGACAGCGGCCTGTGCGTCCATGCCCTCGCCGCCCTGTTCGCCCATGCCAAGGGCCTCGGCGACGACCCGAGCGGACTCGCCGACGCGGCCCAAGCCGCGCTCGATGAGCGTCTGACCAAGGCCCGCGCCGAGGTCCAAGCCGAACCGCTGTCCGATGCCGCCCGCGCCACCGGCCTCGGGCTCTGGCAGGCCCGATCGCTGCAATCCACAACCCACTTCGCGACCCAATACCGCGTCCACATCCGCTCGCTGACCCGGCGCGCCAATTATTGCACCTGCCCGGACTTCGCCACCAACCAGCTCGGCACCTGCAAGCACATCGAGGCCGTGCTGCACCGGCTGCGCAAGCGCCCCGGCTTCAAACAGGCCGCAAGCCAGGTCCCGCCCCGCGGCTACGTCTTTCTCGACTGGGACACGGAGCCGGCCCCCGGCATCCGCCTGCACCGCGGCCTGGAGACCCCGGAGACACTGGCACGCGTGCTCGATGAGCACTTTCAAGCCGACGGCATCTTCCGCGGCCGTGTGCCGGACGACTTCCTGCGCCTTGTGGAGCAACTCGGCGACCAGTCTCCGGAGGGCATCGACATCGGCGACGACGCCGTCGGCCACGCCCGCCGCCTGGCCGAAGACGCCACCCGCGAGCGCCGCGCCGCCGAGATCGGCGCGCGCATCCGCGACGGCGGCGGCCGTCTGCCCGGCATCCGCGCCCGGCTCTATCCCTATCAGGTGGAGGGCGTCGCCTTCCTCGCCGGTCGTGGTCGCGGGCTGCTCGCCGACGACATGGGTCTCGGCAAGACCCTGCAGGCCATCGCCGCGGCCTATTGGCTGCACCGCAACGACGGCGTGGAGCGCGTCCTGATCGTCTGCCCGGCCTCGCTGAAGCTGCAATGGGCGCGGGAGCTGGAGCGCTTCACCGGCGCCGAGGCCCAGGTCATCGCCGGGCCCGCCGCTGCGCGCGGCGTGCAGTATCGCCGCGGCACCGGCTTCTACGTGGTCAACTACGAGCTGGTCATGCGCGACATCGAGGTAATCAACAGCGATCTGCGCCCGGACCTGCTGATCCTCGACGAGGCCCAACGGATCAAGAACTGGCGCACCAAGATCGCCAGCACCATCAAGCGCATCGCCTCGCGCTACGCCTTCGTCCTCACCGGCACGCCGCTGGAGAACCGGCTCGAAGACCTCTACAGCCTGCTGCAGGTGATCGATGCGCGGGTGCTTGGGCCGTTGTGGCGCTATCTGGTGGACTTCCACATCACCGACGAGCGCGGCAAGGTGCTCGGCTACCGCAACCTCTCGGCGCTGCGCCGGCGGCTGGCCCCGGTGATGCTGCGCCGCGACCGCTCGCTGGTGCGCGACCAACTCCCCGAGCGCACCCTCACCCGCCTCGACGTGCCCCTGTCCGACTGCCAGCGCGGCCTGCACGACGAGGCCCTGCAGGCCGCCACTATGCTCGCGCAGATCATGCGCCGCCGCCCGCTCACGCCGAGCGAGCAGAAGCGCATGATGGCCGCCCTGCAGCGGGCGCGCATGGCCTGCAACGCCGCTGCGCTGGTGGACCCCGAGGCCGCCGAGCGCCACCCCGACAGCGCCCCCAAGCTCGACGAGCTGACCACGCTGCTCGACGAGCTCTGCCGCGGCGCCGGCCTCAAGGCGGTCATCTTCTCGCAGTGGACGCGGATGACCGAGCTGGCCGAGGCGCGCGCCCGCAACCTGGGCCTCGGCTGTGTACGTCTGCACGGCGGCGTGCCCAGCAACCGCCGCGGCGCGCTGATGGACCGCTTCCGCGACGACGACGCAACGCAGGTCTTCATCTCCACCGATGCCGGCGGCGTCGGCCTGAACCTGCAGAACGCCGCCGTGCTGATCAACCTCGACATCCCTTGGAACCCGGCCGTGCTCGACCAGCGCATCGCCCGCGTGCATCGCCTCGGCCAACGCCAGAAGGTCCAGGCGATCCTGTTGGTCGCCACCGATTCCTACGAGGAGCGCGTGCTCGGCCTGGTCCAGGGCAAGCGTGCGCTGTTCGACAACGTTGTCGACCCGGACGCCACCGAAGACGTTGTCAGCGTCTCCAAGCGCCTGGCCGAGGTCCTGGCCGAGGACTTGGGCGGGTCGGAGCCGGCGAACGCGACCGAGCCCGCCACCGCATCGGCGACGGACCAGGCATCGGCATCCGCCGATGCCTCCGACCCATCGCCCGCGCCCCGCAGCGTTCCGCCGGCGGAGCCGACGCCCCGCCCGGACCTCAGCGAGCCCGTGCGCGAGCGTCTGATCGGCCTGCAGCGGACCTTCGGCCCGCGCATCCAGCGCATCCTCGGCCAACGTCGGCGCACCGACGCCGACCACAGCGGCGGCCTGCTGGTGGTGCTCGACCACGTCGGCGATGACGACGATGCGCGCCTCGACGCGCTGGCCGGCGAGGTCCCGGTCGCCCTGATCGACCGCCGCACGCTGGCCAGCCTGGACCGCCTCGGCGCCGCCTCGCCCATCACCGGCGCCGAGCCCGTCTACGCACCCGCGCAGGCCGACGCAGCGCCCACCGAGCACCCCCTCGACGCCAAGGCCCGCGCCAACCTAGACGCCGCCCGCCTGCTCATCCAGCAAGGCTGCCCCGGCCCGGCCCTCGACCTGCTGATCGGCGCCCTGCTCGCCGCCGCCGCCCGCCGTGCCGAGCGCGACCAGCCGCCGACACCGGCCGAGGCCGCCATCTGGCTATACGGCGAGGCCCTGCCCAGCGGTCGGCTTCAGGCCGACGATGCGGCACTGCTGATGCGTGCCATCGCCCTTGCCCAGGGTGGCGACGCCGTGCCCGAGCCGCTGCTGACGGCGCTCGCCGACGACAGCGCCCGCTTTATCGGTGCCTGATACTCGCGGCGGCTGCGCGCCGGACGGGATCGGCTGCTAGGGCGTCTGACAGGGGTAGAGACGACGCAGCACCTGCTCCACCGCGGGACCCACCGGCTTGGTCGGATCGGGGACCGGCACCAGCGCCGCCCGCACCGCGGCCACGCGGGCATCGATCGGCACCCCGGGCGGGATGCACCAAGGCGGTCCGTCAGCCCCCGCAACCCGCTTCGGGGCACAGTCACAGGGGGCCAGATACCACTCGCAGATGGCGGCGTCGACGCCCTGTCCGCCCTGCTGCGCGCCGCGCTCGCAGGCGGCCAGGACTTGGGCAATGCTTGGCCCTTGGGCCGCCACGGCGGTCAGCGGCAGCAGGCCGAGCAAGACCAACGCCAAGCGCACCAAGCTCGGCCTCATCCGCCCAGCTTCTGTTTCAGCAAGCCATTGACCTGTTGCGGATTGGCCTTGCCCTTGCTCTGCTTCATCACCTGACCGACAAAGAAGCCGAACAGCTTCTCCTTGCCGCCGCGGTACTGCTCCACCTGACCCGGATTGGCGGCCAGGATCGCATCGATCATGGCCTCGATGGCGCCGCTGTCGGTGATCTGCTTCAGGCCCTTGGCCGCGATGACCGCATCGGCATCGCCGTCGCCGTTGAACATCGCCTCGAACACCTGCTTGGCGATCTTGCCGGAGATGGTGTTGTCCTGGATACGCCGGATCAGGCCGGCCAGGGCCTCGGCGCTCACCGGCGTCTCGGCCAAGGCGAGGCCGGAGCGGTTCAGGCTTGAGGCCAACTCGCCGGTGACCCAGTTCGCGGCCAGCTTAGGGGCATCGGTGGCCGCGGCGACGGCCTCGAAGTAGTCGGCCTGCTCACGGCTGGTGGTCAGCAGCTCGGCGTCGTACTCCGACAGGCCGTACTGGTCGCGGAAGCGGTGGCGGATCGCATCCGGCAGCTCCGGCAGGTCCGCGGTGGCGGCGTCGATGAAGGCGTCATCGATGACCAGCGGCAGCAGGTCCGGGTCCGGGAAGTAGCGATAGTCGTTCGCCTCCTCCTTGGTGCGCATGGAACGGGTCTCGTCCTGGTCCGGGTCGTACAGGCGGGTCTCCTGCACCACCTGGCCGCCGTCCTCGATCAGCTCGATCTGGCGCTCGATCTCGAACTCCAGCGCCTTCTGCAGGAAGCGGAACGAGTTGATGTTCTTGATCTCGGCGCGGGTCCCGAACTGCGCCTGCCCCAGCGGCCGCACCGAGATGTTGGCATCGACCCGGAACGATCCCTCCTGCATGTTGCCGTCGCTGATACCGATCCAGCGCACCAGCTGGTGGATCTTGCGGGCGTAGGCCACGGCCTCCTCCGGCGAGCGCATGTCCGGCTCCGAGACGATCTCCAACAGCGGCGTGCCGGCACGGTTCAGGTCGATGCCGGTCAGGCCCTGAAAATCCTCGTGCAGCGACTTGCCGGCGTCCTCCTCCAGATGCGCCCGGGTCACGCCGACGGTCTTCACCGCACCGTCGTCGAGTACGACCTCGACCTCGCCCCGCCCGACCACCGGCAGCTCGTACTGGCTGATCTGGTAGCCCTTGGGCAGATCGGGATAGAAGTAGTTCTTGCGCGCAAACACCGAGCGCTCGACGATCTCGGCGCCGATGGCCCGGCCGAAGCGCACCGCCCGCTGCACGGCGCCGACGTTGAGCACCGGCAGCACGCCGGGCAGCCCCAGGTCCACGGCGCAGGCCTGGGTGTTGGGCTCGGCGCCGAAGCGCGTCGATGCACCCGAGAAGATCTTCGATTGGGTGGCGAGCTGGGTGTGGATCTCCAGCCCGATCACGGTTTCCCATTGCATGGTATCTAAACCCTGTGGTTGCTCCCCGCGCCGTTCTGTGGTGGTCGCCGTCAACCGCAGCGGTGGGGTTGGGTGGTTGATCGATGGCCGCTAAGGTTACCGGAATCGCCGCCGATTCGGCAGGTTCCAATAGCGTATGATCCTGCCCGCGTCCTGTTGTGCCAACGAGCCCGGCTCATACCACCTGCACCGCGCTTTGCCGCCGCCGCATCGAGGTTGATGATGTCCCTCCAATCCCAGCTTCAGACCCTGCTGCCGTTGGCCGATGGTGCCAAGCAGCCCGCCGAGGCGCTGGCCGCCCAGCTCGGCCTGCCCCGCGCACGGGTCGGCCCGGCGCTCGCCGCCGCCGCCGATGGGCTGGGGCTTGCGCTGCACGCCGAGGCCGACGGCTGGCGGCTGGGCGCGCCGCTGGAACTGCTCGATGCGCGCGCCATCGCCGAGGCCCTGCCGGCCGGGATCGGGCCGCTGCTCGGACCGCTCGAGGTCTTGCCGGAGGTCGACTCCACCAACACCCGACTCATGAACCAGGCCCGGGCGGGGGCGCCGTCGGGCAGCGTCTGTCTCGCGGAGCGCCAGACGGCCGGGCGCGGGCGGCGGGGGCGGACCTGGGTCTCGCCGTTCGGGGTGAATCTCTATCTGTCGATGCTTTGGCGCTTCGACGCGGGTCCGGCAGCACTATCCGGGCTCAGCCTGGCGGCGGGCGTGGCCGTTGCCGACGCACTGGAGGCCGCCGGCGCGACCGAGCTGAAGCTGAAGTGGCCGAACGACATCCACTGGCGGCAGCACAAGCTCGCCGGGCTGCTGATCGAGGTCGGCGGCGAGACCCAAGGACCCAGCTTCGCCGTCGTTGGCGTCGGCCTCAACCTGCGCATGCAGGCCGGGGCGGCGCAGAGAACCGCCACCGACGCGGGATCGATCGACCAGCCCTGGTGCGATCTCGCCCGGGTTCTCGACCGCCAGGCGTTCGACCGCAACCGGGTCACCGCCGTGGTCATCGGCGCTCTGCTCGATATGCTGGGAAGGTTTCAAGGCAAGGGCCTTCCCCCCTTCCTCGACGCTTGGCGCCGACGCGATGCGACCCGCGATCAGCGCATCGGGGTCGATCTAGGGGGACGGCAACTGCGGGGAACAAGCCTTGGCATCGACGACAACGGCGCCCTGCAGCTGGTCCTGCCGGACGGGCCCATCCGATCGATCGCAGCCGGCGAGGTCAGTCTGCATACGAGCGGGAAGTGCGCGCCCCAGGAATAGCACCGCTGCGCCTTGGCGATATCCAGCTCCAGATTGAGTTTGGACAGCAGAGCCTGCCGGCGCAACAGCGGCCACAGGATACGATGACGACGCCGCCCGTCAACGGCGAAACTGCGTTGCGCCGACAACTGGATCAATAAATCCAGGGGATGAACTTGCGCACCCGCCGGGCGTAGTCGGCGTACTCGGGATGGCGCTCGGTCAGCCAGCGCTCCTCTTTGCCGGCCTTGTAGTCGAAGAATAGGAAGCCAATCACGAGCAGCAGCAGGTGCGACACGCTTAGCTGGTAGATCACGTAGCCCAGGGCGGCGAACAACTGGCTGGCGTACAGCGGGTGGCGGACGATGGCGTAGACGCCGTGCTGGACGAGCTGGCTGTGGTCCACCGGATAGGGCAGCGGGGTCAGATAATCGCGGATGTGATGCGACCCCAAGGCGCCGAAGGCCAGCGCCACCAGCCCCATGGCGATGCCGACGGCGACCCGGAACGGCCAGGTGGCGTCCAGCAGCTCGGCGCCGACACCGGGACGCCAGACCGGCAGGAAGACGAAGGCGAAGAACAGCACAAACTGGATCAGCACCAGCAGCTCGCCGCGGCCGCCGAAGCCCGGGCGTTTTGTCTCGGAGTTATCGTTCATGGTCATGCCGTTGGGTCTTAGTCCGCATCGTCTTGGTAGAGGTCGCGGGCGAGGTTCTCGAACTTGGTGTACTGCCCGAGGAAGGCAAGCTTGACGGTGCCGATGGGGCCGTTTCGCTGCTTGGCGATGATGACCTCGGCGATGCCCTTGGCGTCGCTGTCCTCGTTGTAGACCTCGTCGCGATAGATGAAGCAGATGAGGTCGGCATCCTGCTCGATGCCGCCGGATTCGCGCAGGTCCGACATGACCGGGCGCTTGTTCGGCCGCTGCTCCAGGCTGCGGTTGAGCTGCGACAGGGCGATGACGGGCACGTTCAGCTCCTTGGCCAGGGCCTTCAGGGAACGGGAGATGGCGGCGACCTCGGTGGCGCGGTTCTCACCATCGTTCGGGGCCTGCATCAGCTGCAGGTAGTCGATGACCACCAGCCCCAGCTCCTTTTCCTCCCGCTTGAGTTCGCGGCTGAGCCTGCGCACCCGCGCCCGGACCTCGGTGGGCGACAGGGCCGGGGTGTCGTCGATATGCAGCGGCGCCTGGGACAGGATGGCCACGGCGGAGCTGAGCCGCTGCCAGTCCTCTTCGGAGAGCTTACCGGTGCGCACCTTGTGCTGGTCGATGCGCCCGAGGGACGACATCATGCGCATCGCGAGCGAATCCCCCGGCATCTCCATGCTGAACACGGCCACGCCCTTGCCGGTCTTGATGGCCACGTTCTCGGCCATGTTCATGGCCAGCGAGGTCTTGCCCATGGAGGGCCGTCCGGCGACGATGACCAGGTCCGCGGGCTGCAGCCCGGAGGTCTTCATGTCCAGGTCGGTGAAGCCGCTGGGCAGGCCGGTGATGGGCTCGTCGCGCTGGTAGAGCTCGTCGATCTTCTTGACCGCAAGCGTCAACAGCTCCGAGATCGGCGCGAAGCCGCCGCCGCGGGCGAGCTGCTCGGCGATCTTGAACACCAGCGCCTCGGCGGCGTCGAGGATATCCGCCTCGCCGCGCCCTTGGGTCTCGAAGGCCAGATCGGTAATGCTGGTGCCGGCGTGGATGAGCTGACGCAGCACCGAGTTGAAGCGCACGATGCGCGCGTAGTGCACGCTGTTGGCGGCGCTGCCGGTGTTGCGGTCGATCTCGGCCAGGTAGTCGAGCCCGCCGGCGTCGTCGAGCAGCGCGCGCTTGATCAGGGCCTCGGAGACGGTGACCACATCGAAGCCCTGGTTGTCTTCGGCCAGCAGTGCGATGGCGCGGAAGATCAGCCGGTGCTCATTGCGGTAGAAGTCGTCCTCACGGACCTTATCCGCCACCTGTTCCCAAGTGGCGTTGTCGAGCATCAGCGCCCCGAGCAGGGCCTGCTCGGCCTGAACATTGTGCGGCGGGGTGCGCATGCCGCCGATGGCGGGCGGGGCCTCATGGGGCGGCGCGGGGGGCGGCGCGTTTGGGTCTAGCTCCACGGCGGCCTTCTAGTTGAACACTGTGGATGGAGGGCGAGGATCGGCGTCCCTGCCGCCTCTCGGACCGCCGCTCGGGCGGCCCATGTCCGGTCAGCTGGCCGGGACGATGTCGATGCGCACCACGGCATCGATCTCGGAGTGCAGGTGCAGCGTGACCTCGTGCTCGCCGATGGCGCGGAACGGGCCTTCCGGCAGCCGCACCTCGCTCTTGGCGATGTCGACGCCGGCCTCGGTGACCGCTTCGGCGATGTCGGCGGTGCCGACGGAGCCGAACAGGCGGCCCTCGTCACCGGCCTTGCGCGCGATGGTCACGGTGAGATCCGCCAGGCGCTGCTGGCGCGAGACGGCAGCGGCCAGGGAATCGGCCTCCGCGCGTTCCAACTCGGCCCGGCGGGCCTCGAAGGCGTCCAGATTCTCGCGGGTCGCGGACACGGCGAAGCCGTGCGGGATGAGATAGTTGCGGCCGTAGCCCGAGCGAACGGCGACCTTGTCGCCGAGTTCGCCGAGGCCACCGACCTTCTTCAGCAGGATGACGTCCACTGGGATGGTCTCCAAATAGTAGGGCGTTCGAGCAGCGGCCGGGGCCGGGCTCAGTGCGCGTCGGTGTAGGGCAGCAGGGCCAGGAAGCGGGCGCGCTTGATGGCGGTGGCGAGCTGGCGCTGATAGCGCGCCGAGGTGCCGGTGATCCGGCTGGGGACGATCTTGCCGGACTCGCTGACGAAGGACTTCAGCAGGTTGAGGTCCTTGTAGTCGATGTCGGTGATGCCCTCGGCAGTGAAACGGCAGTAGCGCCGACGGCGGAAGTAGCGGGCCATGGTGTTCTCCGGGATACAGTGAGGTCAGAAGAAGGCAAGCGGGTTGCGCGGCTGCGCGAGCGCGGTCACTCGTCGCCGGCCTCGTCGTCCTGCGAACCTCGGCGGTCGTCATCGCCGCCCTCGCGCTCATCGCCGGACTTCATCAGCGGCGACGGCTCGGTCTCCGCCGCGTCGCGCTTGATGACCATGTTGCGCAAGACCGCGTCGTTGAAGCGGAAGGCATTCTCCAACTCCTCGAGCGCTTCCCGGTCGCACTCGACGTTCATCAGCACGTAGTGCGCCTTGTGCACCTTGTTGATCGGGTAGGCGAGCTGACGCCGCCCCCAGTCCTCCAGCCGATGGATGATGCCGCCGCGCTCTTCCAGGTTGGCACGGTAGCGGTCGATCATGGCCGGGACTTGCTCGCTCTGGCTCGGGTGAACCAGAAAGACGATTTCATAATGTCGCATCGAAGCTCCTCACGGATAGGCAGCCCCCCGCACGGCGGTGGGGCAAGGAGTTATGCCCGGAATCGGGCAAGCCGAGCATTGTGCCTGAGTCCTTGCCTTCTGTCGAGTCGTGTCGAGCCCGCGCGAGCGCTTTGCGTCGTGGCCGAGTTTCCGCTTTCATGTAGGCTTTGCACTGGTTCGCTCGATCATCATCCGGGGCGAGCCACCCGCCAACCGCTGGAGAACGCGCCCATGGCCAAAGTTTTGCTGTCGTCACTGTTCGTCCTCGTCATCGCCGGCTGCGGCTCGAGCGGCGGCCCTGTCCCGGCCGGGGAGACCTACTCCGGGCACCTGGTCGCCACTGTGCTCCCGGTCACCGGTACCGGCATCTACATCGGCGAGGGGCTGCGCCTGCAACGGCAGATGGGGCAGGCGATTGCCGACAGCGACACCTTCGCCGACGTGATGCTGCCGGGCTCGGCGGGCGAAGGCCATGAGGGCGAGGTCATCATTCGCGCCAGCGTGCAGGCGCTGTCGAAGACCGATGGCGGGCGCATGACGCTCAATGTACGCACCATGCGCAAGACCACGGGGAAGGCGGGCCTCGATCGAACCTACAAGGGCCGATGCCGCAGCTGCGGCGGCGACCCGGCGGGCGGGGCGTTGGCGGATGCGATGAAGGCGATCAATCGCGACCTCCGCAAGCGCTACCGCGAGCCGGCCGTGTTTTGAGCGTCACCGCATGTCTTGAGCGTCACCGATAGTGGCGCAGGTACCACCACTCGAAGAAGCGCTTCAACCAGTGGAACACCGGCGATGAGGGCAGCACGATGTTGCGCCGCTCGGTGCGGTAGACCAGCATGCCGGTGTCATTGGCATCGACAATGCACAAGAGTTCGACCTTGAAGGTCTCGTCCGCCGGCCTGCCGTCGAGTTCGGCGACCAGGTTCTTCGCCGCGGCCTTGGCCTGAAGATCCGCCATGTGGGCCTGTTTCGGCATCCATTCCGGCCCCGGAAAGCTGCCGGCATCGCCGGCGACATAGACGCAATCCATGCCGGGCACGCGGCAGTGGGCGTCGGCCTGGATCAGGCCTCCGGGGGACCGGGGCAGCTCGGTGTTGTCGAACCACTGGTTGCCGGTCATGCCGGGCATGAACAGGATCAGGTCGGCGTCGAATTCGCCGCCCTCGGTCGTGACCTTGGACGCGGTGAAGCCCTTGAGCTTGTGCCCGAGATGGGTCTCGATGCCGACCCGCTTCATCTCGGCGAGCAGACCATCGACGGCCTTCGGGCCGAGCCGGTTGCCGGGCCGCGGGGCCGGCGTGAAGAAGACCAGCCGGAAGCGCTCGCGCCGGCCCTCCTTGCGGAGTTGGCGGTCGAGACCGAACAGGAATTCGAAGATCGGCCCGCCGCGCATGGACGAGGGCTCCTTCGGATTTCCGGCAAAGCCCATGGCGACTGTGCCCCCGTCCATGGCCGCGAGCCGGTCGCGGATCTGCTCACCGGCGCTGATCCCTTCGCAGGGGGTGATGGCGTGCTCGATTCCGGGCAGCTTCTTGATGAAGCGGCCACCGGGAGGCGATGATCAGTCCGTCATTCGGGATGTCCCCATCCGTGGTCTCCAACACCCGGCCGCCATCACGCAGACCCGTGGCCTCGGCGGCGCGGTGAGTGACCCTCATACGCCGAAAGAAGGATTTCAAGTTGATGCGCAGGTCGTCGCCGCTGCGCAGCTTTGACGGCAGCCAGATCAGCCCCGGCAGGTAGACGAACTCCGGTTGTGGACTGACGACCACGATGTGCCCCTGAAAGCGGGCCTCATGGAGGGTCTGGACCGCGGTCAGGGCGCCGAAGCCCGAGCCGACGATAGTGATTTGCTTCATGGTTGTTGCAGTATCCTTGGTGATGAGAATGTTCGACCGTCGCGCCCTTGGCGCCGGACCGGGCGCCGGCTCGGCGCAGGGCCCGACAGGTCACCGATCGGCAGGTCAGGGACCGCGCACAGTGCTCGCACGTTCATCTGCGGTCTGTTCCAGCAACGGCAACAGGGCCGGCCACACATTGTCGAGCACCCGCGGTTGGGCGGCGGCCGTCGGATGGATCTCGTCGGCCTGCATCAGGGCGCGATCGTCGCTGACGCCCTGGAGCAAGCGCGGCAGCAATGCCGCGCCGGTCTCCTGCGCAACCGCCGCGAAGACGCGTTGAAAGGCATTGGTATAGGCCGCACCGTAGTTGGGCGGCAGGCGAACGCCCACGACCAAAACCAGCGCTCCGGCGGCCTGAGAGTCACGGACGATGGCGGCCAGATTGCCGCGGATGCGAGCCGGCGGTGAGCCTCGAAGGCCGTCGTTGGCCCCAAGCTCGACGATTACGACCGCCGGCCGGTGGCGGGTCAACAGGTCGGGCAGCCGGGTCAGGCCGCCATCGGTCGTATCCCCGGAGATGGCCGCATTGACGACCCGATGCGGCAGGGCCTTCGCCCTGATCCGCTTATCCAGAAGCGCCACCCAGCCCTGCTCCAGCGCAATGCCGTAGCCGGCCGACAGACTGTCCCCTACGACCAGCAACACGGGCTCGGCGGCGGCCTCGGCCCGCATCGCGCCGACCAGCAGCAGATTCATCAATATAACGGCAAGTAGACGTGACATCATGACGGAATCGGTAGATATCCTGTCCCGGGCGGACGGGCTGGGAAAGGATGTTAACGGCCCCGGGGGGCGTTTGACTATCCTCGATGACCTGGAGCTGGCCGTGCATGCCGGCGAGGCCGTCGCCATCCTGGGGGCCTCGGGCTCCGGCAAGTCGACGCTGCTCGGCCTGCTGGCGGGGCTGGATCAGGCCAGCAGCGGCTCGGTGTGGCTCTGCGGCGAGCGGATCGACGGCCTCGACGAGGACGGGCGCGCGGCCCTGCGCAACGGTCGCGTCGGCTTTGTCTTCCAGAACTTCCAGCTGCTACCCACACTGACCGCGCTGGAGAATGTGCTGCTGCCGCTGGAGCTGGGGGGTGGCGACGGCAAACGGCCCGACAAGACCGCTGCCGCGGCCTTGGAGCGCGTGGGCCTCGCCGAGCGCGCCGGTCATTACCCGCGCCAGCTCTCGGGTGGCGAGCAGCAGCGCGTCGCCATCGCCCGCGCCTTCGCGCCGAATCCCCGCATCCTATTCGCCGACGAGCCCACCGGCAATCTCGACGCCGCCACCGGCGAGCGCATCATCGATCTGCTGCTGGACCTGCGCTCGGCGACGGGTGCCGCGCTCATCCTGGTGACGCATGATCCGGCATTGGCCGAGCGCTGCGACCGGCGGCTGCAGATGCATGCCGGCAGGCTGGAGCCCTTACAGTGACGCGGACGACCACCGGCACGATGACGGCGCCCAAGTCGGGGTCGAGCCGCCGCTACGGCGCCTGGTCGCTGGCCCTGCGGCTGCTGCGACGCGACTGGCGCAGCGGCGAGCTCTACCTGCTCGCCGCCGCGCTGGTGCTGACGGTGGCGGCCATCACGGCGGTCGGCTTCTTCACCGATCGCGTCGAGGGCGCCATGCAACGTCAGGGCGGCGAGCTGATCGCCGCCGATCTGGCCATCGACTCCACCGCCGAGATCAGCCCCGAGTTTGCCGACCAGGCCCGCGCCCTGGGCCTGGCGACGGCCCGAACGCTGCGCTTCCGCAGCGTCGTGCTGCACGGCGATCGCAGTCAGCTTGTGCAGGTCAAAGGGGTCGGCGACGGCTACCCGTTGCGCGGCCAGCTGCGGGTCAAGGCCGCCGTCGGCGCCGAGGCGCAGGCCACCGCCGACATCCCGGCGCCCGGCACCGTCTGGGTCGAGGCGCGCCTGCTCTATCAGCTCGGCCTCGCCGTCGGCGATCCGCTGCGCCTGGGCAGCCAGGATTTCCGCATCAGCCGCATCATTACCTACGAGCCCGACCGCGGCGGCAGCTTCCTGCAGATCGCGCCACGGGTGATGCTGCGCCTGGGCGAGATCGATGCCACCGGCTTGGTCAACCCCGCCAGCCGGGTCCGCCACCGGCTGCTCGTGGCCGGCGGGATCGACGCCGTGCAGGCGCTGGCCGACTGGACCGAGCCCCGACTGTCCGCCAATGCGGATCTGATCGACGCCCGCGAGGCGCGCCCGGAGTTGGAGACGGCGGTCGATCGGGCCGGGCGTTTCCTCAGCCTGGCGGCCCTGACCACACTGCTGGTGGCCGGCGCGGCCATCGCCTTGGCCAGCCGGCGCCTGGTGGAGCGGCAGACCGACGCGGTGGCGGTGATGCGCTGCCTCGGCGCGCCGCGCCATCTGCTCACACGCATCTTCACGCTGCGGCTGCTGCTGTTCGGGCTGATCGCCAGCCTCGTCGGCTGCCTGGTCGGCTGGCTGGCCCAGGAAGGCTTGGTGCTGGTGCTGGCGGACTGGCTCGGCACCGATCTCCCCGCGGCATCCCTGGCGCCCGTCGGCGTCGGCATCGGCACGGGTCTGGCGGCCCTGGCCGGCTTTGCCCTGCCGCCGCTGCTGCATCTGGCCGACGTATCGCCGCTGCGCGTGCTGCGCCGGGACCTCGGCGCACCAAGGGCTTCGATGGCGGCGGCCATCGCTGCCGCCGTCGGTGTCGTCGCGCTGCTGGTGTTCTGGCAGGCGGGTGACCCCGCACTGGCCTGGAAGCTGCTCGCGGGCGTCGCCGGTGCCGTGCTCGGCCTGATGTTGCTCGGGGCGCTGCTGGTCTGGCTCGCCCGGCTGGCGTCGTTCCGCAGTCGCGGCATCTGGCGACTCGGCCTCGCCGGCTTGGCCCGCCGACCGTCGGCGGCCATCCTGCAGATCGTCGGCTTCGGACTCGGCATCCTGGCGCTGCTGATGCTCGCCGTGGTCCGCCTCGACCTGCTGCGGGCCTGGCAGGAGAGCCTGCCGGAGGGGGCGCCGAACCAGTTCCTGATCAACGTCCAGCCGCAGGAGGTGGAGCCGCTGCGCGCCTTCCTCGACCAGCATGGTCTGACCAGCTCCGGCATCTTCCCGATGGTCCGCGGCCGCCTCACGCAGATCGGCGGCGAGCCGGTCCAGCCGGACGCCTACGACAACCCCCGCGCGCGGCGATTGTCCGAGCGGGAATTCAACCTGAGCTTCGCCGTGGCACCCCAGGCCGACAACGAGATTGCCGCCGGCCGCTGGTGGCCGGGGGCCGACGCGAGAGGGCAGTTCTCCGTCGACGTGGGCATCGCCGAGACCCTGGGCATCGGCCTCGGCGACGAGCTGCGCTTCTTTATCGCCGGCCAGGAGATCGCCGCGCCGGTGACGAGTCTGCGGCGCGTGCACTGGGACAGCTTCAACGTCAACTTCTTCGTCGTCGCGCCACCTTCGCTGCTCAAGGATCAGCCGGCCACCTACATCACCAGCTTTCACCTGCCGCCTCAGCGCGAGGCCTTGGCGGCCGAGCTTATCGGTCAGTTCCCCGGCGTGACGCTGATCGACGTGGGCGCGCTGCTGGATCAGGTGCGCGGCGTCATCGACCAGGGCATCCGGGCGGTGGAATACGTGTTCATCTTCACGTTGGCCGCGGGCATCCTGGTGATGTATGCCGGCATTCAGGCCAGCCTGGCGGTGCGTCGAACCGAGCACGGGGTGCTGCGCACCCTGGGGACGGGCCGGCGGCAGCTGCTGTGGAGCTTGATGATCGAGTTCACAACCGCCGGGGTGCTCGCCGGCCTGATGGCATCGCTGTTCGCGGAGCTCACCGGTCAGATCCTGGCGCGGGAGTTGCTTGATGTCGCCTACGCCTTCAACCCCTGGTTGTGGTTGGCCGGCGTCGCCGGCAGCGGACTGCTGATCGGGCTGGCGGGGACGCTGGGCACCTACGGCATGCTGGTTCGTCCCCCGCTGCAAGCACTGCGGCAAGCGGAGTGAGCGCGCCAATACGAATGACGCGCGAGCAACGGGGGCACCTCGGCAGCCCCGCCACATGCCGCAAGTCCAACCGGCGCATGCCGGGCTGAGGGCCCGGCGTGCATCCCGGACGCCGAAGATGGCAGCTTCGGTTGTGGGTCGCCTCTACAGCAGCCTTGCTGCCGTCTTGCTGTGCGCCGGATGCGCCGGCACCCCCTCGGGCCCCGAGCAGCTGGCCGCGGAGCATGGACTAGCCGCGGATTGGGTGCGCGGCGAGGGCTTCCGACACCGCATCTTCCGACATCAAGGGGACGGCAACGGACCACTGCACGTGTATCTGGAGGGCGATGGTCGGCCTTGGTCGACACGGCGGCGGATCAGCGCCGATCCGACCCCGCTCAACCCGCTGGCGATGCGGCTCATGCTCCGCGACCCCGCCGCCGGGCTCTACCTCGGGAGGCCGTGCTACCACGGCAGCGCCACCGATCCCGGATGCGCGCCCTGGCTCTGGACCCACGGCCGCTACAGCGACCAGGTCATCACCAGCATGGCCGCGGCCCTGCACCGAGCCGTCGGCGCAAGGCGACCACTGACCTTGATCGGCTACAGCGGCGGCGGCACCATCGCCATGCTGCTTGCACCGCGGCTGGAGCATCTGACGGGCGTCATCACCGTGGCCGCCAACCTCGACATCGACACCTGGACCCGTCACCACGGCTTCAGCCCGTTGACCGGCTCCATGAATCCCGCCGCATTGCCGCCGCTGCCGAGGCACATCAGACAGCTGCACTTGGCCGGCGAAGGCGACCGCAACGTGCCCCCCAGCCTATCCGCCCCCACCGTCGCACGCCAACGGGCGGGCGCACTGCGGGTCATCTCGGGCCACGACCACCGCTGCTGCTGGGAGCGCAACTGGCCGCGCTGGATCAGCGCCGACGGGGCCGAGTCGACAGGGGCATCCGTCGACTAGCGCTCGCCCTTTTTCCGCCGGAGCTGGAACGCCGGCAGCTCCGGGGACTTGTCGGCGGCGGCACGCCGCCCTTGGGGGGATGGCGGAGCTGCCGCCGGCGGCTCCTGCGGCGACAGCGCAAGCGACTCGCCATCAACCGCGTCCAGCACATCGGTGCCGAAGATCATGTCTTCGTCGTCCGACAGCCTGATGCCTTCGATGGAATCCTCCAGATCCTGCTTGGCCTTGGGGTCCTCGCGCAGCTTCACCATCAGCCGGACCTCGTTGGCCGAATCGGCGTGCTTGAGCGCGTCCTCGTAGCTGATCTCCTTCTCGTCCCAAAGCTTGAACAGGGCTTGGTCGAACGTGACCATCCCGTGCTCTGCGGACTTTTTCATCAGCTCCTTGAGCTTGTAGATCTCGCCTTGACGGATCAGATCGCCGGCCAATGGCGTATTGATCAAGATCTCCAGCACCGCCCGGCGGCCGTGGCCGCTCTTGTGCGGGATCAGCTGCTGGGCGACGATCCCGCGCAGATTCAGCGACAGATCGAGCAGCAGCTGCTGGCGGGCGTCGTCGGGGAAGAAATTGATGATGCGATCGAGGGCCTGGTTGGCGTTGTTGGCATGTAGGGTCGCCATCACCAAATGGCCCGTCTCCGAGAACGCGATCGCATACTCCATGGTCTTACGGGTGCGGATCTCGCCGATCAGGATCACATCGGGGGCCTGGCGCAGGGTGTTGCGCAACGCGACCTCGAACGATTCCGTATCCACCCCGACCTCGCGCTGGGTAATGATGCAGCCGTCGTGCTCGTGCACGTACTCGATCGGATCTTCAACGGTGATGATATGCCCCGTGCTCTGACGGTTGCGATGACCGACCAAGGCGGCCAGCGACGTCGACTTGCCGGTACCCGTGCCGCCGACAAAGATCACCATGCCGCGCTTCTGCATGGTCAGATCGCGCAGGGTGGGCGGCAGATGCAGCTCCTCGATGGTCGGGATGCGCGTCTCGATGCGGCGCAGGACCATGCCGGCCTGGCCGCGCTGCATGAAGGCGCTGACACGAAACCGCCCGGCCCCGCGGGCCTGGATCGCGAACTGGCACTCGTTCGTTGCCTGGAACTCGGCACGCTGCTTGTCGTTCATGATCCCGGTCACCACCCGCAGGGCCTGCTCGGTGGTCATCGCCTCACTACCGACCGGTCGAATAACGCCGTCGACCTTCAGGCTGGCAGGGCGATCCGCGGTGATGAACATATCGGATGCGCGCCGGTCGGCCATCATCCGAAGCAGGTTGCCGAGGAATTCGTCGTCGCTGAAGTCCATGATCTCCTCTCAGGGTCGAAGCGGGCAGCGGGTCGATTGCCGATGACGGAAGGCCGGCGCCGGTCGGGCTCGGCGGCAGCCTCCCGCATCGGCTCAGGTGAAGCTGTCTTTGTTCTGGGCCTTCATGCGGGCATCGGCCTTGGTGATCTGGCCCTTCTTGACCAGCTCGCTCAGGTTCTGGTCCAGGGTCTGCATGCCGTGGGCCTGGCCGGTCTGGATCGACGAGTACATCTGCGCGACCTTGTCTTCCCGAATCAGGTTGCGGATAGCCGGTGTGCCGATCATGATCTCGTGGGCGGCGATGCGACCACCGCTGATCTTCTTCAGCAGGGTCTGCGAGATGACCGAGCGCAGGGACTCGGACAGCATCGAGCGGACCATGGTCTTCTCCGCCGCCGGAAACACGTCGACGATGCGGTCGATCGTCTTTGCCGCCGAGCTGGTGTGCAAGGTGCCGAAGACCAGATGACCGGTCTCCGCGGCGGTGAGGGCCAGGCGGATGGTCTCCAGATCGCGCATCTCGCCCACCAGGATGATGTCCGGGTCTTGGCGCAGGGCCGAGCGCAGGGCCTCGCTGAAGCCGAGGGTGTCCTTGTGCACCTCACGCTGATTGATCAGGCACTTCTTGCTGATGTGCACGAACTCGATCGGGTCCTCGATGGTGAGGATGTGCTCGTATTTGCTGTCGTTCAGATAGTCCACCATCGCGGCCAGCGTCGTCGACTTGCCCGAACCGGTGGGGCCGGTCACCAGCACCATGCCACGGGCCACCTCGACGATGTCCTTGAAGATCGACGGCGCGTTGAGGTCTTCCAGGCTCAGCACCTTCGACGGGATGGTGCGGAACACTGCCGCCGCCCCGCGCTTCTGGTTGTAGGCGTTGACGCGAAAGCGCGCCACGCCGGGGATCTCGAACGAGAAGTCGGTCTCCAAGAACTCCTCATAGTCCTTGCGCTGCTTGTCGTTCATGATGTCGTAGACCAGCGCATGCACCGAGCGGTGCTCCAGCGGCGGTACATTGATACGGCGCATGTCGCCGTCGACACGGATCATCGGCGGCAGCCCCGCCGACAGGTGCAGGTCGGAGGCCTTGTTCTTGACGCTGAAGGCAAGAAGCTCGGCAATATCCATGGCAGTCCCCTGGTTCGGGCGTGTTACCCACGATTCGGCTGAAAGGCGCCCATGCAGCCGTCTCTCAGCATGCTGCGCGAAGGATAGCGCGAGAACGCACAACAAAAAAGCACCGAACCGCAATGCGGCCCGGTGCTTGGACAGTCGGTCGTGGGATCCGCCCGAGCGCGGCGGTGCGCTCAGGCAGCCTTAGGCGTCCTGTCCTCGATGCGGCGGATCAGCGGGTAGAGGTGCTCGGTCTCGCGCTGGATACGGTCGAGCACCAGCGCGAACATCTGCTCGGTCTCCTGGACGAACTCGTCGTGATCCTTGATCTTGAGGTTGCGCTTGGCCTCGGAGCACCAGCCGCGCAGATACTGGTTGAAGATGCGCTTGATCTCGGTGGAGCCGGACAGAAAGCGATCGGCGGTGTTCTTCACCGTCTGGTCGGGATGGGACATCAGGCGTCCGCACAACTCGCGATCCACCAGCTCGATGTGCTCCTTGACCTTGGTCGCGTACTCGAAGAATACGTCACACGCGGTATCGGTGTCGCACATCTCCCGGTTCTGCACCAGGTAGATGAAGACGTTGGAGAGTTCGGTGATCTTATGGTTTTGTGCGTGCAGCTGTGAAAAGGCGATCATTGTGCAGAATCCTCCGTTTGGTACGGTAATATTTGAATCTTTGCAGATGCGCCAGCCGCGCGGGCGGCTGAAGCAAGCGTTCGGTGAGCTATCTCATGAACGGCATGCTCATGAACGGCATGGCAGCATCCGGACATGGAGAACAGTGTGTTATGGATACCATACTCACGCCGTTGTAACAACCTGTAACAAACCCCAATAGACTAAGGGTTTCAACCATCTTCCCAACATTGGCGGGCTGCCGCGAGCGCTCGCCAGGGGCCGCGGGCAGGCATGAGGACCGCCCCGGGGGCATCACTCAAGGCGGCTCGCCTGCGTCACTGCGAACAGGCATCAACCGGCATCGCGCTGGGCGCAATCCCGATCGAGACCCCGGCTCAGGACTCGATCATCGCCTCCAGGCGCTGACCCGGCGGCACCATCGGCAACACGTCTTCTCCCTTGTCGATCCACACGTCCACCAGGACCGGCCCATCGTGGCGCAGGGCCTCGGCGAGACCTTCGCGCAACGCCTCCGGATCGCGGATGCGCAGGGTATGCAGTCGCGGGTAGACCTGATCCAGCGCGGTCAAATTCGGCAGCTGGCGACGGCAATTCTGGTCCAGCTCGGTGCAGTCGGGGTCGCAGTCGTGCTGACGAGCCAGGCAGGTCTCGTGGTGATGGCCATCGTCCATCATGTCTTCCCACTGCCGGACCATGCCCAAGAAGCTGTTGTTGAGCACGAACATCTTGATCGGGATACGGTTGGCGACGACAGTGCCCAGCTCCTGCATGTTCATCTGAAAGCTGCCGTCGCCGTCCACCAGCACGACCGGCTTGGACGGGTTGCCGTACCAGGCGCCGATGGCCGCCGGCAGGCCGAAGCCCATGGTACCCAGTCCGCCGGAGCTGATCCACTGGCGCGGCCGGCGGAACCGATAATACTGTGCCGACCACATCTGGTGCTGGCCGACGCCGGTGACCAGCGTGGCGTCCCCGCCGGTGAGCTCCGCGAGCTGCTCCACGACGGCCTGGGGCTTGATGTAGTCGCCGTCGGGATAGGGCAGCGGCATTTGCGTGCGCCAGTCGGCCACCTTGGCCACCCAGCTCGGATGAACGGCCTCGCGACCGCTGTCGAGGGCATAGGCCAGGAACTCATCGAGCCGGGCAACGATCGCCAGATCGGTCTTCACCGTCTTGTCGATCTCCGACGGGTCGATATCCACATGCGCGATCCGCTTGCCGGCGGCGAAGTCCTTCACCGCCACCCGATCGTCGAAGCGCCCGCCCAGCGTGAGGATCAGGTCCGCCTCGCGCAGGGCGTAGTTGGCCGGGACACTGCCGTGCATGCCAGGCATGCCGAGGTAATAGGGGTCGTCGAAGGGGACCGCGCCGAGGGCGTTGAAGGTGGTTGTCACCGGCACATCGAAGCGCTCGACAAAGGCGCGCAGGGCCTCGGCGGCATCGGCGGTGATGATGCCGCCGCCGGCCTTGACCACGGGACGCTCGGCCCGCGTCAGTGCATCCAGGATGGCATCGGCGCGGTCGGGATCAAAGGGGACGGGCTCACGGTGACGTAGTCGCGGCACGTTCGAGGTGGTGAGCTTGGCGAGCTGGGCGTCCTTGCAGATGTCCACCACCACGGGGCCGGGGCGACCGCGGGTCGCCAGCGCATAGGCCTCGCGCAGCACCCATTCCAGATCGCCCACCTCTTTGACCAGATAATTGTGCTTGGACACCGGCCGGGTCACGCCGACGGTGTCCACCTCTTGGAAGGCATCGGTACCGATGGCGAAGCTCGGGACCTGCCCGGTAATGAACAGCGTCGGCACCGAGTCCTTGTAGGCATCGGCAATGGGCGTGACCAGGTTGGTCGCGCCCGGCCCGGACGTGGCCAGCGCGACGCCGACCCGGCCGCTGGCCCGCGCATAGCCCTCGGCCGCATGACCGGCGCCGGGCTCCTGGCGAAACATGATCAGGCGCGGCGTGCTCTGGTGCCGGCGCAGGCGCTTGTTCAGCTCCACATGCAGCGGGATCACCGCGCCGCCGGTATGACCGAAGATCAGCTCGACCCCGAGGTCGTTGAGCACGTCGAAGAGGATGGCGGCGCCGGTGCGGGGCTCGGGGGCGGTCTCGGTCATGGTCTCTCGAATTCGGGATTGCGGTGTTTGATGTCGGCCGGCAATGATACCGCGCTTTGCAGCAACAACATCCATCGGGACGACGAAAATAGCCGACGCCGAGCCGCGGCGGCAAGGACCGCATCGGTCCGTGCTAGGCTTGCGCAACCATCCCGACTACCCCGAGGCCGCGCCCGATGGAAGCCCGAAGTCTACAGACCGTCGCCGACCTCATCGCCCATCCCGACGAGCGCGTGGAGCTGATCGATGGCGAGATCGTCCGCCGGCCCATGGCCCGCGGCGAGCATGGCATGGCCCAGGGCAATACCCGCGAATGTCTCGGCCCCCTGCAACACAAGGACGCCCCCGGCGGCTGGTGGATCGCCACCGAGATCAGTGTCGCCTACGAGGCGCACCAGTGCCCCAGCCATGATCTGGCCGGCTGGCGCAAGGAGCGGATGCCTGGGCGACCCCGCGGGGTCGTGGAGCTTACGCCGGATTGGGTCTGCGAGATCGTCTCACCGGGTCACGAGCGCAAAGACACCCTCACCCTGCTTTTGTTGCTGCAACGCCATCGCGTCCCGTACTACTGGCTGATCTGGCCGGAGGATCGCAGCCTGATCGCCTATCGACTTGAGGACGGGCGTTACCACATCGTGGCCACGCGCTCTGGGGCGACCCAGGCACGCATCCCCCCGTTCGATGACATCGTGCCTGATCTGGGCTATATCCTCGGCGATGAAGACTGAGCCGTTCGGGCTCGACCTTGCGTCAAGCCAATACACCCCCGCCCGCAGCTGCCGATCCCACCCCTAATCTGAGCGCGCTCGATGCAAGGTCTGAACCCCCGCCAAGCCGAGGCCGTGCGCCACGTCGACACACCGCTGTTGGTCATCGCCGGCGCCGGCTCGGGCAAGACCCGGGTCATCACCCGCAAGATCGCCTACCTGATCGGTCGACGCAGCGTGCCGGCCCGCGGCATCTGTGCCCTGACCTTCACCAACAAGGCCGCGCGCGAGATGAAGGACCGGGTCGGCGAGTTGGTCAAGGGGCCGGCCGGGCGCGGGCTCAAGGTGTCGACCTTTCACACCTTCGGCCTGGGCCTGCTGCGCCGCGAGGCCGCCGCAGCGGGGCTGCGCCCCGGCTTCTCGCTGCTCGACCCCCAGGACGGCGAGGCCATCCTCAAGGAGCACCTCGACGAGCTGGGCCTGGGTCAGGCGACCAGCGCCGGCACGGCCCTGGCGCAGATCTCCGCCTGGAAGAACGACCTCATCGAGCCCGCCGCGGCCCTGTCCCACGCCGAAGACGACTACGACGCCAACCTGGCCCGCCTCTACCAGACCTACGAGCGTACGCTGCACGCCTACAACGCGGTGGACTTCGACGACCTGATCGTCCGCCCGGTGCGACTGCTGCGCGCCGAGCCCGTGGTGCGCGAGACCTGGCAGCAGCGCATTCGCCACCTGCTGGTGGACGAGTACCAGGACACCAACGGCGCCCAATACGAGCTGGTACGGCTGTTGGTAGGCGCCGACGGGGACTTCACCGTGGTCGGCGACGACGACCAATCCATCTACGCCTGGCGCGGCGCGCGCCCGGAGAACCTGGCCCGGCTGCAGCAGGACTACCCGACGCTGAAGGTGATCATGCTGGAGCAGAACTACCGCTCCAGCGCGCGCATCCTCAAACTGGCCAATCAGCTCATCGGCCACAACCCGCACCTGTTCGAGAAGCGCCTGTGGAGCGAACTCGGCCCCGGCGACCCGGCGCGGGTGCTGGTCTGCCGCGACGAGGGCCACGAGGCCGAGCGCGTCGCCGCCGAGATCCACCACGCCCATCTCACCCGCGACCAGGCCTACGGCGACGTGGCCATCCTCTACCGCGGCAACCACCAGGCCCGGGGCTTCGAGCAGGCCCTGCGCACCCTGGGCATCCCCTATTTCCTCAGCGGCGGCACCTCGTTCTTCGCCCGCACCGAGGTCAAGGACATCATGGCCTACCTGCGGCTGCTGGCGAACCCGGAGGACGACGCCGCCTTCCTGCGCGTGGTCAACTGCCCCCGCCGCGAGATCGGCACCACCACCCTGGAACGGCTCGCGAGCTACGCCGGGGCACGCCAAGTCCCGCTGCTCGCCGCCTGCCACGAGGTCGGCCTCGGCGCACACCTGGCCGAGCGTCCACGCCAGCGTCTGACGGCCTTCGCCGACTGGATCAACGGCCATCGCGGTCAGGCCGACGGCGACCCCATCGGCGCCGTGAAGGCACTGGTCGAAAGCATGGACTACGCCAGCTGGCTGCGCGAGACGGCCGCCAGCCGCCAGGGCGCCGAGCGCCGCCAGGAGAACGTCGACAACCTCATCGGCTGGCTCGAGGCCCTGAACAAGGGCAGACTGCCGGACGGGGGCCTCGGCGAGATGGTCGGCCACCTGACGCTGATGGACGTGCTGGAGCGCCAAGAGGAGGAACAGGGCGGCGACCGCGTCCACCTGATGACGTTGCACGCGGCCAAGGGCCTGGAGTTCCCCCAGGTCTACCTGGTCGGCATGGAAGAGGGCCTGCTGCCGCACCGCGAGAGCATCGAGGACGACGCCATCGAGGAGGAGCGCCGTCTCGCCTACGTCGGCATCACCCGCGCCCGCCGCCGGCTGACGCTGACCCGCGTGCGCCGCCGTCGGCGCTTCGGCGAGACCGTGCTGTGCCCGCCGAGCCGCTTTCTTGCGGAGCTGCCCGGCGAAGACCTGGAGCATCCGGATCAGGATGCGGCCGGTGCCGAGCAGCAGCGCGAGCGCGGACGGGCGCATCTGGATGCGCTCAAGACGATGCTGGAGGTCGGCAAGCCCGGTCCCTGATGGGCATCCCCGGCGCTTCAGCTGAACTTTGGCAATGGCCTGCTGCGCGTCCGCCAGGCGTTGGACGAGAAGGTAGGAAGGCGAGCGGTTTGCGGGCGACGTGCCTAGGCGAGTGAGGTGGATCAGGTGCGTTGAGGGCGCCTTCGTCGCAGATCCGGAATTTGAACCGCGAAGAACACGAAGGATCGGTCCAGGAAGAGGGAACTACGAAACACGCGAAAAGCGCGAAAAAGGGCCGTAAAGCCCGTCCATCCAACTCCCCCTGTCGTATCTTTCGCGTGTTTCGTAGTTCCAAAAAGTAGCGATCGTCCCCGACACGCCGAAAGGGCAGCCCGGACACCGAGCCTCAGCCGGCCTGCCGCAGGCAAGCGGTGTACCGGCGAGTGCTGCTTCCGGCAATCGCCCCGTAGGCGAAAAGCCAAATTCCAGGCGGAGCATGGTCGGCTGGATCAACGGATTTCGACAGGCTAGTGCTTTGCCGCGAAACTGACGAGACCGGCGGCACCTGTGGGAGCGATTTGCAATCGCGACTGCCGCGACGCGGAAGATCGCGACTGCAAGTCGCTCCCACAGCGCCGGTGGCCTCGGGACTTCCGCAGCGCTGCACTAGGGGCGCCCCCGGCAGGTGAAGAACGCGCCCCGCTCGATGCCGGCGCGGGTCAGGGGTGTATCTTGTCCGCATTCCGCGTCTCGCCGACCTGTTGCCCAACGGAGCCTGCCATGTCCAGCCCTGACCAAATCGCCGACGTCGTCATTCTCGGCGCCGGCCCTGCCGGCCTGTTCGCGGCCATGACCCTGGCCGAGGATCTCGACGTGCTCGTTGTCGACCGCCGCTCCCACGCCGGCGGCGCCGGCGGCTACACCGACGGCAAGCTCAACCTGTCGCCCCACATCGGCCTGGATCTGGGCGAGCTGCGGCTTACCGAGGCGCAGGCGGCGGCGCTGATCGACCAGGTCGACGCCGCCTTCCTCGCCCACGGTGCCGACCCCACCGTATACGGCGAGGACGAGGCCGCGGTCCGTGCCTGGCTGGAGCGGGTCTCCTGGGTGCGCCAACGCACGCCCAAGGGCGACTGGGACATCACCCTGGTGCCGGTCAAGCAGCGCCACATGGGCACCGACTTTGCCCACCGGGTCACCGGGGCCATGGCCGATACCATCCGCGCGCGGGGCGGGCGGGTCGACCTCGGCACCGAGGTGACCGCTATCCATCGCACCGATGAGGGCGGCTTCCGGCTGACCACCGCCGCCGGCGCCATTCAGGCCCGCTGCCTGCTCGCCTGCCCCGGTCGCGAGGGCGCGCACTGGATGCGCGAGCAGGCGCGCAGCCTCGGCGCCAACACCGGCTGGGGCGCCATCGACATCGGCTGCCGGGTCGAGGTCGCCGCCGCCGTCTACGACGAGATCACCGCCACCCTCTACGACCCCAAGCTGGTCTTCGTCACCCCCACCTACCAGGACCGCACCCGCACCTTCTGCACCAACCCCGGCGGTCGGGTGCGCATCGAGGAGCATCAGGGCTTCCGCCTGGTGAACGGCGACGCGCTGAAGGCGCGCAAGACCGCCAACACCAACTTTGCCATCCTCAACACCGTCACCATGACCGAGCCCCTGCAGGACACCGCCGAGATGGGTCGGCAGGTCGCCCGCTTCGCCAACTTCTGGGGCGGCGGCGACAGCCTGGTGGTGCAGCGGCTCGGAGATCTGCTCGCCGGGCGACGCTCACGGCTGGAGACCTTCTTCGACGCCGCCACCGGCTTCGACAAGATGACGCCGACGCTGCCGCCGGGACCGGGCGTCACCCCGGGGGACATCGCCTTCGCCTATCCCGGGCGCATCGTCCGCAACCTGGAAGAGAGCATCGCGCTGCTCACGCGGGTGCTGCCGGGGGTTGCCCACCCATCGACCACCATCTACATCCCCGAGGTCAAGTTCTACGACGTGCGCTACCCCACCAGCGACGACCTGGAGACCAAGGTCCAGGGTCTGTTCGTGGCCGGCGACGGGGCGGGCAAGTCCCGCGGCATCATCGGCGCCGCCGTCAACGGACTGATGGCCGCCGGCGGCATCCGCCGACGCCTGAGCTGACCGGAGGCCGTTGTCGTGGTCGAGCATGCGTTCACCGCGCTGACGACGGCAAAGAGCCCAACCTCGGCGGCGTTCGCCGCCAACGGCATCCGGGTCTGCGCTCACCCCGGTGCGGACTGTAAGATGGACGCTTATGCCCCCAATCCCCCTCGACCATGGGTTCTTTAAGGGGGCGCAGCAGCGATAGCCTCAGGCCGGGCCACGGCTCTCCGGATGGTCTCGCACATGTTTCCAACCCCAATCAACATCGACGAAGGAGTCACCATGCGGCCTTGGCCCCTGTTTGCCCTGCTCATACCCCTCAACCTGCTACCGGCATCCCTGACAGCCGACGAGTCGTCCGCCCCGGAGGCACTGACCACCGTCGACCCGCAAATACCGGTTGAGGAGCTGGAGGTGATCCTCAAGCCCCTGACCAGGGGCCAGCTCGTTGTCGAGACCAACGCCTGGCAGGGGCTGGTCCAGACCAAGGCCGAGCAGATCGCCGCCGCCGAGGTCATCGTCCGGCGCCAGAACAACGAGATCGCCGAGGCGGCGGCCGTGCGCGAGCAGGCCGAACTGGCCAAGGAGCGGCTTGAGGCGGTGCGCACCCAGGCCGAGGAGGCCAGCGCCAGTGGCGACCCGGATGCCATCGCCGATGTGCAGGAGGCCGCGCGCGAGGCCAAGGAGCAGATGACCGAGGTCCAGGCCCATGTCGACGCGGCGGCCGGCGCCGCCGAGCGCACGGCCGCCATGCGCGAGCGCATCGGCGAGCTGCAGCAGGATGGCGCCGACGCCGGCGCCGAGGACCTGGCGCAGACCGCCGAGGACGCCGCCGGCAGGGTCGCCGACGCCCAAGATGCGATCGACCAGGCCATCGAGCAGGTCGGCAGCGACGAGTTGGTGGACGCGGTGCGCGAGGCACGCAGCGCCACCGATCAGGCCGCCGCCGCCACCGCTGCGGTCAGCGCCCAGGCCGATGCCGCCGCCGAGGCGGCGACCGAGGCGGAGGCAGGCGCCGAGGCGCTGGTGGCCGACGGCGAGGCCAGCCCCAAGCTGCTCGCCCGCGCCGAGGCCCTGGCCGCCGCCGAGGAGGCCAAGCGCCAAGAAAAGCGCATCCTATTGGAGACCGTCTCGAACATGCGCGAGGAGCGCAAGGTGCTGGTCGATCGTCTCAAGGCGGTGCTCGCGGCGCTGGAGGCCAAGACCGCCGACAGCGATGCCGACACGCTCGCCCTGATCACCGACCACCGGCTCTACATCCGCGCCATCTCCGGTGTCGATGTGGATGTCCAGGACACCACCTCGGCCTGGATCGCCATCAGGGGCTGGGTCACCTCCGAGGAGGGCGGCATCCGACTGGGCCTCAATCTGCTGCGCTTCTTCGGCGTGCTGATCGCCGCCTGGGTGCTGTCGCGGCTGCTCAGCGCCGGTATCCACCGCGGCTTGCGCAGGGTGCGCGGCACCTCGCGGCTGCTGGAGGATTTCCTGGTCAAGATGACGCGCTGGGTGGTCATGGCCGTCGGCGTCATCATGGCCCTGGCCGCGCTGGAGGTCAGCGTCGGCCCGTTGCTCGCCGTCGTCGGCGCCGCCGGCTTCGTCATCGCCTTCGCCCTGCAGGACTCGCTGAGCAACTTCGCCAGCGGCATCATGATCCTCCTGTTCCGGCCGTTCGACGTCGGTGACGTCGTCGATGCCGGCGGCGCCTCCGGCTCGGTCAAGTCGATGAACCTGATCTCCACCACCATCAAGACCTTCGACAACAAGATCATGGTGGTGCCCAACAACAAGATCTTCGGCGACGTGATCACCAACGCCACCGGGGTGGGCGAGCGCCGCGTCGATATGGAGTTCGGCATCGCCTACGACGCCGACATCGACCAGGCCCAGGCGATCTTGGAGGAGGTCATCGGCGCGCACCCGCAGGTCCTCAAAGACCCGGCCCCGACCATCGCCCTGCATACCCTTGGCGACAGCTCGGTCAACTTCATCGTCCGCCCCTGGACGCGCACCGCCGACTACTGGGGTGTCTACTGGGACATCACCAAGACGGTCAAGAAACGCTTCGACGCCGCCGGCATCGGCATCCCCTTCCCGCAGCGCGACGTGCACCTGTATCTGCATGGCAGCGCCGAGCAGCTGGTGGCCAAGCAGGGCGGCTGAGCCGGCCCCCGCCTCGGCGGCCGATCCGCCGCGATCGGTCCGTGGGGCGGGGCGCCCCGCTATTGCCCTGCCGGACGCCAGCCCTCCTCATGGATCAAGGCGTCCAGGTCCAGCCTGGGCAGCCAGCCCCGTGCTTCGAGTTCGGGCTGGTCATGAAAGAAGGCGACATAGCCGACGCAGAGGTAGGCGATGGGAATCACATGCTCGGGGATTGCCAAGATCCCGCGCAGGGCGTCGTTGTGGATGATGCTGACCCAACCGACACCGAGATTCTCGGCCCGTGCCGCCAGCCAGAGGTTCTGCACGGCGCAAACGGCGCTGTACAGGTCCATCTCCGGGGTTGCGGTGCGGCCGATGACAACGGGCCCGGTGCGGGTGCGGTCGCAGGTCACGCAGATGCCGAGCGGCGCCTCCAGGATGCCCTCCAGCTTGAGGGCGCGATAGCGTTGCGCCCGCGCGTCATCGAACAGCTCCGCCGCCTGCTCGTGGGCGATGGTGAAGGCGTCCTTGATGCGCTGCTTGGTCTCCCGCTTGCGCACCAACACGAAATCCCAGGGCTGCATGAAGCCGACGCTCGGGGCATGGTGAGCCGCCGTCAGGACACGCCGCAGCACATCATCGGGGATCGGGTCGGATTGGAATTCGCCGCGGACATCGCGGCGGGAGAAGATCGTTTTATAGACCGCGTCGCGTTCTTCGGGGGTGATAATCAATCGATACTCCAAGGCGCCGAAACCGCAGAGACCCGAGCAATTACGGCATGGACGGGCATCCCCGATGTGGGGAAATGCCGTGGTCGCCGCTGGGCGATCTCTGCGGCTCGGCGGCGCAGTCGAAGCGCCGTACGCGCCAGTCTACAGCCCGGTCTCGCCGACGGTCTTCTTGACCGAGGCAATGGTGGAGTCGAGCATCGCGCGCTCGTCGTCGCTCAGCGGGAAGTCGATGACGCGCTCGATGCCGCCGGCACCGATGACCGTGGGCACGCCGATAAACAGCCCGTCGACGCCGAACTCGCCCTCGCAGAGCGCGGCGGCGGAGATGACCCGCTTCTTGTCCTTGAGGTAGGCATCAACCATCTCGAAGCAGGACTGGGCAGGGCTGATATAGGCGCTGCCGATGCCGTAGAGATTGACCAGCTCGGTACCGGCGTCGCGGGTGCGCTGGACGATGGACGCGATCTGCTCGGCGCTCAGCAGATCGGTGATGGGCACGCCGGCAACGGTGGCGGTGCGCACCAGCGGGACCATGCTGGGGCCGTGGCCGCCGAGGACGGTGGCGCAGACATCCTTGTTGGACAGCCCGGTCTCCATGGCGATGAACGCGCGGAAGCGCCCGCCGTCCAGGGCCCCGGCCATGCCGCAGACGCGCTGCTTGGGCAGGCCGGAGAGCTTGTGGAAGGCGTAGACCATGGCATCCAGCGGGTTGGTGGTCAGGATGACGAAGGCATCGGGGGCATGGGCCTTGACCGCCTCGGCAACGCCGCGGGTGATCTTGAGGTTGACGTTGAGCAGGTCGTCGCGGGACATACCGGGCTTGCGCGGCACGCCGGCGGTGACCACGACGACATCGCAGCCCTCGAGGGCTGCGAAGTCGCCGGCGCCCACCAGCTTGGCGTCCTGACCACCGTGGGGCAGACCCTCGGCGATGTCCAGTGCCTTGCCGGCGACGAAATCGCCCTTTTCCGGGATATCGACGATGGTCACGTCGCCCAGCTCATGCTCGGCGAGCAGCAGGGCCAGGATGCCGCCGATCTGGCCGCCGCCGACGACGGCAATCTTGTTCCGTTTCATGACTTGATAAGACCCCTTGGTCGTTCGTGTTGGTTAGAGCCGGACGCTGACCGGCACCGTATGGAAATCGAGCTTCATGTCCTCGGCGCTCATGCCGCAGGCCAGTCCCACCAGCTCGGGCAGGTAGAGCACGGGCATCTGGAAGTCCTTGCCGGCGGCGGCGACGGCCTTGGGCTGGACGCCGTCGAGGTTCTTGAAGCAGAGCGGACAGGAGGTGACCATCAGGTCCACGTCCTGCTTGTGCGCACCCTCGAGCACGTTGCCGGTCATGGTCTTGGAGATCTCCGGGTTGGGCCAGGCGCCATGATAGCCGCAGCAGGCGTTGCGGGTCTCGTAGTCGACGATGTCGGCGCCGAGCACGCGCAGCACGTCCTCCAGCGAGGTCGGGTTGTCGGAGGACTCGTAGCCCTGGATATCCGCCGGGTTGCGGGTATGGCAGCCGTAGAACGAGGCCACGCGCAGCCCGTGCAGGGGGTGGGTGATGCGGTCGGCGAGCTTCTGCAGGCCGACGTCCTGGGCCAGGATGTACAGGGTGTGGGTGAGCTTGGCCTCGCCCTTGTACTCGATGTCGTCGACGGCCAGGATCTCGTTGACCTGGTCCAACAGCTTGGTGTCTTCGGCCAGGCGCTTCTGCACGTTGGAGATGACGTTGAAGCAGGTCGAGCAGGGGGTGAAGAACGGCAGCCCCATCCGCTCGGCGGCGGCCATGTTGCGGGCGTTGATGGCGAACGAGGCCAGCTCGGAGCGCTCCTCGATGACGCCGGCGCCGCAGCAGACCGCATCCGGGATCAGGTGCAGGTCCACGTCGACCTTGTCGAACACCTGGCAGAGGATGTCGAAGAAGCGGGCATCGGCGCCCTGGAAGCAGCAGCCCGAGTAGAAGGCGTAGTGCAGGCGTCCGTCATCGGTGGGGATGGCCACCGGGCCATCCGGGGCGGCCTCCGGCGACAGGTCGCCGACCAGATTGCGGGCATCGATCGTGGCGCTGCTCATGGCTTGACCTCCTGCGACTTGGCTTGGCGGGCCTGTTCGGCCTCGACCTCTCGGACCTTCTCCAGCACCTTGGCGGCGCCGTCCTTGCCGTCGAGGGTGCAGACGCGGCGGGTCGGCTCGATGCCGTGCTTCTCCAGTCCCTTCTCGGCCGCCTCGATGGCATCCCAACCGCGGGTGCCGAAGACCACCACCGGCAGCATCGGCTTGTTGACCTGACCGAACTTCTCGATGTCGGCCACATAGGCCTTGGCGCGGCGGGACCCCGGGGTGTCCTGGATGCCGTCGTCGATGGTCAGCTTGCGGGCGCGGCGGATGGTATCCGCCGGGCGGGTGTCCTTGGGGCAGACGCGGATGCACTTGCGGCACTGCACGCAGGACCAGAGCCCTTGGTCGATGGCCGCCTGGTCGCGGGTACCTCTGAAGTTGTCACGGGTGTCCACCGAGAAGCGGTAGGCCTTGGCAAAGGTCAGCGGACCGGCGTAGCCCTTGTCGGCCTTGACCGACGAGCAGGCCGAGTAACAGGCGCCGCAGAGGATACAGTCGGTCATGTAGTCGAACTGGTTGAGCTCGTCCTGGCTCATCAGCGATTCACGGTCCAGGGCCTCGGGCACCCGTTCCGGGTTCTCGATGAGATACGGGTGCATCTTCGCCAGGCGGTCGATGATCGGGTCGATATCCACCACCAGGTCGCGCAGCACCGGCAGGCTGGCCATCGGCGTGATGGTCACCGAGCCGGCGCGGAAGTCCTTGAGGATGGGCAGCAGCTGGGTGGAGCAGGCGAGCACCGAGCGGCCGTTCACGCGCACCGTGCAGGAGCCGCAGATGGCCGAGCGGCAGAAGGCGCGGAAGGTCAGGCTGCTGTCTTGGGTGTCCTTGATCCGGCGCAGGGCCGAGAGGACGGTCATGCCGGTGTCGACCTCGAGCTTGAAGTTGTCGTAGTACGGCGAGCGGTCTTTGCCCGGGGTGAAGCGCTGGATGCGGATGTTCGCCAGCATGCTCTCCCGGACGGGAGTGATCTTAGCGGGTGCCATGGATTGCCTCCCGGAGTCTCCTCCGGCACAGGTGGGTACAGCGTGGTCTTGTTGTGATGCGATTGCGTTTGGGCTCGGCGCCCTGGTCAGCGCCGACCGCAGCGCCGCAAGGACACGGCGTCAGCGCGGGCCCGGTCTTCAAATACTGTCGGGGCGAGGCGGCCCCTGCGATGGCTCTGCGGTTGGGCGACCCGTGAACCATCCCTGCCCCGGGCCGCAACGGGCTCAATAGGTCCGGGCCTGGGGCTCGAACTCGGTGATGGTCACCGGGTCGAAGCTCAGCTCGGCGTGTCCGTCCGCGCCGAGCTTGACCACCGAATGCTTGAGCCATTGCGCGTCGTCGCGCTTGGGGAAGTCCTCGCGAAAGTGGGCGCCGCGGGACTCCTCGCGCTTGAGCGCGCCGAGGGTCGTCACCTCCGCCAGCATCAGCATGTTGCGCAGTTCCAGGGCCGCGAACATCTCGGTGTTGAAGACGGTGCAGCGATCGCCGACGGCCAGGTTGCTGAAGCGGTGGTTGAGCTCCTCAATCGTGGCCATGGCCTGCTCGAGCCCCTTGGCGTCACGGTAGATGCCGGCCTGGTCCGACATGGTGCGGCCCAAGTCGCGGCGGATGTCGGCGACCGACTCCTTGCCTTTGCCCTCCATCAGCTCTTTGATGCAGGTCTCGGCCTCTACCATGGCCGAGTCGGACAGGGCGCCGAGCTTGATGCGGCGGGCATATTCCATCGCGTGACGACCGGCGCGGCGACCGAACACCAGAATGTCGAGCAGCGAGTTGCCGCCCAGGCGGTTGGCCCCGTGTACCGAGACACAGCCGGTCTCGCCGGCGGCATAGACGCCCTCAAGCGGGGTCAGGCCGTTGATGTCGGTGTGCACGCCGCCCATCGAGTAGTGCGCGGTGGGCTTGATCGGGATCGGCTCCTCCACCGGGTCGATGCCCTCGAAGTCGATGCAGAGCTGGCGGATCTGTGGCAGGCGCTCGCTGATCTGCTCGGCGCCCAGATGGGAGATGTCGAGGAATACCTCCTCGTCGGGGCCGCCGCGGCCCTCGCGCACCTCGGTCTCGATGGCGCGCGAGACCAGGTCGCGGGGGCCCAGCTCCATCTTGTCCGGGGCATAGCGCGTCATGAAGCGCTCGCCCTCGACGTTGAGCAGGTAGCCGCCCTCGCCGCGGGCACCCTCGGTGACCAGGATGCCGCTGCGGCGAAGCCCCGTGGGGTGGAACTGGATGAACTCCATATCCTTCAACGGCAGCCCGGCCCGGTAGGCGATGGCCGAGCCGTCGCCGGTGTTGCCGTAGGCGTTCGAGGTGCGGGTCCAGTACAACCGCCCATGACCGCCGGTGGCCAGGATCACGGCCTTGGCCTGGATGGTGTAGATGCGCCCGGTGCGGATGCTGAACGCGTTGACGCCCATGCAGCGCTGGCCGTCGTGGATCAGGTTCAGCGCGAACCATTCGTTGAAATAGTCCACGCCGTGCCGCAGGCCCTGCTCGTAGAGGGTGTGCAGCATGATATGACCGACCTTGTCGGCGGCATAGCAGGCGCGGGGCTTGGAGGCACCGCCGAACGGTCGCTGGGCGATCAGACCCTCGTCGGTGCGATAGAAGGGCGCACCCCAATGCTCCATCTCGCGGATGACCGTTGGTGCCTCGCGGCACATCAGCTCGGCGGCGTCCTGGTCGGCCAGGTAGTCCGAACCCTTGACGGTATCGAACCAGTGCTGCTCCCAGGAGTCGCTCGGGTCGCGATTGCCGAGGGCGGCATTGACGCCGCCCTGGGCCGCACCGGTGTGCGAGCGGGTCGGATAGACCTTCGTCAGCACCGCGACATGCAGGTCTTCTTCCATTCGGGACTCCAGCGCGGCATACAGGCCAGCGCCGCCGGAGCCAACGATCAGAACATCGTAGGTCAACATGGGCGGAGTGCTCCTCCTTTCCCCGGTTTGGCATCCCAACCAGAGGCCACCTGCCGTCAGCGGCGCGCAGCGCAGGTTGGAACACGACGATTTCGGGGCGTATCCGTCCGAATAATCATTGTTGTGCTGACGGCCGCCTGCCCGGCATACCGGAGAGGCGAGGGACTGAGACGCCCGGTCTCTTTTGGTGAGCCCGTCGGGGCGCTATGGCGTCTCGGCCATCCCCGGGGGACGGCTTATACTTCCCCAAAAGATACAAATTGGCAATACTTAGTATTGATCTGAAGCAACCCATAGACGATCCTGCATCGGTTCCCGCCATGCGATGCGATGGCTTGCGGTGGCTGGGGGCCGGGCCGTCTGCGTCTGGTCAAGACTAGTCTAAAGCCTGGGGAATACCAGCTAAACCACTGAATCAATAAGCTTATTGCCCGCGCACCTCGATGCCGTTGCGAGCGCCTGCGGTGGCCGGCGGCGGCGCAGCGACTGCGGCCCGGACAGGGGGTTTCGGACTGCCGGGGCCTGCACCCCTATCTTTCGTTGGGGACATAGCTGCACCATCCCCGTGCGTCACCTACGAAGGAGTGTGACCCCTTGCAAAATTGTCCTCGACGGTGCATGTTTCAGTCGCGTTGCCTGCCCCGCCGGGGTATCTTTGCAGCCGGGAATCGGGGTGTGGCCCAACTCACGCCGCATCACCCGCTCCTGTAACCCTCCCTCCGACCGCGACCCGCCTGGACCCGAGTGCATGTCTCCGTTCCAAGATCTCAACGAAAGCCAACCCAACGCCAGCCTGTTCGACCTTGCCCCTCTGTCGATGGACAAGGACGGACTGAGCGACTCCTTCCAGACACTATTACGCCCACACCCTGGGCCGCGACCGCAACTGCAAGAACACCTACTACCTGCATACGAGGCCCTGGCCATCACCCTGCGTGATCGGCTGATGGAGCGCTGGAAGCGTACCCGCCAGGCCCAGGATCAGGCCAACTGCAAGCGCACCGTTACCTGTCGCTGGAGTTCCTGATGGGGCGTACACTGAGCAACGCCGTGCTCAACCTGGGCCTGGATGAGTCCGTGCGCGCCGCCCTCTACGACCTCGGGCTCCGCTGAGGAGGAGATCGCCGCCGCCGAGATGGACGCGGGCCTGGGCAACGGCGGCCTCGGTCGGCTCGCCGCCTGCTTCCTGGACAGTTGCGCGACCCTGTGGCCGCTGGTGATCGGCTACGGCCTGCGCTACGCGTACGGCATGTTCTGCCAGCGCATCGAGCGCGGCCATCAGATCGAGGAGCCCGGACCACTGGCTGCGCAACAGCAACCCCTGGGATCTGGAGCAACCCAGAACACACCCAGCGCATCCACTTCTTCGGCCGCACCGAAGACTTCGTCGAAAGCCAAGGGCTACACCGACCGGCGCTGGCTCGACACCCACGACGTACTGGCCGTGCCCTACGATTTCCCGATCCCTGGCTACCAAAACGACACGATTAACATGCGCTGGGTCCGGCACTCGGCCGCCACCGACGAGTTCGATCTGGGACTTCAACGCCGGCAGCTACCCGAGCCGTTGGCGCACAAGAACCAGGCCGAAAACATCACCATGGTGCTCTACCCGAACGACGCCACCGAGAACGGCAAGGAGCTTCGGCTGCGACAGCAGTACTTCCTGGCCACCGCCAGCATCAAGGACGTGATCCGCGAGTGGCTTCGGGTCAACTGGCGCGACTTCAGCCAGTTCGCCGAGCGTAACTGTTTCCAGCTCAACGACACCCACCCGACCATCGCGGTGGCGGAGCTGATGCGCCTGCTCCTGGACGAGCACGACCTGGACTGGGACGAGGCCTGGTACATCATCACCAGGACCATGTCCTACACCAACCATACCCTGCTGCCCGAAGCCCTGGAGCGCTGGCCGGTGCGGATGTTCCGGCAACTGCTCCCCCGGCTGCTGGACGTCATCTATGAAATCAATGCCCGCTTCCTGGCCGAAGTCGCCAGCCGCTGGCCCGGCGACATCGACCGTCAGGCCCGGATGTCGCTGATCGAAGAAGGCTACGAACAGCAGGTCCGCATGGCCTATCTGGCCATCGTCGGCAGCGTCTCGGTCAACGGTGTGGCCGCGCTGCATTCCGAGCTACTGCAGGAGGGCCTGTTCCGCGACTTCTACGAGCTGTGGCCGGAGAAGTTCAACAACAAGACCAACGGGGTCACCCAGCGGCGCTGGATGGCCAGTTGCAATCCTGGCCTGCGCGCGCTGATCACCGAGGCCATCGGCGACGACTGGGTCACCGACCTGACGCAGTTGCGCAAACTGGCGCCGCAGGCCGACGACGCGAAATTTCAGCCGCGCTGGGACGGGATCAAGCACGACAACAAGGAGCCCTGGCGGCCACGTGATCGAGCCGACCGCAGCGTGGTCTTCAACACGGCGGACATTCATGTTCGACGTGCAGGTCAAGCGCATGCACGAGTACAAGCGCCAGTTGCTGAACGTGCTGCACGTCATCCACCTGTACGACCGCCTCAAGCGCGGCGATACGGCCAGTCCCGACCGCGCCGCGCTGCATGCTGATGGCGGCAAGGCGGCACCGGGCTACGCCATGGCCAAGCAGATCATCAAGCTGATCAACAACCTCGCCAACGTGATCAACAACGACCCCGAGGTCGACGACAAGCTGAAGCGTGGCGTTTCCTGCCGAACTACCGGGTCACCGGCATGGAGATCACTGCCCCGGCAGCGATCTCTCCGAGCAAGATTTCCACCGCCGGCAAGGAGGCCTCGGGCACCGGCAACATGAAGTTCAGGTGATGAACGGTGCCGTGACCATCGGCACGCTGGACGGCGCCACCATCGAAATCCGCGAGGAAGTCGGCGACGAGAACTTCTTCCGGTTTGGCCTGACGGCGCAGCAAGTGGACATGAACGGCGGCGACTAGCAACCCGGTCGCCATCATCGCCGCCGATTCCGACATCGCCCGTGATCATGCAGCTGCTGGAAAGCGGCCACTTCAACCAGTTCGAAAAGGGCATCTTCGACCCGCTGATCCTGGCCATCCGCAACCCGCACGACCCGTGGCTGACCGCGCCGAACTGCGCCGGCTTTTGCGAAGCCCAGCAGCAGGCCACGCTGATGCGTACCTGGATCAGGAAAAGTGCGCGCTGGCTGCATGAGCATTCTCAACAGCGCCTTCAGCGGCTACTTCTCCTCCGACCGCACCATGCGCGTCGTACAACGAAGAGATTTGGAAGTTGGATCAGGTCGTCCCGCTGCCGATCGGCTGGATCCAGGCCGACAGCCCGGTCGACAGGAATGCGACCGGGTAGCGGCTGGTCATGTCCGCCAGTTTCCCAACTGGTCGCGAAGTCTGGCTTCGCGACCTGAGCGCCAATATTGAGTATTGATCCAGCGCAATCATCAGCCCTTCTGACGGGCCGAAAGGCTGTGCTCGTGGTACGATTTTCGGCTTCCGCCACCTTCTAGCGTATCCGGCCAACCTGGATCAGGGAGCCCAAGTTGACGACAACAACGACGCCAACCCGCAGCTCCGACCGCGACCCCGGCGCCTATTCCCGCCACCGGCGACCGCCCGGCCGAGACCATTCCAGAGCACATCGTCGAGATCGTCAGCGATTCCGGCGAGGGGGCGGGGTAGCGGCCAGACCTTCGGCACCATCAGCGCCAAGATGAACAACGGCGTCTGGACCGTCGAGATCATCCCCGCCGAGATCCAGCCCCCGGCGCGCTCGCCGGCCAAGTGCCAGCGGCATCCGCATCCGCCTGGCCTCCAAGATCGTCACCAACATGGGTGACGAGGCCGACATCGTCGTCGCCTTCAACGAGCAGGTGCTCTACTCGCGCATCGTCAACGGCGCCTACCGCAAGGGCACCGTCGTGCTGCTGGAGGACAAATGGCGCGAGGACCCCAGCCCCGAGATCCGCGCCCAATACGAGAAGGCCGTCGGCGAGTTCCGCGCCAACGGGCTCATCGTCCATGAGCTGC
>CALOBA010000012.1:0-26984 GCA_942491465.1 uncultured Gammaproteobacteria bacterium
GCCGTCTCGTCGAGCCGATCACCCAGGAAGGCATTGAGCCTGGCCGCCAGCGCCGCCGGGTCCGCCAGGGCTTCGTGGTAGGGCGCCGAGAGCACCTGCACCCGCTCGCCGTGTGGTTTGAGGATGCGCTGCACCTGCGCGATCTGCTTGAGGAAGGTCTGCGCCAGTTGCCTATCCGCCAACCGCCCGCCCGGTTTGCCCGATCTCTCCAGCATCACCCGTTGCGAGGCCAGGATCTCGTTCAGCGGTCGCTCGGCAAAGATCACCCGATAGCGGTGCTTGGCCGTCAGCGCTGGCAGCAACTGCGCGACGATCTTCACCGCCTTGCCGCGAGCATCCGCGAGCCAGTCGCTGCCGGCGATGTCCGGGCGCTTGGCCTGCCATACTCCAGGTAGCCGCGCAGGTTGTCGGCGTCCGCCTCGCGTTTCTCGTCGGTCAGGATCGGCAGGCCGCCCGCCTTGAGCATCTGCATCAGCATGCTGGTGCCGGAGCGCGGCAGGCCGGAGACGATGACGATCTCGGCCAGCGTGGGCCTTGTGCGCCTTCGGCGCACCCAACTCGGCCTTGCGGCTGGCGATGGCCTCCGGGTCCAGCCGGGCCGCCCTGTGCACGCTCGGGCGCGGCGCACCGGCGCGCGCCTGCTTGATACGCCGCAGCGCCGCCCGCGCGAGCCCGAGTTGCTGCTCGGCCGCGGCCGGATCACCGGCGCGCCAGGCGAGCCGCGCCAGGCGCCGATGCGCGGCCGGGAACACCGGGTTCTGCGCCACCGCGGTCTCGAAGGCCGTCTTGCCTGGCGGCTTGCTCCAGGCGCATCAGCGCCGCACCGCGCAGGTAGTGCGCGCGTGGATCTGGATACACCAGCCCGAGTGCACCGGACGCCGCCGCCAGCGCGGGTTCGGCCTGGCCGCGCTGCATCAACAGCGCCCGCGCCAGCCCGAGATTGCCGTCGGCGTTCACCGGGTCGATCTCCAGCACCTGCCGGAAGCGCGCCTCGGCGTCGGCGAAGCGGCGCATGGCCAGCAGCGCCTCGCCCTGGGCCTGCAACAGGCTCGGGCGGTTGTGCATCTGCACCCGCTCGGCCTGCTCGAAGGCCACCAGGGCCTCGCCGGGGCGGTCCTCGGCGGCCAAGAGCCGGCCCTTGAGCCAGGCGAAGGTAGCTTGGTTGGTGCCGGCCTGCTTGCGCAGCTTTCTGAGCCGGCGCTGCTCTTGCTCCGTAGTGTCCTCGGGCTTTTTGTCCTTCCAGTCCTCTTTGAGCTGGGTCAGCTCGGCCTTGGCGCGCTCCGCGTAGTCCTGTTTGCGTTGCTCCAGCAGCGCCAGGGTCTGCCGCGCGGCGGCGGTGTCGCCCTGCTGAAGCTGGCCGTTGAACCGATGCAGCCCGAAGCGGCTCTCGTCCGGGTGCGCCTCCCAGAGTTCCGCGTGGATCTGCAACGCCTCGTCCAGCTTGCCGCAGTCGGCCAGATCCCGCGCGAGGTTGTAGCGCAGCTCCTTGACGGTGCTGTCGGCGACCTGCCTTTGGTCCTCGTGCACGTCCTCGATGTAGCCCAGGTCCACCAGCTGCTGCAGGGACTCGCGGGCGTCCACCGGGTCGATGCGCACGTCCTCCGGGTGCCGACCGTCGTCCCCGGGCAGGTCGTCCCAGCTCGGGATCAGCGCCATCGGGGCGGGTGCGTGCAGCGCCTGCAACAGGGGCTTGCCGTCCATGTCCTCGCCGACGGGCAGGTCGTGGAGCCGCAGGATGGTCGGCGTGATGTCCAACAGCGTTGCGCCGAACACCAGCTCGTCACGCTTGAAGCCCGGCCCGCAGGCCGCGAACATGCCGAAGTGCCGGTGCTCGTCCGCCGGCCCCGCCGGCTCGTTCGGGATTTCTTGGACTCTTAGGTGATCCGGGTGAAAGCCGTGGTCCGAGCAGATGATGACGTTGGTGTCCGACCCCGCCAGGTCCATGAGCACGCCGAGCATCATGTCGTGGAACCGGTAACCGGAATTGACCACGTCCTGGTACAGCGCATAGTCCGCCTCGCTCACCCAGGCCAGCCTCGGTGGGTGATAGCGCATGAAGCCATGGCAGAAGTGGTCGATGGCGTCGAAGTAGACCGCGGTGAAGTCCCATGCCTGCTGCTGCATCACATAGGTGGCGGCCGCCTGCACGCTGGCCGCCTCGGCGATGATCTTGGCCACCGAGTACAGGCGCTTGTCCTTGGCCTGGTCGATCTCGGCGGCCTTGGGCACGAACAGTTGCAGCGTCTCGCCGTCCAGTTCCTGCGGGTGGACACGGAACTCGGCGAGCTGCTCGCCGAGCGACTGCGGATGCACATGGCCCGGTCGCAGCGGCCAGGGATTGACGGTCTCGCCGTCATCGGCCAGGTAGTCGGCCTGATGGTCCTTGAAGTGGTCCGAGACCATGACGCCGTTGATGGGCTCGCACGGATAGCTCGGCCACCAGCCGATGACGTTGGAGCGCAGACCCTGCTGGTTGAGGATGTTCCAGATGGCCTTGGTCTTGCGGCCCAGGTTGGTGATGGGGCGCGCACCGCCGGAGGCCGGGTCCGGCTCCGAGAAGCCGTGGATGCCGTGCTTATGGGCGCGCTTGCCGGTGGCGATGCTGGTCCAGAGCATCGGCGAGAGCACCGGGTACAGGGTCGCCAGGTTGCCCATGACGCCGTTTTCGATCAGGTGCTTCAGGTTCGGCATCTCGCCGGCGTCGATGAGCGGCGAGATCACCTTCCAGTCGGCGGCGTCCCAGCCGATGAGTAGTGTCTTGGTCATGGGGGGGGGTTACTCTGTTGCTTTGCCGGTGAGCCCGGGCCTTCGAGGCGCGCGCAGAGGCATGGCGAAGAAATAAGAATGGCTCAGCGTCAAGGCGCCGCGCAGACGCAGGATCGCGGCTAGAAGCCGCTCCCACGCGCCGCGCGCACTGTGGGAGCGGCTTCCAGCCGCGACTCAGCCGCGTGGCATGCCCTAGAGCGGCTTCCAGCAGCTCCCACGAGCCGCGCGCATGTGGGAGCGGCTTCCAGCCGCGATGCCCCGAGCTGATGCCGCATCGCGGCTAGAAGCCGCTCCCACGCGCCGCGTCCACTGTGGGAGCGGCTTCCAGCCGCGACTCCCCGCGCGCAAGCCCTATCGCGGCTGGAAGCCGCTCCCACTTTCCGTTGCGAACTCGCTTCTGATCATTGGGGCAGGATCGGTACCAACCCAAAAGCAGTGGCGACGCTCGGGCTTTCCGCGGCGAATTCGCCGCCACATGATTAATGCGCGTGCAGTGCCGTCGCGGCTGGAAGCCGCTCCCACGTCAGATCCAGATCGCATCCCACAGCGGATAGTCGCCGATGCGCGTCACCAGCCCGGCGCGCAGCGGGTTGGCGACGATGTACCGCGCCACCGCCCGCAGGTCGTCCTCCGCGCGCAAGCCGCGGTCGAAATAGCCATCCTGCCAAACCGCCCCGGAGCGCCCGATGCGGCGGTTGATCCGCTGCGCGCTGAAGCTCTTGACGCTGTGCATTACTGTGCGCAGCTCCGCGCCGTCGCTGAGCACGAAGAGCCAATGCAGGTGGTCGGGCATGACCACGAAGGCCAGGCTCTCGACGGCGCCGTGCTCGTGCTGGAAGCGCAGGGCATGGACCAGTTCTCGGCCGACAAAGAGGTTGGCGAAGAACGCTTGGCGCTCGGCGGTGGCGGTGCGGAGGTGGTAGGCGCGCCCCGCTTCCGAGACACGCCCCTTGCGCAGATCGCGGCTGTGCGGCGGCGGCTTCGGGGCTCTATCGGGCATGATGCCTTGCGCGCGGCAGTCGCGGCTGGAAGCCGCTCCCACGGGCCCCACGCATCATGTGGGAGCGGCTTCCAGCCGCGACTCCCCGCGCGCAAGCCCAATCGCGGCTGGAAGCCGCTCCCACATGCCGCGTCCACCGTGGGAGCGGCTTCTAGCCGCGACTCCCCGAGAGCCCTATCGCGGCTGGAAGCCGCTCCCACAAGCCCTGTTCCACTGACGGGTAGGGAAGGCCCCCGAGAGGGGGCCGAAGCTCCGGTGGGTGCAACGAGATGGCCGGGGGGGGGGGGAACGCTCGAAGAGAGGGAGAGGGGGGGAAGGGGAGGCGAGGGAGGAGGGGAGGAAAAGGGAGAGGAGGGGGGAGGAGAAGAGGGGGGGGAGGGGGGGGAGGGAGGGGGGGGGAATTGATGGGGGGAAGGGGAGGGGGGGGGGGGAGGAAGAGGGGGAGAGGGGGAGAGGGGGGGAGAGAAGGGGGGGGGAGGGAGAGAACGCGTGGGAGCGGCTTCCAGCCGCGACTCCCCGAGCGCAGGCCCAATCGCGGCTGGAAGGCCCCCACGCAGCAGACCAAGCCGCGGCGGCGCGCGCCAGCGGCGGATGCCGAAGGCGCCGGCGGCGAGCAGGGCGAGGGTGGGCGGGGCGGGGACATCCTGAGTGCCCGTGTCGCCGACCTCGATGCTGCCATTCGGCGTGTCGTTGTAGGCCCAGCGGTTAATGGTCACGCTGCGCACTTCCACGTAGATCTCGCCCCAGCCGTAGAGGGTGTCCGAACCGGAAACAAAGCGGAAGCCGATGAAGTTGTTGCTGTTGCGCACACCGTTGCCAAACTGAGAGCCGATCGTGCCTGAGCTGGTTATTTCGATACGTGCACGGTCTCCGTTGCCTGCCCAGGCATAGGGATTGGTCAGCGTCGGCCCGACGGCAAGTCCCGCGGCAAGGTTGTTGAATTCTTTTCCACCGGTTGCGACCATCCCGCGAGCGTTTCGTCCCTGCGAGCTGAACGACACATAAACAGAAGAAGTTGAAACTGTGAATGTTTTGACCAGAAATTCGCTCCCCCCCGCTCCGTCGATATCCCATTCCGCGCTGGTGGTGCCGCTGAAGCTCACCGTGAAGGCGTTGGCATTGTCTTTGTAGACGATCGCGGCGTCGGCGCCCATCGGCACGGCGGCGGCGGACACCGCGCCGGTGGCGATGGCTAGGTGTTGCTTGAGTTTGGTCTGCATGGCGTTGATACCTCTTAACAGGTTGGTTGCTGTCCGCCCCGATGCGATCCCGACGGCGCCGGCGGCATCGGCCGGCGGAGCAGAGGCGGCGTCAGTCTCGTACCCGACGGATTATTGAGTTTTTTACAATTTCCGGCGCTGACGCCGGTACCAGGGGGGGGGTAAGCATAACTCATGCCGAATGTTGCTTTTCCGAGTGCATCCGTCGCCAAGCCACTGTTTCCAAAAGCCAGGTCGGGACGAGTCGGGGAATGCCTGATACGGCTATCGGTGCGACCCCCGATCAACTGTAAAAAATACTGACAATAACCATGCCTGCCACCGTGGGAGCGGCTTCCAGCCGCGACTCGGCGCTCATCCGCATCAGGTCAGAGTGATCGCACCATGACCCATCGCTACGATTCTCGATCCGCATTCTTGGCGCTTCGCCAAGACCAGCATACCGCCGCGGCTGAGTATCACTCAGCCGCCGGCCCGCGCCTGCTCCAGCCACATATCGAAGGTTCCGCGGTTGGCCCTGATCCAGGCGTCGGCATGGCGCGCGATATCTGCCAGCCCGTCCTTGCCGCCGTGCATGACCAAGTTCTGGGCGTTGACCGCATTGCTGCCAAGCTGCATGACCTCGAACAGCCGAGCGGCCACCGGGTTAGCTTCGGCCCACTCGCGGTTGGCGACGATGCGCTGCACATTGACGGGGAAGCCGGAGTTGAGGCCGTCATCCGAAGTGGCACCATCCGCCCCAGGCTCGCCGGGGGGCGCCCGCAGCCAGACCACGTCTTTACCGGGGACCAGCACGCTGCTGACCCAAAACGGTGTCCAGGCGTAGTAGAGAATCGGCCGTAGCTGCTCGTAGCGTTCGATGGTATCGGCCATCATCGCCGAGTAGCTGCCCTGGTGATGGGTGACGGTGTCGCGCAACTCATAGGTGTCGAGGTGGCGCTCAATGACCTTGGCGCAGGCCCAGTCGGGGCTGCAGCCGACCAGATCGGCCTTGCCGTCGCCGTCGACATCGAACAATTGGGCGATGGTCGGATCCCGCAGCCTGGCGATGCTGCGCACCCGGAACGCTGTGGCGATGCGCTGATCGATCAGGTAGCCCTGCCGACAGCTGGCGATGTAGACGCCCGCCCGATAGAGTCTCTCGTCACCGCCGGCCCGTGCATAGAAATCCGCATGCAGCGGATCCCAATGGTTGGCCATGAACGTCGCCTCGCCGTCGGCCACGGCCATGTGACCGGCAGCATAGGCCATCTGCTTGATCGGCGAGACTTCGTAGCCGAGCGCCTGGAGCGCCTTCACAACCAGAAGGGTCTGGAAGGTCTCTCCCGCGATCGCGCTCTTGATCGGTTGGACCGCCATGTCGGCGCCGGGCTGATCGGCGGCCGAGCCAAGCGGCGCGGTCGCGAGCAGGACGGCACCGAACAGGCATCCCCGGATTGCGGTGCGCATACGGCTTTTCCAAATGGCTGACGGACGAGAGGGGGCGGCAGCGCAACAATATCCCGATCGCTCCGCGGCTGCTGTTACAACTTGGCCCGTTCGGTCCAGGCGAAGCTCGAATCCTGGCGGATGCATCGGCGGACAGTCAAGTTTCCGGTGCCACATTCCCGGAGTCTTAGCCAATTTGATCTACCATACCAGCATCCAGGCTTGTGTCTTACAGAGAATCCCTTAGCCTAGCTAAGCGCAATTGAGTTTCTGAGCTCGACCAAGCCAGCGGGACATGCCGATCCATGCCTGCATGCATCACGCCCCTGATCGCTACGACGAGGCAACGGGGTGCTCAAGTCTTGTATTTTTTTTGCATAAAACACAAGACCTCAGGCTTTCTGAGACTTGACCCCAGGCTTTCTGGAGCGCGGCTCGCCGCTGCTCCAGCGTATCGCCCAGCCGCCGCCGAAGGCTGCCTGAACGACTTCGCCAGGGACGCGGCAACGACAACCGCCTCTGGTTTTGGTCGGTGGATAACTTGTGGGTATTCGGTTGATACCCTGTGGGTCATTCTTGCTGAAGAACTTGACAGACCAACTCAGGGCGTAATGTGATCGCCCTACCGCATCAGGACATCCACCAGAAACGCCTCGTAGTCCCCGCCGTAGCGCGGATCGGGTGAGCCCTTGAAGTGCAGATAGCTCTCGGTGCCGAGGGCTTGCAGGCGGCGATGCAGATGGACGCCGAATTGGGGTGCGTGGGTTGCCCACCCCTGCTCGCCCAGAGGCCGGGGCAAGGGCGCGGTGCGGGTAGCCGAGGTAGATCGGCGGTGCCTCCGGCGATGCGAGCGCGTAGGGTGACAGGCGTCTGATCCAGGGCAGCCATTGCGCGCGTTGGGATAGCCAGCGCTCGAATGCAGCGGCCCGACCGGCCTCGTCATAGATCCCGAAGGCGTGGGCGCCGTAGTCGATGCCGGGAATCCAGGCGCGCATCTGGCGGGGGTCCAGCGAGGTCTGGGCGTCTATGCCGACCACCGCCTGCGGTTGGGTCGACTGGCGGGAGATCGGATCCGGGCTCCACCCCTCCGCCATGTCCTCGTGCAGGGCCAGCCAGAGGGCCGTGAAGGCGCCCGCGGAGCCGCCGATGGCGCCGACCGCCTTAGGGTCGATCCGCAGCGGACCCGCGAGCCAGCGCAGGGTCTGTACCGCGCGGGCGGCATCTTCCAAGGGCATCCGTACCGCCGGCTCGATGCCGTGTCCCGGTGCGGTATGGATGAATCGATAGTTGATGGATGCGAAATGGATGCCGCGGTCCGGCAGCGTCGCCTGCAGCCCGAAGGTGTTGTCCTTGTCCAGCGCCCCCCATCCGCCGCCGTGAATCGCGATGACCAGCGCTGCCGGGGCGGCCTCCGGGGTTAGCCGGGCCGGGTAGACGTCGATGGTCTGGTGCCAATGCGGGCCATAGGGGATGTTCCGCCAGGTCGCCGCCGGCTGGGGGCCGCCGGGCTGCTGGTCGAGCAGGCTCAGCCGGGCGCGGATGTCCTCTCCCGCGAACCGAAAGCTGCCGATCAGTGTCTTGCCGCCGTGGGCAACGGATTCGATGGTGCCCCTGAGGCGCGGCTGGTGCTGCTCGGTCAGTCGACCGAGGTCCTGCCACCGCAGCGTCGCCAGTCGGACCTTGCCGGTGGCCGGCAGCGGCTCCGGTTCGCGTGCCGCGGGCTTGCGCTCGATCACGGACAGCCGATAGCGATACCGCCCCCAGTTGCTCGCCGGCTCGAAGACGAACGACGGTGTCCCCTCCGGCGTCAGCGTCGCGATCGTTGCGACGAAATCACCGGGGCGGATGTCCCCCGCACGCAGATATCGGGCGTCCTGGACGCCGTCAACGCGTCGATCCAGCGCGGTTGATTGGGCCAGCAGTGCCGAAGGCGTGGCCGGGACGTCGGCTAAGGATCGGTTCAGAAACAAGTGGCGCAGACGCCCGCTCGCTGAACCTTTTGATTGGCCATTTCGTGGTTGCGTCTGCACCACTTGTTTCTGAACCTTGACTAAGGCCGCCGGCGCCGACGCGCCGACGCCCGCCACCAGCAATGCCGCCGCCAGGGCCCTGAAGCCGCGACCGAATCTGCGGGACGCCATCAACAGCCGCCGCATCAGCGAGGCGCGGGGGCCGCGCTGAGCCGATGCAGCGTCACCTCCGGCGGGCAGAAGAAGCGCAGCGGTACACCGCAGGACCCGGTGCCGGCGGAGGTGTAGCCGATGAGGCCGCGCCGATGCCAGGTGCCCTTGAGCAGGTCGCGGGGGACATCGCAGACCTTGATCAGGGCATGTCCGCCGGGGAGGCAGATCTGTCCCGCATGGGTGTGGCCGCTGAGCATGATGTCGAAGCCGTGGGCGGCGGCCTCGCGATAGACCTCGGGGGAATGACTGAGGAGGACGGAGAAGCCGTCGGCGGGGATCTGGTCACGGACGCCGGCGAGGTCGTGGGTGCGGTAGAAATGCGGGTCGTCGATGCCGGCCAGGTGCAGCCGCGCGCCCTGATGCGCGATGCGCACCACCTCGTTGAGCAGGAAGCGCACGCCGGCGCGCTCCAGCGGCGGCACGATCTCGATAAAGTCGTGATTGCCGAGCACGGCGTAGACCGGGGCGGTGAGGGCCGGCAGCAGGGCGAGGGCCTCGGCCACCGACGGGCCGTGGTCGGCGTGGGTGGTGTTGCGCAGGTCGCCGGTGAGCACCGCCAGGTGGTAGTCGAGGCCGTCGATGGCCGCACGGATGCGCTCGACGATGACCGGGTCCAGGTCCAGGTGCAGGTCGCTCAGTTGCAGGATGGTCAGCCCGTCGAGGGCCGCGGGCATGCGCGGATGGCGGATCGGGTGCTCGACGACCCGAATCGCCTGGAAGTTGCGGTAGCCCCAGCCCCAACAGCCGGCCAGGCGCACGACGCGCTCCACCAGCCGGTCGACGTCGACGAAGCGGCCGAGGCCGCGAAAGGGGTCTTCCTGATGCGACTCGCCGGCGACGTGATAGATCTGCTCGGACAGGCGCTGGGAGAGTCGCGCGTCACCGAGCCGAAGGCGCAGGGCGTCCAGGTCCGCGGCATCGATGGCGCAGCCGTTCACCGCTGCCTGGACACCGATCCGGACCGGCTCGGCCATGGTCATCGCCCGGACGTGCCGACCCGGCTCAGGCGGCGCGCTCGGCCACCGCATCCGCCTCGGCCTCGGCGGGCAGGTCCGCCGCCTTGGCCTGGGCCTTCAGCGTCCAGTGGATGACCAGGTTGAGCATGCGCATGGCGGCACCGATGGCGGCGAAGACCTGGTTGGCATGCACGCCGCGGGTCTTGAACTCCCGCCCGCCCGCAAGCGTGGGGCTGACCCAGGTGATGGTGCACTCGGTGAGCGCGTCGGTGCGCCCGCCCTTGGGGATGCGCACCTCGTAGTCGACCAGGTGCGGCAGCGTCACCCCAAGGCGCTTGACCGGCTTGATCAGGGCGTTGGTGAAGGCGTCGAAGCCGCCGTTGCCGGCACCCACGGCGGTGACCTCTTGGCCGCGCAGCTTGAGCTTGATGCTGGCGGTGGACTCCAGCCCGATGCTGCTGGACACGTTGCAGGACAACAGCTCCGCGTGGTTGTAGTCCTTGCTCTCCAGCACCTCGGCGATGATGAACGGCAGGTCTTCGGTGGTGATCGTCTTCTTGGAATCACCCAACTCGACGATGCGCGCCAGGACCTTGCGCTGGTTCTCCTCGGACAGCGAGATGTCGAGCCGCTCCAGATTCTTGGCCAAGGATGCCTTGCCGGCGAGCTTGCCCAGGGCATAGTTGCGCCGGCGGCTGAAGCGCTCCGGCGACAGGCGCGTGTGGTAGAGGCTGCCCTTGCGGTCGCCGTCGGCGTGGATGCCGGCGGTCTGGGTGAAGACGTCGGTGCCGATGATGGGGGCGTTCTCGGCGATGCGCTTGCCGGCGAAGTACTGCACCAGGTCGCTGACGCGCACCAGATGGGACTCGTCGATATCGAGCTCGAAGCCGAGCTGGTCGCGGAGATTCACCGCCACCTCCGCCAACGAGGCGTTGCCGGCGCGCTCGCCCAGACAGTTGACGGTGCAATGCACGGCGGCGGCGCCGGCGCGGGCGGCGGCGAGCACATTGGCCGTGGCCAGGCCGTAGTCGTTGTGGGGGTGGAAGTCGAACAGCTGGCCGGGGAAGCGGCCGATCATGTCCGTCAGGGCCGCGAACACCCGCTCCGGGGTCATGACGCCCAGGGTATCGGGCAGCATGAAGTGATCGACACCGGCGCCGATCAGCCGATCCATGAAGCCGTAGACATAGTCGCGGTTGTCCACATAGCCGTTGGACCAGTCCTCCAAATACAGATTGATCCGCAGGCCGGCATCCTTGGCGATGGCGATGTCGCGCCGCACGTCCTCGGCGTGCTGGTCCAGGGTCTTGCCGAGCTGGGTACGGCAGTGCTTCTCGCTACCCTTGGCCAGCATGTTGATGACGCAGCCGCCGGCACCCCGAATCCACTCGACGCTCTTGCCGCCGTCGACAAACCCCAGCACCTCGACCCGGCAGTCCAGCTCGCGCTCGCGCGCCCAGTCGATGATCCGCGCCACCGCCGCCTGCTCGCCGCGGGAGACCCGCGCCGAGGCGACCTCGATGCGGTCCACCTGCACCAGCTCCAGCAGCGCCTTGGCGATGTTGGTCTTCTCATCGGGCGAGAACGAGACGCCCTGGGTCTGCTCGCCGTCGCGCAGCGTGGTATCGAGGATGCGGATGCTCTTGCTGTCGGTATTCATCGGGCTCATGCGGGTTGCGGGCGGCGGTCGGGGCGCCCTAATCTAGGACTTGCCGCGCATGATACGCCCGCCGGGCGGGTCTTGCCCGGAGCGGACGGCATCGTCGCGCCGTGATTGCGTCAGACCCTACCACCGCGCTCGGGTTTGCAGTAACCTTGCCCTCCCCGCCCCTTCCCAACCCCTCCTCAACCCCTCCCCGAGTCGACAGGTCCCCACGACGATGGACGATACCCTCAACCGGCTGATCGAGGCCGAGACCCGTGCCGAGACCTTGGCCCAAGAGGCCGAGCGTGAACAGGAGCGGGTCATTCAGGCGGCGCTGGCCGAGACCAAGGCCCTCGATCAGCGCTTCACCGCCCGCATCCCGGACATGCACCGCGAGCAGCTCAACAAGGCCGAGGAGCGCGCCGAGCAGACCGTCGCCGAGCTCAAACGCCGCTACGACGAGCGCCATGTGGAACTGCGCGACATGGCCGAGCAGCACGAGGAGGATGCCCTGCGCGCCGCCTTCCGGCTGCTGCTGGACCCGGAACATTGAGCCCCTTGCCCACCCGCGCCGCCGAGCCCGCCGAGCGATGAGCGCCGCCGCCCACGCCTACCTGAACACCCGCGTCTCGGTCATGTCCACGCGGCTGCTGGATCATGACCGGATCGCCGAGCTGGCCCGGCTCAAGCTGCCGGAGCTGGCCGAGCGCCTGCACCTGGAGTCGCTGCTCGACGACACCCTGAGCGCGCGCGCCAAGAGCCGGGCCATGGAGCAGGCGCTGATCCACACCCTACTGAACGAGCTTGATATCCTGATCCGCCCGGTGAACGCCGTCGAGCGCGACCTGATGCTCAAGTGGGGCAGAAAATTCGCCCTGTTCAACCTGAAGACCCTGCTGCGCGGCAAGCTCTACCAGCGCGACCCGGCGGAGATCCGCGAGAACCTCTACGAACTGCCGGCGGCGGTGCGCCTGCCGGTCCCGCGGCGCGAGCTGTTCAGGGCCGAGAACGCCGCGGAGCTGCTGCGCGTGCTGGAGCAGACCCAATACGGGCTGATCGCCCGCCAGGCCCGCGAGGTCTTTGAGCAGCGCCGCGACCCCTTCGCGCTGGAGGCGGCCATCGACCAGCGCTACTACAGCGAGATGACCCGTGCCGTGATGCGGTTCGACAGCGCCAGCCTGCAGCCCCTGCGCGCCCTGCTCGGCGCCGTGCTCGATCAGGTCAACCTGATGTGGATGCTGCGCTTTCGCTTCGCCTACAAGCTCTCGCCGAGCGAGACCTTCTACTACCTGGTACCGTCGTTCAAGCTGCTGCACCGCGACCGGCTGCTCAAACTGGTCAACATCGACAGCCTCGAGCGCCTGCTCGCCGAGCTGCCGCCGCCGCTGAATCAGGCCCTGGCCGGCAGCACCAGCCTGATCGACATCCAAAAGCGCAGCGGCGCGCTGATGGCCGCCGATGTGCGCCGCATCCTGAGCCAGGGCGGTGCCGGCGTCGCCCGCGCCCTGGCCTACCTGATCCTGCGCGAGCGCGACCTGCACACCCTGTTCTCGCTGATCCAGGGCCGGCTGCTCGACCTGCCTGAGCCGCTGATCGAGGTCGGCATCGAGCTGGCCGACCCGCACTGTCCGCCGGCCATGCCGGTGGCCGCCTAGATGACCCGACCCGTACGCCCCGCCGGAGGTTTTTGACCACATGCTCCGCCCCAAGCCCATGCGCCATGTGCGTCTGCTGGCGATGGTCGACGACCTGCCGCAGGCGTCGCTGACGCTGGCCGAGACCGCCAGCTTTCACCCGGATACGCGCCCACCCGAGGAGCCGCGGCTGTCCGAGCAGGCCGGCGGCGACTATCGTGCGATCTATCAGCAGACCCGCTCGCGGCTGGAGAAGATCGCCAAGCTGGTGGCGGTGCCGGAGACGCCGGTCATCGAGCAGGTACGGGTGGTCTACCACGAGGAGCTTACGGCGCTGGGCATTCAGCTTCGCGATCGCTGGGCCCAGGTCGGTCGCTTTGACGAGGGCTTGCGCCGGATCGACGAGCAGGAGCGGCTGATCCGCGAGCAGGAGGCGGCGCTGGCCAACTTTGCCGACCTCAATCTCGACCTGGGCGCGTTGCGCACCAAGACCCGGTTCCTGGACTTCTATGTCGGCATGGTGCCGCGGGAGAGCGTGCGCGCCCTGGAGGGCTCGGTGAAGCTGGCCGAGCACATGCTGTTTGAGTATCTGCAGCGTGGCGACCACACCCACGTCATCATCGTCGGCCCCAAGGGCGAGCAGGAGTCGCAGCTCAATGCGGTGCTGCAATCCGCCGGCTTTCAGGCGCTGCCGATCCCCGAGGGCATCGAGCGCGGCAGCGCCGCCGAGAAGATCGACGAGCTCAAGCAGCGCCGCACCGAACTGCTCGCCCGGCGCGAGACCCTCCAGTCCGAGCTTGCCGCCTGGGGCGAGGACAACCGCGAGCTGCTGCTGCAGGCCCGCCAGGCGCTGCTGCTGGCCGAGCCCTTCGTGACCCTGGACCCATCGATCCGCTGCGTCGGCCACCTGGCCGCGCTCGCGGGCTGGGTGCCGGCGGATGCCGTCGATGACTTGGAACGGCGCCTGCGCGAGACCCTGGCGTTGCCCTTCGACATGCAGGTGCGCGAGCCGCTGCGCGAGGAGCGCCGGCTGGTGCCGACGGTGCCGACGCGCAGCCGGCTGCTGGAGCCCTTCGCCGTGCTGGTCAAGCAGTACGGCATCCCCGAGTACGGCGAGATCGACCCGACCCCATTGTTCGCGCTGACCTTCCTGTTGATGTTCGGCATGATGTTCGGCGACGTCGGCCACGGCGCCGTCATCGCGCTGGCGGCCTGGTATTTCCGTGCCAAGCTCAAGGCCTTCGCCTGGTTCGGCGTTGCCGCCGGCATCTCCTCGATCCTGTTCGGCTTCCTGTTCGGCAGCGTCTTCGGCGTCGAGCACATCTCCTGGCTGCCGGCGATCTGGATGGCCCCGCTGGACGACCCGATCCTGATGCTGAAGGTCGCGCTGGGCTGGGGCGTCGGCTTCATCGTCATCGCCTGCCTGCTCGGCATCTACAACCGGATCGTGACCGGCAACCTTCAGGGCGCGATCTTCAGCCCCCACGGCGTGGTCAACCTGCTGTTCTACCTCGGCTTCCTGGCCGGCGGCTACGGCCTGGCCACGGCCGGCAGCTTCGGCTGGGGGCCGGGACTGGTGGTCATCGGGGCACTCGGCGTGCTCGGCGGCTATCAGTGGCGGCACCTGACCGGTCCCACCGGGGAACGGGCGCTGATCGTCTTCATCGAGACCCTGGACACGGTCATCGTCTACCTGTCCAACACGCTGTCGTTCCTGCGCGTCTCCGCCTTCAGCCTGAACCACGCCGCGCTCGCCATCGCCATCTTTACGCTGGCGGACATGCTTGGCACCGTGGGCACCGTGCTGACGCTGATCCTGGGCAACCTGTTCATCCTGGTCCTGGAGGGCGGCATCGTCATGATCCAGGTCATGCGGCTGGAGTACTACGAGGGCTTCTCGCGGTACTTCTCCGGTGAGGGACATGCGTTTGCGCCGTTGAGGCTGCGTGGTGGTGGGGGTGGTGCCGTTTGATGGTCATGGTCTTTCGTGGTCGTGATCGTGATCGTGGTCGAGTCCGCGAACGAGGATTGTTTCGATCACGATCACGACATCGCCCGCGTCCAAACGCCTTTGTCTGCCCGGCCGCTGAACCTTATTTTTCCGATCAACCTGACTTGAGAGAGAGCACATGTACTGGCTTGTCGCCCTGATGTCCGTCGCCATCGCCGGTCTGATCCTGACCGGCATCATCCTGGAGCTGCGCCCGGCGCTGCGCGTGCCCGGCTGGTTCAAGCCCGCCTTGGGCTCACAGCTGATGGTCTTTGTCGGCGCCCAACTCGGGCTGCTGCTGCTCGGCGTCAATGAGGTCATGGCCGAGGAGACCGTCGAGGTCGTGGCCAATGTGACCGAGATGTCCACCGGCATGGGCCTGGCGATCCTCGGCGTCGGCGTGCCCACGGGGCTGTCGACCATCGGTGCCGGCATCGCCGTCGGGCCGATCGGTGCCGCGTCGCTGGCCGCCGTGATGGAACGCCCGGAGGCCCTGGGTCGCAGCCTGATCTTCCTCGGCCTGGCGGAGGGTATCGCCATCTACGGCCTGGTCATGAGCATCCTGCTGCTGAACCGGCTCTGAGCTGCGGATGGCGACCCCGACCCCGGACTTCGGCCAGCCGGCCGAGACGCGTCTGCTGTTCTTAGGCGACCAGGCCCTGGCCGACGGCTTTCGGCTGATCGGCTTCGAGACCCGGGCCGACCCGGAGCCGGACGCCGTCGAGCAACTGCTGCGCGAGCTCCAGCGCAGCCGCGAGCACGCCTTCATCATCGTCGACGAGGCGCTGATGGCGGCGCAGATCCCGGCCCTGATGCAGGTCCGCGACGAGGGCGGGCGCATCGTCGTCATCGCCGTCCCCACCCTGCGGGGGGAGCCGCGGCTGAACAGCGAGGTGGCCGAGCGGCTGACGGCGATGTTCGGGGGGGCGGCGCTTGGGCGTTAGGGGTGGCGCGTGCTGCGTCGCCTCGGCAACCCAACCGCAGGGCCGCGGCGGCGCAGAGATTTCGCAGAGACGACTTACTATCCTTGCCGTTGCGACACGCGCTCAGCGTTTCCTCCCGGGCTTGGCGTCTCTGCGGTTGGCAAATCGACTTGGAGAGGTCCCGACGGGGCCTGAGAAACTCTCATGGTGAATCAGGTAGAGGCGCTCGAGCAGGCCATCCTGGCTCGGGCAGAGCAGCTGGCGAGTCAGTACCGCGAGCGTGCCAACCGCAGCCGGGACGTGATCCTGCGCGATGCGGCGGAGCGGCTTAGGCTGCGTGAGCAGCGCGAGGAGGGGATCGCCAGGTCCCTCGGGGAGCGCGCCTTTCGCCAGCAGGTGCAGGCCCAGGAGCTGAAGCTGCAGACCAAGCTCGATCGGGTACGCTGGAACCTGGTGCGCGACGTGGAGGGCCGCTTGGGCGAGCAGATGCAGGCCTACCTGGCCGACGAGTCGGCTTGGCTGGAGACGCTGACCGCCTACATCGCCACCGCCGCCGAGCGCATCGAGCGCGAGCAGCTGCGCGTCCAGGCCAACAGCCGCGACCTGCGCATCCTGCGCGACGCCTGGGCATCGGTCACGGCGGCGCTGCCGGCGGGCAAGACCGTTGCGCTGGACGATGAGCCCATCGAGACCCTCGGCGGCGTCATGATCATCAGCGATGACGCGCGCATCCGCGTCGACAACACCTTCGACGGCCGCCTGGCGCGGCTGCGTGAGCAGGTGCAGCGGGTGATCCTGGAGCGGCTGTTGCCGAGCAGCTTCGACACCGGCAACATCTTCGGCGGATGAGACAGACAACCGACATGAAAGACAACAATACCGGCGTCATCCGCGACATCAACGGCCCCATCGTCACCATCGATCTGCCCGGCGTGCGCAGCGGCGAGCAGGTGCGCATCGGCGAGATCGGCCTGATCGGCGAGGTGATCTCGCTCAAGGGCCGGCTCGCCGTGGTCCAGAGCTACGAGGGCACCGAGGGCGTGCGCCCCGGCGAGCCCGCCTCCGGGCTCGGCTGGCCCCTGTCGGTAGAGCTCGGCCCGGGGCTCATGGGCGGCATCTTCGACGGCGTGCAGCGCCCGTTGGAGAAGATCGCGCTGGCCTCCGGCGACTACATCCGCCGCGGCCTGCACCTGCCGGCCCTGGAGCGCGGGCGAGAATGGGCCTTCGAGCCGACCCCGACGCTGGAGCCCGGCAAGCAGGTCAGCGCCGGCACCGTGCTCGGTACGGTGCAGGAGACCGAGACCATCCTGCATAAGATCATGGTGCCCCCGGGCATCGACGGCGAGCTGACCGAGCTGGCCCCCCGCGGCGACTACGACGTGGAGGCGACCATCGCCCATGTGCGCGACGCCCGCGGCCGCAGTCATCGCCTGAGCCTCTATCAGCGCTGGCCGGTGCGCAAACCCAGGCCGTACTTCCGCCGCGACGATGGCGTGGCACCGCTGATCACCGGCCAGCGCATCATCGACACCTTCTTCCCCCAGCTGAAGGGCGGCAAGGGTGCCGTGCCCGGACCGTTCGGCGCCGGCAAGACGGTCATCCAGCAGCAGGTGGCGCGCTGGTCCAACGCCGATGTGGTGGTCTACGTCGGCTGCGGCGAGCGCGGCAACGAACTGGTGGACGTGCTGGAGACCTTCCCCCAGCTCGAAGACCCCTACACCGGCCGCAAGCTGATGGAGAAGACGCTGCTGGTGGCCAATACCTCGAACATGCCGGTGGTGGCCCGCGAGGCCTCGGTCTACGTCGGCCTGACCATGGCCGAGTACTACCGCGACATGGGCTACGACGTGGTCATGCTCGCCGACTCCACCAGCCGCTGGGCCGAGGCCCTGCGCGAGGTCTCCGGCCGCCTGGGCCAGATGCCGGTGGAGGAAGGCTACCCGGCCTATCTGTCCTCGCGGCTGGCCGCGGTCTACGAGCGCGCCGGCCGGGTCGAGACCTTCGATGCCGGCTCCGGCTCGGTGACCCTGATCGGCGCCGTCTCGCCGCCGGGCGGCGACTTCTCCGAGCCCGTCACCAGCCACACCAAGGACATCATCGAGACCTTCTGGGCGCTTTCGAAGGAGCTGGCCGACGCACGCCACTACCCGAGCATCGACTGGGTGACCAGCTTCTCGGGCCATGTGCAGACCGCCGCGCAGTGGTGGCACGAGCAGGTGGACCGACACTGGGAGGCCCGCCGCGCCCAGGCCCTGGCCCTGCTCGCCCGCGACGCCGAGCTCTCGCGCATCGTCAACCTGGTCGGCCCCGAGGCCCTGTCCGACGCCCAGCGCTGGCAGCTCGAGGGGGCCTCGCTGATCAAAGAGGGCGTGCTCCAGCAAAGCGCGCTCGACGACATCGATACCTTCTGCTCGCCAAACAAGCAGTTCGCGCTGCTCGATCTGGCCCTGTCGGTCTACGACCGCGGCATGGAGCTGATCGAGCTTGGCGTCCCGGTCAAGGAGCTCCAGGACCTGCCTCAGCTCGCCCGCGTGCGCCGCTGCAAGTCCCAGTTCACCAGCGAGCAGGTGGAGCGCATCCAGGCCTTCGCCGGCGAGGTCGAGCAGGCGTTTGCCGCGATCCGCGTCGACTACGAAAAGCAGGGCGACTAGTCAAATGAGTATTAAAGAATATCGCACCGCCGCCGAGGTCCGCGGCGGACTATTGATCGTTGGGGACACGCCGGGGGTGGCCTTCGGCGATCGCGTGCGGATCACCGACGGTGACGGCGACACCCGCGACGGGCAGGTCATCCGTGCCGCCGACGATCAGGTCCTGATCCTGGTCTTCGAGGGCACCGATGATCTGGACCTGCAGGACATCTGGGTCCGCTTCCTCGACGAGCCCGTGGAGATCGCCCTGTCGCCGGAGATCCTCGGCCGCGAGCTGAACGGCCTCGGCGAGCCCCGCGACGGTCGCCCACCGATCCTGTCCAACCTGCGCCGGCCGGTCGGCGGCTCCGCCATCAACCCGGCGGCGCGGACCTATCCGCGCGAGTTCATCCAGACCGGCATCTCCACCATCGACGGCCTGAACTCCCTGGTCCGCGGCCAGAAGCTGCCGATCTTCTCCGGCTCCGGTCTGCCCCACAACCGGCTGGCGGCGCAGATCGTCCGCCAAGCCCGGCTGATGGACGACTCCTCCAGCTTCTCGGTGGTGTTCGCCGCGATGGGCGTCTCCTATGCCGACGCCAAGTTCTTCCGCGACGAGCTGGCCGCCTCGGGCGTGCTGCGCAACGTGGTCATGTTCGTCAACCTGGCCGACGACCCGCCGGTGGAGCGCCTGACCCTGCCGCGCACGGCGCTCACCGTCGCCGAGTACCTGGCCTTCGACCTCGACCGCCACGTCTTGGTGGTGATGACCGACATGACCTACTACGCCGAGGCCCTGCGCGAGGTCGCCACGGCCAAGGGCGACGTGCCGGCGCGCAAGGGCTACCCCGGCTATCTGTATTCGGATCTGGCCGAGATCTACGAGCGCTGCGGGCGCATCCACCAGCGCCACGGGTCGATCACCATGATGCCGGTGGTGTCCATGCCCTCCGACGACATCACCCACCCGATCCCGGACCTCACCGGCTACATCACCGAGGGCCAGATCGTGCTGTCGCGGGAGTTGCACAACCAGGGCATCTACCCGCCGGTGCACATCTCGCCGAGCCTGTCGCGGCTGATGAAGGACGGTATCGGCAAGGACGACACCCGCGAAGACCACCCCCACGTCGCCGCCCAGCTCTACGCCCTCTACGCCCGCGCGCTGGAGACCCGCAACCTCGCCAGCATCATCGGTGCCGACGAACTCTCCGAGCGCGACCGCCGCTATCTGGAATTCGCCGACGCCTTCGACACCAAGTTCGTCGGCCAGGGCGAGGCCGAGGACCGCTCCATCGAGTTTACGTTGAACCTGGCCTGGGAGCTGATGAGCGCCTTCCCCCGCGACATGCTCACCCGGCTGTCGGAGACCGAACTGGCGAAGTACTATCAGGGCAGTGGCTAGCGCCTGAGACCACCGTTTGGTCTAAGGCTTCGGGCGAACTGGATGCCAGAAAGGTGCGGAGGTCGTGGTTCATGCTGAAGGTGCTATTCTGGAACACTGGCCGCAAGCCGCTCGCGGATGCGCTGAACTGGCTTTGCCGGTACCACGATCCGGACGTTGTCATCCTTGCCGAGTGCGGTATCCCTGATGCTAAGCTCCTTTTGACAATCAATAACGGGCTGGAGCGCGATTACATCTTGCCGCCCAACGATAGCGCCAACAGCATCAGGTTTCTGCACCGGCTAAGTGTCGACAGCTGGAAGGTTATTGAAGATCGTGAGCGTTTTGCGATTCGCACCGTGGAGGTGCCAGGCTACCTGGAATTCCTTCTTGTGGCTGTGCACCACCAGAGTGCAAGAGAATTGCCAGTCAACGGGATCGGACGATATACAGGGAAAAGCGAACATACTTCTACAATCCGATGTGGAGTTTGCTTGGGGACGAGTCGCCGGGGCCTCCGGGAACCTATTTCCGCCGCGGTGACGTCGTGAGCTACTTTTGGAATACCTTCGATCAGGTGCTCTTTCGCCCTGATCTTGCAGCGAGCTTTCGTGCAGGTGACGTTGTCGTATTGACCGAGATCGATGGTCAACCTCTAGTCTCCGAGCGCGGAATTGCCAAAACCTATTCCGATCACTTGCCCCTGTTTTTCACTGTTCGCAGCCAAAAAGGTAATAACTAATGTCGACCACCACGGCGGATGACCTTAATCTCTGGGGCGATTTTTCTGATCTTCCCATCACAAGGTCACCGAGCTATCTACTTGAGCGGCAGGCGGATATGTTGCGGCAGCAGACTAATGGGCTGCTAGTTGGCGATGTATCTGTATCCAAGCATGTTCCGCAGCGCGATCACTTCTTGGTCACCTTAATCATTCGCGTACCGGCGCTGGATAACTACGTCTACGAAGTGCTTTCAGTTTTTCATGACCTAAATTTCTACCCAGCTTTGCTTAGGTATCCGGACTCTCAAAGAGATGATTGGAAAGAGATGGAATGCAAGAATGAAGAGGATTTTGTGCAGGAGTCCAGCAAGTGCTTCAATCTTCACAGGTGCGAAAGGTTGTCTCCGGATTATTGGCGATGCTTAACGCTAGTCAATAATTGATCTAGACGGCAAATGACTGTGATGTCTTGTTACTTTAGGCAAGCGCCTGTACTGGCGATCTGAGCGATTGACCGATGGCCCAACATACCCTCAAGGTTCCCCCGACCAAGAACACCCTGCTGTCGCTGAAGAAGCAGGCCCGTTTCCTCGAAGAGGGGCACGACCTCCTGGAGCGCAAGCGCGAGCTGCTGACGCGGCTGGTCTACGAGCGCATCGGCGAGTATCGGCGCCTGCGCGAACTGGCCGAAGCGGGGTTGCAGGAGACCTATCGCTGTCTCGGCATCACCCATCTGCGTATGGGCAGCCGCAGCATCCAGCAGGCGGCGCTGGGGGCGGAGCCGGCGCTGAGCGTCACCGTGCTGCCGCGGCGCAGCCTCGGCGTGGAGTATCCGGCGGTGACGGCGGAGCCGCTGCCGATGCGCCCGGTGGGGCTGCTCGGCACCGATGCCAGCTTCGACAATACCCGCCGCAGCCTGGCCGAGTCGGCGGTGCTGCTGGCCCGGCTCGGCGAGGTGGAGATCGCCCTGCACCGGCTGATGGAGGAGCAGCGCAAGGCGCAGAAACGCGTCAATGCGCTGAAGTACAACATCATTCCGCTCTACCGACGCACCATTCACTTCATCCAGTCGGCGCTGGAGGAGGAGGAGCGCAACACGCTGTTTCAGGTTAAGGTGCTGCGCGAACAGGCGCTGCTCTGAGCCCCTGCCAACCGATCTCGGCTCGACCCGGTTGCCGCGTTCCCGCCGCCGATGGCCTGAGCCGACCCCTTCGATCTGATTGGAGGCCGACCCCATGCCCTTCGACCCTACCCAACCGCCCCTCGTCTTCGGCGAGGTCCTGTTCGACCGTTTCCCCGACGGTCGCGAGATCCTCGGCGGGGCACCGTTCAATGTCGCCTGGCACCTGCAGGCCTTCGCCGCGGCGCCGCGCTTCATCAGCGCCGTCGGTGCCGACCCCCTCGGTGAGCAGATCGCTGCGGCGATGGCGGACTGGGGCATGGACGGCGCCGGCCTGCAACGCCATCCGACCTACCCCACCGGCACCGTCGAGGTCAGCCTCGACGGCGGCGAACCGAGCTACGAGATCGTCGCCGAGCGCGCCTACGACCACATCGATGCCGACGCCTTGTCGCCGCCACCGGCCGGGGCGCTGCTCTATCACGGCAGCCTGGCGCTGCGGTCCGCGCCGTCGCGGGCGGCCTTGGATCGACTCTGCGCGGGGGGGGACGCGGCCATCTTTGTCGACGTGAACCTCCGCGACCCCTGGTGGGATGCGGAGCATCTGCGCCAGCTGTTGCATCGGGCCACCTGGGTCAAGCTCAATGCCGACGAGCTGCGGCTGCTGGCCCCGCCGGGGATGGCGGATGCGGGCGTCGAGGAGCAGGCACATGCCCTGCAGCAGCACTACGGGCTGGACATCGTCTACGCGACCTTGGGTGCGCGCGGTGCGCTGGCCTTGACCGCCGACGGCAATGGCCATCCGGTGGCGCCGAGCGCGCGCGTCGCGGTGGTCGACGCCGTCGGCGCCGGCGACGGCTTCGCATCGGTGCTGATCCTGGGGCTGCTGCGCGGCTGGCCGCTGCCGCTGACCCTGGAGCGGGCCCAGTCCTTCGCCTCCAGCATCGTCGGCCAGCGCGGCGCAACCGTGCGTGATCCGGCCTTCTATGCCGGCTTCCGCGCCGACTGGGGGCTCTGATGCCGGCACTCGCCGTGCTCGAGCCCGCCGCCGACGAGCCCGTTGCGAGCCGCATCGACGACCTGGCCGAGGCCCAACTCGACGCCCTTGCCACGGCGCTGGTGGAACAGCGCAGCCAATCGCATCGGCTGCTGCATGCGCTGCTGAGCCAGGGCCGCGCCTTCCTGCTGGCGAGCGACATCGCCGATGTCCTGGCGGCGGCCTGCGCCGACGACCCGCGGCTGGCCGCCTCGGCGCTGGCTCTGGCCCTGCGCCAATGCCAGAAGGTCGCGCTGGACCATGCCTGGGTCTACCTGGCGCGGCGACATGGCCCCGGGTGCTGGGACTACCTGCGCATCCACCTGGAGACCATGGACCTGCAGCCGGTGGACCCCGACAGCTACCTGGCGTTCAAGGAGCATCTGGTCGCCGGCCTGCCGGATGACCCCTTCGGTCCGCACATCGACCTGTCCCCATTCTTTCCGGTGCGCTCGGGCGAGGATGCCGACACGGCCATCGCCGACGGCGCCGAGCGCATGAACCGCGACCTGACCGCCCGGCTGTTCGACGCCGATGCCGACCCGGAGGGCGCCGGCCTGCAGCGGCTGTTGGAGTTCCTGCGCGGCCACCATTGCCGCGGCCGATCGCTGCTGGTCAGCTCGACCATCCGCAGCGTCCCGGCCCTGCGCGCCGCGCTGCGCAAGGCCATGATCCCGTTGCGCTCCCGCGCCAGCCATACCCCCTACGCCGAGCTGGACGCGGAGCTGCGCGCGCTGGGGCTGGAGCCCGGCTGGGGTGCCGATGCCCTATCCGCCCGCGCGACCATCGAGCTTCTGCTGGACCTGCTGGAGGCACCGACCCCGGAGACCCTGGCCGACCTGCTCGAGCGCCTGCCCACGCTGTTCTCCATCGCCGTGATCGCCCCCCAGGGCTGGCTCGGCCAGTCCAACGTGCTCGGCCGCCCGGACACCGGCGGGCGCGTGGTCTACATCCTCGATCAGGTGCGGGCGCTGGAGCAGGCCATGCGCCGGCGCCTGGCCGAGCAAGGTCTGTCGCCGGACCCGGAGATCCTGGTCCTGACCCGACTGATCCCGGATGCCCAAGGCACCAGCGCCGACCAGCCCAGCGAGCCCATCGCCGGCACCCGCCATGCACGCATCCTGCGCATCCCGTTTCGCGACCGCGACGGCGAGATCCTGCCGCACTGGCTGCCGCGGTTCCAGGTCTGGCCGTCGCTGGAGGGCTTCGCCGTCGACACCGAGCGCGCGCTGCTCGCCGAGCTCGGCGGCACCCCGGACCTGGTGATCGGCCACGGCGCCGACGGCGGCCTGGTGGCCACGCTGCTCGCGCGCCGCCTGGGCGTCGGCCACTGCCAGATCGGCCATGTGCTGGAGAAGTCCCGCTTCCTGTTCGCCGACCTCTACTGGCGCGACCACGAGCCCGCCCACCGCTTCTCCTGCCAGTTCACCGCCGACCTGATCGCGATGAACCGCGCCGACTTCATCGTCACCCACACCGCCCGCGAGATCGCCGGCAGCGCCGACAGCGTCGGTCAATACGAGGGCTACCGCCAGTTCACACTGCCCGGCCTCTACCGGGTGGCCGCCGGCGTCGACATCCACGACCGCCGCTTCAACGTCGTCCCGCCCGGCATCGATACCGGCATCTTCTTCTCCCACCAGGACCGAGACCGGCGGCTGCTGCACCTGCACCAAGAGATCGCCGAACTCATCGACGGCGCCCCCCGCCCCGGCCAGTCCCGCGGCCGGTTCGCCGAGCCCGAGCGGGCGCTGCTGTTCAGCCTCGCCCCGCCGGAGCGGATCAAGAACCTCACCGGCCTGGTCGACTGGTACGGCCGCAGCCCGCGCCTGCGCGCGCGGGCGAACCTGCTCATCGTCGGCGGCCAGCTCGATGCCGCGGCCACCGACGATGCCGAGACCCGCGAGCAGGTCGCCCACCTGCACGCCCTCATCGACCGCCACGGGCTCGATGGCCAAGTGCGCTGGCTCGGCCTGCAGCTGGAGCGCCCGCTCACCGGCGAGCTCTACCGGGTCGTCGCCGACCGCCGCGGCGCCTTCGTCCAGCCCGCCCTGTTCCAGGCCTTCGGCTTGACCATCATCGAGGCCATGGCCTGCGGCCTGCCGACCTTCGCCACCTGCTACGGCGGCGCCCCGGAGATCATCGCCGACGGCGTCACCGGCTTCCTGATCGACCCGGTCCACGGCGCCGACGCCGCCGAGCGCATGGCCGACTTTTTCGAGCGCTGCGCCGCCGATGCGGACCTGTGGAGGGGGATCTCGGAGGCCGCTGTCGCCGGCGTCGCCGAGCGCTACGACTGGACCCGCCACGCCGAGCGGCTGCTCGCCCTGGCCGGCGTCTACGGCTTCTGGAAGCCCATCATCGACCGCGACCGCCGCGAGCTGCGGGCGCATCTGGATGCGCTCTACGCCCTATTGCTGCGCCCGCGCATGGCGCAGTGCCGGCTTGCGACCGGGCGTTAGGCTCGCACTACAGCAGCAGGTCGCGCAGCGCCACCCCGCGTCCGCCGTCGCCATGGGCGGCCTGGGCCAGAAACAGCTCGGCGGCGGCCAAGGCGTCGGACAGGGCATTGTGGGCACCGTAGCGCGGCAGGTTGTAGCGCTCGCCGAGTGCATGCAGACGCAGATCCGAGCCCTTGTAGGGGACATGGCGGCGCTCCAAGGTGCGCCGGGCCAGGGCCTGGGTATCGATGGTCGGCACCAGCAGCCCCACACCGAACAGCCGGCGGCAGGCGGCGCTGAGGAAGCGCTGCTCCACCCGCGCATGGTGGGCGATCATCACCCGACCGGCCAGCGCCTGCAACAGCTCGGCCAAGGCGCTCGGCAGGTGCCCGCCGGCGGCGGCCTGATCGTCGGTGATCTGGTGGATGACGCTCTCGGCCGGGATCTCGCCGTGCACCCGCACCAGCCGATGGCGGGCCTCGCCGAGCTGGATGCGATCCCCGGTCAGGCCCACCCAGCCGAGGCTCAGGATCTGGTCCTTGCGCGGGTCGAGCCCGGTGGTCTCCAGATCGATGGCCAGCATCGGCACCTGGCGGTAGTCCAGGCGCGGGGGCGGGAACGGGACCGCGTAGAACTCGCTGCAGCGGGCCGGGATCAAGCATGCGCTGGAGGCGGCGGCGGCGCCAATCGAGGAATAGGCCGGGCATGGTCCTGGAACTGCTGGGGGCTTGGATAGTCGCGGGCTAGCGCAGGACGCGACGGCCCGGTGAGGACCACCTGCCGGTGCGGGATGCAGCGCGGCGGCGGCCATGGCCGCGACGCCTGCGCGACGTTAGCATGAAACCCGTCGCCGCGGCCAAGCGGCTGCTGCAGACTCAGGGCGTTCGCCGCATCCCGCAGTCCCCCGCGAATCGCCCTATTTCGCCGCAATCCGCACCGGAGCGAAGCCACCCATGAACCAGCACCGCCGCCCGTTACGCCGCCTCGCCCTCCTCTGCGTCATGTTCGCGGGACCTGCCCTCGCCGCCGACCCCGCCCCCGAGGACACCCGCCCCCTGTGGGAACTCGGCGTCGGTGCCGCCGGCTACTACCAGCCGAACTATCCGGGCTCGGATTTGCAATCCGGCCTGGCCATCAAGTTCCTTTACTTCATCTATCGCGGCAAGTGGCTGCGGATCGATCGCAGCCTGCAGGGCATCCTGCTGGAGACCGATCGGCTCAAGCTCAGCCTCACCGCCGGCGGCACCGCCCTGGTGGACAACGAAGAAAGCGATGCCCGCGACGGCATGCCGGACCTGGACCGGACCGTCTCCATCGGCCTCGACCTCAGCGTGCTGCTCAGCAACCCGGCGAACAGCAACAGCCTCTGGGGACGCTTGGCGGTCTCACCCACCGCCTACAGCTACGACACCGACAACTGGACTTTCAAGCAGCGCGGCTGGGTGGCCAATGCCCGGCTGCGCTACCAGCGCCCGCTGCTCGGCGAGCGCCTGCGCCTGAGCACCCAGATCGGCGCGCGCTTCGCCGATTCCGCCAACAACGGCTACTTCTACAACGTCTCCCCCACCTATGCCCGGCCCGGGCGCTCGGTCTACGACGCCGACGGCGGCTACGCCGGGGCAGAGCTCGCCCTCGGCCTGGACGGGCGCTGGCGGCGCCTGCGCTGGTCACTGTACGGGGCCTATCAGAACCTCGACGGCACCGTCTTCGCCAATAGCCCGCTGGTCAGCTCCGACCACAACTTCAGCGTCGGCGCCAGCATCGCCTGGGTGTTCCTGCAGAGCAAGCAACGGGTAACGCCAAAGAACAGCAGCCCCGGCGAGCAGTTCGAGACACCGATACTCGGGTTCTGATTTGAAGCGCCGGGACGACGAGGCCGCAATTATTCTATCGATCCACGAGAT
>CALOBA010000013.1:0-48828 GCA_942491465.1 uncultured Gammaproteobacteria bacterium
GGGGCTCTGCTACCTTCGCCTTGGCCCGACCGTGCCCGGGCTGCCACGTTAATGGTGGGCCCGCCGGTCCCCCGCAACGTCAAGCCGTGAACCCGGTCAGGCCCGGAAGGGAGCAGCCGCAGCGGCCGCCGCGTGTGCCGGGGTGTGGCTGGTCGGGCCCGCCACCCCTTTCGCGCCCCACGGTCCTGGTGCGGATGGCGCCGGTCGCGCTGTCATCGTCACCAGTCCCATCGTTCCAGCCCCCAGCCACCGCCCGCGTGCCGGACCCACGATGACCTACCAGGTACTCGCCCGCAAATGGCGCCCGCGGTCCTTCGCCGACCTGGTCGGGCAGCAGCATGTGGTGCAGGCCCTGGTTAACGGGCTGACCCGCGGTCAGTTGCATCATGCGTATCTGTTCACCGGTACCCGCGGTGTCGGCAAGACCACGCTGGCGCGCATCCTGGCCAAGACGCTGAATTGCGAGCAGGGCATTCGGCCCGACACCCTGCGGGGTGTGCAGCACCTGTCGGGAGATCGACGAGGGCCGCTATGTGGACCTGCTGGAGGTGGACGCCGCCTCGCGTACCAAGGTCGATCAGACCCGCGAACTGCTCGACAACGTGCCGTTCGCGCCGGTGCGTGGCCGCTTCAAGGTGTACCTGATCGACGAGGTACACATGTTCTCGGCGAGCAGCTTCAACGCGCTGCTGAAGACCCTTGAAGAGCCGCCCCGGGCATGTGAAGTTCGTGCTCGCCACCACCGACCCCCAGCGCCTGCCGGCGACGGTGCTCTCGCGCTGCCTGCAATTTAATCTCAAGCGCCTGCTGCCGGCGCAGATCCGCGGCCAGCTTGTCACGGTACTCACCGCCGAAGGCATCCCGTTCGAGGAGCCGGCCCTGGCCCTGCTCGCGAGTGCCGCGGACGGCAGCATGCGCGACGGGCTGAGCCTGCTCGACCAGGCCATCGCCTATGGTGGCGGGCGGGTCAGTGAGCAGGACGTGCGCCTGATGCTCGGTACCCGCAGCGGCGAGCTGATTCTGGATCTCGCCACCGCGCTGGCCGATGGCGACGGCGCTGCGCTGTTGGCCGAGATCGGGCGGATCGCCGAGGTCACGCCGGACTTCGGCGGGGTGCTGTCGGACCTGATCGCGCTGCTGCATCGCATTGCGCTGGCCCAGCAGGTGCCGGAGGTCGCGGCCGATGAGGACCCGGAGCGCGTGCGTGTCCTGGACCTGGCGCAGCGCATCCCCCCGGAAGACGTCCAGTTGTTCTATCAGGTCCTGCTGCTTGGCCAGGCGGACCTGCCGCTCGCGCCGGACCCCCGCGGCGGACTCGAAATGGTCCTGCTGCGGGCGCTGGCGTTTCGCCCGGTCACCGGCTCCGCGCCAGCGGCTTGGCGAGTCAGCGCGCGGCAGGCGGTGGCCGACGTCGCCGCCAAGTCCGCATCGCCGCCGCCGTCGCCGCCGGCCCCCAAGCCCGAGCCGACCGCAAGCCCCGCGGCACCGCCAGCGGGGCGGTCGCCGCCAGCGCCCGAAGGTGCCACCGCGCTGGCGCTGGCGGCCCCGGCATCGATGCTGGAGGTCGCTGAGGACTGGCATCGGCTGGTGGCGCAGATGGGCCTGGAGGGGCTGGAGGGCCAACTCGCCCAGCATTGTGCCTTCGGCGGATGGGACGGCAATCGGCTGCATCTGGTGCTCGACCCGTCGGCGGCGACCATGCGGGTCGCCGGCGCCGAGCAGCGGCTTGGCGCAACGCTGGCCGAGGTCCTGGAGCGGCCGCTGTCGCGCCTGACCAGGCCAAGCCCGCCCGCTGGCCGAGACGCCCGCCGAGGGCTTGCGTCGCCTCGACGCCGAGCGTCAAGCCGAGGCGGAGCCGGGCCATGCAGCAGGACCCGGTGGCGGGTGCCCTGCGCGCGAGATTCAACGCCGAATGGCTCAGCGGGAGCATTCGCGCGATGTGACGACCGGGCGGTCGCGGTCCCCCCGCGCCGCCTGCCCCGAGGCCCGCCGCTGCGGCGGCGTGGCCGGTTACGAGCATGTTGAACGATTGAAGAGGTAATCCATGATCTGTCTGGGCGGAATGCTGAAGCAGGCGCAGAAGATGCAGGAGGACATGAAGAGCGTCCAGGTGTGACTGGGGCGCGAAGGGGAACCCGGTGGGCGAGTCCGGCGGCATGGGAGGGTCAAGATCCGCCATGACCGAGTGGCACGAGTGCCGCCCAGGTGGAGATCGATTCGTCGCTGCTCCAAGAGGACAAGGAGATGCTCGAGGATCTGATCGCCGCGGCGGCCAATGACGCCGTCAAGCGCGTGGGCGAGAAGGTCCAGGAAACCCATGGCCGCTATCACCGCCGGCATTCCGCTGCTGCCGGGGATGAAGCTGCCGTTCTGATCATCGGCAGGCTGCGCGGCAAGCCCCGGCCGGTCGTGTCGGTACATTCACCGCAGGTTCAGCGATGCATCACCATGGCTTGGTAGACGATCTGATCGAGGCCCTGCGCTGCCTGCCGGGGGTTGGACCCAAGTCGGCGCAGCGTATGGCCTTTCACCTGTTGCAGCGCGATCGGGAGGCCGGCCGGCACTTGGCGGTGGTCATGGCCGACGCCATGCAGCGGGTGGGTCGCTGCGAGCAGTGCCGCAGCCTCAGCGAGGTCGCCGTCTGCCGCCTCTGCGGCAACCCCAGCCGGGACCGTCGAACCCTGTGTATCGTCGAGCAGCCCTCGGACGTGGCCGCCATCGAGCAGGCGACCGACTTTCGCGGCCTGTATTTCGTCCTCGGCGGCCGCCTGTCGCCGCTCGACGGCATCGGCCACGAGGAACTCGGCATGGACCGGTTGCAGGGGCGGCTCGGCGAGCAGGAGATCGGTGAGCTGATCCTGGCCATCAGTCCCACCATCGAGGGCATGGCCACGTCGCACTACGTCGCCGAGCTGGCGCGGGAGGCGCAGGTTCCGGTGACCCGCATCGCCCATGGCGTCCCCCTCGGCGGCGAGCTCGATCACGTCGACGGCGGCACCCTGGCGCATGCCTTCAGCGGGCGTGCGGGGATGGGGCTGACCTGACCGGCCGCGCATCCAAGCCTACCCAGCGAACCGCAAAGACCCGACGAGGAGAGCCCATGTCCGAGACCATCTTCGGCAAGATTGCCGCCGGCGAGATCGACGCCGACATCGTCTATGAAGACGACGACTGCGTCGCCTTTCGCGACCTGAGTCCCCAGGCCCCGACCCATATCCTGGTCATCCCGCGCAAGCCCATACGGACCCTGAACGACGTCAGTGAGGGCGATGCCGAGCTGGTCGGCAAGCTGTTTTTGGCCGCGGCCAAGGTCGCCCGCCAGGAGGGGATTGCCGAGCGCGGCTACCGCACCGTCATCAACTGCAACGCCGAGGCCGGTCAGACCGTCTTCCATCTGCACGTGCATGTGCTCGGCGGGCGTCCGCTGCGCTGGCCCCCGGAGGAGCCCATGGCCATTCGCCCAATTCGCCGCTTCCCGCGCCGCGCGGGAGGCGTTAGCATAGCGCCCGCGCACGGCCGACCCCGGCCGGCGCGCACCTTGCCGCACCCACCCGCTGAGGGAGCACCGTTCGCCGACATGGCCGCCAGCCCAGATCCGTTACAGACCGCCAGTGCCTTCGAGCTGAAGGCCGATACCTTTACGCTGCCGGTAATCCGGCTCCTTGCCCTCGACATGGACGACATCGCCGCCCAGCTGGAGGCCAAGGTCGCCCAGGCGCCGACCTTCTTTCTGCACACGCCGGTGGTCGTGGACCTCGCGGCGTTGAGCGAGGCCGATGCCGAGGTCGGCTTTCCGCAGCTGGTGGGCCTGCTGCGCGGGCTGGGCATGATCCCGGTCGGCGTGCGCGGCGGCAGCAGCGCCCAGCAGGAGGCGGCCAAGGCGATGGAGCTGGCCATCCTCGGCGATACCTTGCGGCCGAAGCGTCGTGACGTCGGTCCGCAGCTTGCGGCCGAGCACGGCGCCGTGCCGGACCCGGTGGGCGCAGCGCCGACGCCGCCCGCCGCACCGGTGGGTATCGAGACCGGGCCGACGCTGATCACGCGGCCGGTGCGCTCGGGCCAGCGGGTGTATGCCGCCGGCGGCGATCTCACCGTGATCGCCGCCGTCAATCCCGGTGCCGAGCTGATGGCCGATGGCAACATCCATGTCTACGGCGCGCTGCGCGGCCGGGTCATTGCCGGGCTGAAGGGCAACACCAGCGCCCGAATCTTCTGCCACGAGCTGCAGGCCGAGCTGGTCTCAGTGGCGGGTCATTACCGGGTCAGCGAGAGCATACCGGCCGAGCTGAAGGGGCACCGAGTGCAGATCTACCTCGATCCACGAGGTCCTGCGCATCGAGCCGCTCTACCAGAGCCGATCCCGATTTGCCGGACCGGGGCCTGCTCGGTCGCCGGGTCTGTCACCTGACTAACCACCGCTGTCCAGAGGAGGACGCACCGTTGGCCAGAATCATCGTCATCACCTCCGGTAAGGGAGGCGTCGGCAAGACCACGACCGCTGCGGCCATGGCCATGGGGCTGGCGCAGCGCGCGGTCATCGCACCGTGGTCATCGACTTCGACGTCGGTCTGCGCAACCTCGACCTGATCATGGGCTGCGAGCGGCGTGTGGTCTACGACTTCGTCAACGTCATCAACGGCGAGGCGAACCTGAACCAGGCCCTGATCCGCGATAAGCGCTGCGACAATCTCTACGTGCTGCCGGCCTCGCAGACCCGCGACAAGGACGCGCTGAGCAAGGAGGGCGTCGGCAAGGTGCTGGAGGACCTGGGGCAGGGGCACGACTACATCGTCTGCGACTCCCACTCCGGTATCGAGCACCCCGGGGCGACCATGGCCATGTACTACGCCGACGACGCCGTGGTGGTGACCAACCCCGAGGTCTCGTCGGTGCGCGACTCCGACCGCATGCTCGGCATCCTGTCGAGCAAATCCCGCCGCGCCGAGACCAGCGCCGAGCCGATCCGCGAGCATCCGCTGCTGAGGCGCTACTCCGGCGATCGGGTGGAGCGCGGCGAGATGCTGAGCGTGGATGATGTGCAGGAGATCCTGTCGCTGAGTCTGCTCGGGGTCATCCCCGAGTCGCAGGCCGTGCTCAAGCCTCCAACGCGGGCGTGCCGGTCATTCTCGATCATGAATCCGAGGCCGGTCAGGCCTATGGCGATATGGTCGCGCGCTATCTTGGCGACGAGGTGCCGATGCGCTTCATCGACGGCACCAAGAAGGGGTTTTTCAGCCGCATCTTCGGGGTTGATCCATGGGCCTGCTCGACTATTTCCGCGCTGGTCAGGCTGGAAGGGCTCGGCCGCTGTTGCCAAGGAGCGGCTCCAGATCCTGGTCGCCCACGACCGACGCGTGATCGTCCATCCCAACCTGCCCAAGCTCCAGCAGGAGATCCTGGCCGTCATCCGCGAGTATGTCGAGGTGGACGTGAACGCCATCTCGGTCAACTACGAGCAGGAGGAGGATCAGGAGATCTTGGAGCTGAACATCGTGTTGCCGGAGAACGCGGAGCGCGCTTGAGCACTATCGCGAAGCCGCATGGGCTTCCGCGACCGCCAGGGGGACTAACCCGCAGAGACGCTGACACACGGAGGACGCCGCAGAGCAGCGATCGGCGACGTTCAAGTGGTCTCGGGATTTTCGGACATCACTAGCCTTAATCGCACAGCCGCTCGAAGGTCTCGATCCGGGTGCTGTCCGGCTCCAGCTTCAAGCCTTCGGGGATCAGGGCGTGGGAGTCCTTGTAGGCGTGGCCGCGGTACCAGGTGTGGTAGGCGTCGGCGTCCCGCCACTCGGTGATCAGCGCAAACTCGCAGGGGTTTGCGGTGGGTCGCAGCACCCGCATGCGGAGAAAGCCGGCGGCCGTGTCGACCAGATGGGGGCGGTTCTGAAATGCCCGCTCCACCGCCGTCTCCATGCCTGGAGTGACGGTGAAGCGGCTCATGGCGATGAACATGGTCAGTCGCTTGCCTCGTTGTCTTGAGGGGCTTGGGGGGCTTGAGGGCCCGGGGAACGACCGCCGGCGGCTCGAGATTGAGCCCGACCAGCACCTGCCAAGCTCGCGGTCACTGAGATCCCCGATGATGCGCACCACCGGTGGCGGTAGCTGGCGCAGCAGGGTCGGCGTCGCGTAGATGGTGTCCTCGTAGGCCTCATCGGCGTGGTCGAAGATGTCGTAGACCTCCAGCCGGTAGTCTTCGGCGAATTCGGCGTCCAGGATCTTGCGCAGTCGTTCTGACTTGTTGCTCAGCCGCCGGCGGCATGCCGGACACATAGAGCTTGAGGTTCAGCATGTTCGGTGGCCCCCTTGTCGGTTGCCGTCATCGGACTACTCCGGCGCGTCCGGATCTTCGCCGAGCACGCCATCGGTGACGTTGATGATCGCCGCGGCGCGCACGCCCAGCGGCTTGCGCTTTGGCACGAAGCCGAAGCTGCGCCCTGGCTGGGGGCGGTTTACAAGCCCTCGCACCACCCGCAGGGGGGGGCAGAGATGATGTAGACCAGCAGGTCGGGCTTGACCGCGCGGATGCGGCGCAGGGTCTCGACGCCGTCGATGCCGGGCATTCGCAGGTCCAGATAGACCAGATCGACCGGCTCCTCGTATTGCCAGTCGGCGCCTTCTTCGCCGGTGGCCGCCTCGATCAGCGCGTAGGGGCTGCGGCGCAGGGCCAGCGCGAAGGCCTTGCGAACGGCCTCGTCGTCGTCAATGATCAGGATGCGCTTTTGATTCATCGGTCTGCGGTCTAGTCGGTTGCCAGGTCAATCGGGATGGTCACGGTAATGCGCGTCCCTCGGCCGTTGCGGCTGAAGATGTCCAGTCGGGCCGCCATGGTCGGCGACGATGGTCCAATGGTGGATATCCCAGGAGACCGGTGCCCTTGCCGATCGGTTTGGTTGTAAAGAAGGGCTCGAAGATCCGTTCGCGGACCGTATCCGGGATGCCCGGTCCGGTGTCGCTGACCTCGGTGATGAAGCGCCCGGAATCGCGGGCGAGACGGATGCCGATGTCTTTATGGTCGCTGTCGCCGACGGCGTCGAGGGCGTTGGTCATCAGGTTCACCAGCAGCTGCTCGAAGCGCTCCGGCTGCAGGACGACCTCGCCCAGGTCCGGGGCGGCATCCAGCGCAATCTTGACATGCTCTTTGCGCGAGCGGTAGTCCAACAGCCGGATCACCCGCTCGGCGATGTCCCGCGGGTCTGCGCGGCGGAAGCCCTGGTGGCTGTCGTCGCCGCTGCGCGAGAAGGCCAGCAGACCGTGCACGATGCCCATGCAGCGGCGGGTCTGGTGCTCGGCATCGGTAAGGACCTCATGGCAGTCGTGGTCGTCGGGCAGCTCTTCCAGACAATATTGTACGCTGTTGATGATGCCCATCAGCGGGTTGTTCAGCTCATGGGCGACACCGGCGGTGAGCTGGCCCAGGGAGCCCAGCTTCTCCAGCTGGATGCGCTGCTGGTCCATGCGGCGCTCGTCGGTGATATCGCTGGCCAGCTCGAAGCGCACCAGGCGACCGTCGGACCAGGTGATGGCCTTGTCCACGCAGCGGAACCAGCGCCGGGTGACCTCGTTCTGGAACTCCCAGGTGTAGCTCCGTCCCATGTACTCGCCGAAGATCTTGTCGTTGGTGCAGAACGGGCAGGGGGTATCGCGGTCTTGCAGCACCTTGTAACACAGTTTGCCTAGGGGTTCGGGGTCGAAGTGGTCGCGCAGATAGCCGTTGGCGTAGAGCAGTTCGTAGCTGACCGGATCGGCGACATAGATGAGGGAGTCGACGCCATCGAACAGGGACTGGAGCTGGCTGCGCTCGGTGGCGAGGGCCTGCTCCATGCGCTTGCGCCCGGGGATGTCGCGCAGAGAAGACGTAGATGCGCCCGCCCTCGAAGTCGCTCCAGTTGGCGCTGATCTCCACGTCCACAAGACCGCCGTCCTTGCACCGATGCCGGGTCTCGAAGCGGTCCACCCGCTGCTCCTTGACCCGGGCGACGTGGGCCTGAATCTCGTCGGGGCCCTCGTTGGCCTCCAGCTCGGCGACGGACATGCCGAGCAGTTCGTCGCGCCGATAGCCGCTCATGCGACAGTAGGCCTGGTTGATCTCGCGCGGGCGTCCGTCGCCGTCCATCAACCAGAAGCCTTCGCTGCTGGTCTCAGGGGGCCATCAGTGCCTGATAGAGCTGATCGATCTCCATGTGGTCGCTGAGATCGGCGAGCTGCAGCAGCAGATGGGCCGCGGTGCCGTCGGCACGGCGCACCGCGTGCACGGTGAGATAGCCGTGCAGGGTGCGCCCGTCGTGGCGGAAGAGCCGCATGCCCAGGGCGCAGTCGTCGACCTCGGCGCGCGCGATGCGGGCGATCTCCCGCTGGCAGCGTTGCACATCATCGGGGTGGAGCAGGCTGCTCAGGTTGGTCTGCATCAGCGCATCCGGCTCGTAGCCGAGGATGCGACAGATGGACGGGTTGACGCGCCGCCAGCGCTGGTCCGGGTCGAGCACGGCCATGCCGGTGAAGGAGTCGTTGAAGAACGCTTGCAGCCGGGTATCGGTCTCGCGCAGGGCCTCGGCCAGCCGGCGCTGCTCGCGCTCGCTCTGACAGCGATCGTGCAGCTCGCGTACCCGGCGCCGCCAGGTGATGACCGCAAACAGCGCCGTCAGGGTCGCTGCGGCCAGCCCGATCAAGGCCAGCAGGGCGAGCCCGGTGCCGCGCACCGGCGCCAACAGCTCGTCCGCAGGTGCGACCGTGAGCACCTGCCAGTCGCTGTCGGGGACGTCCTGCATCACCGCATAGGCGGCGCGGCCCCAGAGGTCGGTGACCGGCAGCATGAACATGAACGCGCCGAGTTCGGGGCGACCGGCCATCGACAGCCCGAAGCCGGGCTGCGGTTGTCCCTCGGGTACAGCGCGACGGCGACGGGGTCGGTGATCAGCCGCGGCTCGAGCGTGGTCTGCAGCAGCAGGGTCTCGCCGTCGATCTCCGGCAACGGCCAGGCGTGCAGCAGTGGCTCGATGCTCTTGGTCGGGTCTTTGCGCAGCACGACGACGCCGGTGGCCGTGCCGGGGCTGACCAGGGCGTGGGTGGTCGGATCGTCGCCGGCCAGCGCCCCGAGCAACGGGATGATCATGGCGATGTGGCGCCCGTGGCCGCCCTGATCGCCAGGGTCGCTGTGCAGGTGCAGGCCGGTCAGCAGCGGCTCGCCGGTGGTGATGGCCCGGCGGGCGATGGCCGCGCGCTTGGCGTCCAGCCCGTGGTCGACCTCGGGCAAGGCCGCGATCAGGTTCATGTCGATGTCGAACACCATGACCTCGGAGTAGCCATGGCCCATGCGCTGGGCATGCATCCAGCGGCGCAGGGCGTTGCGGCTGTCGGCGGAGCCGGCCAGGGTCTCCAGGGCGATGGCGGCCACCAGCGGGTCGCGGGCGATCTCACGACTCGTTGTGCCAGCCTGGTCGGCCTGCGCGCCAGCGGCTGGGCTGCTCGACCTGGGATTGGGTGATGCCGTCGAGGGTGAACTCGGTCTGAACCAGCGCATTGCCCCGCAGCCATTGCCAGGTGCTCCAGCCGATGCTCCCGGCCGTGATCGACAGCAGCAGCAGGGCCGGCAGGAGCCAACGGTCGGGGATGTGACGAAGGGTGCTGGGCATGATGGCTTCCGATGGGGCTGCGGCGAAACGTTACCGCCGACGCGGGCCGGCTGCGCGGCGGGGTCCGGGCGGAACGGCTGGTCCATAATAGGGTAACGCGCACGCCGACAATGGCGCCGATGGGCGGGTGTGGACGATGCAAGGCGCATCCGTCCTGGCGCGCCGTCGGACAGCTCGGGGTTGACGCCGTGTACGAATTCCCCGCGGAACAACCACGAAGACCTCCTGAGCCATCCCGAGGCCAGTGTGACCCCTTTGGAACGCGTCGAGCCCCTGTATGAGGACCTGGTGGAGCACTATCACGCAGGCCATCAGCGCGAGCAGCGTGCGGTCGCCAAGCTGCCAAGTAGGTGGCGCTGGACCCGGCTACGAGCGGTTCTACGGACCCGACTGGAACGCGCTGCTCTACGAGGGTGTGCAGACCGCCAAGCGTTATCCGGATCAACTGCGGCGGATGTTCGAGGCGCAATCTGGGTGTGCCGCCGGAGGACCTGCACGCCTGGATGCGGGCCCGGCCGGCATCCACTGGCGCGACGGCCGTCCGGCTTGGGGCGCATCGGGACCGATGAATGCCCTTGCAAATATATTGGTCAGCGCTACTATCGACGCAAGCTAACGTTTTGAGGTACCTCAACCATCTACCTATCGATCCTCGACAAATCCCTGTTGGTCGCACTGTTGATTGCGGTCGGACCTGCCGCAGGTGCTGATCCGAGGCCGACGGCCTGGCTCGGCGCAGGCCCGCATCGAGCCTATCCCGCGGGAATATCGGCTCGACGGCGTGGTCGAGGCGGTCAATCGCACGACGGTCTCGGCCCAGACCCGGGCCTAGTCGCGGGCGATCTTCTGGGTGACGTCGACGACCTGGTCGAGAAGGACTCCGTCCTGGTCCAGCTCAAGGACACCGAGCACCGCGCCCGTCTCGCCCAAGCGGCGGCGGAGCTGAAGTCCGCCAGCGCCCGGCTGGAGCAGGCCCGCGACGAGCACCAGCGCGTCGCCGGGTTGTTCGCCAAGAACAACGTCTCGGCCTCGGCCATGGACCAGGCCAAGGCCGAGCTGACGGCGGCCCAGGCGCGGCTCGACTCGACCCAGGCCGCGCTGCACCAGGCCCGCGAGCAGCTCGCCTATACCCAGATTCGCGCGCCCTATTCGGGCATCGTCACCGAGCGCCATGTGGAGATCGGCGAGGTGGCCGGCCCTGGCCAGCCGGTGATGAAGGCGGGGTCTCGCTGGAGCAGCTACGGGTCAGCCTGGACGTGCCCCAGAGCCTGATCCCGACCCTGCGCGCCGAGCGTCGGGTGCGGGTCTATGGCCCCGGTGGCGAGCCCGTCGCCGTCGGTGATGTGACCATCTTCCCGTTTGCCGATGCCGCGTCGAACAGCTTCGAGGTCCGCGTGGACCTGGAAGGTCAGCCCGAGGGGCTGTTCCCCGGCATGTACGTCAAGACCGGGATCGTCACCGGCGAGCGTGACGAGCTGCTGGTGCCGCAATCGGCGGTGGTGCATCGCTCCGAGGTGACCGGCGTCTACGTGGTGGGTGCCGGCGGCCAGGTGCGCTTCCGTCAGGTTCGCGTCGGCCGTGCCTTCGGTGACGACCTGGCCATCCTCGCCGGCCTCGATGCCGATGAGCGGGTGGCCCTGGACCCCATCGCCGCCGGCGTGGTGCTCAAGCAGCAGGTCCGCGAGCGCATGCGCCTGGCCGGGGGGCACCACGATGACTGAGCCGACACCACCGACCCCGCCGCGAGCGGGGGCGAGCGCGCCGCGGCCTGTCCGGGCGCATCGCCGCGCGCTTCCAATCCACCGAGATCACCCCGCTGCTGGCCCTGGTGGGCCTGCTGCTGGGGCTGTTCGCCGTGCTGGTGACCCCGCGCGAGGAAGAGCCGCAGATCAACGTCACCTTCGCCGACGTGATCATCCCGTTCCCGGGCGCCTCGGCCGCTGAGGTCGAGCACCTGGTGGCCGGCCCGGCCGAGCAGGTCCTCTCCGAGATCAAGGGCGTCAAGCACATCTACTCGGTCTCGCGCCCGGGGATGGCCCTGGTCACGGTCCAGTTCAAGGTCGGTGAGGACCGCACCGAAGCCATCGTGCGGCTGTCGAGCAAGGTGGTGCGCGCCAACGCCGACTGGCTGCCGCCCAACCTCGGCGTCGGCGAGCCCATCATCAATCCCAAGGGCATCGACGACGTGCCCATCCTTACCGCGACCCTATGGTCGCGCGAGGGTGAAGGGGCCTACGAGCTGGGCCAGGTCGCCCACGCCATCGAGGAAGAGCTCAAACGCGTGCCCGGCACCCGCGACGTCTACACCGTCGGCGCCCCGCGCCAGGCCGTGCGCGTCGTGCTCGACCCCCAGGCCCTGGCCGCCCACGACATCGACCTGACCGACCTGCGCCGCGCCCTGCAATCGGCCAATCTGACCCGTGACGACATCGCCACCGTGCGCGACAACACCGAGGTGCTGGTGCAGGCCGGCACCTTCCTGACCAGCCCCGAGGAGATCGGCGCCCTGGTGGTGGGCCTGCACGGCGGTCGGCCGGTGTATCTGCGCGATGTGGCCGAGATCGCCCGCGGTGCCGAGCGGCCGCAGACCTACGTCTGGACGGGCATGGGCAAGGGCTCGCCGCTGCATGCGGACATGGACCTGTCCGCGGATGCCGCCGACGGCGGCCCCTGCGTGCTCGCCGTCGGCTGCTCCACGCCGGCGGTCACCATCGCCGTGGCCAAGCAGGAGGGTCGCAACGCCGTCGACATCGCCGAGCGCGTGGTCGAGCGCTTCGCCCAGCCGCAGGGCACCTTCATCCCCGAGGGCGTGGAGGTCAGCATCACCCGCAACTACGGCGAGACCGCCGATGCCAAGGCGCAGAAGCTGATCACCAAGCTCGCCTTCGCCACCGTCTCCGTCATTGCGCTGGTGCTGCTGGCCATTGGCTGGCGCGAGTCCATCATCGTCGGCGCCGCCGTCGTCGTCACCCTGGCGCTGACCCTGTTCGCCTCCTGGGCCTGGGGCTTCACCCTCAATCGGGTCAGCCTGTTCGCGCTCATCTTCTCCATCGGCATCCTGGTGGACGACGCCATCGTCGTGGTCGAGAACATCCACCGCCACATGGCGCTGGCCCTGAAGCGGGCCGTCGGCGGGGCAGGGGAGACCCTGCCCGAGCTGATCCCCGGCGCCGTCGACGAGGTGGGCAGCCCGACCATCCTGGCCACCTTCACCGTCATCGCCGCGCTGTTGCCGATGGCCTTCGTCACCGGGCTGATGGGCCCGTACATGAGCCCGATCCCCATCAACGCCTCCACCGGCATGCTCATCTCCCTGGTGGTCGCCTTCGTATTCACGCCCTGGATGAGCAATGCCCTGCTCGGGCGGCGCTACCAGGCACAGCTCGCCGCCGGCGACGCCCATGCCCACGACCACGGCGGCACAGGGTCCTTCCTGAGCGGGCTGTTCAACCGCCTGATCGGCCCCTTCCTCAGCGGCGGGCGCGGGCAGCGCAACCGCTGGCTGCTGCTCGCGGGCATCCTGCTGTTGATCGGCGCGTCCATGATGCTGGTGGTCACCCAGGCCGTCGTGCTCAAGATGCTGCCGTTCGACAACAAGAGCGAATTCCAGGTCATCCTGGACATGCCCGAGGGCACCAGCCTGGAGCAGACCGCCCGCGTGCTCTCGGAGATGGGCGAATACCTGGCCCAGACCCCCGAGGTCACCGACTACCAGGCCTACGCCGGCACCGCCGCCCCCATCAACTTCAACGGCCTGGTACGTCAGTACTACCTGCGCGCGGGCGCCCACCTAGGCGACATCCAGGTCAACCTGGTGGACAAGCACCATCGTGACGAGCGCTCCCACGCCATCGCGCTTGCGCTGCGCGAGCCACTCCAAGCCATCGCCGAGCGCCTCGGCGGCAACGCCAAGCTGGTGGAGATCCCCCCCGGTCCGCCGGTCCTCTCCCCACTGGTCGCCGAGGTCTACGGCATCGACTACCAGGGGCAGACCGCAATCGCCCGCCAGGTGCGGGCCGTGTTTGCCGACACCGCCGACATCGTCGACATCGACGACTCGGTGGAGCACCCCGGCCCCAAGGCCCTGGTGGTCATCGACCGCGCCAAGGCCGCGCGTCTGGGCGTCGCCCAGGCCAGCGTCGCCGAGGCCCTGCAGACCGTGCTCGGCGGCGAGGACATGAGCTTCCTGCACGGGGCCAACGTCAAGTACGCCGTGCCCATCCGCGTCGAGTACAGCGACGCCGACAAGGCCGACCTGGAGCAGGTGCTGGCGCTCGGCGTGCGCTCCGAGGCCGGCGATCTGGTCCCGCTCTCGGAGATCGTGACGGTCGTCGAGACCACCCGCGCCCAGAGCATCCACCACAAGGACCTGCTGCCCGTGGTCTACGTCCTCGGCGACATGGCGGGCGCCACCGACAGCCCCCTGTACGGCCTGTTCGCCATCTCCGCACGACTCACCGACGCGCTGGGACTGCCGCAGTGGTACGCCAGCCAGCCCAGCGACCCCTACCAGTACAGCGTCAAATGGGACGGCGAATGGCAGGTCACCTACGACACCTTCCGCGATATGGGCATTGCCTACGGCGTCGGACTCGTCCTGATCTACCTGCTGGTGGTGGCGCAATTCCGCAGCTACCTGGTCCCGCTGGTCATCATGGCCCCGATCCCGCTGACCATCATCGGCATCCTCCCCGGCCACGCCCTGCTCGGCGCCCAGTTCACCGCCACCTCCATGATCGGCATGATCGCGCTCGCCGGCATCATCGTGCGCAACTCCATCCTCTTGGTGGACTTCATCAACCAGCAGGTCCGCGAAGGCCTGGCCTTCGAGCAGGCCGTGATCCAATCCGCCATCGTCCGCGCCAAGCCCATCGCGCTCACCGCCGTCGCCGCCATGGCCGGGGCCGTATTCATCCTCGATGATCCGATCTTCGCAGGCCTCGCCGTCGCCCTGCTGTTCGGCCTGTTCGTCTCCACCGTGCTCACGCTGGTGGTGATCCCGGTGGTCTACTACGGGGTGATGCACAAGCGTGTGGAGTGGATTCGCACGGCGACCGGCTAAGTTGCTGTCGTCCGAGCCGGAGATTGATGTACCGCCAAGGACGCCACGGACGGCTGGGGAGCAGTGAGAGCAGGCAGCCACTCTTGGTCCCTGAGCGCGGTTGCAGCCCGCGCCGCGTGCTATTCTCTGCTGCCGCTTAGGGCGATTGACATGGGACATCGAGCATCATCACGTCAGCCCTCGGCGGCCCTGTTTCTCCGGTTGCGCCCTTCACAGCGGTGATATTCATGACGGAATCCGAGCGGATCACATCATGTCTCCACACTGCTCAGCCGAGCTTCGTCCGCGATTTCCGCATCGTCCGGGGCGACGACCACAACGGCGACCCGAGTCTTTGGGTCTGGGTCGTCCTGGACGATGAGGCATTCGAGCGCCCCTCCCTGTTGCAGCGCTCCGACGAGGCCAACGACTGGATCCACGATGCGGTTGCCCAGGCCGGCTCCGGGCGTTTCCCCTACGTACGCCTACGCAGCGTCACCGACGAGGCCGCCTAAGCCGGGCGACGCGAAATGAGTCTGGCAGCGGACCTCCTTGCCCAAGCCGCGCACCTCATCCGCTAGGAGCCGCGGCGCCCGCGGGACGCCAGCCTGCGTCGCGCCGTCTCCGCGATCTACTACGCCCTGTTCCACCTGCTAATCGACGATGCCTCGCACTTCCTGATCGCCGGGAAGGAATTCGAGAAGCTGCGCCAGCTTGTGATCCGCGGTTTCAGCCACTCCGACATGAGCCGAGCATCCCGCGCGTTCGCCTCCGGCCGCGGGGGTCTCCCCCGCTCGCCTGCGCGACATCATCGACGCTGCGGAGCCGTTTCCCGACGAGTTGCGCCGCATCGCTCGGCTCTTCCCGGACCTCCAAGCGGCTCGCCACAGCGCCGACTACGATGTCGGCTATCGCTTTGGATCGGTCGTGATGGATGAAGCGCACCTGCTCCATGCGTTAGGTTACGTTTCTCTCAATCCCTTAAGAGCCAAGCTTGTGCTGACGGCACAGGACTGGCGCTGGTCGAGTGTCGCCGCCCATCGCTCGGGCAAGGACGATAAACTGGTAAAGGTCGCACCGATTCTGAAACGCTTTGGCGACGTTGCTGCCCTGCTTGGTTCGCCGGAGGACGAAACGGCGTTCAAGAGCCTGCGTCAATCAGAAGAAACGGAGCGGTCATTGGGCGGCGAACATTGGATTGAGCAACTTGAGAAATTGCCTGGCAAGGCAAATTTTTTTAGCAAGTCGATTAGGTACTTCGGAGTGTCGGGGGACAGCCTCCACCATTCCTGTTTTTGGATTACACCACAAGGAATGGGATGATCCTTCCCGCTTGAGGTAGCAACCGTAACGGCGAAGGTGGCGTAGGAGCGTGCCTCTCTTCACCCAACTGTTACCGTCTCTCGTTCAGCATCCGGCGGCAAGCCTTTAAACGCGTCCTCTCTCCGATCCGACAAAATGAGTTCTATCGCGCTTGCGAGACTCTGTTGTGCCTCTTCTTTCGTGCGACCCTGGCCGTTCGCTCCAGGAATTTCCGGGCAATAGGCAATATACCAGCCATCATCCCGCTCAAAAATTGCCGAGTAGGTATTGCTCACTGTGTCACCTCATATTTTTCAGCATAGTTGATTGGCAGATGCTTCTCGCGTAGCTGTGGAGTAAATCGTGCTCTTAATCAGGATAACGGATGACGGCGCTGCCATCCAGGCCCGGGCTACGTGTTACATCTGAGACCTGCCCTTGTCTTCGCGGAGGCAAAAGTCAAGACCTGAACATCCCGGTCTTTGACCCCGGTCTTCGCTTGCAGAGGCAAAAGTCAAGACCCCGGTCTCACGGTCTTGGGACCCCGGTCTTGCTCAGATCGTCGTGCTCAGCCGCGAGAGTTTTTTGCCGCCTCTTGATCGGGGTCAGCTAAATGGTAACCCCTTCTTTGCCTTTCTTCCTTTCAATCTGTTGCTGGCTGCCCATGCTACGAACGCCACAAGGACGAGCATGTTCGTTGGTGCGATGGGTATAGACACGGCAGACGCGAAATCCGTTGCTACAACAAAGTTTCTCATTGTAGCCTGCCCGGTTGTTTGCCCGCCAGCCCGATGGAGGATTCTATCGATTGTCTGAAGGTCTCGTTGCCCCTGAATAAACACATCGGGATTCGTCAGGTCATCCAGGGTGGGATCTACCCACAAACCCACATAGTCGTCCAAAATATTGACTTCCGCAACAAGTCGAACTGAATCACCAACAACATACCGAATCCCCGTTGATACCGCCGGGCCCCTGGACAGGCAATGGGTACAATGCTCCCACGTTCCGGAGTAGAGCCAATGTCCAAATGCGTCAAGTCCGTCGGCCGCCGAGGAAACTCGCCCGGGGCACTGTGCCCTCTCTTTGTTTTAAAAGTCCAGTCCCAGCCGAAGTAATATGTAGAGCCGGAGTTCCAGTCGTCCATCCAATTGCCGGAATCCGTTGCGAGAGTAATCACCTCGTCCGCGGTATCCCCATACACGGAGGGGCTTTGGTCATAAGTTCGCCCAAGACCGAGTGCGGCGCTTGGTCATGAGCGTGGAGGAAGTTGGCAGGACCCTCAGATTTTCATACCCTTGGAAGTGCAAACCCACCGAGGGATGTAAAAGATGTCTGAAGATCCTGCCAAGCATGAATTTAGCCCAGTTGCTCCCGATTTGCCAGCCGGTTCGCGCTGGCGTTCGTGCGGCGGTGCGTGGTGAAGCATCGCTCGCGCCTGGAGCGGGCGGAACAGCTCGGGGCGGCGCAGGCGCGCTTGGCGATGGGCGAGCCGCTGCGACAGGTAGCCGCGGCGCTGGGAGTTCCGCGCAGTACGCTGCGAGACTGGTCTGGGGCGGCGCCGCCGGAGGGTTTGCCGGCGGAGCTGGCGAGCGCTTTGGCGACGCCGGCCGGGGTGCAGTGGTTATCGCGCCTGGTGATGGCGCTGCATCTGGTCATCACGCTGCGCGCGGGCGGTGGGGTGCGGTTGGTGTGTGAGTGTCTGGAGCTGAGCGGCTTGTCGGACCTCCTCGGCGCCTCCTACGGCAGCCAGCAGGCGATGAATGTGGCGCTACAGGAGGCGATCGTGGAGGAGGCGCAGACGCAGCGCGATCGCCTTGGTGCGCAGATGCCCGCGCGCGAGGTGGGGGTCTGTGTCGATGAAACGTTTGATCCCGCGATCTGCTTGGTGGCCATCGAACCGGTGTCGAACTTCATTCTGGCCGAACGTTACGCTGCGGATCGCACGGCGGCGACCTGGCGCAAGACGTTGGAGCAGGCGCTGGAGGGATTGCCGGTGCGCGTGATCCAAGGCACCAGTGACGAGGCCGGGGCGTTGCGCCACCTCATCGAGAAAGACCTGGGGGCCGCGCATGCCTCGGACCTGTTCCATGGTCAGCACGAGGTCGCCAAAGGCACCGCACTGCCACTGGCCCGTCAGGTCAGGCAGGCCGATGCCGCCGTCGCCCGGGCGCAAGCGCAGCTGGACGCCGAACGGGCCGCCCGGCAGGCCTATGAGACAGAACCTCGCCATCGGCGTGGCCGGCCGCCTGACTTCGCGGCGCGCGTGGATGCCGCCTTGCGCACGCTGGTAGAGGCCGAAGCCGAACAGAACTCGGCCCTGGCGCGCCAAACCGAGGCGCGTGAACTGATCCGCGAGCTGGGCCACCTCGATCATCCCTATCATCTGGAGACCGGCGCGGTGCAGCCGGTGGAAGGGGTCCGCGCCCGTTTCGAGCAGGTGTGGCAACGTCTGTCGCAACTCGCCGAGGCGGCTGAGTTGCCGACGCGCTCGCGCGAGCGCATCGCCAAGGCGCGGCGACTCACCGTCCACTGGCTGGCGTACCTGAGCTTTTTCTTCGCCACCGTACAGACCCGCATCGAGGCCTTCGACTTGCCGCTCGAGTTGGAGCAGGCGCTGCACAACGAACTCATTCCTGCCCTGTATCTGCAACGCGTCGCCGCACGCAGCAGCCGCGCCGAGACTCGCCACCGACTGCTGGCGCTGAGCACGACCCTGCTCGAACCGTTACGCCAACCGTCGCATCCGCTGCAGCAACTACCGCTCGCCTCCCGCCAACAGCTCGAGGCGCTTGCCGGCGAGTGCGCCGATCTGTTCCAACGCAGCAGTTCCTGCGTCGAGGGCCGCAACGGCCGACTGTCCTTCCATCATCACGGTTGTCACCGCCTCAGTGACCGCAAGCTCGCGGCCTTGACCGCGATCCACAACTACCACAGCCGCCGCGCCGACGCCACCACGGCCGCCGAACGCCTCTTCGCTCATAGCCACCCACCGCTGTTCGACTTGGTGCTGGCGCGTGTCTCTCAGTTGCCACCCGCCCGGCGCCGACGAACGCGCGCCCCAAAGCCGGCCTGTCTCACGCCGGTGGCGGCATAAACGGGGGTGGGCGGAGTTATGATCAAGGCCCTTGTTGGGTATCTTTTCATTCATCGATTAGAGAAAAGGGTTCTGACCCTGATGTATCCCGCTGACCCCGTTTGGCCACGGGCAAAAGGAAAGACCTGACCCCGTTCCCCTTCAATCGAATGCCCTGTCAATTGAAACGCAGATTCGATGAGGCCGTATCCGGCTAAGAGGACAGCGCCTAGGATTACCAGTCGCGTACCGAGCTTGGATATGTCGTTGTGGATGGGCATCTTTCGTTCGGTTCAGCCAAGGTTCTGGTTGCCTAACGTAACCGCAGCCCGCGCCAAACTGCGGCCACGCGCGAAGCGCCGACCGCAGTTTGGCGGGCTGGCGGCCTTGGTGGGCGATTTCATTTGTCGGGGGTCATATTAATTGAACCTGGCTCCTTATCCGATCTTTTCATTCATCGATTAGAGAAAAAGAATCTGACCCCTTTTCCCTGGTTGGGCATGTTTTCATTCAACGATCTTAGAAAAGATCAGCCCATCGGCCCCTTTCGGACCCCTTTCAGGTTTTTTTTTTTTTTTTTTTTTTTTTTTTTTTTTTTTTTTTTTTTTTTTCAATCGAATGCCCTGTCAATTGAAACGCAGATTCGATGAGGCCGTATCTGCTAAGAGGACAGCGCCTAGGATTACCAGTCGCGTACCGAGCTTGGATATGTCGTTGTGGATGGGCATCTTCGTTCGGTTCAGCCAGGTTCTGGTTGCCTAATACCGCAGCCCGCGCCAAACTGCGGCCACGCGCGAAGCGCCGGCCGCAGTTTGGCGTCGGGCTGGCGGCCTTGTTGGGCGATTTCATTTGTCGGGGTCATATTAATTGAATCTGGCCCCTTATCCGATCTTTTCATTCATCGATTAGAGAAAAAGAATCTGACCCCTTTTCCCTGGTTGGGCATGTTTTCATTCAACGATCTTAGAAAAGGGATCTGACCCCTTTCCGGACCCCTTTCCGGACCCCTTTCCGGGCTGGCCGTGAAAATATCGGGCTTTTCGTTCAGGCACTAACTATAAAAAAATCGGTTTCAAGAGTTGCTCTTGCTTCGGATTATTGAGAAGCTGGTTCGTTGGAAGTCACCGCAAAGTTCAGTTCAGGGTTGTATTTTCGCAGAGTATCACGGCCTTTAGTGAAGAAATGTATGGGGTAATGCTCCTTGTAACGGTTGCGGTCTACCCAAAGGTATCCTTGTTCCTGCCACAAAATTTCCGGTATGGACAAGCCATCTGAGAAGTGCCGCTCGAATGTGTGGTCTAAAACACCGGCGGCATAAAAAAATTGTGTTGCTTGATTTGAATTTATCCCTCCCAGTCGTCGGGATCATAAGGTGTGTCATCTCCCCGGTGATTGATCGTATAGTGACTAGGATGGTTGTATGTAGGACACAAAAGCACATTTTTTTCTTGACCAGGGAAAAGATAGGAAGGATCCTCCTCTACCAATACCAGATTTTCCAATAACTTTTCATCTGTTTCATGATGAGGTAAGAGAACAGAGGGATCTTAAGCGTATGTCGATACAATCCATGATATTTTTCACGGCCAAAATAAATCATGCGCAGATCTTTCTTATAGTTTCCAAAAAAGTGTTCGGGCTGAAATTTATTGCGGATCTCCCTATCCATATGATGAGGAAGTCCTTCTGTATCAAAACAATCTTCCTGGGAATATACATCATAGCGATTCATCCATGTAGGATCACCGCCGGCATCGATAGCAGTCTGAACGACCTTTCTTGCAAGGTCCAGATTTCTGGCACGAACGCCTGAACTGAAAAACGCCGGTCGGACATATTCATGTTCAAAGAGAAAACGAAAAAATTCTATACACCCAGGTGTCAGCACATGTTCAACTTGGTAATACTGATCGCTATACTTGAATTCAACCTTAATAAAATGATCTTCTTTGTGATGAACAGGATCAAGCCAGTCTTTCTCGCGTAAATTCTTCGTTTCCATACTGGTAAGAAAATCATCAATATCCATGGCGATGACGATAGGGTTGTTGGTATGATTTTGCATGGCAACTACCTGTTTTTTCTATTTAAGCGATGTATTCTTTTTGGGCATATAGCAGCGCAGCTTCTCCAGCATGGTACATGTCATGTGGAATTGCGGGCCTGCTTTGATAAAAACCGATGAATCCAGTGGATATCTTCACCTCTATCCGAAAGATAACGTTAACCACAGCCCGCGCCAAACTGCAGCCTGAGCGATAGCGAAGGCCGCAGTTTGGCGTCGGAGCTGGTGGGTTTGTTCGGCTTCTTCATTGGCTTAGAGAGGCAAAATGCAAGACCCCGTCTTCCACGAGCCACTAGTACGGCCCTATTGTTCTTCTCCACTACCAATCAAAATTATTTGGTCAATCCAAGGGATTCGCTTGTGTACGCCAAGAGGATTATCATTGCCGACGTACAGTAAGTCGACAGACACACCGTTTTCTTCAAAAATCTGCATATCCATTCTCATTGCATCGCTCCGGGAAACATCAAAAATCGCGTCGGTTACAATTACCAAAAGCTTTTGCTCCCCTCTTACTTTCCTCAAAGCCCTTAAGCTTTGTTCAATGCCCAGCGCAAAGTCTGTCTCTGAATCCCCAAAACGAATTCGATCGATAAATTCATCTACCTGGTCATCCTGGTAATTGCCGAACGGCAATATTTCCGTCGTTGTAACACCGAAAGACATTATGGCGAGCCGGTCATATTTATACCTTGCTTTTAGCTTTTTAATTGCCGAACGCGCCACGTTCCCCACATTTCCGGTCATGCTGCCGGAAACATCTACAAGAAACAAAACAAACCGATGATTTTTTTCGGTACTCTGCCGAGCAGCGGCAATTGTTTCGAGTGACTGTAATATCTTATTTATATCCTCCCTGTCTTTTCCGTCAAGAGAAACGACTTGCTCAATAGCTATCTTGGTCTCGTTATCTCCGCTGCTACCTACAATGTTTCCGGCTACGGTAATGAGCGAGGCAATGATTAGACCAATGGCGCCGACTATCGCTCCTTGTACGGTCGCCTTTTCACTCCACTTCTGCATTTCCAAATATGACCTGAATAGCCGAACGTTTAATGGACGGAATCAGGAATAACAGGCATTGCGAAATCTGTGCTAACTGAGTTATACAGACGCCGCCTAGCACGGCACCGCCCTGGCCGCCACGGTGCCCTGCGATTCCCGTGCTCCGTACAAGTTCATTTGCTTCGCAAGTTACCCCGTCATTTTCACCATGTCAACCCGTTCCGAGAAGATCGAACGATTCCGGGCCAACCATAGGGAAAGGTTGGAGAAACAGGGCGTACGCGGGGACCGTCAGCAGTGGCATGTGGTTCGGGCGAAGCAGTTTTTGGCGTCGATTCAGCCTCGGCGCTTGGCGGCGCTTTCGGCGGCGGAGTATTCCATTCGTACCGAGCGCAGTTATACCGCTGGGGCAGCTGCGGCTGCGGGTGCAGGATGTGGATTTCGACTACAAGCAGATCGAGGTGCGCAATGCGAAAGGCGGGCGGGAGCGGATGGTGCCCTTGCCGGAGCGGTTGATTCCCGACCTTTTGAGATGGCTACGAAATCCGCACGGTGCAGGAGCTGTTGGGACATGCCGACGTCTCGACGACCATGATCTATACGCACGTCCTGAACCGCGGCGGGGCTGTCTATTGCCCACACTGGACACAACCCCTAGGGTCCGGCCGGGATCGACGGATGAAAGATCGCAAACGTATCGGTGATATCGGCCAGTCGCGCGAGGCCGCGCCAAAGCGCAGTGGCGCCGGGTTGGCCGTCGCACTTGCGCCCGAGGAAGCCGCCGAGCTTGGCCACCATGTGCATGGCCTCGCCGAGGGTTGGCGGTGTGTCAGGCGGGCTGGGTGAGCGGTGGTGATGGCAATGCAGGGCCTGCCACTCGGCCTGCTCGAAGAACACCGAGCAGGGCACATCCGGGGTCTCGCGCCCGAGCTTGCTCAGCCACATCACGCGCCAGGCGACCACCAGATCGATGGCGAGGCAGGCTTGCAGGGCCTCGGCGCTCCCCAGGCGGCGGTCCTCAATGCGGCAGCCGCTTTTGAGCGTGCGATGAAACACCTCAATGTTCCAGCGCACGGCATACCAGCGCAGGCGCTCCAGGGCGTCTTCCAGGCTGACGGTTGCCACGGTGGTCAGCAGCAACCATTCGACCGCCTCAGCGCCGGCGGGTGGCCTGGGCTCGATGGCGTGCACCGCCCACAATGCCAGTGCGCGAGCGCCCTTGAGGCGCTTGGGCGGGTGCAGTTGGATGGCTGCGCAGCGGATCTCCAGTTCTGCGACGCGCGCCTTGCGCCCGCCGCGCCGGGGATGGCCAAGTCGCAGTGGCCGAAGCAGCGGGCGCGTCGGCAAATAGTTCCACAGCGGCGTCTGCGCGTTGTCGTGGTCGTCGACTTGGCGCAGTGTGGCGCGGTTGGCACGCACCAGCAGGTCCGGGCCATCAGGGTCTTGCGTCGCCTCCTGAAACACCTCGTAGATGTCCGCCTCGCGGTCGGCGACGCTGACCAAGCGGGTATCGGAGCACAGGCGCTGCACCGCAGCGGTGCGCCGGAAGCTGTCCAGCCAGCGCCGGCTCTCCTTGTCTTCGATCGGGCGCTGCTTGCGCTGCGCGGCCTGATCCGGCTGTTGCCCGTCGCGCGCCCAGACTTGGATGTCGATCAAGCCCAGCGGCACGCCCTCGGGTGTGAGCGCCAGCGTGTCGTGCAGCTTCAGCCCTTGTGCACCGTCGGCACGGGTGTTGATCGGCCCCAAGTCGCGGGTGGCCGCATGGGCGTCGTAGTTCAGGCTGGTGGTGTCCTGCGCCGTCAGCACCACCGGCTGCTCGGCGATGCGCGCGGCGGTGGCCTCGTAGTGGGGATGGAGCAGGGTGTTCAGGTCCACTTGCGGATTGTTGAAGAAGCGATAGGCGGCCTTGGTTTCGCTGGCATTGCCCTGCAGCGCCACCGGGATCGGCGCGGTGGGCTGGGCGGCAAACGCCGCCGCCAGGCCGAGCAGGCGCGGGCGCAGGCGTGCATCGGGGAAATCCACCCGCCCGAACTCCTGTTCGGCCCAGCCGGAATCGCCGCCGGCGTCCACGCCCGCATCGAGCGCCGCCGGCGGCGGCAAACGCAGCACCGGTGCCGGGCGTCGGCACAGCAGTGTGCGCCACTCCGACTGCAACGGCAACACGTAGACGGCTTTCACACCCAGTGCCGCACGGTTGTGACGATCTTGGCGTCCCCGCCCGCTGGTCACGCCCAGACGCTGCCAGTTGGCGGCTTTGTAAACGGTGCCGGCAAAGCGACGCTCGTCGACGAAGGTCTCCAGCAACACCGGCGCCTCACCATAGCGCCGCGACCAGTCGAGCGGCAATCGCCGCGCGGCCAGCGCCAGCACATGCGAGCCCAGATTCGCTACCTCAATGCTCGGCAGAATCAGAAAGCGGCTGTTGGCCACGACCCGCCCAAGCTGGGCACGGCGCGCATGCGCGCACCAGCCGATCCACTCGTCGCGCGCCGCCAACTGCCAGGCCGCGGCGCTGAAGCCCAGCGCGCCGAGCCAGCCGACCACCGGCGAGCGGATCAGGTAGCGCTGCTGCGCACCGCACAATGGACCATCGCCCTGCGGATGATGGCTCGCGAGCATGCGCCGCCACAGCGCGGCCAGCTCCGCATCGTCCACCGCCACCAACTCGACACCACCGAGCGCCTCCAGCCGCCCGAACACCGGCCCGCGACCGCTCCCGGCGACACCGCCTCACGCGCTTGCAGTGCCGCCGGCAGCAGCGCAGCAGGCAGGCCGATCACCCCGCGCTCCAACTCCACCAACGCCTTGCGGCTGCTCACCTCCTTCGGCTTGCCGGCGGCATCGTGCCAACCCAACCAACCACACGCCCGACGCGACAGCGCGCTGCGGCTCAGCCCGTCCTCCGCCGACACGACGGTGCGTATCCGCTCAAGGATCTCGGTGGTGAAGGTCTGCCCGTAGAGCCGCAATGGGGAACGCAGTATCGGCATTCAAGGATATGTGTCCAGTGTGTCTAATAGGACAGGAAGCAGGGAGGGAGGGTGCGCAGTCCGTTGGATGGGTTGTTGTGATGGGCGGCGATGATCATCCTGGAACGCGTGTTTGTTTGAACGTCCCGCGCGGACCCCGGCTAGGTGCGGCCTCATCCGCAACGGCATCGAGGGGCTGCGCCGACGCGATCCGGTTGCCGCCAGGGCGCTAGGGGTGCTGAACCCGGTTTGTTCGTGATCGAGGCCGCACGGCTGAAGTCGGCGCGCCGGGGGGCAGGGCGGTGCGGTAGACTTGCGCCATCTTGCTCTCCGTCCCTTTCCTACCCCAGAGATCGAACCCATGCAGCGCGACTATGACCCGCGGTCGGTGGAGACCGCGGCCCAGGCCCATTGGGAGGCCAAGCAATCCTTCAAGGCCGTCGAGGACCCGACCCGGGAGAAGTTCTACTGTCTGTCCATGTTCCCGTACCCGTCCGGGCGGCTGCACATGGGCCATGTGCGCAACTACACCATCGGCGACGTGATCTCGCGCTGGCAGCGGATGCTCGGCAAGAACGTGCTCCAGCCCATGGGCTGGGATGCCTTCGGGCTGCCGGCGGAGAACGCGGCCATCAAGCACGGCATCCCGCCGTCGGAGTGGACGCGCAGCAACGTCGCGTACATGAAGGACCAGCTCAAGGGGCTGGGCTTCGGCTACGACTGGGACCGCGAGCTGGCCACCTGCGACCCGGACTACTACCGCTGGGAGCAGTGGCTGTTCACCCGGCTGATGAAGAAGGGCCTGGCCTACCGCGCCACGGCCATGGTGAACTGGGACCCGGTGGACCGCACCGTGCTCGCCAACGAGCAGGTCATCGACGGCAAGGGCTGGCGCTCCGGTGCCCCGGTGGAGAAGCGCGAGATCGCCCAGTGGTCGGTGCGCATCACCGACTACGCCCAGGAGCTGCTCGACGCCATCGACGACCTGCCCGGTTGGCCCGATCAGGTGCGCACCATGCAGCGCAACTGGATCGGCCGCTCCGAGGGCGTCTACATGGATTTCGGTATCGAGGGCAGCGACGAGACCCTGGGTATCTACACCACCCGCCCGGATACGGTGATGGGCGTGACCTATGTGGCCGTCGCCGCCGAGCACCCGCTGGCGCGGCGCGCTGCCGAGTCGAATCCCGATCTGGTCGCGTTTATCGAGGAGTGCCGCCAGGGCGGCATCTCCGAGGCCGAGATCGAGACCATGGAGAAGAAGGGCCATCGCCTGGGTCTGAACGCCGTGCATCCGATCAGCGGTGATGCGGTGCCGATCTTCGCCGCCAATTTTGTGCTCATGGGCTACGGCACCGGCGCGGTCATGGCCGTGCCGGCCCACGATCAGCGCGATTGGGAGTTTGCCGAGCGCTACGGTATCCCGAGGCGGCAGGTGATCGTCGCCGCCGATGGCAGCCCCTGCGGCATCGACGAGGGCGCCTATACAGAGAAGGGCGTCCTGGCGGACTCCGGCCCCTTCGATGGCATGACCTCCGAGCAGGCCTTCGACGCCATCGCCGCCTGGCTCGCCGAGCGCGGCAAGGGCGGCAAGCGCGTCAACTTCCGGTTGCGCGATTGGGGCGTCTCGCGCCAGCGCTACTGGGGCTGCCCGATCCCGACCGTGCAGACCGCCGACGGCGGTATCCGGCCCGAGCACGACCTGCCGGTGCGCCTGCCCGAAGACGTCATCGTCGACGGCTCCGGCTCGCCGCTCAAAAAGATGGATGCCTTCTCGAATCTCGCCAACGGCGAGATTCGAGAGACCGACACCTTCGATACCTTTTTTGAATCGAGCTGGTACTACGCCCGCTACTGCTCGCCGGACTGCGACACGGCCATGCTCGATGAGCGCGCCAACTACTGGCTGCCTGTAGATCAGTACATCGGCGGCATCGAGCACGCGGTGCTGCATCTGCTCTATGCCCGCTTCTTCCACAAGCTGATGCGCGACGAGGGGCTGGTGGACTGCGACGAGCCCTTCGCCAACCTGCTCACCCAGGGCATGGTGATCGCCGAGACCTGGTATCGCGAGGGCGCCGACGGGCGCAAGCTCTGGTACAACCCGGCCGATGTGACCGTCACCCGCAATGAGAAGGGCAGGGTGGTCTCGGCGGTGCTGGCCGAGGATGGCGAGCCGGTCCACTTCGGCGGCATCGAGAAGATGTCGAAGTCGAAGAACAACGGTGTCGACCCGGAAACGCTGATCGAGCGCTATGGCGCCGATACCGTTCGCCTCTACACCATGTTCACGTCGCCGCCGGATCAATCGCTGGAGTGGAATGACGAGGGTGTGGAGGGTGCCTCGCGCTTCCTCAAGCGGCTGTGGACCCTGGCCGCCGACCGCGGCGCGCTCATCGCCGATGCCGAGCCCGTCGCCGAGCCCGCCGAGGCCGTGCGCGATGCCCGCCGCGAGGTCCACCTGGCGCTGAAGAAGGCCCTGTTCGACTACCAGCGCCACCAGTTCAATACCGTCGTCTCCGGGTGCATGACCATCGTCAACGTGCTCGTCAAGGTCGACGCGCAGCAACCCGGCGGCGCCGGGCTGCTGCGCGAGGGGCTCGGCATCACGCTGCGGCTGCTGGCCCCCATCGTCCCCCATGTCGCCCATCAGCTCTGGCGTGACCTGGGCTTTGGTGATGACATCCTCGATGGCGGCTGGCCGGCGGTGGACGATGAGGCCCTGGTCCAGGAGCAGATCAACTACGCGGTCCAGGTCAACGGCAAGGTGCGTGGGCAGATCGCCGTGCCGGCCCAAGCGGACAAGGCCGCCATCGAGGCCGCCGCGCTGGCCAACGAGAATGTGCGCCGCTTCATCGACGGCTTGACCGTGCGCAAGGTCATCGTCGTGCCGCACAAGCTCGTCAACGTGGTGGCCAAATGACCCTTTCGCCGAAGGTCCGCCGTCGGCCGTTGGTCCGGTCCCCGGCGCCGCTGTTGCTGGTCGGGCTACTGGCCGGGCTGCTCGCGGGCTGCGGCTTCCAGCTGCGTGGCGCCGTCGAGGTGCCGGACGCCTTTCAGCCACTGTATGTCGCGGGTGCCGGGCCGTTGGTCGAGGCCGTGCGCACCCGGCTGGTGGGCAGTGACGTGCGCCAGACCAATGCCCCCAAGGAGGCCGGGCTGATCCTGACCATCTACCGCCAGGAGCGGGACTCGCGGGTGGTCGCCGTCGATGAGAACGGCAAGGCCCTGGCCTACGAGCAGAGCTACCGCTTCGATTTCCAGGCCGACGGCGGCGACGGCAAGGCGCTGATGCCGCGCCAGACCCTGTTGTTGCAGCGTACCTTCGACGACAACCCCAACGTCGAGGTCCTCGGCAAGGATACGGAGTCGGAGTACATCTATCAGGACATGGTCGACGACGCCGCCGGACAGATCCTGCTGCGGCTGCGGGCCGCGCTGGAACGGGCCTGAGCGGCGCATGCGCATCGGTCCGGAACAGCTCGGCGGTCAGCTGCGCCAAGGCCTGGCGCCGATCTATCTGCTCTGGGGCGACGAGCCGCTGCAGCTCGGCGAGGCCGCCGACGCGATCCGTGCGCAGGCCAAGCGCCAGGGCTTTACCGAGCGGCAGGTCATCGACCAGGGTCGCGACGTGGACTGGGGCCGGCTGCAGACCGAGGCCCGCGCCCTGTCGCTGTTCGCCGACCGGCGGCTGATCGAGCTGCGGCTCAGCGGCGACGGCGTCGGCCGCGATGGCGGCGAGGCGCTGCGCGGCTACTGCGCCGCTCCGCCCAAAGATGTGCTGTTGTTGATCCTCGCCCCGGCGCTGACGGCGAAGACGCTGAAGGGCAAGTGGGCCCAGGTCGTCGATCAGGCCGGCGTCCTGGTCCAGGCGCGCCGGCTGCAGGGCCGGCAGCTCGACGGTTGGCTGGCCGCCCGGCTGCGCCGCGCCGGCTTCGAGCCCGATGCCGAGGCCATCGGTCTGCTCGCCGCCCGCGTTGAGGGCAACCTGCTCGCCGCCGATCAGGAGATCGCCAAGCTGCGGCTGCTGCGCGAGCCCGGTCCGCTGGATGCCGCGGCGCTGATCGGCGCGGTCGCCGACAGTGCCCGCTTCGACCTGTTCGACCTGGGCAATGCCGCCATGGCCGCCGATCTGGTGCGGGTCGACCGGGTACTGCGGGGACTGGCCGCCGAGGGCACCGCCGAGCCCTTGGTGCTCTGGGTGCTGGTGCGGGAGGTGCGCAAGCTCGCCGCCATCGCCTTCGCCCAGGCCGAGGGTCAGCCCCTGGCCCCGGTGCTGGCCGCCCATCAGGTCTTCAGCGCGCGCCGCAATGCCGTGCTGGCCGCCGTCAAGCGCTTTCGGCTGCCGCAGCTGTGGCGGCTGCTGATGCTCTGCGCCGAGGCCGACCAGGCCATCAAGGGCCAGTCGGGCACCGACCCCTGGGTGCTGTTGCGGCGGATCGCCGAGGGATTGGCCGATCCGCGGCGGTTGCGTGCGGGTGCGTCGTCTTGAAGTGCGGATAGGCGATCTGCGCGCTTTGTGGTTCCATATGTCGGATGCGATCGGTCGGAGTACGGCCTGCAAGCCAACTATTTTGAGGGGTTTCGATGACGGATACCGTGATCAACGATATTGACGGCTATATGCGCGAGGTCGGTACCCGCGCGCGGGCGGCGGGGCGGCAGATGGCGCGCGCCGGCACGGCGGAGAAGAACGCCGCGCTCACGGCCATCGCCGCCGAGCTGGACGGCGCCCGCGCCGCGCTGGCCGACGCCAACGGCCAAGACCTGGAGGCCGGCGCCGCCAAGGGGCTGGATGCGGCCCTGCTCGACCGCCTGGAGCTGACGCCCAAGCGCATCGACGCCATGATCGAGGGCCTGACCCAGATTGCCACGCTGCCGGACCCCATCGGCGCGATCACCGATCTCGCCTACCGCCCCACCGGCATCCAGGTGGGGCGCATGCGCGTGCCCCTCGGCGTGGTCGGCATCATCTACGAGTCGCGCCCGAACGTGACGGCCGATGCCGCGGCCCTGTGCCTGAAATCCGGCAACGCCACCGTGCTGCGCGGCGGCTCCGAGGCGATCCGCTCCAACCAGGCCATCGCCGCCTGCATCCATCGCGGGCTGGAGGCCGCCGGGCTGCCGGCGGATGCGGTGCAGGTCATCGCCACCACCGACCGGGCCGCGGTGGGCGCCATGATCACCAGCCCCGAGCACATCGATGTGATCATTCCCCGCGGCGGCAAGGGCCTGATCGAGCGCATCAGCCGCGATGCGCGGGTGCCGGTCATCAAGCACCTCGACGGCATCTGCCACGTCTACATCGACGATCGCGCCGACCCCGACAAGGCCCTGGCCATCGCGTTGAATGCCAAGACCCAGCGCTACGGCACCTGCAACACCCTGGAGACCCTGCTGGTGGCCGAGGCCGTCGCTGCACGGGACCTGCCGCCCATCGGCGCCGCGCTGGCCGAGCAGGGTGTGGCGCTGCGCGGCTGCCCGGCCACCTGCGCCATCCTGCCGCAGGCATCGGCGGCCACCGATGAGGACTGGGACACCGAGTACCTGGCGCCGATCCTCTCCATCCGCGTCGTCGCCGACATGGATGCCGCCATCGACCACATCGAGCGCCACGGCTCCCACCACACCGACAGTATCGTCACCGAAGACTACGGTCGTGCCCGACGCTTCCTGCGCGAGGTCGACTCCAGCTCGGTCATGGTCAACGCCTCGACCCGGTTCGCCGACGGCTTCGAATACGGGCTCGGCGCCGAGATCGGTATCAGCACCGACAAGTTCCATGCCCGTGGCCCGGTGGGGCTCGACGGGCTCACGTCGGTCAAGTTCGTCGTCCTCGGCGACGGCCACATCCGCAACTGAGGACGGCGCGATGCGCACCCATGCCCTGACCCGCGCCCGGATGCCGGCATGATCGGCATCTTCGGCGGCACCTTCGATCCGGTCCACAACGGCCATCTGCGCGTCGCCCTGGACGTCTACCAGGCCCTCGGGCTGCGCGAGCTGCGGCTGGTCCCGCTCAACGTCGCCGTCCATCGGGGGCAGCCGTTGGCCGGTCCCGAACAGCGCCGGGCCATGTGCGAGGCCGCGGTCGCGGGTCAGCCCGGCTTCAGCGTCGATGCCCGCGAGCTTGCCCGTGTCGGAAGCTCCTATACCGTCGACACCCTGACCGAGCTGCGCGCCGATGTCGACAACCAGACCCCGCTGTGTCTGCTCATCGGTGGCGACGCCTTCAACGACTTCTTCAACTGGCATCGTCCCCATCGAATCCTGGAGCTTGCGCACCTGGTGGTCATGCGCCGCCCGGGCGCCGGCATGCAGCGGGATGCGACGCTCCGCGGTGAGATCGAATCGCGCCGCGCCCGCTGCGCCGCCGAGCTCAGCGCCGCCCCGGCCGGGCGCATCTGGTTTCAGACCGTGACCCAGCTCGACATCGCCGCCACCGCCATTCGGCGTATGCTCGCCACCGGGCTGAGCCCCCGCTACCTGTTGCCGGATGCGGTGTTGGCCCTGATCGAGCGCGAGGGGCTGTACCGTTCCCCCGCGGGCCGGCGTTCCTAGCGCCCTGTGCGCCTTTGCGGTTATTTTGCGATTGAGATCCGAATCTAAAACCAGGCGACCGGCATCGGGCCGACCGCCCCCCGAGACGGCAATCCCGTCGGGAGACTTCATGCAGGTAGATGCGCTTAAAGATCTGGTGGTCGACACCCTGTCGGACATGAAGGCCAATGAGGTGGCCGTCATGGACGTGCGCGGCAAGACCGCCGTCACCGATTTCATGGTGGTCGCCTCCGGCACCTCCAACCGCCACGTCAAGGCCCTCGCCGAGACCGTCGCCTTTCGGGCGAAGGAGGCCGGCGAGCCACCCATCGGCAGCGAGGGGGTCAGCGACGGCGAGTGGGCCTTGGTGGACCTCAATGGCGTCGTCCTCCACGTCATGCTGCCCAAGGTCCGCGACTTCTACAACCTGGAGCGGCTCTGGAGCGCACCGGCCCTGGCCGAGGTGCCGGCGGCGGCGGTCGGGCAAGGCTGAGCCGGGCCGGGCCGCCAATCCACATCGGCGCCCGATGGACCGCTTCGACCGCATCTTCGAGCTCAACCGCATCCTGCGCAACGCCCGCCGGCCGGTCTCGCGCCGCCGGCTTGAAGAGGAACTGGAGTGCTCCCGCGCCACGGTCAAGCGCATCATCGACGACATGCGCCTGTACCTGAACGCGCCCATCGTCTACGACCGCGACTACAACGGCTACCGCTACGACCAGGCCGAGGGCGAGATGTACGAGCTGCCCGGGCTGTGGCTCAACGCCTCCGAGCTGCATGCGCTGCTGTGCGTGCAGCAACTGCTCGCCGATGTTCAGCCCGGTCTCCTCGACCCGGTGCTGAAGCCGCTGCAAAAGCGCATCGATGCGCTGCTGGAGCTCCAGCGCGCCGGTCCCGGCGGCCTGCAGGGCCGCATCCGCGTCCTGCAGATGGCCGCCCGTGCCAGCGGCGAGGCGTTTCAAACGGTCGCCGGTGCCGTTGCCCAGCGCCAGCGCCTGGCCATGCGCTACTACACCCGCTCCGGTGGCCGGCGCGATCAGCGCACGGTCTCGCCCCAGCGCCTGATCTACTATCGCGACAACTGGTACCTGGACGCCTTCTGTCACCTGCGTGCGGGGCTGCGTACCTTCAGCATCGATGCCATCGAGACCGTCCAGATCCTGGACGAGCCGGCGCTGGAGGTCCCGGAGGCGGACCTCGACGCCCACTTCGCCGACGCCTACGGCATCTTCGCCGGCGCCGCCGAGCACCGCGCCCTGCTGCGTTTCGAGCCCATGCGCGCCCGCTACGTCGCCAGCGAGCGCTGGCACCGCGACCAGTGCGGCGAGATGCTCCCCGACGGCCGCTACCAGCTCAGCGTCCCCTACGGCAACCCCTCCGAGCTGGTCATGGACATCCTCAAGTACGGCCCCGACTGCGAGGTCCTGGAGCCGCCCGAGCTGCGCGCCCTGGTGGCCGAGCGGCTGGGCGCGGCGCTGGGGCGCTATCGCGGGCCCGGGGCCTGAGCCGCCGCATCCTTATCGGTTGCGTACCCGCAAAGCCTTATCAACCCACTCGGGTTATGCTGCTGGCGTTTATTGTCGCAGTTGTGCGCTCACGCACCCACGCGCGGCTGCCACGCCTGACACATGGATACCCACCCCTCATGCGCACCTACCTCGACTGCTACCCCTGCTTCCTCCGCCAGGCCCTCAGCGCCGCCCGCCGCGCCGGTGCCGACGAGATCCAGCAACGCGAGATCCTGCAGCACACCTGCGCCGAACTCCAGACCTTGCCCCCGGATGCCACCCCGCCACAGATGGCCGAGCGCATCCACCGCCTGGTGCGCGCCGAGGTCCACAACCCCGACCCCTATCTCGCCGCCAAGCAGGAGGCCACACAGGCGGCCCTGGAGCGTTACCCGACCCTCAGCGAACGCGTGCGTGGCGCTGCCGATCCCCTGGATGCCGCCATCCGCATCAGCATCGCCGGCAACATCATCGACTTCGGCATCTTCGAGACCTACGACCTCGACGCCACCGTCGAGCGCGTGCTCGAACAGTCCTTCGCCATCGATCATCGACCCGAGCTGCGCGCGGCCCTCGGCAACGCCCGCGAGGTTCTGTTCCTCGCCGACAACGCCGGCGAGACCGTCTTCGACCGCGTGCTCCTAGAGACCCTCGACCGGCCTGTCTGCTACGTCGTCAAAGGCGGCCCGGTCATCAACGACGCCACCCGCGAGGATGCCGCCGCCGCCGGCATCGACGCCGTCGCCGAGGTCGTCGACAACGGCTCCGATGCCGTCGGCACGTTGATCGAGAGCTGCTCCGCCGATTTTCGCGCGCGCCTCGCCGCCGCCGATCTCGTCATCGCCAAGGGCCAGGCCAACTACGAGAGCCTCAGCAGCGGCCCGGCCCCCTGTGCCGCGCCGCTGTTCTTCCTGCTCCAGGCCAAATGCGGCGTCATCGCCGATGATCTGGGCGTGCCCACGGGCAGCATCATCGCCAAGCGCCGCTGAGCCGACACCCGCTTGGCCGCTTGCGTTGATCTGGCTCAGTTGGCCGCCGCCCGTGTTCATCTACCCTGCCCGTCGGGCCGAGGGCCGGCGATCCGCCGCCACATGCCCGAGATCAGCTACCGAGAGGCAAACCATGAAGATCAAGATTCTCGTCACCGCGCTGGTCGCGGTGATCCCTTGCGCCACGGCCTTGGCCAACGAGCCGATCATGCCGATTCGCCCGGCCCAGGAGATCAACCTGGCCCAGGCGGAGCTGGGCAAGAAGCTCTTTTTCGATCCCCGGCTGTCGAAGTCCGGCTTCATCTCCTGCAACTCGTGTCACAACCTGAGCATGGGCGGGGCGGACAATCTGGTGTCGTCCATCGGCCACCAGTGGCAGCAGGGCCCGATCAACTCGCCGACGGTGCTCAATTCCAGCCTGAACGTCGCCCAGTTCTGGGACGGCCGCGCGGCGGACCTCAAGGAGCAGGCCGGCGGCCCGATCGCCAACCCCGGCGAGATGGCCTTCACCCACACCCTGGCGGTGGACGTGCTCGCATCGATCCCGGGCTATGTGAACGAGTTCAAGCTGGTCTTCGGTGAAGACGGCATCGACATCGACAAGGTCACCGACGCCATCGCCGAATTCGAAAAGACCCTGGTCACGCCGAATTCGCGCTTCGACCAATGGCTGCTGGGGGATGAGAACGCGCTCAGCGAAGGCGAGGTCGCCGGCTACCGGCTGTTCAAGGAAAGCGGCTGCGTCGCCTGCCACAACGGCGCCGCCGCCGGCGGTACGACCTTCCAAAAGATGGGCCTGGTCGAGCCCTATCAGACCGACAACCCCGCCGAGGGCCGCTATGCCGTCACCGGTAAGGATGCCGATCGCTTCAGCTTCAAGGTCCCGACGCTGCGCAATGTGGAATTGACCTACCCCTACTTCCACGACGGCGCCGCCTGGACGCTGGAGGATGCGGTCAACACCATGGGCCGCATCCAGCTCGGCAAGCGGTTCACCCCCGAGGAAAATGCCCAGATCGTGGCCTTCCTGAAGAGCATGACCGGCCATCAGCCGAACTTTGCCCTGCCCGTCCTGCCGCCGTCCACCGCGGATACACCCAAGCCGCAGCCGTTCGACTGACCGACGGCGCCCGCGGGCTCCAGGCTTTGCATTGCTGCGCGAGGACTCGGAAAAGAGGGCTCGCGCAAAGACGCAGGGGTGCAGAGGGAAGAACACGGACGCCTTAGGCGATTTCGCTGTCTCTGTGTCTGCGTATGAGCATCCTCGTGCATCGATGCGGAAGTCCTGATAGCGTTCGCCGTCTGCGGAGAAACCCTGTCGCCCTGGAGGGCGACCCTCCCGGGAACCCTCGGCTACTTGTCCACTGCGGTCCACGGTGGGAGTGTCGGCCCGGGCGTGTCGGCCTCCAGGCCGACCCGGTCAGCACGGCAGGTGAGGTTGCGAACGTTCTGGCTACTTCCACAGCAGTGCACTAGTCGCCTGCCGTAGGTGGTTCAGCAGAGGCGCCGTCACTGAACTCCCCCGTCAGGCCGCTGGCGTAAAACGCGCTGAGGGCGATCAGGTCGGCGTCCGAGAGCTTCTCCAAGCGTTCCTGCATCAGCGGCGGCTGCGGCATCTGGGCTGCGGTCACCCGATACGCCTGCATCTGTCTGAATAGATAACCGCGGGCCTGGCCGGCCAGCGGCGGCGTCTCCTTGTCCTGGAAATGGCCGTTCTGCTCGTGACACTCCTCGCAATACTCCCCATGCAGGGCCCCCCCGCGCCGCGCCAGGCCCGGATCGACCTCCCCGGGTTTGCCGGCCCAAGGCTGCGTCCCGAAGTGCAGGGCGAGCCGCTGGAGCTGTGCGGATTTGTAGCCCTTGGCGATTCGCCCCATCACCGAGCCCTCGCGCAGGTCTCTGCGAAACGCCTGCATCGTGGCGTAGAAGTAGCGGAAATTCAGGCCCGCGATGGTCGGGATGTGATCTCCGTGGCTGACGCCGTTCGGCCCGTGGCAGCCGTTGCAGGTCCAGTAGAGCGGTTCGGCGCCTGCCGGCGGGGCAAACGGCAAACCGAGAATCAACAGGGTCAGCAGGCGAAGGTGGGTGGGGATCGGCATGACGAAAGGGCGGGGCGCCGGCGGCGCAGGGTTGCTGAAGACAGCGCCGGATTGTAACCCCGCCGGCGGGCTCCGTTGCGCGTCGGTAGCCGTGCCCGAGTCATCGTCAACACCAATCGATAGGACTCAAGGAGACGCGGCGCCTCGGCGTTGCGGCTACTGACGCAACAGCCGGGCCACGCCGCCGACCGCGCCGGCCACCGCCAGCAGCACCGCCACCAGGACCGGCCCGAAGGGCTGGTCGAGCCGCAGCGCCAAGGCGAAGGCGCCGACGCAGGCGCCGCCGCCCAGCAGCGCCGCGATGACCAGCGTCGCGCGCCAGCTCGGTGCGATGCGAAAGGCGCACCAGGCCGGCACCAGCACCAGCGCGAAGCAGCCCATCAGCCCCAGGCTGGCGGTGGCGATGGCGATGCTCCCCGCGGCGAGCAGGTCGAAGCCCAGGTGCCAGCGCCGGGCCGGCAGCCGGTTGGCGACCTCGTGCAGCGGAAACAGCCGGGCGCGCAACAGCAGCGGCAGCAGGCGCGGCAATGCCACTAGCGCCACCAGCGCGGTCAGCAGGGCCGCGGCCAGCTCCACGGGACCGGCGAAGTAGAGCTGACCCTCGATCAGCGCCCGTCCCAGGGCATCGCCGGCGGCGCTGTTGGCGGCGATCAGCAGCAGCGCCGACCAGCCGCCGAGGACCATGAAGGCGTAGACCGCATTGCCGCGGGCGCCGAGCAGCGACTTGGCCGCCCCGCCGCCCAGCGCGGCGATCAGGCCGCCTAGGGTCGCGCCGAGGCCGAGTGCCAGCGAGGCCAGCGCGCCGGCCGCCGCCAGGTGCGCGAGCCCGAAGGCCGCCAGCCATTCCTCACGCAGCATCAGCACGCAGCCCAGCAGCGACAGCACCAGCGCCAGCAGCAGGCCGACCGCCAGCGGCAGCCGGAACAGGGGGTCCAAATCGGTGAGCAGCTCCATTCAGCTCGACGCCGCCGGGCCAACCTCGATGATGCGCTGGCAGACCGCGTCGAGAAAGGCCCGCTCGTGGCTGACCAGCAGCACGGCGCGCCGGTCGCTCCCGCGCCGCAGCATCTCGGCGAGCAGGGCCTCGTGGCCGGGGTCGAGGTTGTTGGTGGGCTCGTCGAGCAGCACCAGGTCCGCAACCCCCGCCAGCGCCGCGCAGACGCAGAGTAGCTGGTACTGACCGCCGCTGAGCCGGTCCAGGCGTCGGCCCAGGATCGGGTGCAGCCGCTCGGGCAGGGCGTCGGTGCGGGCGCCGGCGACCCGCAGCAGCTCGCGGCCGGTCAGCGGCAGCCGCGGCAGCCGCACCGGCCGTTGGGTCTGCAGCGCGAGGCGCAGCCCCGGCGCGCGCTCGATCCGGCCGGCGAACACCCGGCAGCCGTCGGCGACGGCCGCAAGCAGCGTCGACTTGCCGCTGCCGTTGGCGCCCCAGAGCCCCACCAGGTCACCGCGCCCCAGGGTCAGCGACAGCGGGCCGACCACCGGGCGCTGCCAGCCGGCGGTCAGACCGGCCACGCGCAGCAGCGCTCCGTCGTCGGGGGGTGCCGCCGCGGCACTAGCCGGCATCGGCGATCGTCTCGACCCAGCGATCGATGTGGCGCAGGTAGCCGTCGCCGTCGGCGTCGGCGGGTGGCTGCAACGGCAGCACCACCACCGTCCAGCCGGTCTGCTTGGCCAGGCGCTGGGGTGGCCGCGGCGACTGGTAGGGGGCACGGATGATGACCCCGGTGCGACCGCGCAGCTTGCCCGCCAGTGCCTTGAGCTGACGCCCGGTGGGCGCCACGCCGGGCACCGGCTCGATGGTGCCGATCAGCGGCACGCCGAAGCGGTCGAGCAGATAGATCCCATCGCGGTGATAGAGCACAACGCCGGGGGCAGCGGCGAGACGCTGCCGCCAGGCCTTGTTGCGTGCATCCACCTCGGCAGCGAAGGCGGCGGCATTGGCGCGGTAGCGTCCCGCAGCGCCGGGGTCGAGCTGCCCGAGCCGGTCCGCCAGCGCCGCGCCGACCCGGGCCATGCGCACCGGGTCCAAGTCCAGGTGCGGGTTGCCCACCGGGTGCACGTCGCCGAGGGCGCGATCCGCCGGGCCGCCCACGTCGAGCAGCGGGACCTGGGCTGCGGCCTCGAAATAGCCCGCCTGACCGGGGCGGATTGCCGGGTTGGCGGCGCTGCCGATGGCCGCCGGTAGCCAGCCGACCTCCAGCTCGGCACCGATGGCCACCACCAGGTCGGCACCGCGCAGGGCGCGGATCATGCTCGGCTTGGCCTGCAGGGTATGCAGGTCGCGATTCGGCGCCGTCAGTACCGTCAGCTCGGCGCCCGGCGCGATGGTGCGCACCATCGCGCCCATGCTCGTGCTGGTGGCGACGATGTCCAGCGCCGCGGCGGGCAAGGCCGTAAGCAGGCCGAGCAGCAGGATTGGAAGTCTGTTCATGGCATCGATGCTCCGTTTGTGTTCAATGCATTAAAAGGCATGCGCCCCATGGCTGCCCATGGTCATCAGGAACTGCAGATAGAAGGCGTCGAACTGCTCGCGCTCCCCGGGTGCCGAGAGGATGTCGTTGTAGGCGTACTGGGCGCGCAGCTTGGAGAATTCCGACAGGCTCCAGGTCAGGTCCAGCGTCCAGCGGTCCGAGGAGCCGAAGCTGTCGCTGCGCACGCCCGTGACCTTGTTGGTCAGGCCGAGGACGTCGTAGCGCAGTCCGGCCCGCCACTTGGGCGCGAAGCCGTACAGGGCTTGGGCGTAGAGACCGTCGGTGGTGAAGGTCTGGCGGCCGCCGAGCCGCTCCGGGTGGGCGCTGGCGCGGACGCTGAGGTCCTTGATCGAGCGCAGGTACTCGGCCTGGAGTTTGAAGTCCCCCTGACCATGGGGTCCGGCCCCATCGTACTTGTAGACCAGGTCGATGCCCCAGAGGTCGGCGTCGCCGGCGAGGCCGGTGGTATGCAACTCCTCGGTGACGCCATCGTGCACATGCACCTCGGCCTGGTCGTGCGCATCCTCTGAGTCGTGGTCATGCCCCTCATCGACCTCGACCTCGTGGGTGTGCGTCTGCGCCAGCTGGTGCTGGATGCTGTGGGCGTAGGACAGCCCGAACTGCAGCGCATGCTGCGGACCCAGGTCCGGCGCGATCCGCGCATAGGCGGCGAACAGCCGCGGTCCGTCGCGGGTATCGCCCAGGTTCAGCGCCGCCTGTTCCGTATCGCTGAGGGTGTTGCCGAAGACCTCCTGGTCGCCCTGGTACGCCTCCACGCCGAGCAGCGTGTAGACCGGCAAGTCCGGCAGCCAGGTCAGCTGCAGGCCGTCGCCGCCCAGCCCGTGGAAGCCGAGCAGATTCAGGTACGCCAGGTTCTGGTCCACAAAGTCCCAGGCGTGGGGGTGCTGGCGGTTGATGTAGCCGAAGCCGCTGAGGAACCGCCCGCCCTTGACCTTGAGCCCGTAGGGCAGCGCGCGGGTCTCGAAATAGGCCTCCTCCAGCGTGACGTTGCCATCCCCATCGATCGAGATGTAGGTTGCGGCATCGAAGTATGGATCGACGGTGGCCGAGAAGCTCAGCTCCGCCTCGCGGAAGTTGAAGCCGTTGCTGGCCGCGCCGTGGGCGTGGCCGTGATCGGCGCCCTCGTCGCCGTGGTCGTGGGCATCCAGGCCGATGCCCGGCTGATAGGCCTCGCCCACCAGCGTGGCGCCCTCGCCGTCGATGTCGTCCTGATAGTAGTTGCCGTCGAGGATGACCGAGATCTGCGGATTGAAGGCGCTGCCCGAGGTCAGGGCGGCAAAGGCGCCGGAGCCGCCGGCGTCGGTGGTCGGGGCGGCGGCGTTGGGTGCGCTCATGGGCAGGGATGCGGTCTCGCGCGGCGGGGCCGGCGGCCGGGTGGCGGCGGATTCGGCCCGCTGCGCGGCCTGCTCGGCGGCGACCAGCCGCGCCTCCAGGGCCTGGATGCGCGACTCGTACTGGGCCTTCATCTGATCGAGTTCGGCGCGCAGCACGGCGATATCGGCATCGCCGGCGGCGCTGGCGATGTTCGGTATGGCGCCGGCAAGCAGCAGGGCGGCCACGCCGGCGCCCCGCGGTGAAACGGTGGACATGATCTGGGTCTCCGGTCGGTGGGAGTCGGGAAAGCGCGGTTGAGCGCTATTTCCGAGGTTTAACGGATGCCGGCGGCCCCCGACGCGGGTCGGGGGCGGCTTGCCGGGATCAGGACAGACGGCGGAGACCCCGGGGCGGGGCGCGCTGACGCGGGCGAGCGTGGGTGCGCGACGCGGGTACCGGAACGGGCATGGCCTCCGCGACCAGGACCGGCGCGGCGACGGCGGCCGGCGGCTGCGGCGGCAGTACCGCGTGGATGGAGGCGGCGATGGTGCACAGCTCGCAGACGGCGCCGTCATCGTGATCGGCCTCCGCCAGGTGCCCCAGTTGGTGCAGCGCCAGCAGCAGCTGGGTCAGGAGCAACGCCACCGAAAGCGCCCATACCCACCCACGCTGGCGGACAGATCGCTTCAAGGCTGCGGCGGTACTGGCCGAGGGGTGAGACATGCGCAGGCGGCAAAATCGCCGATGTGGGTGGGCGGGGGGACTGCGAATGTTATGTCATAACGTACTAATCCGCAATCTCCGCGGAGTCGGGCCGGTCGGGGTGGGAGCTGTCATTGCAGACGACCTGGTTGCGCCCGAGGTCCTTGGCGCGGTAAAGCCGCTCGTCGCCGACGTGGATCAGGTGCTCGCGTTCCCAGGCGCATTCGCTGAAGGCGACGATGCCGATGCTGACGGTGATGCGCGCCTCGCGCCCATCGCGCAGGGGCACGCCCATGGCCTGGAGGTCGGCCCGGATCTGCTCCGCGACCTGCCCGGCGTCGAGCAGCCCGCTATGGGTCAGGACGATCGCAAACTCCTCGCCGCCGAGGCGCCCGAAACGATCGCTGATGCGCAGGCGCTCACGGACGCAATCGGCCAGCGCCATCAGCACCCGGTCGCCGCCCGGGTGCCCGTAGCGGTCGTTGACGGCCTTGAAGTGGTCCACGTCGAGCATCATCAGGGTGCCGTCGATGTGATGGCGCCGGCCCAGGGCCAGCTCGTGGTCGAGCTGGGCAAGCAGCTCCTTGCGGTTGGCGACGCCGGTCAGTTCGTCGGTGGTGGCGATGCGCCGCAGCTCGCGGGTGCGTTCGGCGACGCGTTGCTCCAACTGCTGATTCGACCGGCGCACGGCGCTGGTCAGCGCATGCACCATCGGCAGCGAGGCCAGCAGCAGGACGGTGGCGAACAGCAACAGGCGGACCATGCAGCCGAGCAGCATCGGCCGCAACTCGGCGAGTCGGAGTTCGGCGGCCACCACATAGGGGCGGCCGCGGGGGCTGACGCGCGGCACCAGCGCGACCCGGAAGCTGCCCCAGCGGTCGGTGTGGGTCAGGAAGCGCGGTGCCTGGTCCGGTCTCCGGTCCTTGAAGTCGTCGGCGATCTCGTCGAACGGCGCGAAGTAGCTGACCTCATCACCGGCGGCAAGTTCGTCCAGGGTTGCGCTGCTGGCGGTCAGCCGCGGTCGACCCTCGTGCAGGATGAGGCTGTAGACAAAGCTCAGGCCGGCGGCATGGGCGTAGCGCGTCAGCGCCGCGATGTTCGCCCGGTCCTCCGGTGCCGAGACGGCACCGGCGGCAATCGCGCGGTCGTGAAAGTCCGGGGCCAGCATGAACGGCACCGCCACCGCCGCCGCCAGCAGCCGCTGGTCGATCTCCTGGGTCAAGACCCCCCGCACCTGGATCAGGGCCAGACCGGTGCCGCCGATCACGACGGCAAGGTAAAACAGTAGGGCACGCCGCAGGCGGTGGGCGTGGCGTTTGGGTGCGTCCTCTAGTGTCGCCATAGTCGCAGGTCTTCATTAGTTTCTGCTTATTTTTCAATGGATATTGGCGACATTAGGATACCAGAGACCGCCCGAGGGCCGGTTGATGACGGATGCCGGGATGGCGGCCGAGGGGCGCCGCCGCGGCTTAGCGACCGCCGCTGCCCGGCGCCGCCGCGGCCTCATCCGCCGACGCCGGCTCGCGCTTCGGCGCGCTGGAGGCGGCCAGGGTCTTGCGCAGATCCGTCTCCATCTGCACCAACTCGACGTTGGCGGCGGCGCGGGCGCGCTTGCCCTCGTCGGCGATGGCCAGGCTCTCCTCGATGGTCTCGATCAGCGTGCGGTTGGCCTCCTTGACCGTCTCGATGTCGAACACGCCGCGCTCGATCTGGCGCCGCGCATCGGCGTTGGCCTGCTTGAGGTTGGCGGCGTTGGCGCGCAGCAGCTCGTTGGTCAGATCCGTGGCGGCGCGCACGGTATCGGCGGCCTGGCTGGAGCGGTAGATGGTCACCGCCTGGGCGAGCTGTTGGCGCCACAGGGGCACGGTGTTGACCAGCGTGGAGTTGATCTTGTTGATCAGCCCCTTGTCGTTCTCCTGCACCAGGCGGATGCTGGGCAGGGCCTGCATGGTCACCTGGCGGGTCAGGCGTAGGTCGTGGATGCGCCGCTCCAGATCATCGCGGGCGGTGCGCAGATCGCGCAGGTTCTGGGCCTGGACCATGTCGGCCTCGGCCTCGACCCGCGCGGCCATGGCCGGGATGGTCTCCGCGTCGAGTTCCGCAAGCTTGGCGTCGCCGGCGGAGATGTAGTGCTCCAGCTCGCGGAAGTAGTCCAGGTTGGCGTCGTAGAGGCGGTCGAGGGACTCCACGTCGGTGAGCAGCCGGGTCTTGTGCCGGTCGAGATCGCTGCTGATGGCCTCGATTTGGTCGCGGACGTCCTCGTACTCTTCGATGAAGCGGACGATGGGCTTGGTCTTGTTGAACATGCGGGTGAAAAAGCCCGGCTTGGCGTTCGGGTCCAGCTCATCCACATCGAAGCCCTTCAGCGTCGCGACCATCTTGGTCAGCGACTCGCCGGCGGGGCCGGTGTCCTTGTTGCGCACGCCCTCCAGCATCTGGTCGGAAACGGCGGTCAGCTGCTGTTGGGCCTTGGCGCCAAAGTGCATCACCGAGGCGCTGTCGGTCAGGTCCAGCTCGGCGAGCAGGCCCTTGATCTGCGTCTGCTCCGTCGGCGGGGCGTCGGCCAGCGCGACGATGTCGGTGCCGGGCAGGGCCTTGGTGATCTCGGGGATCAGGGTCTGCAGGTCGGTCTCTGCCATGGTCGTTTTCTCTCTCGAAGGTCAGGTGTTCTGTCGTTTACCGCACGGAGGCAAAGGTCGCAAAGGCACGGGGCAGATCGTCGCCGGAAGCGGGCGAATCTGATCTCCCGGCGCAGGTCTCAGCGGAAACCCTCCTGCGCCAGTTGCTTCTTCAGCACCTCGATCTGTACGTCGAGGTCGAGCACATCGGCCCGGCGCAGGCGCTCGCGCTGAGACTTGAACTGATCTTCGATGGTGATCAGCACGTTGCGGAAGCTCTGCTCCAGTTCCGCGGAGTCGCTGAAGCTGTGGGTGCGGGCATAGCCGTCGGAGACCTGCTCGGCACCTTCCAGGAATACGGTCAGGAAGCGGCGGGCGCGGCGCAGGTCCGACGGTCGCGCGGCGATCTGCTCCAGGATGCCACGCCCCTCGGCGGCGATGCGCCCGAGGCGTACCCGAAGCTCCGGGTTGCCGATGCCGCCGGCGACGCGCTCGATGTTGATCAGCCGATCCTCGGCCTCGGCCAGGGCCGCGACCACGGCGCGGGCCTCGCGGTCGTCGCCGAGGGGGTCGGCGCCGCGGCTCAGCGGCTCCAACCCGTAGAGCAGGTGGAACGCGATCACCGAGACGCCGGCGAAGGCGAGGCTGGCGGCGATGGAATAGCCGACATCCCAAAACGCGATCAGCCCGGTGCCGGCGGCCAGCGCGGCGGCCCCCAGGTTGCGCCAGGGCAGCCGCCAGCGCCGCGACCAGCGCCGCAGGCTGGCCTCCGGGTCGCCGATCAGGCCGCGGCGGGTGAGAAAAGCCGCAAGCACGATCAGCGCGTAGCCCAGGGCATCGGCCGCAAAGCCGGTGACCCGGCCCGCCGCCAGGGCGATGATCGCGGCAACGGGCACCGGCGACGACAGCAGCCACAGGGCGACGGTGCCGCTGCCGGGCACCTTCAGTGGGGCCGCGGGCCGGGCCGGCGTGGAGGTATCGCCGGCACGCTGGACCCTCGCGTTGACCGATTTGACAGGCCCCGTCGCGGAGCGGGGCTCGATGTCCTGACTCATGATCGACGACTCACCAGTGGAATAGGGACTGGCAGGATACCAGCCCCAGGCTGCCGGTCATCAAGAACCAGCCGAGTATGCGCAGTCCGAGGCCGCGGGGGCTCGGCGAGGTATCGGCGGCGGGTTGCAGCTCGTTCATGGTTGGGGTTCCGACAGGCTGGATTTAGGGAAGAGACGGCGCTGCGGGGCGCAGGCGCGCTGTGCCGGTGGGGCGATCACCGTTTTGCAAGACATCGGGGCGAGGGGGTTCCGGCCCAAGCCTTGAGCAACGGGGCGGGGATGGTAGCGCAAAGCAGAACGGGAGGAACAGGGCCTCGGACCGGCCGGCGTGGAATGCGAGAAGCCTGTTCATCTGATGCTTAGTCACTATACCCCCGAAAAATTTGAACGCTTGGATTGCGGCTGCGCCGGGTTGGGGCTCGGGCACCGAAGCACGCCCGAATCCGTCATCGGGCGTAAACTCCAGGACTTTACTCGCCACATTCGCAGGGGGACCCATGCCCAACGAGCACGATCACGCCGAGCCATCGCCCCGGCATCCACAGGCCCGACAGTCCTTGGGTGACGATTGCATCGCCTCGTTGCGGCTGGCCATCGGTCGCGAGCCCGAGCAGGCGCTGCGCTACGACAAGTACCTGGCCCTGGCCCTGGCGGTGCGTGGCCGGCAGATGAGCGACTGGCTGCGCACCGAGGCAAGCTGCCGGGGGGCGCGGGCGAAGCGGGTGCACTATCTGTCGTTGGAGTTTCTGAACGGCCGCGCGTTGCAGAACGCCGTCATCAACCTGGAGCTCCAGGACGAGGCCAGGACCGCGCTCTGGGATCTGGGCGTGGCCCTGGAGGATGTCTACGAGGAGGAGATCGACGTCGGCCTCGGCAACGGCGGGCTGGGGCGGCTCGCGGCCTGTTTTCTGGATTCGCTGGCCACGCGGGGCTACCCGGCCGTCGGCTACGGTATCCGCTATCAGTACGGGATGTTTCAGCAGGAGATCCGTGATGGCGTCCAGGTGGAGCGACCGGACAACTGGCTGGTGCGCGGCAGCCCCTGGGAGACGCCGCGCCCGGAGGAGCGCATCCTGGTGGGCTTCGGTGGTCATTGCGACTATGAGGACGCGCCCGACGGTGGGCTCCGGGTGCATTGGCACCCGGCGAGCACGGTCTGGGCCTTGCCCTACGAGACCCTGGTGCCCGGCTGGCAAAACGCGGTCGCCAACCCGCTGATCCTGTGGCGGGCGGTATCCAGCGACGAGTTCAATCTGCAGTACTTCAACGACGGCGACTATCTGCGCGCGGTGGAGGAGAAGGCCCGTGACGAGACCATCTCTCAGGTCCTGTACCCGAACGACCAGACCCAGGCCGGGCGCGAGCTGCGGCTGAAGCAGCAGTACTTCTTCGTTGCTGCATCGCTGGCGCGCATCCTGGAGGACTTCCTCGATGGCGACGGCCTCGTCGAGGAGCTGCCCGACGGTATCGCGGTGCATCTGAACGATACCCATCCGACGGTGGCCATCCCGGAGCTGATGCGGCTGTTGATGGACCACCAGGGCCTGGGCTGGGAGCAGGCTTGGGATCTGGTCCGGCGGGTCTTCTCCTACACCAACCACACGTTGATGCCGGAGGCCCTGGAGTGCTGGGACGTGGATCTGTTCCAGCGGCTGCTGCCGCGTCACTTCGACATCATCTGCGAGATCAATCGCCGCTTCCTCGACGAGATCGCCGCGCGCTGGCCCGGCGACGGCGAGCGCGTCGCGCGCATGTCGATCTTCCAGGAAGGCGATGTCAAGCGCCTGCGTATGGCCCACTTGGCGCTGATCGGCAGCCATTCGGTCAACGGCGTCGCCGAGCTGCACAGCGAGCTGCTGCGTCGGGGCCTGTTTCGGGACTTTCACGACCTCTGGCCGGATCGCTTCGGTAATGTGACCAATGGGGTCACCCAGCGCCGCTGGCTGCTGCAGGCCAATCCATCGCTGGCGCGGCTGATCAGCGAGTCCATCGGCGAGGGCTGGATTACCGACCTGGAGCGCCTGCGCGACCTGGAGCCCTTGGCCGACGACGCCGCCTTTCGCCAGACCTGGGCCGATCTCAAGCGCGGCAACGGGGACGTCCTGGCCAAGTATCTGGAGCCGCATGTGGAGCGCTTGTTCGACCCGGACAGCCTGATCGATGTCCAGATCAAGCGCATCCACGAATACAAGCGCCAGCCTGATGAACCTGCTGCGGGTGCTCGCCCACTACCTGCGCATCACCGACGCGCCCAACGGCGACTGGGTGCCGCGCACCGTGCTCATGGGCGGCAAGGCCGCGCCGGGGTATTGGACGGCGAAGCTCATCATCCGCCTGGCCAACGACCTGGCCCGCTTCATCGATGCCGACCCCGCCGTGCGCGGTCTGCTGCAGCTGGTGTTCGTGCCCAACTACGGTGTCTCGCTGGCCGAGCGCATCTTCCCGGCCAGCGACCTATCGGAGCAGATCTCCACCGCCGGCACCGAGGCGTCGGGTACCGGCAACATGAAGTTTGCGCTCAACGGTGCGCTGACCATCGGCACCATGGACGGCGCCAATATCGAGATCTGCAACGCGGTCGGGCGCGAGAACATGTTCGTCTTCGGGCTCGATGAGCCCGGCGCCGCGGCCCTGCGCGCTGGCGGCTACGCCCCGCGGGAGCACTACGCGCGCGATCCGCTGCTCCGCCGCGTCATCGATATGATCCGCAACGGCGACATCTGCCCCGACGATCGCGGGCGCTATACCGGCCTGATGGACCAGCTGCTCGATCACGACCCCTACCTGGTCCTGGCCGACTTCCCGGCCTACCTCGCCGCCCAAGATGAGGTCGATCGCTGTTGGCGCGAGCGCGAGCGCTGGACGCGGATGGCGATCTGCAACGTGGCGCGGATGGGGCCGTTCTCCAGCGATCGGTCCGTGACCGAGTATGCGCAGCGGATCTGGGGGATCGAGCCCTGGGGTGACCTGGAGCCGGCGATAGGCCCGGCGTGGTCCAAACGGTGGCCAAATCGTTCATCCGTCCCGGAAATGCTGTCGGAGGATGTCCTGGAGCAGTCCGTCGGCGGCGGCCTCGACCATGTCGAAGACGCGCTCGAAACCGGAGGCACCGCCGTAGTAGGGGTCGGGGACCTCGCGGGTGCCGATGTCGGGGGCGTAGTCCAGGGAGAAAAGGAGGAGAGGCGCCGCTCGTGGCGGCGGCGGGCAGATGTTCGGACAAGCTGTGGAAGTTGTCCTGGTCCATGGCCAGGATGTAGTCGAATTGCTCGAAGTCTTCGGGCTTGGTGCGGCGGGCGCGCAGGTCCGCCATGGAGATGCCGCGGGCGCAGGGCCGTCTCCTGGGCGCGGCTGTCCGGCGGCTCGTCGACGTGGTAGGCGTGGGTACCGGCGGAATCGATCTCGATGCGCTCGGAGAGGCCCGCGTCTTCCACGAGCTTGCGAAATACGCCCTCGGCGGTGGGCGAGCGGCAAATGTTGCCCATGCAGACGAAGAGGACCTTGACCGTTGCTGTCTCGTTCATGATGCGATTTTGAAGGGTCTGTGCCGAAATCTCGAGGCGGGAGTCTACCACCATGGGCAGGCCCGGTGCCTCCGGCGGGTTTCAAGGCGCGACCGGCCGCGCCGCCACCACAGCCAGATGATCAGGCCGATCCAGGCCGCGCCGAGCCAGCCGATGACGCCGTCGTAGCCGCCGGTGAGAAAGGCCAGGGCCGCCTGATCGTCGCCGCTCGGCGGCCCGGCGGGTGACCTGGATGACGAAGACCCAGCCGGCATGCAGGCCGATGCACCAGCCGATGTGGCCGGTGGCGCCGCACCAGCGCCAGCAGCACGCCGGCCAGGAACAGGGCAACCAGGGAGTCCAGGTGCTCCCACCGCGGCAGGCCGGTGAAGGTGCTGGTGAAGATCTGCCAGTTCGTCGCCCAACCGTAGGCCAGGTCGGCGGGCAGGCCATGAGGCTTCATGAAATGGACCGCCGCATAGAGCAGGGCGGACCAGGCGGCGGCCGAGGCGACGGCGCCGCGGCGGCGGATGGCCGAGAATAGGGTTACGCGGAAGAACAGCTCCTCCAGCAGGCCGATCAGCAGGCCGCCGATCAGCGCGGCGACGGCCTTCTCCAGCAGCGATGCGGCCATCTGCGCTCCCCAGGTCTCGGGTACCCGCACGCCGAGCAGCAACAGGGCCGCCACCAGAGCGCCGAGCATGGCGACACCGAGCAGCCAGCCCATCGCCGCCGTGCCCAGCAGGGTCGGGGTGCCGACAGCGAACCCGAGGGATGTACGGTTGGCCAGGCCCTGCCAGCGCAGGAACCACTGAACACCCGCCAGCATCGCCACCTGCGCCACCCGTCCCATCAGCCGTTCCGGCTCCAGCGTCAGCCAGCCCGGCAACATCAGCAGCCAGGTCATCAGCGCCGCCA
>CALOBA010000014.1:0-17696 GCA_942491465.1 uncultured Gammaproteobacteria bacterium
TGCTCCGCGTCGACCGGTCGCCCGCAGAGCCATCCCTGAGCGATATCGCAACCGAAGGCATTGAGCGTATCCAGTTGCGCGCGGGTCTCCACGCCCTGCGCCACCACGGTCAGGTCGAGGCTATGGACCATGCCGATGATGCCGGAGGTCACCTTGGCATCGTCCGCGTCGTCGGTGAGGTCGGCGATGAAGCTGCGGTCGATCTTGACCGTGGCGAAGGGCAGGCGCCGCAGCAGGCCGAGGGACGAGTAGCCGGTCCCGAAATTGTCCATGTGCAGCGCGACGCCTTGTGAGGCCAGCGCCCCCAATAACCTCGCGGCACGGTCCAGGTCATCGATGACGGTGCTCTCCTTGAACTCCAGCCCCAGACTGCCGGCCGGCAGGTGCCACTCCGCGAGGATCTCCTCGACCACGTTGTGGAACGTCGGGTCGGCGAGCTGGTGGGTCGAGAGATTGACGGCGACGGGAACCCGGGGAAGCCCGGCATCCTGCCACTGCCGCATCTGCCGGCAGGCCTGTTGCATGACCCAGCGCCCCACATCCAAGATCAACCCGGTCTCTTCCAGCACCGGGATGAACTGATCCGGGGGGACGGCGCCAAGCGCCGGATGCGTCCATCGCAGCAGGGCCTCAAGGCCCGTCAGCATTCCCGTCCTGATCCGGTATTGCGGCTGATACACCAGACTGAGCTCGTTGCGCAGCAGCACACCGCGCAGTGCGTCCCGCAATGGGTCGTTGCCCGAGCTGACGGCGTAGATCGCCGGCGAATACACCATCAGGTTGACGTCGGCGTCGTGCTTCGCCGCATACATGGCGTCATCGGCATGACGCAGCAGCAGCTCCGGCTCATCGCCGTCATCCGGTGCAATCGCCACGCCGATGCTGGCGCTGATGGAAACGGGGGCGGCCCTCAGGGTCAGCGGGGCGGTCATGGTCCGCAGGAGCTTTTCGGCAACCCATTGCGCATCCTCCGGCGTATTGATCTGCTCCAGGATGACCACGAACTCGTCGCCGCCGATGCGGGCCAGGGAATCCATTTCACGCAGGCCCTGTGATAAGCGCTGGCCCACGGCCTGCAGCAACAGGTCGCCGGACTCGTGACCCAGCGTATCGTTGACCGCCTTAAAGCGGTTTAAATCGATGAACAAGAGCCCGACGTAGCCGCCGTTTCGCCGACGACTGCGCAGTGCCTGCTTCAAGCGCTCCTGAAACAGGGCGCGATTCGGCAACCCGGTCAGCACATCGTGGGAGGCCAGGTGTTGGGCCCGCTCCTGCGCCTGCTTTCTTTCGGTAATGTCGTGCAGCATCACCAGATAGGCTTCGGTTCCGCGCCAGCGCGTTGTCACCGCCGTCATCTCCGCCGTGCCGCAGATCTTCTGCGGTCCCAGGATGTCGATCTCGGTATACCCTTCCACCGACGGCACGCCAAGCTCCTGCCCTACCAACTGCGACTCCGGGCGCCCGATGAGCTTCTCCGCGGCCGGATTGGCGAAGACGATGGCGCCGGTCTGGTTGATCACCAGGATGCCGGAGCGATTCTTGTAAACCACATTGAAGAAGTTGTCCTCGCTGACTTGAAACTGCTCCTCCAGCCGCAGCGTATCGGTCATGTCGATGCCGGAGCCGAGCATGCCCTGCAGGTTGCCGTGTAGGTCGCGCAGCGGATGATTGATCCATGAGATGGTGCGCGCTTCTGCGTCGGTGCATTGGATCTCATTGACGTCCGGGTAGGCATGCTGGACCCGACCCGCGATCAGGTCCTCGAAGGCCTCGCGCGCTGCCGCCCGATCGGCCTCGATAACGCAGCACTGGAACCAATCCCGATCGATGACCTGATCCCGTTCCAGCCCCAACAGCCGCAGTCCGGCAGCGTTGATGGCGCGCACACGTCCCGCGCGGTCGAGCACCAGCATCATTGCTGCGGATGTCTCGAAGTACAGCTCCGCCCGTTCCTCGGCATGCCGCAGGCGGGCCTCGGCAGCATGGCGTGGCAATTGCGCATCGGTCGACGCGTCGGATGATTTCGGTAGTTTCATTCTCGCCAGCAACTCGTTGACCAGGCCGGATTCGGTGCGGTTAGTCAACACGATCTCCGGCCTCGCGCAGGCAATTCCGCCGATAGTAGTTGGCCAGGAAGCCCATGACCTGTAGGGCCTGATAGCGGCCTTCGGCCTCCAGGAACTGCTGCCGACGCGCGTTGACGCCCTCGCTCACCGACTTGAGCGCCGCGAGATGCACCTCGACGACGTCCATGGCGGCGGCACCCAGGGCGCCCAGCTCGTCCGCCAGCGCCTGCAGCGCCTCCGACTTCGGCGGGACATCGCGGAAGGTGCGCGATTCCAAGGCGTGCAGGAGCAGGTCGGCATAGGTCTGAGCGATCGCCGCGAAACGCTGCGGCTGCGCTGCCTGCAGGTCGGCGCAGCCCTCGGCATCGGCCCTCGGCCCGGTCCCCAGCCCCAGCTCCGGGGCCGCTTCGCCGCCGGAGGCGCGCAGCGCCGCCTCGAGCTGACGACGGATGCGATTTTCCGTCGTCAGGGCCTTGGTGGTGCGATACAGGTCCGCCAAGATGCCGACCTTGGACTTGAGGACCACCTCGTCCACGGGCTTGAGCAGGTAGTCGATGGCCTCCAGGCCGTAGCCGCGGTGGACGTCGTGGAGGTCTTGATACGCGGCGGTGACAAAGATGATCGGGATGCGTCGGGTCCTCTCATGCTGACGCATCAGCCGGGCCACCTCGAAGCCGCTCATCTCGGGCATCTGCACGTCCAGCAGCACGACGGCGAAGTCCTGGTCGTCGAGCAGGATGGACAGCGCCTGGCGCCCGGAGCGGGCGGTCACGCAGCGATAGTCCGGCTGATCCAGCAGGGCCGTCAGGGCCAGCAGGTTCTCCTGGCGGTCGTCCACCAGCAACAGGCCGACCTGCGGGGGTTGGTCGGATTGGTCCGGGATAGGGTCCGCTGACATGGTCTCTCCGGTCGGCTCGGTGCTCGCTGTCTTCTCATCACTCAGGGGCGCTTCAGGTCCGATGTCGTTGTCGTTGTCGTTGTCGTTGTCGTTGTCGTTGTGGTTGTCGCAGGCGCGATCAAGCCGCCCGCGGCGCCCGATCCGCCCCATCTCCGACGCAGGCGGTGCGCTGTCGTGTCACCTTAAGGTCGACTGCCCTTTGACCGCAAGCCGAGCAGACCCGATGCACCGACTCGACCACCTCGACGATGCCTCCCTGGACCAGCTCCTCACCGAGCCGCGCTTCGGTGTTCCGGGTGGCGGGGCCGAGGATCGAGGATTGACACGGTTAGCGGTGCGGTTGCAACCGCTGCATCAACCCTAACCTGTCGGAGGGCCCCGATAACCCGCAGATGAGGCAAGTCGGCCTTCGTCGCTGTCGCTGTCGTGGTCGTGGTCGTGGTCGTGGTCGTGGTCGTGGTCGCTGTCGTTGTCGTTGTCGTAATCGTAATCGTAATCGTAATCGTAATCCTAATCGACTGTCCGACCACGACCACGACGATCGCCGCCCAGCTTGCCAAAGCGGCAATCCGGGCTCGTCGGTCTGCGGCAAAGCCTCGCTGGAATATCAACCCATGCATGCCAAGGTCTCCCTCTGGTCCATCCACCACCCCATCGGCGTGATCATGCTGACGCTGGCGGTGATGGTGCTCGGCGGCTTCGCGCTCGGGCGATTGAACGTGGATCTGCTGCCGCAGATCACCTACCCGAACGTGCTGGTGCGGGTGCTCAACCCCGGCGTGCCGGCGCGGGTGATGGAGGACGAGGTGACGCGCCAGCTCGAAGAGCAGCTGGCGATCACCGAGGGGGCGATCGCCATCCAGTCGCGCACCAGCGAGGGCCGCTCGGCGGTGGACCTGGCGTTTCGCTACGGCACCGATATCGACGAGGCCATGCGCGATGCCAGCGCGCGGCTGGACCGGGCCAAACGCTTCCTGCCCGAGGAGATCGAGCCGCCGATCATCTACAAGCGCGACCCGTTCCAGCTGCCGGTGGTGGAGTACGTGGTGGGCTCGGTGCTGCGCGACCCGGTGCAGCTGCGCGCCTTCGTCGACTACGACCTCAGCCGCGCCCTGCTCAACCTGCCCGGCGTGGCCGCGGCGGAGGTCGGCGGCGGGCTGGAGCGCGAGGTGCGCATCATCGCCGACCAGTACCGCCTCGCCGGTCTGGGGCTGGACGCACTCGACCTGGAGCAGGCCCTGCAGGAGGCCAACCGCGATGTCCCCGCCGGGCGGCTGCGGCTGGCCGACGGCGAGATCAGCGGGCGCACCGGCGGGCGGCTCGACTCGGTGCAGGCGATCATCGACCTGCCGTTGCCGCGTACCGAGGACCAATCTCAGCAGGCGCCGCAGGCGCCGCTGCGCCTGGGCGAGGTCGCCCGGGTCATCGACGGCGCCGCCGAGGAGCGGCTGCGCATCCGCCTCGACGACGCCCCCGGCATCAAGCTGTCGATCCAAAAGCAGCCGCTGGCGAACACCGTCGCCGTGGTCGATGCGGTGGACGCGGAGATCCACCGCCTGGCCCAGTCCGGCCAGATCCCCGACGACATCAGTATCGAGAAGGTCGACGACCAGGCGCGCTACATCCGCCAGTCCCTGCGCAACGCCGTGCAGGCGGCCCTGGGCGGCGCCGCGCTGGCGATGCTGGTGGTGTTTCTGTTCCTGGGCTCGGTGCGGCGCACGCTGATCATCGGCAGCGCCATCCCCATCGCCGTGCTGGTCACCTTCGGCCTGATGGCGGGCTTCGGGCTGAGCCTGAACATCATGACCCTGGGCGGGCTGGCCCTCGGCGTCGGCATGTTGGTGGACAGCACCATCGTCATGCTGGAGAACGTCTACCGCCACCAGCGCCTGGGCGAGTCGACCGTCGCCGCCGCCGCCAACGCGGCCCGCGAGGTGACCAGCGCCATCGTCGCCGCCACCACCACCAACCTGGCCGCGGTGCTGCCGTTCCTGTTCATCGGCGGACTCATCGGGATGCTGTTCCGGGAGTTGATCTTCACCATCTCGGCGGCCATCGTCGCCGCGCTGATCGTCGCGCTGACGCTGGTGCCGGCGCTGGCCGGGCGGGTTTCGGCGAGCAACGAGGGGGCGCTGCGCCGGCTCGTCGACCGCGCGATGATTGCCGCCCAGGACGGCTACGGCCGGGCGCTGGCCTGGCTGCTGCGCCGGCCCTGGCTGGTGATCCTGCCCTTCGTCATCGGCCTGGCGCTCACCGCACCCCAGCTGCTCGACGCCCGCCAGACCTTCCTGCCGGAGATGGACGAGGGCGACGTGCGCGTCAGCCTGCGCGCCGACAGCGGCATCGACCTGGAGCAGATGGACGCTCTGACCCAGCGCATCGAGGCCATCATCCAGGCCCAGAGCGAGGTGCGCTCGGTGTTCACCACCGTCGGCGGCTTCGTCTTCGGGCGCTCCGCCTTCGAGGCCAGCAGCTACTCGGGGCTGCAGGTGCAGCTCAAGCCCCTGGCCGAGCGCGCCGGGCTGCCGACCCAGGCCTGGATCGACCGCGTCGAGGGGCTGATCCGCGACCAGCGCATCCCGGGGCTCAGCGCCAGCCTCTACACCCGCGGCATCCGCGGCATCCGTTTCAGCACCGGCGACGATGATCTGAGCCTGCGCATCAAGGGACCGGACCTGGAGACCCTGATCCGGCTCGCCGACCAGGTGGTCGAGGGGCTCGGCGCCGTGGAAGGGCTGCGCAACATCAAGCACTCCAACGACAGCGTCACCCAAGAACTGATCATCCGCCTCGACCGCCAGCGCGCCGCCGACCTCGGGCTCGACGTCGACGACGTCGGCAGCCTGCTGCGCTTCGCCCTGGAGGGCAAGGTGGTCACCGACTACATCGACGGCGACCGTGGCATCGACGTGCTGCTGCGCCTCGACCGCGCCGACGTCACCAGCCCCGGCGATCTGCAATCCCTGGTCCTGTTCAGCAACACCGAGCCGCGCACGCCCATCCGCCTGGGCGACCTGGCCGCCGTCGAGATCGTCCCCCAGCCGGAGACCATCCTGCGCGACCGCCAGAGCCGCAGCGTCGAGATCACCGCCTCGCTCGCCGGCGACGCGACCCTGGAGGAGGCCCTGGAGCGCGCCCTGGCCGCGGCCTCCGAGATCGCGCTGCCCACCGGCTACAGCCTCTACGAGGCCGGCAGCCTGGAGACCCTGCAGCAGGGCCGCGACATGGGCCGGCTGCTGCTGGGTCTGGCCCTGTTCCTGGTCTTCGTCGCCATGGCCGTGCAGTACGAGTCCCTGCGCAACCCGCTGATCATCCTGCTCTCCGTCCCCTTCGCCCTGATCGGCGTGACCCTGGGCCTGAACTGGACCGACACCGAGCTGTCGATGCCCGTCTGGCTCGGCCTGATCATGCTCGCCGGCATCGTCGTCAACAACGCCATCGTGCTGGTGGAGTACATCGAACTGCGCCGCCGCGAAGGCGACGATAAGCCGAGCGCCATCGTCACCGCCGCGCGCCTTCGGCTGCGCCCGATCCTGATGACCACGCTGACCACGGTGTTCGGCATGCTCCCGCTCGCCCTGGCCCTGGGCGAGGGCTCGGAGATGCTCCAACCCCTGGCCGTCACCATCGTCGCCGGCCTGAGCTTCTCGACGCTGGTGTCGCTGCTGCTGGTGCCGGTGGTGTATCGGCTGCTGGGGGCGGGGCGCCCGCTTTCCGCATCGGAGCGGGCGCTGACGCATGAGCCGCATCGAACCGCGAGGGAGTAACCCTCAGGCGGCGCGGGGCGATGTCATGCTGCCACGCGGCCGGCAAGTTCAATGCAGCACCGCGTCAACTGATTCAGCCGACAGCGCACGCTCGAACCAGGCCGACAGGGTGCGCGCATCGGCACTCATGACCCGCGCCCGTATTTCGTCGCTAGGTCGTCCGAAACGGTGTTCGATCAGGCGAATCAGCAGTTCGGCCTCGCCTTCCTGCCGGCCTGCCTCGCGGCCCTGCTCGCGGCCCTGCTCGCGGCCCTGCTCGCGGCCCTGCTCGATGTAACGGTCGATAAAGGTCTGCATGATCGGGTCTCCGGTGGGCGTGTTCTGCAACAGTTGGCGGACCTCGGGCTCGTCGACGCGCCCGGTGCCTTGAACGTAGTAGCGCAGCAGCGATTCGAGCACCTCGACGGCGGTGTCGCGGTCGTCGATCCGTTCGATTAAGGCGAGCAGGTCGCGCAGCCGATCGACAGGCGTGTCGTTGAAGATCCAGCGCAACGCCAACTGAACCAGTCGAGTCAGCACAGCACCCTTGAGCTCGGCGTCGGTGCGCTCGGACAGGTCCACGAGCTGATAGGTAAAGCTGGGAACGAAGGGCGCAAGAGATGCCGGCAGAGGCTCTACCAGCTCATGGAACGCCGCTGGGGCCTTCCACGCCCGCTTGCCATGGTAGATGACAAGCGGGTAGACCGGCGGCAGCTTGCGGGCGTCAGGGTGCTGCTTGCGGTATTGATCGCTCTCGGCCGCGATGTAGCGCAGGTGTCCTTTCCTTGGCGATCTCCAGGCTGTCGAGCTCGATCTCGGCAAGCAGGTCCGGCGGAAGCTGCACGCGCAGAAAATCCAGCGCGATCTCGCGGCGACCGAAGCTCTCGCGGAAGTAGGTATCGTGGGGCGTGGCAATCTCGTCCATGCGTTTGGATTCTAGCCGCATTGCCCGGCGCTTGTCGTTACGCTGGGCGCGCGGATTGACGCGTCCAACCGCGACCTCCCCGCCGATCGGCTGCGCATGGCCGGCGGCGAGATCAGCGGGCGCACCGGTGGGGGGCTCGACTCGGTGCAGGCGATCATCGACCTGCCGTTGCCGCGTACCGAGGGCCAGGCGCAGCGAGCGCCGGCTTCCAGCCGGCAACCCGCCCGCGGCAGGTTTGAGGCCAAGGGGTTCAAGTCCTTGGTCCCGGCATCGATCGCGCACCCTGGCGGCCTCGGTGCCATGGCGGTTCATCAGCAGCAAGTCCCTGTTCGCTCAACCTTTCCGCAGCAGCGCCGGAAAGGACAGGCCGCAAGGCCGGCGCCCGCCGGTGCCGAGCCTGCGCCAAGACAACCAGCGAAAGTGCCCGTTATGGTTTGCGCTCCGCCCGCCTTCTGACTAGCATCAGCGCAGTCATCCCGCCGCTGCGCCGGCGCCAACAGAGGTCGTACCATGCCCAACCCCAGTGCGAGTCCCACAAGCCCCCCGGTCCACGATCAGGCAACGCTCACCCTAGGGGATCAGCAATACCAGTTCCCGGTCGTTGAGGGTACCGAGCTGGAGCGTGCCATCGACATCAGCAGCCTGCGCGCCAAGACCGGCCACATCACCCTCGATCAGGGCTTCGGCAACACCGGTAGCTGCGCCAGCGACATCACCTTTATCGACGGCGATAAGGGCATCCTGCGCTATCGCGGCATCCCCATCGAGCAGTTCGCCGACAACCCAAGCTTCACCGAGGCGGCCCTGCTGCTGATCTACGGTCACCTGCCGACCCAGACCGAGGTCGAGCAGTTTGCCGCGAACCTGAATCGTCACGCGAACATCGACGAGGGCATGAAGCATCAGTTTGAGGGCTTCCCCCGCAATGCCCCGCCGATGGCGATCCTGTCGGGGATGATCAACTCGCTGTCGTGCTATCACCCGGAGCTGCACGAGATCGAGGACGACCGGCAGTTCGGCCAGGCGGCGGCGCGCCTGATCAGCAAGATCCGCACCATCGCCGCCTATGCCTTCCGCCACTCGCGTGGCCTGCCCTACATCTACCCGGACCCGATGCTGCGCTATGTGCCGAACTTCCTGCACATGATGTTCTCGCAGCCCTACCAGCAGTACGTCTGTCCGGACCTGGTGCGCAAGGCCCTGAACCTGATCCTGCTGCTGCACGCCGACCATGAGCAGAACTGCTCTACGTCGACGGTGCGCATGGTCGGCTCCAGCGGTGCGAACCTGTTCGCGTCCATCGCCGCCGGCGTCTGTGCCCTCTGGGGTCCCCTGCACGGCGGCGCCAACGTCGAGGTGCTGAGGATGCTCGACGCCATCCATCAGGGCAACCTGACGCCGGAGGAATACGTCAAGCTCGCCCACGACAAGGACAGCGACGTCCGCCTCATGGGCTTCGGCCACCGCGTCTACAAGAACTTCGACCCCCGCGCGCAGATGCTCGCCAAGGTGGCCGAGGACCTGGTGCCCAAGCTCTGCGGCAACGACCCGCTGCTCGACATCGCCCGCCGGCTCGAGGAGATCGCGCTGTCCGATCCCTACTTCATCGAGCGTAAGCTCTACCCGAACGTGGACTTCTACAGCGGCATCCTGCTGCGCGCCATCGGCATCCCGACGAACATGTTCACGGTCATGTTCTCCATCGGCCGTCTGCCGGGCTGGATCGCCCATTGGTGGGAGCAGCACAAGACGCCGGGCACCCGCATCGCCCGGCCGCGCCAGGTCTACACCGGCAACGGTCAGACCGACTACCTGCCCATAGATGCGCGGCGCTGACCTGAGCGTCCTCCGGGCATCGCCGTGCCCGGTCGGATTCAGTCACGAGTCCGCGAAACCCTGTCGCCCTGGAGGGCGACCCTCCCGGGACCCCGCTCGATCCTGGGAGGGGCGCTTGAGGAGGGCACCGCAAAGGCGCCTCGCAGGTTGATGGAGGCGGGTTCGGCGATGTGAGCGCCGGCGGAAACCATCCCCCGCTCCGGCCGGTCTCAGGGGGATACTGATGCAACTGGAGGACGAGCCATGCCCTGCCGACGACCTGACCCCGATCTGACCAACAAGACCGCCGCGATCCTGCTGCTGGTGCTGACGGCACTACCGGCGGCGCCGGCCCTGGCCGATGCGGACTGTCCAGACCCGACGGGCTGGCAGCGGCCCGACGATGCCGGGGCGCTGCGCGAGCGGCTGACGCCGATGCAGTACCGGGTGACCCAACGCGACGGCACCGAGCCGCCGTTCAGCAATGCCTACTGGGACAATAAGGCGGACGGGATCTATGTCGACGTGGTCAGCGGCGAGCCGCTGTTCAGCTCGCGCGAGAAGTTCCGCTCCGGTACCGGCTGGCCGAGCTTCCACTCACCGTTGGAGCCTGCGCTGATCGTCGAGCACGGGGATCGCCGTCTGGGGATGCGGCGGGTGGAGGTGCGCTCGCGCCATGGCGATTCGCATCTGGGGCATGTCTTCGATGACGGGCCGGCGCCCACCGGGCTTCGCTACTGCATCAACTCGGCGTCGCTGCGGTTCATCCCGGTCGCCGAGCTGGAGCGGGAGGGGTATGGGGCCTATGCGGCGCTGTTTGACGTCGGCGATGGCGACCGGCGCTCGGTGCGCTGCGTTGGCGACTAAGGCGATTTCTGTCAACTTTCATACCATCTGACTTGTCTTGACGCCCGCCTTCGGCGTCGGGCTGGCGGTCACATAGCGAGCTATGCTCCCGCCAGCCCTCCTTGAAGGCGAACGTCAATCCTGCGTCATCTGGTATGAAAGTTTCCGGCAATCGCCTAAAGCGGTCGGCGGCGGGGGCCTTGACGGTGCGGCCGAGGCCGCACCGACGGCAGGTCCCGATGTCGGGCTCCCGGCTTACTTCTCCTTCGGATACGGCCAGGCCATGATCCCGCCTTCCAGGACCTTGACGTTGCGCCAGCCGCGGGCCTGGAGCATGGCGGCGCCCTCGTAGCCGCGCAGCGAGACCTTGCAGTAGAGGATGATCTCCTTGTCCTTGTCCTCGGGCAGTTCGTTCAGGCGCTCGCGCATCGCCCCCAGCGGGATCAGGTGCTCGCCGACGCCCAGGCGGGTCTCCTCGAACTCGACCGGGGTGCGGGTGTCGAGGATGAAGCACTCGGCGCCGCTGTCGATACGCTGCTTGACCTCGGCGGCCGAGATGCCCGTGTAGTTGCCGAGCAGCTTGTTCTCCAGCACCTGGGCGTTGACGATGACGTGGTCGAGGGCCAGCGAGTACGGCGGCGCGTAGGGCAGGTCGGCATTGACCATGTCGTCCACCGTCAGCTTCCCGCGGATGGCCATGGCCATCACCGCGACGCGCTTGCTCACGTCGCCGGGGCCGATGCACTGGAAGCCCAGGATGCGCCCGCTTTGGCGATCGGCGACCAGCTTGCTGATCAGCAGCTCGCCGTTCATGTAGGTCGGGATGTCGAGCCCGGAAACGGTCGCCGCCTCGATGTCGGTCATGCCCGCCGCGCGGGCGGCGGCCTCCGACAGGCCGGTGATGCCGACGGTGTAGTCGAAGATCTTGCAGATGCCGGTCTGGGTGATGCCGGGGAAGCGGGCGCTGCCCTCCTTGATGATGTTCTGCCCGGCGACGCGCCCCTGCAGGTTGGCGATGTCGCCATAGGGCGCGCGCATCTGCCCACCGGTCACTAATGAGGTGCATTCCACGCAGTCGCCGACCGCATAGATGTCCGGGTCGGAGGTCTGCATGTACTCGTTGACGCGAATGCCGCCGGCGCTGCCGATCTCCAGCCCGGCGTGCTCGGCCAGGCTCACGTTGGGTCGCACGCCGACGGCCACCACCGCGACCTCGCAGGGCAGCTCGGTGCCGTTGTCGAGCTTGACGCCGGTGAGCACGCCGTCCTTGCCGAGGAACTCGGCAACGCCGTTGTCGACGATGATGTCCGGGCCGTTGGCGCGGACATGGTTCTCCACCAGCTTGGCCATGTCCGCGTCCATGAACGCCAGGATCTGCGGCGTCTTCTCGATCACGGTGGTATGGATGCCGGCCAGGCGCAGGGACTCGCAGACCTCGAAGCCGATCAGGCCGCCGCCGACGACGATCGCCCGGGTCGCGGTCTGCGCATCGCGCACCGCGCGCAGGGCGTCGGCATCGGCCATCGAGTGCAGCGTGGTGACGCCCTCGAGCTCGACCCCGGGCACCGGCGGACAGACCGGGGTGGCGCCGGTGGCGATGACCAACCGATCGTAGGGGATGGTCTCGTGGGCCTCGGTGGGTAGGTGCTTGTAGGTGACCGTGCGCGCCTCGCGGTCGATCTGGGTGACCTCGGTCTCCACCAGGGCGTTGATGCCCTTGGCCTTAACGAAGAAGTTGGGGTCGCGGACGATGCCGGCGGGGGTGCAGAGCAGCAGGTTGCGGTCGTCGAAGGTGCCGCCGACATAGTACGGAAAGCCGCAGGAGGCCATGGACAGCTCGGGCTCGCGCTGGATCAGCGTGATCTCGGCAAACTCATCGATGCGGCGGGCCTTGGCGGCGGCCTTGGGGCCGGCGGCGGAGCCACCGACGACGACGATGCGCAGGGGTTGCGGCGACATGGGATGATCCCTCCAAAAGAGCGGGTTCGAAGAGGACAGCGCCGCGGCAGCGGGCTGAGGCGGCGGTGCGGGGTCAGAGTCGATTGGTCAACTTAGGCGATTTCTGTCAACTTTCATACCATCTGACTTGTCTTGACGCCCGCCTTCGGCGTCGGGCTGGCGGTCACATAGCGCGCTATGCTCCCGCCAGCCCTCCTTGAAGGCGGACATCAATCCTGCGTCATCTGATATGAAAGTTTCCGGCAATCGCCTTGCGGCGCTGCCACCGTTGGTGAGTCTGAGCCCATCGCGACGGGTTGGCGATGAATATCCGCAAGGGCGACAGCGGGGGGCCTGACCTGTATCAAGGCCGGCAGGGAATACAGCGCCCGGCTACCAGGGGATCGGCTCGCCATGGCGGAAGAAGCCGCCGCTCGGGCCGTCGTCCGGCAGCGTCGCGGCCCAGACGATGCCGCTGGCCCCTTCGGTTACATCCAGCGTTGCGTCGGCACCGCCCATGTCCGTGCGCACCCAGCCCGGACAGACGCTGTTGATCTTGACCCCGGTGCCTTGCAGCTCGTCGGCAAAGATGCGCGTCACCGCGTTCAGGGCCGTCTTCGACAGCCGATAGGCCGGACAGCAGCCGTTCATGTCGCTGAGCTGGCCCATGCCGGACGACACGTTGACCACGCGGCCGTTGCCCTGCATCAGCGGGATCAATAGCCGACACAGGCTAAGCGCCCCCAGGGTGTTGATCTCGAAGGCGCGGCGCACGGGCTCCAGCTCGGCCTCGAAGATGCTCGACTCGGCGCTGCCGGGGCCGGGGGGCGGGAAGATCCCGGCATTGTTGACCAGCACATCGAGCCGCCCGTAGCGGGTGCGCAGCTGATCGCGCAACGCCGTTGCCGACGCGTCATCGCCGACATCGAGCGGGTGAAAGGCCACCGATGCCCCGCCCCGGGACAGACGCTCGGCGGCGGCCCGCCCCTCGGCCTCGCGCCGGGCGGTCAACAGCACGCTGTAGCCGAGCTCGGCGAGCTGACGGCAGGTCTCGAGGCCGAGGCCGCGATAGGCCCCGGTGACGACGGCAATCTTCTGTTCGGACATGCGGGTACTCCGGTTGGGGCAAATGGATGATGTGCGGACTCCCGGCGCCGGTGCAAACGTCCGCCGCGCCAGCCTACCAAGCCGGTGGCGGTGGTGGCGGCGGTGGCGGCGGCAGCAGCCCACCGGCGGCAAGCCAGACCGCGGCCACGGCGATCACCAGCGCGATGATGAACGCCACCAGCCCGCCGCCGCGTGCCGGCTCGGCATCGGGGGCATCACTGGACGTGCTGCCGGTCAGCATCGGCATGATCAGATCCTTGCCGCGGATGAATTTGTAGAACAGGATCGCGAGCACATGCAGCGCCACCAGCCCCAGGATCAGCCACAGCCCCTGGCGGTGCAGCCCGGTCAGCCAATCGCTGGTGGACTTGGTGACCAGATCCTGCAGCGGCCCGTCGAAGGCGATATCGTCATTGGTGAACAGCCCGCTGATGGACTGCCACAGCAGCAGTGCCAGCAATCCCAGCACCGACAGGGCACCCAGCGGATTGTGGCCGAGGCCGTGCCAGCGCCCACGCAAATAGGCCAGCACCCGCCCCGGCGTCGGCACGAATCGGATGAATCGCGCATAGGTGGAGCCGATCAGCCCCCAGACCAGCCGAAACGCCAGCAGGCCGATGATCAACAGCCCCAGCCGCCCGTGCCAGACCATCCAGTTCCCGCCCTGCAGGCCGGTGAAGATGGCCGCGCTGACGGCCAGGAACAACACCCAGTGAAAGACCCGCGTCGGCAGGTCCCAAACCTTGATCTGCATCGCCTTATACCCCCCTGCTTGGTGCTCGCTTCTGTGGTGGTTGCCGTGCGCACGCCAACAACGCCCGCATCCTAACCCAACGCCGAGCCGGGGTCCCGCGCCCGTCGACGGATAGCGTCTTGACGCGCCCCGGGCGCCCGCCTAGGCTGTCGTCACAAAAGGCTCAGGACCAGCCCAAGCCCGGCGTCGCGGTGTGCGGCTTGCTGGCCGGTGGCAGCCCACTCCTCGCCCGTGCGCGGGCGCCGACCGCCGTCCCTCCCTTGAGTCATGACCTCCAGCACTGTGCAGCCCCTCCCCGAGCCCCGGTCAGACGACCGGGCGACCTGGCTCGATGCCCTGTTCGATGCCACGCCCATGGGCATCGGCGTGACCGTCGAGCGGGTGTTCCGCGAGGTCAACGACCAGCTCTGCGCGATGACCGGCTACGACCGCTGCGAGCTGATCGGTCGCGGTACGCGCATCCTCCACCCCACCGAGGCCCAGTACCGCCAAGTCCACAAGGCACTGGAGCCCCTGCTCGCCGCCGATCGGGTGGCCCGGGTGGACGCGCAGCTGCGCCGCAAGGATGGCGAGGTGCTCGATGTGGTGCTGTGCCTGGCCCTGATCGACCCGCAGCAGCCTTGGCGGGGCAGCATCTCCACCGTGCTCGACATCACCGACTACCGCCGCGCCGAGGCCCTGCTGCAGGCGCGCCTGGCGCTCTCCACGACGCCCGCCGGCGGCGACCCGCGCGGGCTCGCCGAGCGGGTGCTGACCGACGCGCGTGCGCTCACCCGCAGCCCCGCGGCGCGGCTGCGCCTTTACCGCAGCGAGGACGGCCGGGTGAGCCTGGACGCAAGGAGCATCGACGCCGGCGACGGACCGCGGCTCCTGATCGACGCGCTTGCCGACCAAGACGGCGACGCTCCGGCATCGCCGCCCGCACCCAGCGTCGGCACGGGCTCGCCCCGCGGCGGCGACGCCCACGGGCAGGCGTCGGCCGGCGGGATCGGCGCCGAGCGCCGCCTCGCGGTGCCGATCCTCCGTGACGGCAGCACCCTGGCCCTGCTGGAGGTCGGCGACAAGGCCGCGCCCTACAGCGATCGCGATCACGACAGCCTCGCCCAGCTCGCGTCGATGGCGGTGGATCGGCTCGAGGCCCTGCACGCCGAGGCCGCGCTGCGGATCAGCGAGGAGCGCAGTCGCCTCGCCATCGAGGCGGCCCGCGACGGCGTCTGGGACTGGGACATCGCCCGCGGCACCATTGCCGTCAACGGCGCCTACCGGGCAATGCTCGGACGCGGCGAGCAGGGCACCACGCTGGACTTCGCCGACTGGCGGGGGATGATCCATCCCCAAGACGTCGAGCACCTGTTGGCGCGCATTCAGCAGGTCCTGCCGCGCGATGAGCAGGCCGAGGTGGAGTACCGGCTGCGCCGCGCCGACGGCGGTTGGTGCTGGGTATTGTCGCGGGCGAGGGTCATGCAGCGCGATGCCGCCGGCCTTGCCCTGCGCATGCTCGGCACCCACACCGACATCACGCTCCGACGCGAGGCCGAGGCGGCCCTGGCCGACGCCCGCGCACGCCTGGAGCTGGCCGCCGACGGCGGTGGGCTCGGGCTCTACCACGTCGACCTGGTCACCGGCGAGGCCCAGGTCGACCACCGCTACCTGGCCATGCTCGGCTATGCCCCCGATGAGATCACCCTCAATCTCACGACCTGGCGTGCGCTGATCCACCCCGACGACCTGCCGGGCACCGAGGCCGCCGTCGCCCGGGTGCTCAGCGGCGAAGAACAGGACACCGACGCGGAGTACCGGATGCGGCACAAGTCCGGCGATTGGCGCTGGGTGCTCGATCGCGCCCGGGTCCACGCCCGCAGCGCCGACGGCTCCTTGCTCGGCGTTGCCGGCGTGCACCTGGACATCACCGAGCGCCGCGCCGCCGAGGAGCGCCTGCGCCAAGCGGCACGGGTGTTTGAGAGCACGGCCGAGGGCGTCATCATCACCGACCCCGACAGCCGGATCCTCGCCGTCAACCCCGCCTTCACCGACATCACCGGCTTCACCGAGGCGGATGCGCGCGGCCAGACCCCGGCCATGCTGCGCTCGGGCCGGCAAGACGCGGCCTTCTACGCCGACCTCTGGCGCTCGCTGAAGCACCAAGGCCAATGGCGCGGCGAGATCTGGAACCGGCGCAGGAACGGCGAGATCTACCCCGAGTGGTTGACCATCAGCGCCGTCTACGACGAGCACCGGCGCACCACCCACTATGTCGGCGTGTTCACCGACATCTCCGCGCTCAAGCGCTCCCAGGCCGACCTGGACTATCTCGCCCACCACGACCCGCTGACCGGGCTGCCCAATCGGCTGATGCTCAAGGAACACCTGCACGAGGTCGTGGCGCGGGCGGTGGAGCAGCGCGGACGTCTCGCGGTCCTGTTCTTGGACCTGGACGGCTTCAAAGGCATCAACGACAGCCTCGGGCACGGCGTCGGCGACCAGCTGTTGTGCGAACTCGGCCGGCGCATGCGCCAGCGGCTGCGCTCCGGCGATGTCCTCGGTCGCCTCGGTGGCGACGAGTTCCTGCTGGTGATGGAGGAGGCGGTGGCCGAAGGCGACGCCGAGATCATCGCCGAGGTGCTGCTGCGTCTGATCGCCGACCCGGTGGAGGTGAGCGGCCACCAGCTCTACGTCTCCGCCAGCATCGGCATCAGCCGCTACCCCGAGGACGGCGACGAGGCCGAGACCCTGCTGCGTCACGCCGACCTGGCCATGTACCGGGCCAAGGAGTTGGGACGCAACCGTTTCGCCTACTATCAGCGCGCCCTCGGCGCCTCGGCCGAAGACCGCCATCGCCTGGAGAACGCCCTGCGCGGCGCCCTCGGCCGCGGCGAGCTGGTGCTGATGTACCAGCCGCAAGTGGCCATGGATACGGGCCGGCTCGCCGGCGTCGAGGCCTTGGTGCGCTGGGTGCACCCCGAGCTGGGGCTGGTCGCGCCGCTGCGCTTTATCCCGGTGGCGGAGAAGATCGGCCTGATCGGCGCCATCGGCGACTGGGTGCTGGGCGAGGCCTGCCGGCAGCTGGCGCAGTGGCGCGCCCAAGGGCTGCCCGAACTGCGGATCAGCGTGAATTGCTCGGTGCAGCAGCTCGAAGACGCCCGGCTCGCATCCGCCGTCGCCGCCGTGCTCGAAGCGCATGGCCTCACCCCCGGCGATCTGGAGATCGAGATCACCGAATCCATGCTCATGCGCCGCAGCGAGCGCGCCCGCGACACCCTCGACGCCCTGCACCACCTCGGCGTCACCCTCGCCATCGACGACTTCGGCACCGGCTACAGCTCCCTGGGCCGGCTACGCCACCTGCCCGTCGACCGCCTGAAGATCGACCGCTCCTTCATCGCCGAGATCGATGCCGACGACAGCGACCTGCGCATCGTCCGCGCCATCATCGGCCTCGGCGCCGACCTCGGCCTGAGCGTCATCGCCGAGGGTGTCGAGCGCCGGGTCCAGGCCGACACCCTGCTGCGCGAGGGCTGCACCCAGGCCCAGGGCTGGCTGTTCGGCCGACCCGAGGGGGCGCAACAACTGGCGGCCCGGATCGGCCCCGATGGGCGCTTGC
>CALOBA010000015.1:0-16669 GCA_942491465.1 uncultured Gammaproteobacteria bacterium
GGTCTCATCGGTCTTCCCGTTCGTTGTCGTTGTCGTTGTCGCTGTCGCTGTCGCTGTCGCTGTCGTTGTCGTTGTCGTAATCGTAATCCAATATCGGCAGGTTCGAGAACGCCATTACGACCGCGACCCGAGCCCGTTCGCCCGGCTTGGGCGCAGCGGTCTTAGTCCCCGCCCCGCGGTAGGCGACTGATCATCGTGCAAAGCTGTGCAATACTCCGCCTGGTACGGCAAGGGTCCTTTCGACGGTTCAGTACACCCCGTCGCCACCAAGCGGCCGGATCGCGGTGCAGCGCGAACAGGTCGCGGTCCACATCGATGGCATAGCGCGCCAACGTCGGGCCGCGGCTGCTGGCCTTCCAGGCCCGCCATAGCTGCAGCGGCTCGGCGACGCGGTCGAGGGTATCGGCGGGGAGTGAGCGCATGGGGGCTTATCGCAAGGTCGGATCGTGATCGCCGCGTCGAGCCTGCGAATGTGAAACTCACCGTGGACGCTGGCTTTCTCTGCTCGGGGGGAGGGGGCCCCGTCTTGTCCACGCTCTCGAAGATGGACAGCAGCGACGGGATGACCAACAGCACCAGGAAGGTCGCGAAGCCCAGGCCGAAGGCGATGGAGGTGGCCATGGGGATCAGGAATTGGGCCTGGAAGGACTTCTCGAACAGCAGCGGGGTGAGGCCGGCGATGGTGGTCATGGAGGTGAGCAGCACGGCGCGCAGGCGCAGGCACGCGGCCTCCACCAGGGCGTCGACCACGGCCATGCCCCGGTCGCGCAGCTCCTTGTAGAAGGTGACCAGGATGATGGAGTCGTTGACGACGATGCCGGACAGGCCAAACATGCCGAACAGCGACAGGATGGTGAGGTCGATGCCCATGATCCAATGGCCGACCAGGGCGCCGGTGAGGCCGAACGGGATGATGGCCATGACCACCAGCGGCCAGCCGTAGGATGAGAACACCCAGGCCAGGATCAGATAGATCAGCACCAGGCCGAGGAGCAGCCCCTTGCGCATGTCGGACAGGGTGTCGCGCTGGTCGGCGGAGCGGCCCTCGAACGAGCTGTCGATGCCGTAGCGGCTGCGGATCTCCGTCAGGATGCCGCCGGGCTCGTCGAGCAGGTTGATGATGGCGTCGACGCCGTTGGCTTGGGTGTCCACGTCGGCGGAGACCTCGACGGCGAGCTGACCGTCGGCGTGGCGCAGCACCTCGAAGCCGCGCAGGGAGCGCCATTCGGCCACCGCGGTGAGCGGGACCGACTGGCCGTCGGGGGTGCGCACGTTGAGCCGGTACAGGCTCCCCACGGTGGCCCGTTCGGCGTCGGGCAGCTTGACGCGGACCTCGACCTCATCGGGGCCGTCCTGGAAGATCTGCACCAGGGCGCCGTCGAAGGCGGTGCGCAGCTGCCGGCCGAGTTCGGCGGTGGTCAGGCCGAGGACCTTGCCGGCGGGGGTGAGGGAGTAGATCAGCTGCTCGCGCCCGTAGGCCATGTCGTCCTGGACCTCGAGCACGCCGTCGATGCCGGATAGGGTCTCGGACAACTCCACGGCGGCGGCCTTCAGCGTCGGCGAGTCGGAGCCGGTGAGGCGGATGGTGAGGTCGCGCCCGGGCGGGCCGATGCGCCGGGAGACGATGTTCAGGTTCTCAAGCCCCGCGGGCATTTGGATGCGCTCGCGCCAGGCGGCGATCAGCGCCCGATTGCGCACGCTGCGATGGTCGGGCGCGGTCAGCTCCAACTGCAGCCCGCCGAGCTGGTCCGCCGAGGCGCCGGCGCCGGCACCGCGACCGCCGGTCTTGGCGCCGTGGAAGGCAATGGCGACGTTGATCAGCCGGCCCTGATCGAAGGCCGCTTCGGTCGCGTACAGGGTCGTCTCCAGGTGCTTGACGAAGGCGTCGACCTTGGCGCGCGGCGTACCGGCGACGAAGGTCGCGTTGGCATAGACGATCTGCGGCTCCGGGCTCGGGAAGAAGACGAAGTTGAGCCGCCCGCCCGCGAGCAGGCCGATGGCGCCGACGAGCATGGCGACGGCGAAGGCGAGGGTGCTGAAGCGGTTGCGGATGGCCAGGCTGGCCAGCGGGCGGAAGGCGCGGTCGCGCACCCAGTCGAAGCCGCGGTCGAGCCGGCCGCGCAGGGAGCGGGGCTCGACCTTGTGCGAATGCACAAAGGCGTTGCGCAGGTGGCCGGGCAGGATCAGGAAGCTCTCCACCAGCGAGGCGACGATGGCGCAGATGATGACCACCGGGATGGCGCCGAGGATGTTGCCGATGCGCCCGCCCACCAGCATCAGCGGCAGGAAGGCGGCGACGGTGGTCAGCGAGGAGGCCATGACCGGGGCGAGCATCCGCCGGGCCCCGCCCTCGGCCGCGCGCAGGGGCTCCTCGCCCATCTGGTAGTGGGCCATGGCGTCCTCGCCGACGACGATGGCATCGTCGACGATGATGCCCAGCGCCATGATCAGCGCGAACAGGCTGAGCATGTTGATGCTGCCGCCGATGAGATAGAGCACGAACAGCGTTGCCGCGAACGAGACCGGGATGCCGACGGCGACCCAGAACGCGACTCGGCCGGTGAGGAAGATGTAGAGGATCAGCACCACCAGCACCAGGCCGCCGACGCCGTTGCGCACCAGCAGCATGATGCGGTCGCGCACCAGCTCCCAGGAGGCGTCGTAGATGATCAGCTCGACCCCCGGCGTCAGCGTCGGGCGGGTGTCGGCGAGCCACTGGTCCAAGATCTTTGCGGACTTGAGCGTGTCGCCGGTCTCCGCGCGCTGCAGGATCATCTCCACCGTCGGCTGCTCGCCCAGGGTCAGCTCGACGCTGCCGTCGCGGGGGCGGCGCTCGATCTCGGCGATGTCGCCCAGGTCCACGCGCAGCTCGGCGTCGCTGCGCACCGGGAGCTGTGCGAACTCCAGCGGGTCGCGGGCCTTGTCGAGGCTGCGCAGCTCGCGCAGGCCCTCGCCGCGACCGACCGAGCCCGCCGGCAGGTCGCGGCTGAATGCGGCCACGCGGCTGCCGATCTGGTCCAGGCCCAGCTCCAGTTCGCGCAGCCGGTCGTTGTCGACGCTGATGCGGATCTCCTCTGCGGGCAGGCCGTTGATGTCGACCCGGTCGATGCCGCGGTCGAGCAGGTCGGTCTCCAGGCGGCGCACCAGCGCGCGCAGTTCGGCCATGTCGTCGACCCCGGTGATCAGCAAGCGGGCGACCTGCTCGTAGCGGGTGACCAAGGCGACCTCGGGCTTCTCCGCGTCCTGGGGCAGGTTGCGGAACTCGTCGACGAAGCGACGGACCTGGTCCAGCGCCAGCAGCGGATCGGTGCCTTCTTCGAACTCCAGCGTGATGGCGGAGATGCCCTGGCTGGAGGTGGACGACATCTTGTCGAGGTTGTCGACGGTGCGCAGGCGCTGCTCCAGCGGGTTGGTGATGCCGTCCTCCACGTCCTCGGCGCTGGCGCCGGTCCAGACCACGCGCACCGAGACGATCTCCAGATCGAAGGTGGGGAAGAACTGGACGTTGAGCCGGTCGAGGGCAAAGGCGCCGCACAACAGCATGATGATCATCAGCAGGTTGGCGGCGACCCGATGGTGGGCGAAGGTGCCGAGCAGGTCGTCGCGGTGGCGGTCGAGACGGCTCATCGCGCCGCGCCCTGCCGATCTGCCAGGTCGCTCTCGGGCGGCCCGTCGCCGACGGTCTCGACGCGCAGACCGTCCACGGCATTTGGCATGTGGGTGATCACAACCTGATCACCGTCGGCGAGTTCGGGGGCGCGCACCAGCAGGCGCTCGCCGCCATCGGGCTGGTACCAGGCGCCCAGGTCTTCCACCGCCAGACCGCGCATGCGCCCGTCGACCAGGATGTAGATGCGCTCGCCGCCGTAGACGGACTCGAAGGGCAGCGGGATCGAGTGTGGCTGCGGGGCGCGGCGCAGGCGCAGCGTCAGCATCTGGCCGAGGCGCAGCAGCTCTGCGCCCTTGGTGACCTGGAACAGACCGTCGATGCCGCTCGGGTCGGCCTCGCCGGCGATGCGCGAGAGCGTCAGGTCGAGCTTGCGCCCGCCGAGTTGGGCGGAGGCGGTCAGCGGCTTGCCGTCGGTGAGGGCGAGGATCAGCTCGTCCTGATACGGCGCCGGGATGCGGGCGCGGACCTCCAGCCCGTCCAGGGCGTAGAGGCGCAGCAACAGGGCACCGCGGGCGACCTGGTCGCCGGTGGTGACCGCGACGCCGGCGATGACGGCCGCGTAGGGGGCGCGAATGGTTGCGCGCTCATATTCCAGCCGCAGCTGCTCCAGACCCGCCTCGGCGCTCGCCAGTCTTGCCTGCAGCGCCTGCAGCCGGGCGGGATGATCGGCGATGCTCATCTCCCGGGCGCTCACCGTCAAGGCCTGCTGGGCTTGGGCCTGCTCGGCCTCGTCGAGGAACTGCTCGGCGCCGACCTTCTGCGTCTTCAGCCGGCGTTGGCGCTCCACGCCATCTCCGGCGATGGCCAGCAGTCGGCGCTCCTGCTCCAAGGCGAGACGGTCGGTCTCGTTGCGGTTCTGCTCGCTCAGGATCTGCGCCTGAAGCTCGGCGACCTCGGCCTCGGCCTGGCGGATGCGCGGCAGGAAGTCCCGCTCGTCGAGTCGCAGCAGCACCTCGCCGGCGTCTACGCGTTGTCCGTCGCGGACCGCCACCTCGGTGACCCAGGCCGCCGCCGGGGCCGTCGCCTGGAGCAGGTCGGGCGTCTCGACCCGGCCATAGAGCGTCAGCTCCGGTGCCAGGCGGCGCGGCTGAATGCGCTCGGTCTCCACGCGCCAGACCCGCTCCTGCAGCTGCGGCGGAGACTGCTCCGGGCGGGTGGCCTTGAGGGCCAGGTACATGCCGATGCCGGCGGCCAGGATGATGATGGGGGCAACGAGCTTGACGAGCTTGATCAATGGAGGGGACCGGGCAAGGCTGAATAGAGGGAACTGAGAAACTGGCGCTACAGTGTCGGTAGCTCGGGTTGGCTTGGCAACGAGAAACAGCATTCCGTAGCTGGAACCCAAGTCCCGGTGTCGACTTTCTCGCGACCCCGGTAGACTATCTAGCGCCATGCAGGTGACGACGCCGGCCGGGCCTATGAACACTTGGCGGTGGTCCGGGGTTCTGACAAGCGGCTTCAGCGTGCTGGCGGTCGGTCGTCGCTCCCCGAGCCAGGCTCGTATACTGAAACTCGTTGCGGCGGCAAGGGCTTTCAGCGGTGGTTGCGGCCGAAAGCTCAGCGCTTTGCTCCCGCAGGGACTCGGGCATCCCTCCGTGGGTTCACGACGCGCAAATGACGTATCCTCAGTGGGCAAAAGACGCACAAATGACACACTGATCGGCTAAGATGGCGGGCCACCGCGGTGGCGGGCGTTGCCGATAACCCGTTTCGGATGTCGACTGCCGGCGGGGCGCCGCGGAGGGTTCCAATGACAATAAATGCTTCAGAGGCACAAGATGGTAGGTAAAGCAGGAACCATGCTGCTGTGCGTTGGCAACTTGCCGACGCGAGTCACGCGTAGAGATCTGAAGACGCACGTGCAAGATGTGATCAACACAATGGATGGGCGTAGCCTGCGTCTGGGGTCCAGCATCACCGAATGCACGCTCGTTCGCCTGATCGATTCCGTCAACGGGGCCGTCGAACACTTGGGCCTCGTGGGGGTTCAACCCCCGCGGCTAGGCCTGCGGCTTATCGAGAGACTGCGGAAGACGCCGATGCGTGGCGCCATGCTCACCATCCGTCGATACCGTCATGTCTCCTTCCTCGGCGCCGATGCGACTTCCGCGACCATGAGCGATCTGCTTGGACAGATCGCGGCGACAGGCCAGACCGGTCGGACCGAGGGCCCGTCACCTTCCTACCGGATCGAGCTTGTCAGCTCAACGGGCGGCGCGCGTTCCGACTTGGTCGACGTCGGTTCCGAGACGCACTCCGGCGCATTCGCGCACTAAAAATCTGCGCTGGCGCAGGAAAGGCCCCATTGACGGCTGTCAATCGAATCCATCGATGATATAAACGGGTCGGGCGGCACTGGTGCGTCGTCCGGCCTCAAGGCCGGCGGCTGCACCGACAACCGATCATAACAACCCGCACCGCCGTCGGGGCGACTCCCGTAGGACGTCTCGCGCGTGGCATGTGCCGACCCGGATTTCGTCTCTTGTCGAACCGCCGAGGCCATCGATGAACGAAAAACTGCGCAAGCCGTTGCCTGGCGTGCTGTTTGCACTGCTGCTGCCGGCCCTGATACTGCTCTTGACCGCCGCGCCGTCGTTCGCGGCGAAGGACCTGGAGGCTAGGGACAACGCCCCCGACGCCCGCGAGGTGCTGGAGCTGCCGAAGATCCCCAACCGCCGTTGCTTGAAATGTCACAACGACGAGGACGATAAGACCTCGGAGCGCGACGACGGCACCATCATCAACATCTTCATCGAGGCCGACGAGTTCGCCCACAGCGTCCACGGCGAGCAGCCCTGCGTCGGCTGCCACAACAGCATCAAAAAGGCCAAGCACCAACAGCCTCTGCCGAAGAGCATCGGCTGTGTCCAATGTCATATGGAGATGGCGGAGGCCCAGGGCGAGGGCGACGACGTTGCCTACGAGCGCCTCGATGTCGTCCTCGCGCAGATCGACAGCTACATGGATTCGGTCCACGCCCGACCGAACCTGATGGACCAATCCAAGACCAACGCCACCTGCTACGACTGCCACGACGCCCACAACATCGGCACCATCGGCAGCGCCACGCGGGCCGAGCACCGCCAACACAATCCCGAGGTCTGCGGGCGCTGTCACGGCGATCAGAAGGACGAGTACAAGGGATCGATCCACGGCCATGCATCGATGGAGGGCTCGGTGGAGGCGGCGGTCTGCTCCGACTGCCATACCCCACACAGCATCGAGTCGCCGGAGGAGGACCCGGTCAAGCTGCTGATCACCGAGAATTGCGGCAGCTGTCATGCCGATCAGGTGCGCACCTACGAGGCGTCCTACCACGGGCAGGTGGTCAAGCTGGGCTACGCCCACACCGCCAAGTGCTTCGACTGCCACGGCAGCCACGGCATCATGGACGTGGATGATCCGGGCTCGTCGGTGCATCCGGACAACCGCCTCGAGACCTGCCGCAAGTGCCATGAGGGCGCCCCCGAGGGCTTCCTCGGCTTCCATGCCCACGGCGATGCGGAAGACTTCGAGAACTACCCGGAGATGTATATCGCCAAGCGTTTCATGGAGGTGCTGATCATCGGCGTCTTCCTGTTCTTCTGGACCCACATGCTGCTGTGGATCTTCCGCGAGTGGCGCGACCGCAAGCAGGGCAAGGGTTATGTGCCCGATCCGGACAAGCCCGAACAGGTCTACTTCCGCCGCTTCAGCCTCGGCTGGCGTCTGGCTCACGGCCTGCTCGCCGTCGCCGTCATGGCCCTGGTGCTGACCGGTACCGCCGTGCTCTTCTCCGGTCAGGGCTGGGCGCAGTGGCTGATGCAGGTCATCGGCGGGCCGAAGGTCGCGGCCGTCGTGCACCGTGTCGCCGCGTTGACCTTCATCGCCATCTTCTTCGGTCACCTGCTGGTCATTGCCTACAACGTCTACCGGGCCAAGGGCCGCTTCCAATGGTTCGGTCCGACCTCCATGGTGCCCAACTGGCAGGACATCAAAGACATCGGCCGCATGTTCAAGTGGTTCTTAGGCTTTGCGCCGCGACCGAATTTCGACCGCTGGAGCTACTGGGAGAAGTTCGATTATTGGGCACCCTTCTGGGGCATGTTCATCATCGGTCTCAGCGGTCTGATGCTCTGGTTCCCGACGGTGACGGCCTCGTTCCTGCCCGGCTGGATCTTCAATATCGCCACCATCGTGCATGCCGAAGAGGCGATCCTTGCCGCCGTGTTCCTGTTCACGGTGCACTACTTCAACGTGCACTGGCGCCCGGACAAGTTCCCGATGGATACGGTCATGATCACCGGCGCCGTGCCGCTGGAGGAGTTCAAGCACGAGCACGGACTGGAGTATGAGCGCCTCAGGGCCAGCGGTGAGCTGGAGAAGTACCTGGTCAAGCCGCCATCGGCCCGCGCCAGCGCCACCGGGCGCAAGATCACCGGGTGGCTCATCGTCATCGGCGTCGTCCTCGCCATCCTGGTGCTGAACGGCTACATCGACCTGTTGACCCAGCACTGATCAGGCGGCCAAGCCAGGGATGGCATCATCTTGGGTGCGCCGACTTTCGTCGGCCCCCGATCCGGCGGACTGTCGTCCGCCGAATAGACGCGGCTCGCCGGCCCCTAAGGGTCGAGGCGACCTGCGTCATTTGGTATGCAAGTTTCCGGCAGTCGCCTAACGCAAGACACGATAGGCAGCATAGATGATCACAAACGGCACCAGCATAAACAGGGACAGGGTGATCAGCATGGTCCAGACGTCGCCGGGCAGGTTCAGGAGCATCGGTCTTCCTCCGAGGGGTGGCTGTTGTTGTGGGGCGCGCGATCAAGATGCATGGACGCGTCCCGATCGGCGGTTTGATCGCTTGGATTCACTTGCGCCGCAGGGGTGCTATTTGCCGGAGCGGTAATGGGCGGCAGCGCTGCCGGCCCGCAGACTGGCTGCGTAGCTTTTCTGCACGCTGTCGGCCCCGACGTCGAGCCAGGTCAGGGCGCCGGCACCGGCGGTGAGCAGGACGAAGAAGATGGCAACGGCATAGTTCATGTTGGGCTCTTGTGCCGGCGGGTCGAGGGCTCGGGTGCGGTTGACGCGGCCGGTCAGTCATCGTCGTCACCTGTGACGGGCGCCCAGCGCCGACGCTCGAAGAGTATTTGACGGATCTTGTTGGACACGGCCGCCAGCGCCGTGATGACGACCAGGATGATGAACCAACGCGCGAGCAGGACTCCCTGCTTGACGGTGACGGTGACGCTGGGGGCACGGACGTTGTCGCCGCGCTCGCTGTTGCTGACCCGCAGCCGGTAGCTGCCGTCGGCGGGTACGCGAAACAGGGCGCTTGCGTTGCGCGAGCCTTCGCTCCAACGCTCGCCGCCTTCGTAGCCCTCGTAGAAGCTGATCTCCTTGCCCAGATTGAACAATTCCTCGCCGGTGTCGGCGCGGAGCACGTCGAATTCCAGCCACATCCAGCCGTTGCTGATGGGGCTTTCCAGCGAGACCTTCAGCAGCCGGTTCGGGCGGGTGACGGTAAAGGGCGCGGTGAGGACGCCGTTGGGCTGGGCCAGGGCCTGGCCGGGCAGGCTCTCGCGCAGCAGGGTCTGGCCGCTGCCGCTGATCAGGCTCCAGAGCAGCAGCGGGATGGCCAGCGCCGAGAAGATCAGGCCGTTGGTCCGCAGCGCGCGGGTGAACGGGCCGATGTGGAAGGGCTGCGACGGGTGCACGCCGGCCGGCTTGGCCAGGGGGCGGGTGCTCGGTAGCCGGAAGCCCTCGCGGATCTGTTCCGGCGTCTGGTATTCGCCGATCTCGTAGACGACCTCGCTGCCCTCGACCGCACGGGTGAGGATATGCGGCGGGTCGATGGCGTCGCTGAGGGTGACCCGCTGGCCCTTGCTCAGCCGCGCGGTCAGCTCGCCGCCGAGGTCGGTGACGGTGGCGGTGTAGGTCTCGTACAGCCTGAAGCGGCGGTTGCCGAGACCGATGGTTGCCTTGGGCGGCAGCCGATCCCAGCGGTTGTGGCTGTTCGGGACGTCGCGCAGGCGCCGGGTCAGCTCCCAGTGCCCGTCTTCCACGCTGAGCCAGGCGTACCCGTGGGTCGGCGAGAACAGCACGAAGTCGATCCAGCCGTCCTCTTCCGAGCGCCAGGTGGTGAAGCCGATGACGGTGAATGTGATGCCCCTGAGCCGGCCGCGCTCGCCGATCTGCAGCGGCAGGTAGCTGCGCCGACCCTGCTCCACGGCATGGGCCTTGAGCACGGCGTAGTCGGCCTGGCCGTCGAGGACGCTGCCGCACCACATACAGGTGACGGTCTCCACGCGATGACCCCCATGCAGGGGCAGGGCGCCGCCGCACTGGGTGCATTCGATGCTGCGCACAGCGGGCCGCGCCGCGCCGCCGAGGTCAGGAGCCGATGACGGCACCGATGATCAACCCCATGGCGACGAAGTAGGCGCCGATGACGACGCCCAGGGCGACATTGTGCTCGTCGACGATCTCTTTGCGGATCGAGAACGGGCTCAGCCACTCCATGACCAGCAGGGCGACCATGAACATGATCAGCCCCAGCAGGCTGTAGACGATGGTGGAGATGACCCCGGACAGCGAGACCATCGAGAGAAGCTCGGTCATGATGCCTCCTACTTACCGTAGTGATATGAGCTGTTGCTGTTGCCGACGGAGCCGGAGCGCACCGAGCCGGCGCTGCCAAAGGGGATGCCGCCCGCCGGCACGGTGAAGACCCGAACCGGCGCGAACTGTCGTCCCGTCCCGCTTGCGGTCAGGCCCACCGCGGCAACGGTTGCGACGCCGAACAGGATCAAGGCCATGCGATTCATTGTCGTTCCTCAAGGACCGGCTCCGCGGATGTCGGCAGCGATGATACCTCAGCGGACTATCGGGTCGTCAGCCAATAGCCGCCGCCGACGATCAGGCCGACCAAGATCAGCGGCGCGCCGACGATGCCGACGACGCCAAGCACAAGCGCGCTGGCGATGCCGGCAACGGTCGCGCCGCCAGGGGAATGATTGCCGCCACTAAAGGCGGTGATGCTGGCCGCGACGAGCAGCAGCAGGAACCATAACAGGGTCCCGCCGATCAGGGCCGTGAGCGCTACCAAGGTCAAGGCGATGCCCATGAAAAGCACCCCGGTAGTGCTGATGTTGGTGGCGCCGTTGCCCCGGGGGCCGGTTGCTGGGACGCGGCGCGGGAAGCGGCTCCGCGGTCGCGTAGCCTGGGCTCGCAGCGCCGGAAAGCCCTCGCGCAACTCCTCCAGCGAGACGTTGCGCTCATGCATCCAGCCGACCTCGCCGTCCTCGATCTCCTGTACCAGGGTGCCGTTTAAGCCATAGGCCTCGGCGATCTCGACCTGGTCGCCGATGCGCTGTCGCGACGGCAGCTCGCCGGCCATGTCCACCAGCCGCGCCCGGTAGCGCTCCACAAAGCCGTACGAACGACCGGCCAGCTTGACGCGATCGCGGGGCCGCAGCGCCCCCCAGTCCGCCGGCGCGGGCTGATCGCGCACACGCCGCCCGAAGCTGCCTCGATTCTCCTCCAGCGTCAGCCAGGCGTAGCCGTGGGTGGGGGAGAACAGGCAGTAGTCGGTCCAGGTGTCGTCATCGTCGCGCCAGCGGGTGAAGCCGATGACGGTGAAGCGCACGCCGAGCAGGGCGCCGGTATCGCCGATGTTGAGCGGCAGCTTGCGCCGGGTCTTGGCGCGCTTGGCCTCGGTGGCGGCGACCAGCGCCCGGGTTGCGGGATCCAGCACCGAGCCGCACCATTGGCAGACGATCTGCTCGACCTTATGGCCGGCATAGCGCGAGACGCTGCCGCCGCAATGGGCGCATTCGATGGCGCGGACCTCGGGCCGGTCGGTGTTCATCAGTCTTACAGCGCCTCGAGATCGAAGGGATCGACCCAGGTGCCGACAAAGCCGTCCGCCTCGGCGGCGTCGCCATCCAGGGGATATTCCAGCGTGATCAGATGCTTGCCGGGGCGCTCCAGGTGGGCGTAGCGGAAGGCGCGGCGCTGGTCCATCGCATCGGGCACCTCACCGGCCAGGCCGACGAACTGGGCCTCGCCAAGCTCGGTGACGCGCCAATGCTGGTCGAGCAGACGCCATTTGCTACCCAGGTCGAGATCGGCGTAGGGCGGCATCTCAAGGGCCTGCGACGTGAATTCCTCCACCGGCCGCTCGATGGCGAAGTCGCCCTCGTCGACGCTGACCCAGATGCCGCTGCCTTGTTCGTCCAGGCACCACCACTCATCCCAAAAGCCGCGACCATAGTCGTAGCGGAGCTTGCCGATCGGCTCCAGCGTCTGGCTGCCGTAGCGATAGGCTCGATAGAGCTCGAACAGGGCAGGGTGCTCGGCCAGCGCCGCCTGTTCGCCGATCTTCTCGGCCGGGCCGTCGCCGAAGGCCAGCAGGCTTTGGCAGTATTCGCAGTGCACCAGCTTGGTGTAGCGAAAGCGATGCGGCAGCAGTGCGCCGCAGCTAGGGCATTCAAAGCGCTCGCCTGCACTGAAGCGCTCGGCGGCGGCGGTCTGTTCCACAGTCATCCCTCCCGGAGATGGCATTGGTCGATGGCGCCATGGTGACAAAATCCGAGGGGCTGAGGCAACCGCAATAGCGGGTTGCGACGGTTTTAGGCGATTGCCGGAAACTTTCATACCAGATGACGCAGGATTGACGTTCGCCTTCAAGGAGGGCTGGCGAGAGCATGGCGAGCTATGTGACCGCCAGCCCGACGCCGAAGGGGTCAAGACAAGTCAGATGGTATGAAAGTTGACAGAAATCGCCTTACTGCCGCGGCGGTGGTTGCAGCCTAGGGTCGCGTCGCCTGCGTTGACCTCCGCAACGGCGCCGGCCTATGGTGTCCGGCATGAACGCAACGACCCCCCATGTGCGCTGTGCGCAGGCCACCGACCGATGAATCCCCGCGGACCTTTCGGGGTGTTCACCGCGATATTGGCGACCCTGTCTGTTTTGCTGCTGGCGAGCTGTGCCGCCGAGGGCCCGCGGCAGCTGATGCCGACGCCGCTGATCTACCAGCTCGGCGAGGGTCGGCCGGTCTATGTCGGTGATCCGTACCGGCTCGGCAGCGTCATCGACCTGCTCTATATCACCGATCGCGCCGCCGACGGTGATGACGACGCGCCCTACGGCGAGGCGCGGGCGTCGCAGATCGCCTTCGGCTCGGCGCAGGTCAGCATCGGTGCCGGCCTCGACCCGAATCAGCTGGAGGCCCAGAGCCGGCAGCCTTTGCGCAGTAGGCCGACGACGCTGACGCTGGGCCGGGTGCGCGAGCTCGGCCGGTTCCCGAGCGAGCCCTACGGCCTGCGCGAGACGCCGGGGGGCAAGCTGACCCGGGACTCGGCCACCATGGCCGCGCATGAGGAGGCCAAGGCCCGGCTGCAGGGCGAGGTGCGCCAGCGCCTGAAGCGGCTGCCGCGGGATGACGTCCTGCTCTATGTGCATGGCTTCAACGAGACCTTCGAGTCCGCGGCCTTCACCATGGCGGAGCTCTGTCACTATCTGGGCCGTGAGAGCCTCTGCGCGTTGTTCACCTGGCCGGCCTCGGCCAGCGGCGACGTGCTCACCTCCTACACCTCGACCACCGAGTCGGCCCAGTACGCCGTCGGCCACCTGAAGAAGACCATCCGGTCGTTGGCGCAGACCCCGGGCGTCGAGCGCATCCAGCTCTTGGCCCACAGCCGCGGCAGTGCGCTGCTGCTCGATGCGGTCAAGGCGTTGCTGCTGGAGAGCATCGCCGCCGGGCAGGAGCCGGCGGCGGCCCTTGGCATCGACAACATCGTGCTGTTCTCGCCGGACGTCGACATCGATGTCAGCGCCCAGACGCTGACGGCCTACGTCTCGGACCCGGACCTGATCTCGGTCTGGCCCAGCGCCGACATCCCGGACACGCTGCTGGGCCGGCTGACCGTCTATGCCTCGCCGCGGGATCGGGCGCTGCTGGTCTCGCGGCTGCTGTTTCGCAGCCGCAAGCGGGTCGGCAATCTGGACGTGGACGACATCCCGCTGCCGGATCAGCGCTTCCTGGAGCGGCTCGGTCTGGTCGATTTCATCGTCTACCGGGGCGAGCTCACCGATGCCCTGGGACACTCGTATTTCACCACCAGCCCTCAGGTCAGCTCGGACGTGGTTCAGCTGTTGCGCTACGGGCGGCGGCTCGGGGAGCCCGGGCGGGAGCTGGTGCAGGTGGGGCCTGTGGTGTGGAAATTTCCGGCGCAATAGCGCTCAAAATCGAGGGGGATCAGCGGTGATTGGGTTGTTGCAACGGGTGAGTGGGGCCAGCGTCAGCGTCGACGATGATCTGGTCGGGCGGATCGACCGTGGTCTGATGGTCTTGGTCGGGGTGCAGAAGGGCGATGACGCGGGGCGGGCCGAGCGATTGCTGGAGCGGCTATTGGGCTATCGGGTGTTTCCGGATGAGACCGGGCGGATGAACCTCAGCGTGCGCGATATCGGCGGCGGGCTGCTGCTGGTGCCGCAGTTCACGCTGGCGGCGGATACGCGCAAGGGCACCCGGGCGAGCTTCACCGCGGCGGCGCCGCCTGAGCACGGCGCCGCGCTGTTCGCGCTGCTGGTGGAGCGGGCGCGGGCGGCGTACCCCAGCGTCGAGACCGGGCGCTTTGGTGCCGACATGCAGGTCGCCCTGGTCAACGACGGCCCGGTGACCTTTTGGCTGGAGAGCTGATCAAAACCGGCAGACGGTCTCACCCCCCTGCTCGATCCAGCCGTGGATCATCTTCTTGGTGGTCATGGCGCTGGCGCAGCGTCCGGCATGGTCGATGCAGATGACGCCGCCGCGCCCGTTGACCTTGTTCACCAGCTGCTCGATGCCGTAGTCGACGGCGGCACGGGCATCGCCGCCGCGGTGCTCCAAGGCGTCGGCGATGGACTTGGCGAACACGGTGCGCATGAAGTCCTCGCCATAGCCGGTGGCGGAGACGGCGCAGGTGGCGTTGTCGGCATAGACGCCGGCGCCGATGATCGGCGAGTCGCCGATGCGGCCCATGCGCTTGTTGACGATGCCGCCGGTGGAGGTGGCGGCGGCCAGGTTGCCCTTGCGGTCGCGGGCGACGGCGCCGATGGTGCCGTATTTCTGGTCCTCGCCGTCGTCGTCGTGGTCGAGCATGATGCGCCCGCGCAGCCTGGCCTTCTCCAACTGGGCGATGCGGTCCTTGGTGAAGAAGTAGTGGTCGGGGGTGCGCGGCATGCCGCAGCGGTCGGCGAAGCGCAGCGCGCCTTCGCTGATCAGCATGACGTGCTCGCTGCCGTCCATCACCAGCCGGGCGAGCTGGACGGGGTTGGCGATGTTGCCCACGGCGGCGACGGCGCCGGCGGCCAGGTCGCGGCCGTCCATGATCCCCGCGTCCATCTCCACCTTGCCGTTTTCGTTCAGCACCGAGCCGCAGCCGGCGTTGAACAGCGGGTCGTCCTCCAGCCGTGAGGCGCAGACCTCCGCGGCCTCGACGGCGGTGGCGCCTTGCTCCAGCATCTCGCGGCCGTGCTCCAGGACCACCCGGATGCTCTCCAGGTAGCGGACCGCGCTGCGCTCGTCGGCAACGTTGTCCAGGGCACCGGCACCGCCGTGGATCATCAATGAGAAGGTATCGAGCATGCGTCTCCTGTTTCGTGATGGCGATGAATCCGGCGGGCAGCGACCCGCCGGATGGGGGGTTGGGTCAGTCGAGGGCCTGGAGCCTGTGCGGCTTGGCGGAGACGACCCGATGCAGCCGAATCGGCTCGCGGACGTTCTTCAGGCTCATCAGGCCCAGGTCTTCCAGCGTGACCTCCCCGCGCACCCGTCGGGCGGTCTCGGGGCCGATGAAGATCTCGCCGTTGCGGGCCAGGGCGCCGATGCGCGCGGCGATGTTGGTGACGGCGCCGGTGGCGGTAAAGGTCCAGCGGTCGCCCACCAGGGCGCGGAAGCGGGTGGAGCCCACCAGGGCGGTGCCGGAGTTGATGCCGACGTTGACCGTGAGCTCGTCGAAGCGGCCGAACAGCTCGGTGTTGATGGCCTCGACCTTGGTCTGGACGGCCAGCGCCGTGCGCACGGCCCCCAGGGCGTGCTCCTGCGCTGCACCGTCGCGGAAGATGATCATCAGGCCGTCGCCGGCGGTCTCGTTGATGTCGCCGTGGTGGGCATGGATGTCGTCGAGGAAGGCCGAGAAGTATTTTTCGATGATGAAGTTGGCCTCGTCTACGGCGACCGATTCGCACAGCCGGGTGTAGCCGGCCACGTCCAGGAAGAGCACGGTGACGTCCTGCTCGCGCTTCTCCAGATCCGGCGTCTCGGGGCTGGATTCAATGGAGTGCTGCACCGAGCGGGGCACGAACTTGACCAGGTGGCCCCGCACCTGCTCCAGGAAGGCGATGCGCTCCAGGGTCTCGGTCAGCCGGGTGTTGTTCTCGCGCAGCTCATCGAGCATGACGCCGATGCGGTACTCGCGCGCCTCCACCTTCAGCACCAGATGTCCCACCGCCTCGGCGAGCTTGGCGAGCAGCGGCGGACATTCGGGGTCCTTGGGCAGATCGAACAGGGCGGGGGCCTCGTCGTAATCGGCATCGGCGAGGGCCTCGACCAGGTCGATGAAGCGGCGCAGCAGCGCGTCGTCGATGTGCTCGGTCATCTCGATGCAGGGCCTGGGCAAGGGCGGACAGCGCGAGCATAGCGCATCGGCACCCTGGTCCGTACAGCCATGTTGGGCCGAATCGAGCAGGTCGGCCGTTGGACGGATCACAAGGGGTTGACAGCGAGATTGGGGGATTTATAATGCGCAGCTTCTCAACGCGGGAATAGCTCAGTTGGTAGAGCACAACCTTGCCGGGGTTGGGGTCGCGAAGTTCGAGTCTCGTTTCCCGCTCCAAATTCGAGAACAAAGGGCTGTCAATCGACAGCCCTTTTTCTTTGTGCGGCGTTTTGTGTCACGCACCTCAGCACCACGGCGCCCTGCCGGGTCATCGTTTCCGCCTCCTCGCAAGAGGAGCTAAAGCCGCAGATTCAA
>CALOBA010000016.1:0-44107 GCA_942491465.1 uncultured Gammaproteobacteria bacterium
GCCGGCAGCCGCGACGAGCAGCCGATGCCGGAGACGATGGCGTGCCCTTCCTTGGGGATCTGCAGATGGGCGAACGCCTTGGTCAGCCAGCGGCAAGGATGCCGAAGTGCCCGCAGCCCGGGCACCAGATCGGCTTGACGCTGGACTTATAGTCCTTGGCCTTCAGCGTCGGCGGGGCCTCCAGGCTGGGCGGGGGAGTGGGTGTGGTAGCGACCATCGGCGGTGACCTCAGGCTTGGCTCTTGGCGAGCACGGCGGCGGCGATCTCGCCGGGGCGCAGCGGCAGCGGGCCGGGGCGGGCGATGGAATGGGCGCCGTCATCGAGGGCGCCCTCGGCCCGCAGCCAGCCGAACAGCTGGCCACCCGCATTCTGCTCGATGACCAGGGGGAGGGTCGCGCCGATGGCCGTGCGCAGGGCGTCGCGCCGCAGCGGGGCGATGAGGCGCAGGGCAATGACCCGGACCCTCCGAAGCTGCGGGCGCGCAACTGCTCGGCGGCCTCGCCGACGGCGCCATGGGCCGAGCCCCAGCAGATCAGGCACAGGGGCGGCTCAGCCGCATCGGCAGCGGCAGCGGCATCGGCAGCTGCAGAGGCGCCGTCGTCGATCTCGGCCCAGTCGCTGCCGAAATCGAAGCCGGCGAGCTTGTCGTGACGCTTGGCGAGCTGGCGGTGGTGATCGGCGGCCAGGCTCGACGGGGTGGCGGCGGCGTCGTGCTCCAGGCCGTCGGCGGTGTAGCTGGGGCCGACGCAGCCCGGGATGCGCATGGGCGAGATGCCGTCGTCGGTCAAGGCGTAGCGCTGGTAGTCGGGGGCCGCCCCGGTCGCGACAACGCGATGGAGCGGGTACGCGAACGCCGGCGGCGGGTCGACGATGGCGCGGGTTTGGCCGATGGCCTGGTCCGAGAGCACGATGGCGGCGGTCTGCAGGTGCTCGGCCAGGCGCACTGCCCAGGCGGTGGTGAAGATGCAGTCGCCGATGCCCAGCGGGGCCAGCACCAGGTGCGGGGCATCGTCGTGGCAGCCGTGCAGGGCCAGGTTCAGATCGGACTGCTCGGACTTGGTGGGGATGCCGGTGCTCGGGCCGCCGCGCTGGACGTTGGCGACCACCACCGGCGTCTCGCTGGCGATGGCGAGCCCGATCCCCTCCATCATCAGGCTCAGCCCGGGACCGGAGGTGGCCGTCAGCGACGGCACACCGCCGAAGGAGCTGCCGACGATCATGTTGATGGAGGCCAGCTCGTCTTCCGCCTGCAGCAGCGCGCCGCCGATGCGCTCCAGCCGCGGCGCGAGCCATTCGAGCATCTCGCTGGCCGGGGTGATCGGATAGGCGGCAACGAAGCGCACCCCGCCGCGCAGGGCGCCGAGGCCGCTGGCCTCGTTGCCGCTGATGTTCCAGCGCGCGGCGCCGTTGCCGGGGCGCAGCGGGGGCGGATCGGCCTGGGTGCGATAGCCGTCGCGGATGCAGCTCTGTGCCGCCTTGACCACCGCCTCACCCTTGCCGGCCAGCGCATCCTCGGCGGCGGCGGTGAGGGCGTCCAGCGGCAGCCCGGACAGGGCCGCAGCCGCGCCGACGGCGACCATGTTCAGATGACCGTCGGGGACCGCGTGGGCGAGCTGGAGGAAGGGCACCTCGCGGACCTCGACGCCCTCGGCGACGACGGACTCGGGCACCGGCCCCGCCGCCGGATCGGCCAGGATCAGGCTGTCGCCGCCCAGCGGGATCTCATCGCGAAAGCGGCCGTGATTGCCCCAGTCCAGGCCGACCAACAGGTCGAAGCGGTCACCGATGCAGCCGATGGGCTGCGGCCCGAAACGGACCAGGGCCGCCGACTCGCCGCCGCGGATCTGCGGCCCGGCGGAGCGCATCATCAGCCCGTAGTGACCGGCCCGGTTGGCGGCAGCGAGCAGGATCGAGCCCGCCGTCACCGCCCCGCTGCCGCCGGAACCGCTGAAGGCAATGGCGATGGGCGCGTGCGGGGCCTGGGGTATGGACATCGGAGGGCTCGCGATTGTGGCCGGGGGAGGGGGTTATGTTACCGCGCCTTCGGCCTGGCCGCGCGGGGCATCCCTGTGGATGGTTGGCGCGCAGCGATGCGGGGGCCGGGCGCACGGGCGGAGAACGCCCATCGGTCGGTCCAGGCCGGGCACGGCCTCAAGCGCGCAGGTCTTCGCCGAGGAACGGTCGCAGCCGGGCCAGCATCCCGTGATGCACCTTGAGGCTGCCGGCGACCACGTTCAGCGTCTCGAAGTGGCGGTCACCGCCGGCCAGGTCGGTGACGGTGCCGCCGGCCTCGGTCACCAGCAGCGCGCCGGCGGCGAAGTCCCAGGGGTTCAGCTGCAGCTCCCAGAAGCCGTCGAGCCGGCCGGCGGCCACGTAGGCGAAGTCCAGCGCCGCGGAGCCTGGGCGGCGGATGCCGGCGGTGTCGCGCACCATGGCGCCGAGCATCTTCAGGTAGACGTCCAGGTGGGTCTGATCCCGAAACGGGATACCGGTGCCGATCAGTGCGCCGTCGATACTCTTGCGGCCACTCACGCGCAGACGCCGGTCGTTGAGCAGCGCACCGCGACCGTAGCTGGCGGTGAACAGCTCCTCGCGCAGCGGGTCGTAGACCACCGCCTGATCCATGCGGTCGCGGTAGCGCAGGCCGATGGAGATCGAGAATTGGGGAAAGCCGTGCAGATAGTTGGTGGTGCCGTCCAGCGGATCGATAATCCACTGGAACTCACCCTCCCCGCTGCTGCCGCTCTCTTCGGCGAGGATGGCGTGATGGGGGAATCTGCTGCGCAGTTCGTTGATGATGGCCGCCTCACAGGCGCGGTCGACCTCGGTGACAAAGTCGTGATGGCCCTTGGTCGAGACCTTGAGGGCATCGGTGCGCTCGAAGAAGCGCATGGCGATGCGACCAGCGGAGCGGGCGGCGCGGACGGCAATATTGAGCATGGGATCCATGTTGGCACCATACCGCAAGCGGCCCGCGGAATGAACTGAAAATCCGCAGCCCCCGAAGCTCATGTGGTCGGCTGGTGCATCGCCCGCCGTGTTGACAAGCGGCGCCGGATCTGAAGAACTGCGCAGCATGAACGAGCCAAGCCCGAATCCCCCGATCGATGCCCGCCTTGGGCGCATCCGCTTCGTCCTGGTCGAGACCAGCCTCACCGGCAACATCGGTGCCGTTGCCCGCGCCATGAAAAACATGGGGTTGGCGCGGCTCGCCTTGGTGCGACCGCGGCGTCTGCCCGATGCCGATGCCTTTGCCCGCGCCTCCGGGGCCGACGATCTGCTCGGCGCAGCCAGCGTGCATGAGAGCCTGCCCGAGGCGTTGGCCGGCTGCCGGCTCGCCATCGGCTCCAGTGCGCGCTCGCGCACGGTGGAGTGGCCGATGCTGGACCCCGGCGGCTGCGCCGAGCGCTTGCTCGGCGAGGCCGCGGTGGGCGACGTCGCGCTGGTGCTCGGCCGCGAGTCCTCGGGGCTGACCAACGACGAGCTGGCCTGCTGCCAGTATCTGGTGCAGATCCCCACCAATCCGGGATTCAGCTCGCTCAACGTCGCCGCCGCGGCCCAGGTGTTCGCCTACGAGATCCGGCGCACGCTGCTTGCCGACCAGGCCGCGCCGCCGCCGCCGGAGCCTGAACAGGAGCCGGCGACCCTGGAGCATCTGGAGGGCTTCTACGCGCACCTGCTGCGCGCCCTGATCGCGCTGGGCTTCGCCGACCCGGACCAATGCCGTAAGCTCGAGCGGCGCCTGCGCCGACTGTTCAACCGCGCCCGCCCGGATCGCACCGAGCTGAATATCCTGCGCGGCATCCTCAGCGCCGCCGAGGGGCGGAAGTCGGCGCAGCGGTTTCGCTCGGAGCGACCGCGCTAGCAACCGCTGTTTCAACGGCGCCTTGCGGCCTCCAGCGTGCGCATTCGAGCTGCACGCTGCACGCCGGGATGCACCCCGGCGCCGGAATCTCTACCATAGACCCGTCACCGAGCAACTGAGCCGAATCCATTTGATGCAATCCTTTGTCCGCGGCCAGCGCTGGCTGTCTGAAACCCAGAGTGATCTCGGCCTCGGCCTGGTCGAGGCGGTCGATGAGCGCACGGTGCGCATGGCGTTTCCGGCCACCGGCGAGCGACGCACCTATGCCCGCCGCGAGGCCCCCCTGTGGCGGGCGGCCTTTGCCGTCGGCGAGCATATCCGCGACCTCGACGGCAACAGCTACATCGTCATCGGCACCGAGGAGGACGCCGGGCTGATCCGCTACCGGGCACGGGACCCCAACGGCGAGGAGACGACGCTGCCCGAGGGCGAGCTCGACGCCCACCTGCGCCTGAACCGCCCGCAGCAGAAGCTGCTGGCCTCGCGCCTGGATCAGGACCAGTGGTTCCGATTGCGCTACCGCTGCTGCAGCGAACAGGCGCGCTGGACCGGCACGCCGATCCGCGGGCTGGTGGGGGCCCGCATCAGCCCGATCCCGCACCAGCTCTACATCGCCGCCGAGGTCGCCGAGCGGCCCTCCCCGCGGGTGCTGCTGGCCGACGAGGTCGGGCTCGGCAAGACCATCGAGGCCGGGCTGATCCTGCACCGCATGCTGCTCGCCGGGCGCGTGCGCCGGGTCCTGGTGCTGGTCCCGGAGCCCCTGCTGCACCAGTGGCTGGTGGAGATGCTGCGCCGCTTCAATCTGCGCCTGGCCCTGTTCGATGGCGAGCGCATGGCCGCCGCCGAGGCCGAGGATGCCGACGGCAACCCGTTCCAGAGCGAGCAGCGCGTGCTCTGCTCCCTGGAGCTGCTCACCGAGCAGCCGGCCAACGCCCGTGCCGTGCTCGCCGGTGACTGGGATCTGCTGATCGTCGACGAGGCCCATCACCTGCATTGGTCGCCGCAGGAGAGCAGCCTGGAGTACGACCTGGTGGATGCCCTGGCCGCCCAGACCCCGTCCGTGCTGCTGCTGACGGCCACGCCGGAGCAACTCGGCCGTGCCGGGCACTTCGGCCGACTGCGGCTGCTCGACCCGCGCCGCTTCAGCGACTACGACGCCTTCCTCGCCGAGGAGGCCGACTACGCCCCGATCGCCGAGCTGGCCTCCCGGCTCATCGACCACGACCCGCTGAGCCCCGAGCAGACGGCGCAGCTCGATGCCTGGCTCGGCGACACCAGCGACCTGGTGCCGCGGCAGATCGTCGAGCGACTGATCGACCGCCACGGCACCGGCCGCATCCTGTTCCGCAACACCCGCGCCGCCATCGAAGGCTTCCCGTTGCGCGAAGCCCATCCCTGCCCGCTGCCGGCCCCGGAAGGCTATCCGGCGAGGGGCGCCGAGGGGGGCGACGGGACCTGCCCGGAACGGCTGCACGGGGCAGACTGGGCCGACCTCGACCCCCGCGTCCCTTGGCTGCTCGACACCCTGCGCCGGCTGCGCCCGGCCAAGGTGCTGCTCATCGCCGCCCATGCCGAGACCGTCCTGGACCTGCGCCAGGCGCTGAAGGACCGGGCCGGCATCCAGGCCGCGATCTTCCATGAGGGCATGGAGATCGTCGAGCGCGACCGCTCCGCGGCGTTCTTCGCCGACCCCCAGGAGGGCGCCCAGGTCCTGCTCTGCTCGGAGATCGGCAGCGAAGGCCGCAACTTCCAGTTCGCCCACCACCTGATCCTGTTCGACCTGCCGCTGGCCGCCGACCTGCTGGAGCAGCGCATCGGCCGCCTCGACCGCATCGGCCAGACCCAGACCATCGCCATCCATGTCCCGTACCTGAGCGAGGGCCCGCAGGAGACCCTCTATCGCTGGTATGCCGAGGCCCTGGACGCCTTCCGCGCCAACTGCCCGGCGGCCTCGGCGCTGGACGAGGGCCTGGGGGCGCGTCTCGGCGAGGCACTGGCGGACCCGAGCCAGGTCGACGCCCTGATCACCGAGGCCGCGGCCCTGCGCGAGACCCTGAACGCCGCGCTGGAGGCCGGTCGCGACCGGCTGCTGGAGCTGCACTCCCACCGCCCGGCGGTCTCGGCCAAGCTGGCCCACGCCATGCAGACCCAAGACCTGGACCGCGGCCTGCGCGACTGGCTGATCGCGCTGTGGGATGCCTTCGGGGTCGAGCACGAGCCCGGCCCCGGCGTCTCCACCATCATTCGTCCCGGGCGCCACATGCTCCAGGAACGCTTCCCGCGCCTGCCCGAGGACGGGCTCACCGTCACCTACGACCGCGGCGATGCCCTAAGCCACGAGGATCGGGCCTTTCTGACCTGGGAGCACCCGATGGTGCGCGACGCCCTGGAGCTCATCGCCGGCTCCGATCTGGGCACCAGCGTGGTCCTGCTCGCCCGCGATCCGCGCTTCAGCACCGGCAGTCTGCTGTTGGAGATGTTGCACATCGCCGAGTGCCCGGCCCCGGTGGACCTGGACATCGGCCGCTTCCTGCCACCGACGCTGCTGCGCCTGGCCGTCGACGAACAGGGCCGAGACCGCGCCGACGAGATCCTGCACGACGACCTCTACGGCCACTGCATGACCACCAAGCGCAAGCTTGCGCGCACGCTGATCGCCGCCAAGGGCAAGCAGATCGAGGGCATGCTCGCCGCCGGCGAGGGGCTGGCCCGCACCGCTGCCGATGCGCTCCAGGCCACCGCCGCCGAGCGCATGCGCCAGGTGCTCGATGCCGAGATCGAGCGCCTGGCGGCCCTGGCCGCGGTCAATCCCACCATCCGCCCGGAGGAGCTGGAGCAGCTACGCGACGAGCGCGGACGGCTGGATGCCGCGTTCGGGCATATCCATCTACGGCTGGATGCGTTGCGCCTGGTGGTGTTTGCTTGAACGCCCGGCGACCCGGGTCACCGGCACGGTCCGGCGCATGACCCATTTGGCCAGTTCCAACACCGGGACGATGGTGCAGGACGCGCCGATCACCAGCAGCCAGTCGTTCAGCGTCAAGGCGTAGGTGCCGAAGGCGTCCTGCAGCAGCGGCACGTAGATCAGGGCAACGAGCAGGATCAGCTCCCAGAGGATGGCGATATTGAGCCACTTGTTCGCGAACGGCCGTTGCAGGACGGAGGCGCGATCGGAGCGGAAGTTGTAGGCCTTGAAGAACTGGATCAGCACCAGCGAGATGAAGGTCATGGTCATGGCCTGCATCAGGGTCTGCTCCGGGTTCAAACCCTGGCCGGGCCCCCGGTGCAGCAGATGCACGAACAGCGCGATGTTGACCAGCGTCGACCAGAGGCCGCCGATCAGCATCAAGGCGACCACCGGCTTCGTGAAGATGCCGCTTTTCGGGTCCCGCGGTGGCCGGTCCATGAGGCCGTCCTCGGGCGGGTCGACGGCCAGGGCCAGCGCCGGCAGGCCGTCGGTGGCCAGGTTGACGTAGAGGATCTGCACCGCCGACAGCGGCAACGGCAGCCCGAACAGGGTCGCCACCGCCATCAGACCGATCTCGCCGATGTTGGCCGAGAGCAGGTACATCAGGTACTTCTTGATGTTGGAGAAGATGCCGCGGCCCTCCTCGACGGCGCCGACGATGCTGGCGAAGTTGTCGTCGGTCAGCGTCATGTCCGCGGCCTCGCGGCTGACGTCGGTGCCCGCGATGCCCATGGCCACGCCGATGTCGGCGCGCTTCAGCGCCGGGGCGTCGTTGACGCCGTCGCCGGTCATGGCGCAGATGTGCCCGCGGGTCTGCCAGGCCTGGACCACGCGCAGCTTGTGCTCCGGCGAGACCCGGGCGTAGACCTCGATCGCCTCGACCTCGGCCTCCAGCTGCGCTTGGCTCATGCCGTCCAGCGTGCGGCCGATGACCACGCGGCCGTCGCGCAGGATGCCGAGCTCGCGGGCGATGGCCCGTGCGGTCTCCGGGTGATCGCCGGTGATCATGATCGGGCGGATGCCGGCACGCGCACAGGCGGCGATGGCTGCCTGCGCCTCGGGGCGCGGCGGGTCGATCATGCCCACCAGGCCGAGCAGGCACATCCCGGTCTCGGCATCGTTGCGACCGTCGGCACGTTTCTCGGCCACGGCCAGCACGCGCAGGGCGGAGCGGGCCATCTCGGCGGCGGCGGCGTCGATGCGCGCGCGGGCCTCGGCATCCAGCGGCACCGGGCCGTCGGCGCTCAGGATGCGATCACAGGCGTCGATGATGACCTCGGCGGCACCCTTGGCGCAGACGAGCAGCTGCCCGTCGCCTTGGGTGCGGTGCAGCGTGGTCATGCGCTTGCGCTCGGCGCTGAACGGGATCTCGTCGACCCGTGGCGCCGCGGCCTCCAGCGCGTCCTTGGTGAGCCCGGCCTTGCCTGCCGCCACCACCAGCGCGCCCTCGGTGGGATCGCCGTGCAGGACCCAATTGCCGTCCTCCAGCGTGAGCCGTGCGTCGCAGGCCAGGGCGCCGGCGCGCAGCAGCCGCTGCACCAGCGCGCCCTGGCCAGGGGCCTCGGTGGCGCGGATCAGGCCCTCGGGGAGGTAGCCGCTGCCGGTGACCTCCGCGGTTCGGCCGTCGGTCCAGATGGCGCGCAGCGTCATCTCGTCGCGGGTCAGGGTGCCGGTCTTGTCGGTGCAGATGACCGAGGTGCTGCCCAGGGTCTCCACCGTCGGCAGCCGTCGCACCAGGGCGTTGCGCTTGACCATCCGCTGTACGCCGATGGCCAGGGAGATGGTGACCACCGCCGGCAGGGCCTCGGGCACGACGGCAACGGCCAGCGCCACGCCGAAGATGAACATCTCCAGCAGCGCCTCGCCGCGCAGCCAGCCGGCGCCGGCGATGAGCACGACGATGACCGCGGCGGCGAGGGCCAGCGCCCGCCCGAGCTTGTCCAGGCCCTGCTGCAGCGGCGTGCGCAGCCCCTCCACCCCGGCAAGCAGGCCGGTGATGCGGCCCAGCTCGGTGCCGAGCCCGGTCTCGACCACGATGGCCCGCCCGCGTCCGTAGGCGATGTCGGTGCCCGAGTAGACCAGATCGGTGCGGTCGCCGAGGGCGCTGTCGGCGTCATCGAGCCTGTCGACGGACTTGTCCACCGCCACCGACTCGCCGGTCAGCGCCCCTTCCATGGCGCGCAGGTTGGCGGCCTCGATCAGCCGCGCGTCCGCCGGCACCCGATCGCCGACGCCAAGTAGGATCAGGTCGCCGGGCACCAGCTCGCGGGCCGGAATGCTCAGCTCGCGACCGCCGCGGATCACGGTTGCCGACGGCGCGGCCATCTCCCGCAGGGCCTCCAGCGCCCGCTCGGCGCGGAACTCCTGCACGAAGCCGAGCAGGATCGCGAACAGCACGATGACGCCGATGACCACCGCCTCCAGGGTCTCGCCGAGCAACGCGGACAGCGCCACCGCGATCAGCAGGATGACAATGAGCACGTTTTGGAACTGCTCGGCCAGGATATGCCAGGCCGAGATGCCATCGGCCCGCGGCAGCTCGTTGGGCCCCGTGCTTGCCAGCCGCGCCGCGGCATCGGCGACCTCGAGCCCATGGTCACCGGTACCCAGGATGTCGCGGGTCTGCTCAATGGATAGGGTATGCCAGGGCCGGGTTTGGGTCATCGGGGGTTCCTAAGCGCGAGGTCCGGGCGGGGCAGGTGGATCGGTGTCGACCAGCGTCCGCGGTGCGGCAACGGGGTCGGCATGAAGCGATTATCCTAGCAGGCTCGCCCTGAGGAAGAATTCAGAAACAAAGTGAACAGGTCAACTCGTTGTCGTTGTCGTTGTCGTAATCGTCGTCGGATGCTCGATTGCGACAACGACAACGACAACGACAACGACAACGACAACGACAACGACAACGACAACGACAACAACGACAACGACAACGACAACGACAACGACAACGACAACGACAACGACAACGACAACGAATCCTAGTTGTGCTACGGAGTCGTTTAACTTGTTGGTGAACCGTTACCAAGCCCCTACGGCCCGGGTCGGCGCGCTCCCCGATGGCTGTCGCGTGAACCTGCGATGACATGTCGGAGACAATCGGGACCTGCATCAGCTACCCTGCTCCCGACTGCCGAGACAACGGCGACCACAGCGACGTGATCCGGATCGGCGATCAGGGCCGGAGCGCACCGTCGTCTTGCCAAGACCGAGACCAACACCAACTTCGACCTGTGAATACCGAGCGCGAGCCCGAAGGCACCCAAACCCCGACCATCCTGATCGTCGACGATGCGCCGCCGGACCTGGCCCTGCTGAAGGGACTCCTGGAGCCTTCATTTCGGGTCAGGACGGCGACCAGCGGCGAGCACGCCTTGCGCGCGAGTGTGCGCGAGCCCAGGCCCGACCTCATCCTGCTCGATCTGACGCTGCCCGAGATGCAGGGTCTCGAGGTGCTGCGCCGCCTGCAGGCCAATCCCGGGACGAGCCGTATCGCGGTGATCATCGTCAGCGCCTCCACCGCCGTCGCCGACGAGCAGCGCGGGCTGGAGCTGGGCGCCGTGGACTTCATCACCAAGCCCATCCATCCCGCGATCCTGCTGCAGCGGGTGCGCAACCAGTTGGCGCTGAAGCAGGCCCGCGATGGGCTCGCCCGCCAGAACACCTGGCTGGAGACCGAGCTGACGCGGCGCATGAAGGAGAACCAGCTCACCCAGGAGTTGGCCATGCGCGCGCTGGCCTGCATCGGCGAGGCGCGCGACAACGACACGGCGATGCACATCGCCCGCACCCAGCTCTACGTGGCCGTGCTCGCCAAGCGGCTCAGCGATCACCCGCGCTTTCAGGCCCAGCTCGCCAACGGTCGCGGTCGCATGATCGCCAAGGCCGCGCCGCTGCACGACCTCGGCAAGATCGGCATCCCCGACGCCATCCTGCTCAAGCCCGGCCGGCTCACCGCCGAGGAATTCGCGGTTATGAAGCGGCACCCGCAGATCGGCGCCGACGCCATCCTGCGGGCCATGGAGCTGTCGCTGAGCGGTGCCGATGCGGACATCGCCCGCCACAGCGACCAGGCCTTCGGCTACCTGCGCATCGCCCGCGAGGTCGCCCTCACCCACCACGAGAAATGGGACGGCAGCGGCTATCCCCAGGGTCTCGCCGGCGATGCCATCCCGGTCAGCGGACGCCTGATGGCCCTGGCCGATGTCTTCGACGCCCTGATCACCAAGCGCGTCTACAAACCGGCCTGGAGCCTGGAGAAGACCACGAAGATCATTCAGGCCGCCCGCGGTCGGCACTTCGACCCGGACGTGGCCGATGCCTTCCTGGTCCTGCGCGACCACTTCGTCGCCATCGCCGAGCAGTACGCCGATCCGTTTTAGGTCGGGATAGGCCGCCATCTGCTCAGGCAGCGCGCGCCGAGACACTATACTTCCAAGGGTCACCAAGCAGTCCCCGTCCCCACCACTCGGGAGCAGACCATGGCCGACCCGTTGCCGCCCCGACACCCGTCCAGGCGACCGGCCCTGCACCACCCGGCGCGCCCCCATGCGGAGGCGCCGTCGCTTGGGCTGGCCGGTAATCTGGCCAGACTCTTTATCGACTCGCCGCTCTCGCCGCTGTTGTTTCTGGCGGCGCTGTTCATCGGTGTGCTCGGGCTCTTGTTCACGCCGCGCCAGGAGGACCCGGAGATCTCGGTGCCGATGGTGGACATCTTCGTGCGCTACCCCGGTGCCAGCACCGACGAGGTCGCGGCCCTGGCGGTGCGTCCGCTGGAGCGGATGCTGAGCGAGATCCCGCGCATCAAGCACATCTACTCCGCCGCCGAGCGTGGCCAGGGCATCGTCACCGCCCGGTTCCAGGTCGGCGAGCCCCTGGGGCCGTCCATCGTCAAGGTCCACGACAAGCTCCAGCGCAACCTGGACCGGATGCCGCCCGGGGTGGAGATGCCGCTGGTGGTGCCCAAGGGCATCGACGACGTGCCGGTGGTGACCATCACCCTCTGGTCCGAGGTGGTCAGCGACACTGTCCTGCGCGGTCTGGCCGTGGACCTGATGCAGCGGCTCAAAGAGGTGGACGACACGGGACCGGCCTTCGTCGTCGGCGGACGGCAGCGCCAGCTGCGCATCGAGGTGCTGCCGGAGCGGCTGTCGGGCTATGGCCTGAGCCTGGAGCAGGTCGCCCAGGCGGTGCAGAGCGCCAATGCCGAGCAGATGCAGGGCGCGATGGAGCAGGGCAGCCAACACTACCGCATCTCCTCCGGCCACTTCCTGCGTCGGGCCGAGGATGTGGAGCGCCTGGTGGTCGGCAGCCACTTCGGTGCGCCGGTCTATCTGCGCGACGTGGCGCAGGTGATCGACGAGGGCGAGGAAATCAGCCAGCTGGTCAGCTTCAGTACCGGCCCGGCCTGGCCGGCGACCGCCGAGGCCGGCTACGGCATGCCCGAGACGCGCCTGGCCCAGGCGGTGACCATCGCCATCGCCAAGAAGTCCGGCGCCAACGGCGTCGTCGTCGCCCGCGACATCCTGGAGCGCCTCAACGGGCTGCGCGCGCGGGTGATCCCCCCCGATGTGCATGCCGTGGTCACGCGCAACTACGGCAAGACCGCCAACGACAAGGTCAACGAGCTCTTGCTCTCGCTGCTCGGCGCGACCTTTGCCGTCAGCATCCTGTGCTGGGTCACCATCGGCCGGCGCCCGGCGCTGGTGGTCATCACCGTGATCCCGGTGGTCATCCTGCTGACCATCTGGTCGGCCTGGGCCCTGGGCTACACCATCAATCGGGTCAGCCTGTTCGCGCTGATCTTCGCCATCGGCATCCTGGTGGATGATGCCACCGTGGTGGTCGAGAACATCTTCCGGCGCTGGCTGCAGGCCGACTCCACCAGCCGGCGCATCGCCGTCGATGCGGTGCGCGAGGTCGGCAACCCCACCATCATCGCCACCCTGGCGGTGCTCGCCGCGTTGCTGCCCATGGGCTTCGTCTCCGGCATGATGGGGCCGTACATGCTGCCGATCCCGCTGCTGGGCTCGGTGGCCATGGCCTTCTCGCTGTTCGCCGCCTTCGTGTTCACGCCCTGGTGGGCCTATCGGCTGCGCCCGCGCCTGGCCGCGCTGAAGCGGGCCGAGGCCCATGAGCAGCGGGTGCAGCGGTTCATCGAGGGCCTCTACTACCCGATCATGCGCCCGCTGCTCTACCGCTGCCCGGTGCGCTGGGGGCTGTTGATCGGCATCATCTGCGCCTTCTTCGCCGCCTGCTCCATGTTCTGGACCCAGGCGGTGGCGGTGAAGATGCTGCCGTTCGACAACAAGCCGGAGCTCAACATCGTTGTCGACCTGCCCGATGGCACTGCGCTGCCGGAGGCGGCCAACGCCGTCAACGCGCTGGCCGGCGCTTTGGACCAGATACCCGAGGTCACGGCCATCCAACGCTATGTCGGCACCGCCTCGCCGTTCAACTTCAACGGCATGGTGCGCCACTACTACCTGCGCGATCGGCCCTGGCAGGCCGACATCCAGGTCATGCTCAAGGATAAGCACGCGCGCGAGCGCTCCAGCCACCAGATCGCCGTGGCCGTCCGCGCGCTGCTCACGCCGCTGGCCGCCGAGGGCAACGCGCGCATCGCCGTGGTGGAGATGCCGCCGGGGCCGCCGGTGCTCGCCACCGTCGTCGCCGAGGTCCACGGCCCGGACGATGCCACCCGCCGCGGCCTGGCCCGGCACCTGCTCGGGCTGTTCGAAGCGACCCCGGGGCTGGTCGATGCGGACACCTATATGGCCGACCCCCATACCCGCTGGCACTTCGCCGTCGACACCGAGAAGGCCCTGCGCCGCGGCGTCTCCGTCGGCCAGGTCAACCGGACGCTGGCGATGGCCATGGGCGGGCACGTGCTCGGCGATGTCAAGACCGCCAGCCACCCGCTGGAGCCGACCCGCATCGTCATCCAACTGCCGCTCTACGCCCGCTCCGACCTGTCGCGGCTCGGCGACCTGCCGGTGGCCTCCTACGCCGGCGAGCGCGTGCCGCTGGGCGAGCTCGGCAGCTTCGTGCCGATGCAGGAGGACCCGATCCGCTACGGCAAGGACCTGCGGCCCATCGAATACGTCGTCGGCGAGATGGAGGGCCGCCTGGGCGCGCCCATCTACGGCATGCTCGCCGTCGAGGCCATGCTCGCCGACCACCAGGCCGCGGACGGCAGCCGGGGGCTCGGGGGCACCCTCACCGACGCGCCAAAGACCGACGCCCGCGCCGGCTTTGAGTGGACCGGCGAGTGGACCATCACCTACGAGACCTTCCGGGACCTTGGCCTGGCCTTCGCCGCCGCCCTGGTGCTGATCTTCATCCTGCTGGTCTGGGAGCTGAAGAACTTCATCCACCCGATCATCATCATGAGCCCGATCCCGCTGACCCTGATCGGCATCATCCCCGGCCACTGGCTGATGGACGCGGAATTCACCGCCACCTCGATGATCGGCTTCATCGCGCTGGCCGGCATCGAGGTGCGCAACTCCATCCTGCTGGTCGACTTCGCCAAGAACGAGGTCCACCGCGGCCTGCCCATCGTCGACGCCGTACTCCAGGCCGGCAAGACCCGCATGCGCCCGATCTGGGTCACGGATCTGACCATGATGGCCGGCGCCGTGGCGATCCTGTTCGACCCGATCTTCGAGGGCATGGCCATCTCCTTGCTGTTCGGGCCGATCGTGGCCGTGCCGCTGACCATGCTGGTCGTGCCGCTGGGCTGCATCAGCGCCTATACGGCCTTCCGCGAGCCGGTGGATGAGGATGATGCGCCCGATTCTTTGGTAGGGTAGGGGGCTTTTGGCCGTTTCGGAGCCCTGCCGATGTCCGCCCCAGACCCCCTGTTGTATCGCGTCACGCCCGTCCGCCCCGAGGCCCACCTGTTTGAGGTCGAGCTGCGGATACCCGCCGGGGTGGCCGGCGTCGGCGCGCTGACGCTCGCGCTGCCGGCCTGGATACCGGGCAGCTACATGATCCGCGACTTTGCCCGCAACATCGTCGCCATTGCGGCCACGGACGACGGCGGGCCGTTGACGTTGACCAAGACCGACAAGCAGACCTGGCAGGTGGGCCCCGCCAGCGGCGCGCTGCGGCTGCGCTGGCAGGTCTACGCCTGGGATCTCAGTGTGCGCGCCGCCCACCTCGACGGCACCCACGGCTATTTCAACGGTCCGAGCCTGTTCCTGCGCCTGCTCGACCACGACGCCTTGCCCTGCCGCCTGGAGCTGGTGGCGCCGCATGGCCCGGCCTACGCCGACTGGCGCGTCGCCACCAGCCTGACCCGCGACGGCGCCGAGCCCTGGGGCTTCGGTGGCTATCGCGCCGCCGACTACGACGAGCTGATCGATCACCCGGTGGAGATGGGCCGCTTCGAGTTGGTGGAATTCGCGGTCCGCGGCGTCCCCCACGCCATGGCCATCACGGGCCGCCAGCACGCCGACCTGGGGCGGCTCGGCCGCGATCTGGCGCCCATCTGCGAGCAACAGGCGGCCATGTTCGGCGAGCTGCCGGTGGATCGCTACCTGTTCCTGACCATGGCCGTCGGCAACGGCTACGGCGGCCTGGAGCACCGCTGGTCCTCCAGCCTGCTGTGCAGCCGCGACGAGCTGCCGCGCCCGGATGAGGACGCCCGCGCCGCCAACGCCGTCCCCGGCCAGCCGAGCCCGGAGTATCGCCGCTTCCTGGCGCTCTGCAGCCACGAATACTTCCACCTCTGGAACGTCAAGCGCATCCGCCCGGAGGTCTTCCAGCGCGGCGGGCTGGAGCGGGAGGTGCACACCCGCCTGCTCTGGGCCTTCGAGGGCATCACGTCCTACTACGACGAGCTGATGCTGGTGCGCAGCGGTCGCATCGAGCCCCGCGGCTACCTGACCATGCTCGCCGAGACCATCACCCGGGTCCAGCGCAACCCGGGGCGGCTGCGCCAGAGCGTCGCCGAATCCAGCTTCGACGCCTGGACCCGGTTCTACAAGCAGGACGAGAACGCCCCCAACGCCATCGTCAGCTACTACGCCAAGGGCACCCTCATCGCCCTCGCCCTGGATCTCACCATCCGCCACCGCAGCAACGGCGCGCGCACCCTCGACGACGTCATGCGCACCCTGTGGCAGCGCTACGGTCGCACCGGCGTCGGCGTCCCCGAGCGCGGCGTCGAGGCCATCGCCGCCGAGGTTGCCGGCGTCGACCTGGAGGGCTTCTTTGCCCACGCCCTCGACGGCACCGAAGACCTGGACCTGACCGAGCTGCTGGCCGGTGTCGGCATCATGCTGCGGTTGCGCCCCGGCACAGGGCCGAAGGACCTCGGCGGCTGCGTGGAGGGCTTCGACGCGCTCACACCCCGCCCCGACATCGGCGTACGTCTCGCCGCCGATGTCAGCGCCGCCCGACTCGCCGTCGTCCTCGACGATCGCCCGGCCCAGCGCGCCGGGCTCTCCGCCGGGGATGAGATCGTCGCCGTCGACGGCCTGCGCGCCAACGCCGCCAACCTCGACGCCCTCATCGCCGCTGTCCCCGCCGAAGCGACGGTCAGCGTCCACGCCTTCCGCCGCGACGAGCTGATGGTCTTCGAGGTACGGCCCGAGCCGGCGCCGGCCGACACCTGCGAGCTGAAGTGGTTGCCACAGCCGCCGGAACCGGCCCTGCGCCGGCGCAGCGAGTGGCTTGGCAGCGCCTGAGAAGGGCGGTCTTCCGGGCAACCGTCCCTGCCGGTCTTGTCGCCGGACTTCGGTGACGGCCCCGGCCGATCCGCGCTGCTGCACGAGGGGCCGGCGCGCTATTCGAGGGCGAACTCCGGCGCCTCGAGCAGCCGCTCGCGCAATCGGGTCAGGCGCTCGCCGCCGCTCTGACGCACGGCCATGCCGAGGGCGCGGGGCTCGGCGATCAGCACCACCAGCGACCGGCCGCGGGTGACGGCGGTGTAGAGCAGGTTGCGGCGCAGCAGGGTGAAGTGCTGCATGGCCAGCGGGATGACCACGGCGGGGTATTCGCTGCCCTGGGCCTTGTGCACGGTGGTGGCGTAGGCCAGCGCGACGGCGTCGAGCTCGCCGGCCTGGTATTCGACCAGGCGGCCGTCGAAGTCGATGCCGAGCAGGCCCTCGACGGCATCGATCTGGGCGATGCGGCCGATGTCGCCGTTGAAGACCTCCTTGTCGTAGTCGTTGATGAGTTGAATGACCTTGTCGCCCGGGGCGAAGGTGCTGCCGAAGCGCTCGATACGCGGCTGGCCGTTGGGGTTGAGCCGGTGCTGCAGTTCCATGTTCAGGGCGCGGGCGCCGAGGCCGCCGCGGTTCATCGGCGTCAGGACCTGCAGGTCGCGCACCGGGTCGAGACCGAAGCGGCGCGGGATACGCTCGGTGACGACGCGCATCAGCAAACCGTAGACGGCCTCGGCGTCGTCGGCGCGGATCAGATAAAAATCGCTGTCGGTGCCCTCGGCGGGGGGCTCGGGGCGCTTGCCGGCATTGATCCGATGGGCGTTGGTGATGATCCGCGACGAGCGCGCCTGGCGGAAGACCTCGGTGAGCCGAAAGGTCGGCACGCGGCCGGAGTCGATCAGGTCGGCCAGCACCGCGCCGGGGCCCACCGACGGCAGCTGGTCGACGTCGCCCACCAACAGCACGGCGGCGCCGGTGGGCACGGCGCGCAGGAGCTGGTTCATCAGCACGGTGTCCACCATCGAGGTCTCGTCGACGACCACCAGGTCGGTCTCCAGCGGCCGATACTGGTCGCGCCGAAAGCCCATGATCTGCGGGTCGAATTCGAGCAGCCGGTGGATGGTGCGCGCCTCCCGCGCGGTGGACTCGCTGAGCCGCTTGGCCGCCCGCCCGGTGGGGGCGCACAGCTGCATGCGCACGCCCTTGGCGGCGAGGATGCGCAGGATGGAGTTGACCACGGTGGTCTTGCCGACCCCGGGGCCGCCGGTGACGATGGCGAGTTTGGCATTGATGGCCGCGGCCACGGCCTCGCGCTGGGACGGCGACAGCGCCAGGCCGGTGACCTGCTCGATCCAGGGCAGGGCCTTGGCCGCATCGATGCTGCCCCAGGGCGGAGGCGCGCGCCCGAGCCGGGCGATGCCGCGGGCGATGCCGACCTCGGCGCGCTGCAACGGCGTCAGCAACAGCGCCGGGCGGTCGTTGATGGTCTCGGCGACCAGGTTCTCCTCGACCAGCTCGGCGTCGATGGCCTTTGCAACGATGGCCGGCGGGATGCCGAGCAGCTGCACCGTCTGCTCGGCCAGGGCCTCATGCAGGGCGGCGCAGTGGCCGTCGCCGGCGATCTCCTGCAGCACATGGCGCACGCCGGCCTGGGCGCGGATCAGGGCATCGTGGGCGATACCGAGGCGTTGGGCGATCTGGTCCGCGGTCTTGAAGCCGATGCCGTGGATGTCCAGCGCCAGGCGGTAGGGGTTCTCGCGCACCCGCTCGATGGCCGCGTCGCCGTAGGTCTTGTAGATGCGCACCGCCCGCGCCGTGCCGCAGCCGTGGGACTGCAAAAACACCATGATCTCGCGCACGACCTTCTGCTCGGCCCAGGCCTCGACGATGCGCTGATGACGCTTTGGGCCGATGCCGGGCAGTTCCAACAGCCGCTCCGGGTTGTCCTCGATCACGTCGAAGACGCCCTCGCCGAAGGCCCGCACCAGCCGCCCGGCATAGTGCGGGCCGATGCCGCGGACCATGCCCGAGCCCAGGTAGCGCTCGATCCCCTCCAACGTGCTCGGCGGGATCACCTTCAGCGCGATGGCCTTGAACTGCAACCCGTGCTGGCGATCGTTGACCCACCAGCCGCGACATTCCACATACTCGCCCGGCGCCACCGAGGCCGCCGAGCCGATCACGGTCACCAGCTCGCGTTGGCCGCGCACGCGCACCCGAAGCACGCAAAAGCCGCTGTCGGAGCTGTGGAAGGTCACCCGCTCCACGGCGCCGGCGAGGGACTCCTCGGCTTGCGGGTTGCCGTGCTTGGGGTCGGGGTGGGCCAAGGGGCTTGCTTGCGGCAGCGGTTGCAATGGGTATTGTTGGCGAAGGCCGGGCCGATAGTACCAAGGGCGAGGCGATTCCGCAGCGAGCTCGAATGCTCCAAACGAAGCCACATCGAACAACCTGTCCAAGCGCTTGGTTTCCTTCGCGTCTTCGCGCCTTTGCGTGAGATTCATGAAATATCCGGGCTGGCCGCAAGGATGAAGCGGTTTCCCGACATGGCAAATCCGAGTCCGCTACACTCCGGGGTCATGGTCGTCGTCCGCATGAGAGCAACCGAACAGAAGCATGTCCAAGCAACCGACGGGCGCAGCCCCCGGCACCGCTGGCGCCGCCGAGGCGGCCGATCCCAGCGCCGATCGCGAATGGCTGCGATTCGTGCTCGATGCCATCCCCGACCTGATCTTCTTCAAGGATCGCGACGGCCGGTTTCGCTACTGCAACGCCGCCGTCGGCCGCCTGATCGGTCGCGACCCCGCCGACATCATCGGCTGCACCGACGCCGATCTGTTCCCGGCCGAAGAGGCGGCCGAGCATCGCGCTGCGGACCTCGCCATCTTCGCCGACGGACAACCGCGGCGGCGTGACCTCTGGAAGGCCTATCCCGACGGCCGGCGGATCTTGGTGGATGTGATCAAGACCCCCTGCCGCGATGCCGACGACCGGATCATCGGCGTGCTCGGCGTCAGCCGCGACGTCACCGAGCTGCGCCGCAGCCAGGAGATGCTCCAGGCCGCGCAGCAGATCACCGGGCTCGGTGCCTGGGAGATGGACCTGTGCGGGTGTCGTCTCCTCTGGTCCGAGCAGACCCACCAGATCTTCGGGCTTGCGCCGGGGGAGGGGCCGAAGGACGAGGATGCCTTCTATCAGTTGGTGCACCCCGAGGACCGCGATGCGGTCTTGTTCGACTACGAGGCCTCGCTGGCGGAGGCCAGGCCGCACCTGATCGACCACCGCATCCTGCGTGCCGACGGCGAGGTGCGCTGGGTGCGGGAGCGTGCCCGCCACATCTACGACGCCGCCGGCCGCCCCCAGCGCAGCATCGGCACCATCATCGACATCACCGACGAGCGCCGCGCCCGCCAGGCCCTGGCCGACAGCAAGGCACGCTACAGCGCCCTGTTCGAGACCGCCGACGAGGCGCTGTGGCTGCTCGGCGAAGCGCTGGGTCTCAGCGAGGTGAATCCCGCGGCGGCCCGGCTGTTCGGCTACGACGCGCCGGCGCAGATGGCCGGTCTGATGCCCCAGGCCGTCTCCCCGCCGGAGCAGCCCGACGGCAGGCTGTCGGTTGCCGCATGGGCGGAGTTCGAGGCCCGCATCCGCGCCCGCGGCAACGCGCGCATGACCTGGCAGCACCGACGCCGCGACGGCAGCCTGTTCCTGGCCGATGTGGGCGGGCGCAAGGTCCCGTTCGGCGACGCCCATGTGATGCTGGCGCGGATCACCGATCTCAGCGAGCGGCGCCGCCGGGCCGAACTCGAACGGCTGGCGAACGCGGTCTTTTACAGCACCGCCGAGGGCATCACCATCACCGATCCGGACGGCAACATCGTGGCCGTCAATCCGGCGTTCACGGCCATCACCGGCTACGGTGCCGATGAGGTGGTGGGGCAGAATCCGCGCATCCTGCAGTCCGGTCGACAGGACCGGGACTTCTACGTCGCCATGTGGGCGGCACTGGCGGACCCGCACTGCGGCCACTGGCAGGGGGAGCTGTGGAATCGGCGCAAGGACGGTGAGGTCTACCCCGAGTGGATGAGCATCAATGCGATTCGCGACGAGAACGGGCAGATCGCGAATTATGTCGCCGTCTTCAGCGACATTACCCAGGCGCACCGCTCCGCCGAGGAGATCGAGCGCCTGTCGAGCCTGGACCCGCTGACCGACCTGCCGAACGAGCGGGCGCTGCGCTCCAGGCTGGTGCAGGTGGTCGCCGACGCCAAGGCGCAGGGGCGCCGCTTCGGGGTCTTCTATGTCGACCTGGACCACTTCAAGGGGCTGGTGGTGGCCCGCGGACACGGCATCGGCGATGCGGTGCTGCGGCTGGTGGGCGAGCAGCTGGCGGGTCGGCTGCGCCCCGCCGATCTGCTCGCCCGGCTGGGCGACGACACCTTCGTCGTCGTCGCCGAGACCGCGGACGGCTTCGCCACCGCCTCGCAGCTGGCCGCCGGCTATCAGGCCGCCTGCGGCGAGCCGTTGCAGCCGGCGGCCGACCTCCGTCTGCGCTTGACCGCCGGGGTCGGCGTCGCGCTGTTCCCGGACGATGCCGTCGAGTCCGCGGAGCTGCTGCGCAGCGCCGCCTCGGCCCTGCTCCAGGCCAAGCAGGACGGCGCCGGCGAGATCGCCTTCTATCGGCCGGAGATCACCGCCGCTGCCGATGCGCGCCTCGCCCTGGAGGCGGCCCTGCGCGAGGCCCTGGCCGCGGATGCCTTCGAGCTGCACTACCAGCCCGTGGTCGACGCCGGCACCGGGATCATCGAGGGCGCCGAGGCCCTGCTGCGCTGGCGCCGGGGCGACAAGCTGCTCGCCCCGGGGGCGTTCATCGAGGTTGCCGAGTCCAGCGACCTGATCCTGCCCCTGGGGCGCTGGGTCATCGAGCAGGCGATCCGTCAGCTCGCCGAGTGGCGGCGGGACAAGCTGGCACCGATCTTTGTCTCCGTCAACGTCGCCGAGGCGCAGATCGCCGCCGGCGGGCTGGCCGAGACCATCGGCGAGCTGCTGCGCCGCTATCACGTGCCCGGCTCGCTACTCCAGGTCGAGGTGGTCGAGCGGGTGCTGCTCAAGGCGCCGGCGCTGGCGCAGCAGGAGCTGGAGCAGATCCGCGCCCTGGGCGTCGCCATCGCCCTGGACGACTTCGGCACCGGCTACTCCAGCCTCGGCTATCTGGCGCGCTTCCCGGTGGACACGCTGAAGATCGATCGCAGCTTCGTCTCCGCCATGGTCCAAGAGCCGGGTGCCGCCACCATCGTCCGGGCGATCCTGTCCATGGCCCGCAGCCTCGGCATCCGCAGCGTCGCCGAGGGCGTCGAGACCGAGGTCGAGCTGGACCTGTTGGTGGCCCAGCGCTGTGAGCTGATCCAGGGCTATCTGGCCTCACGCCCGATCCCGGCCGATGCCTTCGGCGAGCTGGTGCGCGAGCTGCGACCGATCCTACCGCGCCGCGCACAGGGGGCGCTGGAGCGCGGGCTGCTGCTGTTCGTCGGCCACGACGACACCCGCGAGGCCCTGGCCGAGTGGATCGGCGAGCATGGCTGGCAGGTGTTCACGCCCTGCCGGCTCGACGACGCCTGCGCGCTGATCGTGCGCGAGCGCATCGGCGTCGCGCTGATCGAAGACGAGAGCCCCGACGGCAGCGGCATTGAGGTCGCCGAGCGCCTGCGCCGGCTCTTCCCGCGCCTGGTGCAGCTACTGGCCATCCGCCCCGGCGACCCGCAGCGACTGGTGGACGCGGTCAACCGCGGCGGCGTCTGCAAGCTGCTGATGAAGCCCGTAGATCTGGTCGAGTTGCGCCTGGTGCTCGATCAGGCCTTCGAGCGCGCCCGCGCCTTGGCCGAGGGCTAGCCGGACTTCAAGCTTAGTCAAGGTTCAGAAACAAGTGGTGCAGACGCAACCACGAAACGGCCAATCAAAAGGCTCAGCGAGCGGGCGTCTGCGCCACTTGTTTCTGAACCGATCCTTAGCCTAGCCAGCGACCGGATCAGGCTCCGCAATGGCGGGGCGGGCCGGATCACGAGCGGCCACCAGCAGGTAGACGGCGGGCACGATGAACAACGTGAACAGGGTGCCGATGCCGAGTCCGGTGATGATGACCAGGCCGATGTCGAAGCGGCTGACGGCGCCGGGGCCGGTGGCGATGAGCAGCGGGATCATGGCCACCAGCATGGCCACCGTGGTCATCAGGATCGGGCGCAGCCGGATCTGTGATGCCTGCTCGATGGCGCTGCGGCGGTCCAGGCCGTCGCGCTGGCGCAGCTGGTTGGCGAACTCGACGATGAGGATGCCGTTCTTGGCGATCAGGCCGATGAGCGTGATCAGCCCCACCTGGGTGTAGATGTTGATGCTGGCAAAGCCGAGAAACAGGAAGGTCATGGCGCCGAAGATCGACAGCGGCACCGACATCAGGATCACAAAGGGGTCGCGCCAGGACTCGAACTGGGCGGCCAGGACCAGGTAGATGACCAGCAGCGACAGGAAGAAGGTCGTCTCCAGCGCGCCGCCCTCGGTCTTGAACTGGCGTGATTCGCCTTTGTAGTCCCAGCGCACGTTGCGCGGGAAGATCTCCGCGGCGGTGGTCTCCAGATAGGCCAGGGCGTCGCCCAGGGCCACGCCCGGGGTCATGACGCCGGAGAGGGTGATGGCGTTGAGCTGCTGGAACTGGGTCCGCTTCGACGGCACCACCTGATCGCTGATGCTGACCAGCGTCGACAGCGGCACCAGCTCGCCGTTGGCGGTGCGGATGTGAAAGCCTTCGACGTCGTCGATGGCGTTGCGCGCCGCCTGCTCCACCTGGGGGATGACCTTGTAGCTGCGACCTTCCAGGCTGAACCAGTTGACGTAGTCGTTGTTCAGCATCACCGCCAGGGAGCGGCCGAGCTGCTGCATGTCGATTCCCAGGTCGCCGGCGAGGTCGCGATCGATCTCGATGGTGGTGCGCGGGCGCTCGTACTTGACGTCCTTCTGCAGGAACATGAACTGGCCGCTGCCCATGGCGCGACCGAGCAGCTGGTCGGCCAGGTCGTTCAACTCCTCGGTCTCGGCGTCGGAGACGATGACGAATTCCACCGGGATGCCTTGCCCCGGGCTCGGCAGGCTCGGGCGCGGGAAGACCACGATCTGCATGCCGGGGATGCCGGCGAGCGCGCCCTGGAGCAGCGGCTGGACCTCGGTCTGGGAGCGCTGGCGCTGGTCCGGCGGCGGCATCTTGAAGCCGCCGAAGGTGCTGGTCGGGCTGCCGCCGAAGCCGGCGAGCAGGAAGCCCTCCTGGTACTCGGGGAAGCCCTGGAACAGGGTCAGGATCTGATCGACATAGTCCAGGTCGTAGTCGATGGTAGCCGTCTGCGGGGCCGTGCCCATGAAGAACAGGATGCTCTGGTCCTCGGTGGGCGCCAGCTCCTTTTTGGTCATGCCGTACATGGCATAGATGCCGCCGAGCACGACGATGGCCACCAGTACCGTGGTGCCGGGGAAGCGCAGCCAGCCGCGCAGGGCGCGGCCGTAGACCCCCGCGAGCCACTGAAAGAAGCCCTCCACCAGGTGTTCGAAGCGGCCCTCCTGCTTGCTGGAGTGCAGCACCCGCGCGGCGATCATTGGTGAGAGCGTCAGCGCGATGATCCCGGAGATCAGCACCGCGCCGGCGAGGGTGAACGCGAACTCGACGAACAGCGAGCCCACCAGCCCGCCCATGAAGCCGATGGGGGCGTACACGGCCACCAGCGTCGTGGTCATGGCGATGATGGGCAGCGCCAGCTCGCGGGCGGCGTCGATGGCGGCGGTGATGCCGTCCTTGCCCATCTCCAGGTGGCGGTGGACGTTCTCGACCACGACGATGGCGTCATCGACCACCAACCCGATGGCGAGCACCATCGCCAGCAGCGTCAGCAGGTTGATGGAGAAGCCCATCAGCAGCATCAGGAAGGCGCCGCCGACGATGGACAACGGCACCGCCACCGACGGGATCAGCGCGGCGCGGATCGATCCCAGGGACAGGAAGATGACGAACAGCACGATCAGCACCGCCTCGGCCAGGGTGGTGAAGACCTCGTCGATGGAGTCGGCGATGAATTCGCTGGCATCGTAGGGGATGAAGGCCTCCAGGCCCTCCGGGAACTGGGCGCGCAGGCTGGGCAGCAGCGCGTGGACGCGCTCGGCGACGTCCAGCGGGTTGGCGCCGGGGGTCTGCTTGATGCCGATGAAGATGGCCGGATAGTCCTTGTACAGCGTGACCGAGTCGTAGTCGGCGCTGCCGAGTTCGACGCGGGCGATGTCCTGGAGCCGAATCAGCGTGCCCTCGTCCTCGCGGATGATCAGGTTGCGGAAGTCCTCGATGCTGCTGACGTCGGTGGTGGTGGCGAGGTCGATCTGGACCCGGTCGCCGCGCAGCTGGCCGACGCCGGCCAGGTAGTTGTTCGCCGCCAGCACAGCGGCCACCTCGTCGCCGGCGACGCCAAGTGCGGCCATCCGGTCGGGGTCGAGCCAGATGCGCATGGCGAAGGTCTGGTTGCCGATCAGCTCGGCCTTGGCGACCCCATCCAGGGCCTGCATCTGCGGCTGCACCACGCGGATCAGGTAATCGGTGATCTGCGGCAGGGTCATGGCACGGCTGTAGAAGGCCAGGTACATCAGCGCCGTGCTGTCGCCGGTGGTGGAGTCGATGACCGGGTTCTGGGCCGCCGCCGGCAGCACGTTGAGCTTGCTCGCCACCTTGGACTGGATCTCGGCCACGGCGGCGTTCGGATCGTAGTTCAGCCGCATGTTGGCCTCGATGGTCGAGCCCCCCTGGCTGCTGGTGGCGACCAGATAATCGATACCGTCGGCCTCGGCGATGGCCTGCTGCAACGGCGTGGTGATGAAGCCCTTGACCAGCTCGCTGCTGGCGCCGGGATAGGCCGTTGTCACGGTCACCACGGTGTTCTGCGTCTTCGGGTATTGCCGCACCTCCATATCCACCAGGGCGCGCAGGCCCAGGATGAAGATCAGCAGGCTCACCACGCTGGCGAGCACCGGGCGGTGGATAAAGATATCGGTGAAGCGCATGGGAAGCCTATCTCCTGGACCAGCGGGACGAAGCGATCGTACGGTTCGCTGGGACGCTTAAAGGACGCGCACCTCGCCCTTGCCGATGCTCTCGATCCCGTCGGCGATCAGGTCGCTAGTGCACCGCTGCGGAAGTCCCAAGACCGCCGGCATGCCCAATTGGCGCTGTGGGAGCGACTTGCAGTCGCGACTTCCGCGTCGCGGCGGTCGCGATTGCAAATCGCTCCCACAGCTGCGGGCGGTCTCGGAATTTTCGCGGCAAAGCACTAGCGGCCTCGTCGAGTCGGCGGGCACGGAGCAGGGTGGCCTGGGGGTTGGCCCAGTCGCAGAAGTCCCGTCGTAGGGGGCTTGCATTGGGCTTGGCCCATCAGGCCGGCGGCTGGAGCTGGGTGTCGGCGGGGTCCGCCTCGGTATCGGCATGCTCGGCGAGCACGCTGGTGAGCAGCCGCACCCGGCCGATGTGCAGGCCGCAGACCGCGAGCGGGTGCTCGTCCGGCACCGCGAGGAAGCGCAGCACCTGGCCCGCGAGCCGGCCGCGATGGGTGTCGTCCTGCTGGGTGGTCTGCCGTTCCAGCCAGTGACGCAGCAGGCGTAGCTGGTCGCGGGTGGTCGCCGTGCCCGGCACCGGCTCGCCCACCCCCGGCGTGGCCAGGAGTCGGTAGATGCGCTCGCCGATGATGCCGAGGGAGCGGGCCGCGCCCCCCGGCAGACCGGCGTTTGTTGATGGGCCGCGGGGCTGCAGCGGCGCGGCTGCATCCCGGGGCCTGGTCCGGGCCGGCCGCGTCCGGGGCGCGTCGCCGGCGGCTTGTGGCTGGGTCATGAAAAGCGTCCTCATCGCGTTGGGGTCGGTCGCGCGGCGGCTGCCGCGATCGCGACATGGCGGACAATGGCGGACCCGTCGGGCTGCGCGTCGGATTCCCGCAACAACGGGCTGATCGAGGCGGCTGTTGCAGATCGGCCGATCGATCTATCCGTGGCGGGAAACAGGCATCCGGGGGCGTGTGGGCTCGGGTCCGGGCTCGTTGTGCCGTGGCGTATCAGGCGCCCGCTCGGGGCGCGCATGTCGCCATCGAACCACAGGATGCGGATGGCGGCAACTATTGGGCGCCGATTGCCCTGCTGAAAGGTGCGGGCAGCGCTTGCGTGAGCGAAGCTTGGGCGGTGTTCGGGGGGAAACAAAAAAGGGGAGGGGCTTTCGCCCCTCCCCCTATCGCTGATCTACGTCAGGCCGCGTTCCGACCGATCCGTTGTCGGTTGCCCGCGGCCCGACGGGCCGTCAATGGCGCGATCAGAAGCTGTGGATCATACCCAGCGAGAAGCCGCTCCAGTCGCCGGCCTTGGCGTTGGAGTCCATGGCGGTGTACAGGGCATAGGCCTTGGTGCGCTTGCTGAAGTTGTGATCGAAGGCAATCGCCCAGGTGCTGATGTCCTGGTTGTCGATGATGTCCAGGCCGTAGGGGGCGCAGGTGAAGCGGTAGCCGGCGTTGAACGGATCGGCGCACCGATCGACCTCGGCCTGGCCGTACATGGCCTTGACCATGTTGTTGCCGAAGGCGTAGCCGGCCTGGATCTGCCACAGCGCTTGGCTGGCTTCCTTCGGCGCACCGAGGACGTTGCTGCGGTCCTCGTAGATGCCGGTCAGCGTGAAGCCGTTCCAGTCCAGCAGGCCAAGGCCGATACGCCACTTGGTGTCGTCCTTGGCGTTGCTGCCGTACAGGCCCCGGTAGACGTCGTCGGTGGTCGAGCCCTCGTAGATGGTGCCCGCGAACGGATCGGAATTACCCGTCCAGTGGTCAGCGGTCAGGTTCTCGTAGGCCACCGACGCGTAGAACGGGCCGTTGTTGTAGATCGCAGCGATGGAGTAGGCGCTGGCGATGCTGTCGTTGCTGTTGTTGTAGTCACCCAGGGGCGAGGCGCCGCCGGACGGGATCAGGGCCGCAGCCATGCTGAAGCCGCTGAAGCTCGGCGAGATGTAGGCGATCGCATTGTCGGCGCGCACATCGTTGAAGCCGACGGTGTGGTTGTAGTCCGCCAGGGTGTCGGTGAACAGATCCAGCTTGGCGGTGGAGATCTTCAGCGGGGTGTCGTGACGCCCGATCAGGAAGGTACCGAAGTTGCCGGCCAGACCGACGAAGCTGTTGCGCATCGAGACGCCGTCGCCGCGGTTGCCGTTGGCAATGGCGGTATCGCGATTCTCGTTGGCGATATCGACACCGAACTCGATCTGGTAGATGGCCTTGATGCCGTTGCCCAGATCCTCGGAGCCCTTGACGCCGATGCGGCTGGAGCGGGCGTTGCTGTCGAGGCTCCAGCCCTTGAACTTCTGGCCCTGGCCGGCGAGGACCGCGTTGGCGTAGGCCGCCTGCAGCTGTTCGCCGTCGGCCAGGCTTTCCGTCATGATGGCCGCTTCCTGGATGGCCATGACCTGCGCCACCTCGGGGGTGTAGCCGTTGCGGATGAACTTGCTGTACTCGCTGTTGTAGACGGTGCTGAAGACATTCCCACCGCTGACGTCAACGGGGGTCTGAACGACGTCGCCGTCGGCGTTGACGCTATAGATGTCCATCACCGTGTCCGGCGCGAACATGACGGCCCCGGCGACGGTGCCGTTCGGGCTGTAGAAGTTGGTGCCGGTGGGGGCGACCCCGTCGCGGTTCCGGGACCGGTTGGCCGGATTGACGGGGTAGCCGCCGAATGCCAACGCATCGAGATAGGTGTTGGAGCCCGCGATGATGTTGGGCGCGCCGGAGGTGCGCGGCACGGCGCCCCAAGTGGCAAAGTTGTCAACGTCGACGTAGTCGATGGAAACGTGGACCTTACCGTAGAGGGTGGCTTCGGCCATTGCGGCTGCCGGAGCTGCGAGGGCGGCTGCGACTGCCAGAGTGATGAGCTTTTTGTTCATCCTATTCTCCGCTGTTGTTAAAAAGTTCTAAGGATTGCTTCGGCGAGACGCAATCGTTGTTGCGGGTTGAATACTAGACCACGCGGGAGGTTCGCGCAACAGCTTTTTAGAAAAAAAGAGACAAAATGTCGGGGTGTTTCATTTTTGCTACCGAAAACTGTAGTTTTTTTGCACCTGCGGTGTGGGTGGCCGGGTGGTGCGGGCTTGGTGTCGTGACGGCGGCGCCCGATACTGCTCTGCGTGCGCGGAAGGCGGCTGCGGCCTGTGGCGTTGGGCGCATTGCCGCCGTGCTGTCCATAGGGGGCCGACGGTATGGACTTGGCCGATGCCCTGCATCTCCCAGGCGGCAGCCATTGCTAGGCCCTCTGTAGCGTCGAGGATCGGCGTTTCGTGCGCCGGGCGTGGCGGCGGGGCTTTGCGCTCGGTCGGTCAGTCGGCCTTGGCCCGGCGCGGCATCCGAAACGGCAGCAGTAGCTCGACCCAGCGGCTGTCGAAGCGGTCCAGGTCGAGGCTTTCGTGGAAGGCGTGGATATCCTCGCCCAAGATCCGGGCGGCGACGTTGGAGCGGGCGTAGAACGGGGTGTCTTCCAAGGTCTCGGCGATGCGGGCCTGGCTGCCTGGGTCGGTTTGGGTGCCGCGCCGGATGCGCCATACCCTGGTGGTGGGGAGCCCGACCCGGGCCGGCGGCTCGAAGGGCTCGGCGCCGCCCTTGCCGTCGAAGCGCAGGGCCAGGGGGACGCGCTCGCCGTTGCGGCGGGTGGCGTCGTAGAGTACTGCCGAGCCTCGGGAGAGCTTGGCGCGGGACCAGTCCCAGCGCTGGAAGCCTGCGGCCAAGGGCTCGTCGCCGTCGTTGGTGTCGAAATAGCCGTTGCCGTGCCAGCGCAGCTCGGGCCGGTCCAGCGCCACCTCCACCCGCGACTCCGGCGCGATGGGCCACCAGCGGTGCCGGCCGTTGCCGTCGAGGGCGACCGGATGGCTGGTAACGGCCTTGGGGTGGACCCGCACCTGGCCGCGGATGCGTTGCGGGATCGGCGCGCCGATCTCATTGATGTCGATGATCAGGCTGTTGCCGTCCCAGCGCAGGTTGCTGGGGCCGATGTGCAGCTCGGTGGCGCTGCGTGTCAGGTCGCCACTGCCGCGCTCGGTCATGGCCCAGCCCTTGTCGACGCCGTAGAGGGCCACGTTCAGGGCGCAGAAGTGCTCCGGGTCGGTGCGCCCACGGCGGCGCGCCCAGGCGTAGTAGGGCGAGAAGACGCTGCCGATGAGCGCAATGATGGTGAGGCCGTGGCGGCCGTCATCGCTGTGGGCGTCGATGTACCACCATAGATAGCCGCCGTCGGCTACCGCCGCGTCAAACGCAGGTCCTCGGCCAGGCTCGCCGCCGCCAATCGCCCGGACAGCGCCGCCATCGGCACGCCCGCCCCCGGGTGCGCGCTGCCCCCCGCCAGATAGAGTCCCGGCACCCGGCTGCGCGATCCCGGGCGGCTGAATGATGCCCGCCAGCCATGGGATGCGCGGCCGTAGAGGGCGCCCCCGGTGGCCGGGAACAGCTGCTCGAAGTCCGCCGGCGTCGTGATCACGCTGGTCTCGGGGCGATGGTCGATCTGGAGTCCACAACGCTCCAGCAGGGTAAAGGTGCGAGCCGCGCATTGGTCGATCTCGGTCTGGTTCAGGGGGTTGGTGTCGCCGTCCGCCGGGGCGTTGACGAGCAGCAGCAGGCGCTCGGGGCCGTCGACATCGGGCTCGCCGGCGGCGCGCCGGTCTTGGGCGCAGATATAGACGGTGGGCTCGTCGGGCAAGCGCCGGCGCTGGAAGATGTTGTCGAACTCGGCCGGGTAGTCGCTGGAGAAGAACACCGTGTGGTGCAGCAGCGGAAAGCCGGAGGTCTCGGCGAGGAGGCTTAGGGTGACGGCGGACAGGGAGCGGTCCCTGCGCGGGGTAGCCGTGGCGGCGCGCTGCACGTCGAGCCCGAGGCGACCGGCGCCGAAGGCGCTGATATCGGTGTTGCTGATGACGGCGCCGGCGCGGATCTCCTCGCCGCCGCGCAGGCGCACGCCGGAGACGCGGCGGCGTCCGAGGATGTCCACCACGTCGCAGCCGTAGCGGATGCTGACGCCCAGGCGCTCGGCGGTGCGGGCCAGGGCGACGGCGAGCTGGTGCATGCCGCCGTCGACGATCCAGACCCCCTCCTGCTCCACATGGGCGATCAGCATCAGCGTGGCGGGGGCCAGGTACGGCGATGACCCGGCGTAGGTGGCGTAGCGGCCGAAGAGCTGACGCAGTCGCGGGTCGCGGAAATGCCCGCTCAGCGCCTTCCACATGGTGGTGTAGGGCTTGATGCCGAGCAGGTCGCCGAAGCCCCCGGCGCCCAGGCGCATGGTCAGGCCGATGGGGTTGGTGCTGCTGCTGCTGATGAAGGGGCCCTTCAGCGTTCGGTAGATCCTGCGCGCGTCGGCGCTGAAGGACAGGAAGCGTCGGCCTTCCTCGGGGCCGGCCAGGGCGGCGATGGCGTCCGCGGAGCGTGTCAGGTCGGCGAACAGATCGAGCCTGCCGCCCTCGACCCAGGCGTGGCGGGCGATGATGTCGGCCGGATTCAGCTTCAGCTCGGCGTCTAGCGAGGTGCCGGCGTTGGCGAACACCTCCTCGAACACCCAGCGCATGGTAAAGACGGTGGGGCCGGCGTCGATGCGGGCGTCGCCGATGGCGACCTCGCGCATCTTGCCGCCGGGCGCCGCGGCGCGCTCCAGCACGGTGACCGGCAGGCCCCGGGCGGCGGTCTCCACGGCGGCCACCAGGCCGCCGATGCCGGCGCCGATGATTACGACAGGGTCTTTGGGCAAGGCTCGGTCTCCTTATTGACATCGATTAGGACAATGGGTGATCGCAATTGACGGCCCATCGGGCAGGTGTCTATCTTAGCTGACACCAAAGATCGACAACGAACCGTTACACTCCCGCGCCGGGTCTTGGGCGCGTCGCGGGCGCCGAAGAGGGGCAAAACACCACGATGGAACCTATCCAACGCATCGAGCAGGCCCTGGAGGCGGCCCTGGAAAAGGGGCTGGACCCCAAGGGGCCGTCGCGGTTGGCCGCCGCCGCGCGGCATGCCGTCTTTCCCGGCGGCGGGCGGGTGCGCCCGAGGCTCTGTCTGGCGGTGGCCAAGGCCTGCGGTGACGACGAGCCCGGGGTGGCCGCCGCCGCCGCCGCGTCTCTGGAACTGTTGCACTGTGCATCGCTGGTGCATGACGACCTGCCCTGTTTTGATGATGCCGATATGCGTCGAGGAAAACCCTCGGTGCATCGTGCCTTTGACGAGCGTCTGGCGGTGCTGGTGGGCGACGGGCTGATCGTGCTGGCGTTTGAGAATCTGGCCTGGAACACCCTGCGGGTGCCGGAGCGGCTGGCGCCGCTGAGCATGATCGTCGGTCGCGCCGTCGGCATGTCCCACGGCATCGTCGCCGGCCAGGCCTGGGAATGCGAACAGCAGGTGGATCTCACCGCCTATCACCGCGAGAAGACCGCGGCCCTGTTCTCCGCCGCCACCGAGGCCGGCGCCGCGGCGGCCGGCTATGACCCGGCACCTTGGCATGCCTTGGGGGAGAACCTGGGGCTCGGCTACCAGGTCGCCGACGACATCCGCGACGTTGCCTCGCGGCCCGAGGATCTGGGCAAGCCCGTGGGGCAGGATGCCGCCCACGGTCGGCCGAGCGCCACCGCGGAGCTGGGCCTGGACGGTGCGGTGGATCGCCTGCGGGAACTGGTTGTCGGCGCCTGCGATTCCATCCCGACCTGTCCCGGCCAGGACAAGCTCGTCGCGCTGGTGCGGCATGAGATGCAGCGCCTGCTGCCCGCAGAGCTGGCGCAGCGCGTGGTCGGCTAGCCGTGGATGGGTGCGGATGCGCGCCTACCCATACCTTTTATATGTATTTGCCCGCCGGGCAACGCTGTCGAGACTGGTCCGGGGTTGCACCGAGCGCGGTCGACGGCGCTTGTGTCCCGGCGTGCTGAGGATGTGCCGAGATGCCCTTCCTGTTCCCCGATAGCGTCCTCAAGCTGCGCGACCGGATCTTCGCCAGCCCCGTGTTTCAGCGCTGGGCGGCGGACTTTCCGCTGACGCGCCCGGTTGCCCAGCGTCGTGCCGGCGATCTGTTCGACATCTGCGCCGGCTTTGTCTACTCCCAGGTGCTGTATGCCTGCGTCGAGCTCGACCTGTTTGATCGGCTCGCCGACGGCCCGCGAACGGCGCCGCAGCTGGCCCCCGAACTCGATCTCACGCCCGAGGCCGCCGAGCGCCTGCTGCGCGCCGCCGTGGCGCTGGCGCTGTTGGAGCGGCGCGGCACGGACCGGAGCGGTGAGAGTCGCTACGGACTCGGCCGGCACGGGGCCGCGATGCGCGGCAACCCCGGCATCGCCGCCATGGTGCGGCACCACCGGATGTTCTATCAAGACCTCGCCGATCCGCTGGCGCTGCTCCGCGGCGAGGTTGCGCAGACCGAACTCGGCCGCTATTGGGCCTATGCGGGTAATGCCGATGCCGCCCAATCCGAAGACCATGCGGTGGCCGCCTACTCGGAGCTGATGACCGCCTCCCACGGCTTCGTGGCGGACGATACGTTGGACGCCTATGCGCTGAAGGGGCATCGCTGCCTGCTCGACATCGGCGGTGGCGAGGGGAATTTTCTCATCGCCGCCGCCAAGCGCTGGCCGCAGCTGCGGCTCATGCTGTTCGACCTGCCTGCGGTGGCCGAGCGCGCCCGCAGGCGCTTCGATGAGCTCGGGCTGGGGGATCGGGCCATCGCCCATGGTGGCGACCTGATGGCCGACGAACTGCCCCGGGGGGCGGACATCATCTCCTTGGTGCGGGTGGTGCACGACCATGACGACGCCAACGCCATGACCATCCTGCGGGCCGCTCGGGCGGCGCTGCCCAAGGGCGGCACGCTGCTGATCACCGAGCCCATGTCCGAGACCCCGGGGGCCGCGCCCATCGGCGACGCCTACTTCGGGCTCTACCTGCTGGCGATGGGCAGCGGTCGGCCGCGCCCGCCTCGCGAACTCAAGGCCATGCTCGCCGCCGCCGGCTTCGAGCGGATGCGCCTGGTGCGCACCCGCCGCCCCATGCAGACGCGGATCATGTTGGCGCGGGCGGGCTGATCGCCCGGCAGCAGCGGTCAGACCTGTCGGGATCGGGATCGGGGTCGTCGCTATCGGGGTCGCTATCGGTATCGGTATCGGTATCGGTATCGACGATGGATCGATGCAGGCTTGGACGGCGATAGCGACCCCGAACCCCGAACCCCGAACCCCGAACCCCGAACCCCGAACCCCGAACCCCGAACCCCGAACCCCGAACCCCGAACCCCGAACCCCGAACCCCGATAGCGACGCGCCGGCTCCTCATCCTGCTCCCCCCTTCCTACCCCGTCGACGATACGTCCACTGACCGGCGGCAAGTGACAAGCTGGATTGACAGTAAAAGTGTAAATCCTACTTGACATAGAAATTAGTCAGGCTAGACTGACACACAGTTTCCACTACCCCAGCCAGTCGACCCCAACCGGTCGCAGAGAACCCTGACTCGTGAGCCCCTCCATCGACATGACCGCACTGGCGGTCGTCCTCGATCAGCCAAAGACCCTGGAGGTCCGGCGCTTGGCGCTGACGCCTCCGTCTGCGGCGGATTGTGTTGTCGATGTGGACTTCAGCGGCATCAGCACCGGCACCGAGCGGCTGCTCTGGTCCGGTCGGATGCCGCCGTTTCCGGGGATGGGCTATCCCTTGGTGCCCGGTTACGAGTCGGTGGGCAAGGTCGCCTGGGCCGGCGATGACAGCGGTTGCCAAGTCGGTGATCAGGTCTTCGTCCCCGGGGCGCGCTGCTACGGCGACGTGAACGGTCTGTTCGGCGGCGCCGCATCGCGGGTCGTCATCCCCGGTGCGCGGCTGTTGTCGGTCCCGAGCGCGTTGCAGACGCAGGAGCGCGACGATCAGGCCGTGCTGCTGGCCTTGGCCGCCACCGCTTATCACGCGGCCCATGCGGCGGACGGTCGCCTGCCGGAGTTGATCATCGGTCACGGCGTACTCGGTCGGCTGCTGGCTCGGGTTGCGGTTGCCGCGGGTGCCGCGCCGGTGGTCTGGGAGACCAATCCGCAGCGCGCCGACGGCGCCGAAGGCTACGAGGTCATGGACCCCGAGGCCGACAGTCGCAGCGATTACGGCGCGATCTACGACGTCAGCGGCGACGGCACGCTGCTCGACAAGCTGGTCGGTCGTCTGGCCCATGGTGGCGAGATCGTGCTGGCCGGTTTCTACGAGGCGCCGCTGTCATTCAATTTTCCGCCGGCCTTCATGCGCGAGATGCGCCTGCGAGTGGCCGCGGAGTTCCGCGAGCCGGACTTGGCTGCGGTGCGTGAGCTGATCGAGGCGGGACGCCTGTCGCTGGATGGTCTGATCACCCATCGCCGTGAGGTGGCCGGGGCAGCCGATGCCTACGAGACCGCCTTCAATGATCCAACCTGCCTGAAGATGGTCCTCGACTGGAGGGGTGCGAATGCCTGAAGCCGCCACCAATACCGCCGCCGCGATCGACGTCGCGCTGCCCGCATCGGCCTCCGGCTCGGGCGTGGAGACGCAGGTCATTGCGATCTACGGCAAGGGTGGTATCGGCAAGAGCTTCACGCTGGCCAACCTCTCCTACATGTTGGCGCGGCAGGGCAAAAAGGTCCTGCTGCTCGGCTGCGACCCGAAGAGCGATACCACCACGCTGCTCTTCGGCGGACGCGCCACGCCGACCATCATCGAGACCTCTTCCAAGAAGAAGTTGGCCGGCGAGAAGGTCGAGATCGGCGATGTCTGCTTCAAGCGCGACGGGGTGTTCGCGATGGAGCTCGGTGGCCCCGAGGTCGGTCGCGGCTGCGGCGGTCGCGGGATCATCCACGGCTTCGAGATCCTGGAAGGTCTCGGCTTCCACGACTGGAACTTCGATTACGTCCTGCTCGACTTCCTCGGCGACGTGGTCTGCGGCGGCTTCGGCCTGCCCATCGCCCGCGACATGTGCCAGAAGGTCATCGTCATCGGCTCCAACGACCTGCAGTCGCTGTACGTGGCCAACAACGTCTGTTCCGCGGTGGAGTACTTCCGCGGACTCGGCGGCAACGTCGGCGTCGCCGGCGTGGTCATCAACAAGGACGACGGCACCGGCGAGGCACAGGCTTGGGCGGCCAAGGTCGGGCTGCCGGTGCTGGCGACCATTCCGGCGGACGACGATATTCGGCGCAAGAGCGCTGCATACCAGATCGTCGCCCACCCCGAAGGCCGCTGGGGGCCGCTGTTCGCCGGGCTCGGGGACGCGGTTGCCGAGGCGCCGCCGCTGCGCGCCAAGCCGATGACCAACGACGGTCTGCTGGCCCTGTTCGCCAGCGATGAAGAAGGGCGCAACGTGCCGATGGAGCCGGCCCGCCTCGAAGACATGTGCGACCTGGCCTCCCTTGAGAGACCGTCGCTTGAGGTCGTCTACGACGACGCCTGAGCATTAGGCCGATCGTTTCCGACGCCGCCCAACCGATCAACCAACACAACACGAGTTCCATTCAAGTCAACGTGTCCAGCCAACCGACCAATCCGCACGCATCGGGCCCCGCCGCCCCGCGCGCAGATGCCGTCGACCTGCAAGCAGGTCCGGACGGGGCGGTGAGCTGTCACGCGGGCGATGAGTTACGCCGAGCCGCAGAGGCCGCGGGTCAGAGCGGGCTGCTCGAGCGCCTCGCAACCGACTATCCCAAGGGTCCTCACGACCAACCCCAGACAATGTGTCCGGCCTTTGGGTCTCTCAGAGTCGGGCTGCGTATGCGCCGCACCGCCTCCGTCCTCTGCGGGTCGGCATGCTGTGTCTACGGGCTGAGCTTCACGTCGCACTTCTATGGTGCGCGTCGCAGCGTCGGCTACGTCCCCTTCGACTCCGAGACCTTGGTCACCGGCCGGGTCTTTGAAGACGTCCGCGATGCCGTCGGCAAGCTGGCCGACCCGGACAAATACGACGTCATCATCGTCATCAACCTCTGCGTCCCCACCGCCTCCGGCGTGCCGCTGCGGCTGCTGCCGAAGACGCTGAACGGCGTGCGCATCCTCGGTATCGACGTCCCCGGCTTCGGTGTCCCGACCCATGCCGAGGCCAAGGATGTGCTCTCCGGGGCCATGCTGCACTACGCCCGCACCGAGGCCGAGCAAGGCCCCGTGCAGGCCCCCCGCGGCGGGCGCAGCGAACAGCCCACGGTGACGCTGCTCGGCGAGATGTTCCCGGTCGATCCGGTCGGCATCGGCATGATGCTGCAGCCCCTGGGGCTGGCCGCCGGTCCAGTGATCCCGACGCGCGAATGGCGTGAGCTGTACGCCGCCCTCGACTGCGCCGCCGTCGCCGCGATCCATCCCTATTACACCGCCGCAATCCGTGAATTCGAGGCCGCCGGTCGGCCCGTGGTCGGCTCGGCGCCGGTGGGCTACGACGGCACCGCCGCCTGGCTGGACGCCATCGGTCGCGCCTGCCATGTCGCTGCCGATAAGGTCGATGCGGCCAAGAACGCCATACTTCCGGCGATTCGCGGCGCCCTGAGCGCAGCGCCCATCAACGGCACCATCACGCTGTCCGGCTACGAAGGTTCCGAGCTGCTGGTCGCCCGGCTGCTGATCGAGAGCGGGGCCCATGTCCCCTACGTCGGCACCGCGGTGGCGAAGACGCGCTGGTCGGATGCCGACCGCGAATGGCTGGAGTCCCGCGGCGTCTTCGTACGCTTCCGCGCATCGCTGGAGCAGGACATCGGCGCCGTCGATGCCGTGCGTCCGGACCTGGCCATCGGTACCACCCCGGTGGTCCAGCACGCCAAAGAGCTGTCGATCCCGTCGCTGTACTTCACCAACCTGATCTCGGCCCGTCCGTTGATGGGTGTGGCCGGCGCGGGCTCCCTCGCCCAGGTCGTGAACGCGGCGCTGGCCAGCAAGGCGCGCTTCGATCGCATGACCACGTTCTTCGATGGCGTCGGCACCGGTGAGCTTGCCGGCGTTTGGGATCGCAAGCCCGAGTTGCCGGCCAAGAAGTCCAAGGCGGCTGCTGTCGCGGCGGCGGAGGTGCGGGGCTGATGCTGGTCCAAGACCTCGATCGCGCCGGCGGCTACTGGGGCTCCGTCTACGTGTTCACGGCGGTGAAGGGCATGCAGGTCATCATCGACGGCCCCGTGGGCTGCGAGAACCTGCCGGTCACCGCGGTCCTGCACTACACCGACGCGTTGCCGCCGCACGAACTACCCGTGGTCGTGACCGGTCTCGGTGAAGAAGAGCTGGGCCAAGAGGGTACGGAAAAGGCCATGCGCCGGGCCTTCTCGACGCTGGATCCCACCAAGCCCGCTGTGGTCTTGACCGGCTCCATCGCCGAGATGATCGGCGGCGGCGTCACGCCCTCGGGCACCAATATCCAGCGCTTCCTGCCGCGCACCATCGACGAAGATCAGTGGCAAAGCGCCGACCGCGCCATGTTCTGGCTCTGGGAGCAGTACGGCGCCAAGCAGGCGGCCAAGGCCGGCAAGCGCAAGGCCGCAAAGCAGGCGACCGCGACCGAGGTCAAGCCCAAGGTCAACATCGTCGGCCCGATCTACGGCATGTTCAATACTTGGTCGGACTTGGCGGAAATCCGTCGCTTGATCGAGGGCATCGGTGCCGAGGTCAACATGGTCTTCCCGTTGGGCACCCACCTGAGTGAGATCCCGCGGCTGGCCGATGCGGACGTGAACGTCTGTCTGTACCGCGAACTCGGCCGCAAGCTCTGCGAGGCATTGGACAAGCCCTACCTGCAGGCGCCGATCGGCCTGCACAGCACCACCAAGTTTCTTGAGACGCTGGGGGACCTGCTCGGTCTCGACCCGCAGCCCTTCATCGAGGGCGAAAAGCATACGACCATCAAGCCGATCTGGGACCTGTGGCGGTCGGTCACGCAGGACTTCTTTGCCACCGCCAGCTTCGGCATCGTCGCCACCGAGACCTATGCCCGCGGCGTGCGCCACTTCCTCGAAGATGAGCTGGGCATGCCCTGCAACTTCGCCATCTCGCGGCGGGCCGGCGTGAAGCCGGACAACGATGCAGTGCGCGAGGCCGTGCACGAAAAGACGCCGCTGATCCTGTTCGGCGGCTACAACGAACGGATGTACCTGACCGAGGTCGGCGGGCGTGCGGCCTATATCCCCGCATCGCTGCCCGGCACCATCATCCGCCGCCATACCGGCACGCCGTTTATGGGCTATTCCGGTGCGACCTACTTGGTCCAAGAGGTCTGCAACGGCCTGTTCGATGCCCTGTTCAACATCATTCCGCTCGGTACCGAGCTGGATGCCGTCGAAGCGACTCCTTCGCGTCTACACCGGGAATTGCCCTGGGATGACGAGGCGAAGGCCGCCCTCGACGCCATCGTCGAATCGTCCCCGGTGCTTGTGCGCATCTCGGCGGCCAAGCGACTGCGCGATGCCGCAGAGCATGCCGCCCGCGAGGCGGGTGAGGACCGGGTCACGGTGACCCGCGTGACCCAGGCACGGGGCACGCTGACGGGGGGGCGTACGGCATGAGCCGGTCCGTTCCGTGGTTTTTCGAGGCTTCACTGGTGTCTACCCCGACCACAAGCACCGCCGAAGCCATTGGTCCGCTCGCCTCGGGTGAGCGGATGGTCCGCTGCGGTCACTGCGCCGCGGCACTTGTTAGTAGTGCGTCGCTGACGCGCTGACGGCCATCTCGGCCCACATCAATCAACCAGAGGGTAACCCCATGGCAGATAAGAGCATCACCGGCCTGACCGACGAAGAGGCCCAAGAGTTCCACGGCATCTTCATGCAGAGCATGACCGGCTTCTTCGGCATCGTCATCTTTGCCCACGTTCTGGCTTGGCTGTGGCGTCCCTGGCTCTAATCCAGAGCGCTTGCACGCAGAACACTGCTGTCTAACGTCCATTTCGGCGTCGTCCAGCCGCGACGGCAACCGGCGCCAACACCCATATATCCTTGGGAGCTCCCAGCATGAACGAAAACCTGTACAAGATCTGGACCCTGATCAACCCTGGCGTGGCCCTGATCGCGATCTTCGCATTCATGACCGTGCTCGGTCTGGCGATCCACATGATCCTGCTCAGCACCACCGACTTCAACTGGCTCGAAGATGGCATCCCTGCCTCGTCCTCGGTGGCGGTTTCTGCACCTGCCGTTCCGCAGAACAGCTAAGAGGGCCGTTTCGGATGGCGGCAGTCCCGGCGCGCAGCGCGCCGACTGCCGCCGACATTGCTAAGAGGAGGCAGCTGGTCAGTGCGCCTCCCCAGCAGAGGAAACAACGATGGCCATGCTGAGTTTTGAAAAAAATACCGCGTACGCGGTGGAACCCTGGTCGGGGGGGACCTGTTTGACTTTTGGGTGGGGCCGTTCTATGTCGGCTTCTTCGGAGTCACCTCGGTCTTCTTCGCGACCCTGGGCACACTTCTGATCATCTGGGGCGCGGCCTTGGGCCCGACCTGGAACCTTTGGGAGATCAGTATCGCTCCGCCGGACCTGAGCTACGGTCTGGGCTTCGCGCCCCTTGACCAAGGCGGTCTATGGCAGATGATTACGATCTGCGCCATCGGTGCCTTCGTCTCGTGGGCACTGCGGCAGGTCGAGATTTCGCGCAAGCTCGGCATCGGGATGCACGTCCCCTTCGCCTTCAGCTTCGCGATCCTCGCGTACATCACCCTGGTGGTCATCCGCCCGGTCCTGATGGGCGCGTGGGGCCACGGCTTCCCGTACGGCATCTTCAGTCATCTGGACTGGGTTTCGAATGTGGGCTACCAATACCTGCATTTCCACTACAACCCTGCCCACATGCTGGCGATTACGTTCTTCTTCACCAATGCGCTGGCGCTGTCCATGCACGGGTCGTTGATCCTGTCGGTCACCAACCCTCGTGATGGCGGGCCCGTAAAGACCGGTGAGCACGAGAACACCATCTTCCGCGACTTGATCGGCTACTCCATTGGAGCGCTTGGCATTCACCGCCTCGGCTTCTTCCTGGCGATCAACGCAGCCTTCTGGAGCGCCGTCTGCATCGTGCTGAGCGGCCCGTTCTGGACGAAAGGTTGGCCGGAATGGTGGAACTGGTGGCGAGCTGCCGCTTTGGTAATGCGAGGACACCGTAATGGCTGAATACCAAAACATCTTCACGCGGGTTCAGGTCCGCGAGCCGGGCTACCCGGGCGTCGAGCTGCCCGATGGCAGCCTGCCGCGCCTTGGCAAGCCCATCTTCTCCTACTGGATCGGTAAGATCGGCGACGCCCAGATCGGGCCGCTGTATCTCGGTGCCTACGGCATCTTCTCGATCATCTTCGGCTTCATCGCCATCGAGATCATCGGCTTCCAGATGGCCGCCTCGGTGAACTGGAGCCCGATGGAGTTCCTCCAGAACTTCTTCTGGCTGGCGCTGGAGCCGCCGCCGCCGTCCTACGGGTTGAGCATACCGCCATGGAATGACGGAGGCGCATGGTTGACTGCCGGGTTCTTCCTGACCACGTCGATCCTGCTGTGGTGGTTCCGGACCTACAAGCGGGCCGTCGATCTTGGCATGAGTACCCATCTGGCATGGGCATTCGCCGCCGCGATCTTCTTCTATCTGACCCTGGGCTTTATCCGCCCGGTGATGATGGGTAGCTGGGGTGAGGCGGTGCCGTTCGGTATCTTCCCGCATCTCGACTGGACCGCCGCGATCTCGATCCGCTACGGCAACTTCTACTACAACCCGTTCCATGCGCTCTCCATCGCCTTCCTGTACGGCTCCGCCGTGCTGTTCGCGATGCATGGCGGCACCATCCTGGCCACTTCCCGGTACGGCTCCGATCGCGAGATCGATCAGATCACCGATCGCGGTACGGCCTCCGAGCGTGCCATGCTGCTGTGGCGCTGGACCATGGGCTTCAACGCCACGATGGAGTCGATCCATCGCTGGGCCTGGTGGTTCGCCGTGTTGGTGGTCATCACCGCCGGTCTCGGCATCCTGCTGACGGGTACGGTGGTTGAGAACTGGTACCTGTGGGCTGTCAAGCACAGCTTTGCCGCCAGCTATCCGTCCGAGCTGACCATCCAGAATCCCTATGAGGTGACTGGGGGTGCCCAATGAAGATGTTTAACCCTAAGCTGCTGACCCTGGCCGCTCTGGGCCTGTCGGCCTTCGTGGCCGGCTGTTGACGCACCGCCGCCCGAGGTGGTGCAGAACGGCTATCGCGGCCTTGGCATGCAGCAGAACTACAACCGGGATCGGCTGCAGGAATCGCTGGACGCGAACGTGCCCCCGGAGGTCATCCCGGCCTCTCAGCCGGGTGGTCCGCTGGCGAAGGATATGTACAAGAACGTACAGGTGCTGGGTGATCTGACCGTCACGGAGTTCAACCGGACCATGGTTGCGCTGACCAACTGGGTCGCTCCGAAGGAAGGCTGCTACTACTGCCACGTCGCCAACGGCGGCTTCGAAGAGGACGGCATCTACACCAAGATCGCCTCTCGGCGGATGTTGCAGATGACCCGCGACGCCAACTCCAACTGGACGGACCATGTGGCCGATACGGGCGTGACCTGCTACACCTGCCATCGGGGCAATCCGGTGCCGGAGAAGGTTTGGGTCACCGATCCGGGTCCGAAGCGCGCGTCCGGGCTGGCCCCGACGGGTCAGAATACGGCATCGCCGGTGGTGGCCTACATGTCGCTGCCCTACGATCCGTTCACGCCGTTCCTGCTCGGGGACAACGAGATCCGGGTCATCGGCGATACCGCGCTGCCCACCGGCAACCGCAAGTCGATCAAGCAGGCGGAGTGGACCTACGGCCTGATGGTGCATCTCTCCGACCTGCTCGGCGTCAACTGCACCTACTGCCACAACAGCCGCTCGTTCTTCGCTTGGGATCAGAGTACGCTCCCAGCGTGACGGCCTGTATGCCATCCGCCACGTGCGCTCGATGAACAACGAGTACGTGCAGCCGCTTGGCGAGATCGTGCCGGATACCCGCAAGGGTCCGCTCGGGGACATCTATAAGGTCAACTGCGCGACCCGCTATCAGGGTGCCTACATGGCCCTGTACGGTGCCAAGATGGCCAAGGACTATCCAGGCCTGCACGAAGGCAACACCATGGCGGCAGTGGAAGAGGCTGCGTTCGAGGAGCTGCTCCGGCCGAAGGAAGGCTGAAGCCGAGGCTGCTCCAGCCGAAGAGGCCGAGGTCGAGGCTGCACCTGCCGAAGAGACCGTCGCCGAGGTTGCGGTGGCCGAGGAAGCGGTGGTCGAAGAGGCCCTCGCCGAGGAGGCCGCTGCGGCCCCAGAGGCTGAGCCGGCAGCGGCGCCAGAGCTGCGAAGCCGGTCCCGGGTGCGCATGGCACTGCAGCCGATGCAGTATCCGCCGTCGATGTACCAGCGGCCCATGCACAGTACCCGCCGGCCCCGGCCGGCCGTTAGAGCATCTAGCCCGGGTGATGGATCGCTCCACGCCGCAAGCGCGGCGCAAGAGCGACTCAGCGGCCGCGAGGGCCCAAACTGACATCGTGAGGAAAGATACCGGCCGACAAGAGCATTACTGGCTCGACCGACGAAGAGGCTCAAGAGTTCCACGGCATCTTCATGCAGAGCATGACCGGATTCTTCGGAATGGTTTTCTTCGCCCACGTCCTGGCATGGTTGTATGTCAATCCTGGCTGTAGGCCGGAGATAGTCGATATATGATGAGGTGGCGGCCACTGCGACATGGCGGCGGCTGCTGACACCAATCCGGAGATAGATCATGTATCGTATTTGGAAACTCTTTGATCCGCGCCTCAGCCGGATTGCTGCGGTGGCTGGACTGATGGCCGCTTTGGCACTGTTGATTCACCTGCTGGGAGAGCGGGCTTCGCCAGACTTGAACTGGCTGGGTGCGACGATGACTGTTGAAGCGCCGTCGACGAACATGTCGGCGATGCCGCCGGTCCGCAGCAACATCAACTGAGCATGCTGTTCGCGCAGCCCCCAAGGCTTCCGGTACGGGTCCATTTCAGTGGCTCCCCGGTGCTCAATGCCTTTGGGCTGCATTCGGCGTTCCTGGGCCGGGCATTTGCTCGGCTTCGGAGAAACCATTTCGCTTGGCGACGTCGGGCAGACGTTCGACGTTTTGGAGGCCCGTCAGGGCGACTCCTGCCGCGGGGGTGATCGCGGTAACGGCCGCAAGGCCTTCTCAGAAACCTGGAGGTTCATTCCATGGCTGACAAATCCGCAACACTAACGCCTTGCGCCCGCACGAAGCACTAGGAGAACTCTCATGCATAAGATCTGGCAGATCTTCGATCCGCGCCGTACCCTGGTTGCCCTCTTCGGCTTCCTGTTCATCCTCGGCCTGCTGATTCACTTTATCCTGCTCAGCAGCCCGGGCTTCAACTGGCTGGCCGGCTGAGGCGCCAGCACCGGTTCTGTCAGGCGATCCTCATCGCCTGATCCCCGGTTGCGCACGCCCAGTGGCGGAACCAGGGCCGGCGGTCAGCCGGCCCCAGCCGCCCGAAATTTGGAAGGCAGCCTTTTGGCTGCCTTCCTGCGTTGAGGGCGGACGGTTTTTCGGAAAGGG
>CALOBA010000017.1:0-76676 GCA_942491465.1 uncultured Gammaproteobacteria bacterium
GGGGCCAATAGCGGAAGCGGTTGCTGCGAGCGGGGTGAGCCGCCCCGACCCCTGCGCGTCTCGCTGGTGGTGGCAGGCGGCATTGCCGGGTCATCCCGTCGATGACCCGGAACCGCTCGGACAGGGCGACGATGATCCTAGATGATACCTCTGCTCCCGATCCCGGGCATCGACGGATACCGTTCGCCGTCCGCAGCGAAACCGTGTCGCCCTGGAGGGCGACCCTCCCGGGAACCCCCAGCCACTCCATCCGATGCGGCCCACGGCGGGAGCGTCGGCGAGGGAGCGTCGAACCGGGAGTGTCGGCCAGGCCGACACGGATCAGCACGGAAGGTGGGGTCGGGAACGGTCTCGCTACCTCCGCAGCAGGGCATGAGGGCGGATAGGCGCAGCGCATCCGCCGCTCCCCTGGGCCCCTGACCCAAATCGCGCAGAAAAGCCGCGGGTGCGCTGGCTCGCCGAGGGGCTCCGCGACGCGGGGCTGCGGGTCCGGGTCGATGAATGGCTGATCCGGCCGGAGGACGACATCGATCGCGACGACGCTCCAGCGTCGTCGCGCATCCCCGGCGCTCCAGCGCCCTGGGTGGGGGCCGCCCGGTCCGGCGTCGATGGCCGAGGCGCCGCTGAAGCGGCGCGGGATGCGTCACGGTCTCTGGAGCGTCGTGACGATCGAAGTCTCCGGCCCCTCGGTGCCGACTGAGGGCGCGCCCGGGCGGGTCGATCGTCGCGTTGGGACCATGAGATACCCGTGGCGTCGAGGGAGTAGGGGGCTAGGCATGCCGATGCGCTGCAAGCACACCGTCGCGCAGCGCCAGCGTGCGCGTGGCGATGCGGCGGCGAAAGTGCGCATCGTGGGAGACGATGATCATCGTCTGCGGCAACCCGAGCAGGATCTCCACCAGCCGTGTCCTGGTCTGCTCATCCAGCGCATTGGTGGGCTCGTCGAGCAGCAGCACGTCCGGCGCCATGGCCAGGACGCCGGCGATGGAGATCAGCCGCTTCTCGCCGCCGGAGAGCTTGTGGGTGACCCGATCCCGCAACGCCGACAGCCCAAGCTCGGCGAGCACCCGATCCACGGTCGCCAGTGCCCGGGCGCGCGACTGGCCGAGGTTGAGCGGGCCGAAGGCCACATCCTCCACCACGGTGGGGCAGAAGAGCTGATCATCCGGGTCCTGAAAGACGAAGCCGACGCGCCGGCGCACCTCGTGGAAGTCGTGCTCGGCTCGGCGCTCGCTGCCGAACGCCAGCACCCGGCCGGCGGATGGTCGCAGCACGCCCACCAGCAGCATCAGCAGCGTGCTCTTGCCGGCCCCGTTCGCACCGTTGATGGCGAGGCGCTCGCCGGGGCGCAGCACCAGGCTGGCCCCGCGCAGCACCGGCGGGCGTCGCGGATAGGCGAAGTGGATGTCCGCCAGCTCAAGCAGGGCCGGCATCGAGCCCGCTCCCGAGACGCAGCGCGAGGTCACCGGCCAGCAGCAGCACCAGCAGCATCCCGACGCCGGCACCGAACAGGGCGTCGCGGCGCCCAAAGCGCAGCTCATCGAACAGTACCAAGCGTCCGGTGAAGCCGCGGCAGCGCATGGCGACCAGGATGCGCTCCGAGCGCTCCAGCGCACGCACCAGCAGCATGCCGATCAGGTAGCCCAGGCTGCGCAGCGTGTGCCGATCCATGCGCACACGAAAGCCGCGCAGACGCATGGCCCGGCGCTGGCGCCGGTACTCGTCCTCCACCACGGCGATATAGCGCACCGTAAACAACAGCAGGTGCACCAGGTTCGGCGCGACCCTGAGCCGCGCGAGTGCGTGCCCGAGGGCGGTGGGGTCCATGGAGCCCACCAGCGACAGCAGCATCAGCACGATGGCGTTGGCCTTCAGTGCGATCGCCGCGGCCTGCGCCAGACCGGCCTTGGAGGCGGGCCAGCCGAACAGGCTGAGTGCCGGCTCCCCGGGCACCGTGAACGGCAGCGTCAGCAGCAGAAAAACGATGAAGCCGTCCATCATGGCCATGCGCTTCAGCGTCGATGCGGTTGGCAGTTGGGCGCTGCGCATGGCCAGCACGGCCAACAGCAGCGGGAGCGCCAGCAGCCGCAGATCTTGCAGCGCGACGGTGACCGCCGCGAAGGCCGCGGCGGCGAGGATGCGCGTGCGCGGGTCGAGCATCGCGATCGGGTTGCCGGATATTGCCGGGCCCGAGCGCGGCCTGGCGGCATCACCAAGGATCTGGCCCACGCGCGGGGTCAGCGCTCGTTCAGGACGCTGATGCCGGGCCGCGGGCTCGGGCGCTGTATCCGCTGCGCCGGCTCGGCACCGATCGGTGATGGCACCGGCGAGAACGCATCGAACAGCTCGGGCTTGACCCGGCCGATCAAGGTTACGGCAGCGGCGCAGACCAGCCCTTCGATCAGCGCCACGGGCAGGTGCGCCAGGACCACCAGCTTTGCGGCGGGGATGAATTCATCGCCCGACAGCCACAAGGCCGTGGCCACCATCAGTCCCGACAGCAGGATCGCCAGCGCGCCGGCGGCAAAGCCGGCCAGCGCGGCGATGCGTCTATGGGCGCTGGCCGCCCCGCGGTGCAGCAGCAGACCGATCAGCACCGCGGGCAAGGCGATGTTCAGGGTATTGACGCCCAGCACGGTCAGCCCGCCGAAGCCGAAGAACACGGCCTGCAAGGTGAGTCCGATAAACAGCGCCGGGAAGGCGGCCCAGCCCAGCACCAGGCCGGCGAGGCCACTCATCAGCAGGTGTACGCTCGCCGGGCCGACCGGCACATGCACCAGCGCGGCGACGAAGAAGGCGGCGCTCAGCACACCCGCGGCGGGGATCTGCTCCAAGCTCAGGGCGCGTAGGCCGCGGGCGACGCCGGCCGCGGCCAGCATGCCGCCGCCGATGAGCACCGGTGCGCTGAGGGCGCCATCGACGATGTGCATGGTTCGTGGGCTCCGGGAGGCGTCTGGGGGCGGGCCGATGGGCCGCCCCGATCGGTCAGGGCAATCGCCGCCGTATGCTGCTCTGCATCGATTGGGCTGTCAAACCCGCTGCGCTCCAATGCGCTTGCGCAGTCGTCGCCGCAATCCCCGGCACTGCGCTTGCCCGAGCGTCCAGGCGCCGCGTCGCAATGCCGATGCACGGTAGATGCGGGGTTTCGCAAGTTCAACCTTCGCAAGGAGATGCAAGCCGGCACGGGGCCAACGCAAAAAGGCCCCGATCCTCGCGCGAGGATCGGGGCCGATTTGCCCGGAGTTTGCTGCGTCACGCCCCGCCTGGGGCGCGTGTGCAGCGCTCCGCCTTAGGCGATTTCTGTCAACTTTCATACCATCTGACTTGTCTTGACGCCCGCCTTCGGTGTCGGGCTTGCACTCACATAGCTTACTATGCTCCCGCCAGCCCTCCTTGCAGGCGAACGTCAATCCTGCGTCATCGCCTTAGCGGGCGACCGGGGCCTGGGCCATCGGGAACTGCATGCCGGGGAACTGAGGCATCGGCGCCTGGGTCATCGGCTGCTGGGTTGCCGGGGCCGGAGCGGCCGGGACCTGCTGCATGGGGGCCGGATAGCCGTAGCCCGGGGCATAGCCGTAGGGCGCGCCGTAGGCGTAGGGGGTGTACTGATTGTAGCCGTAGCCGCGACCACGACCGTAGCCGCGGGTGAAGGCGCTGGAGCGGGCATTCATGTTCATGTCGAAGTTGCCGTCGGCGAAGGTGTCGGCGAAGCCGTCACCGAAGAAGTCGTCGGCGAAGGAGGTGAACGGGCCCCAGGCCGAGGCGCTGGCGGAAACGGTGATCAGGGCGGCGGCGGTAGCGATCTTGGTGAAGGTCTTCATGGATAAGCTCCGAAAAGGGTGGGTAAGGGTCTCGTGCGTGCCGTGGTTGGCTGCGATGAGCGTTACTATATCAGAATATTCTAATATGTAAATATTTAAATTCCTGCTCTGCATAGCCTTGTGGGCGCGCAGCGTCGCGGCCTGGTCCGGTACATCGGCGGGCTCCGCCCGGTCGGTACGGGGGATGGCGCGCGCGTCCGTTTCAAGCCCGAGTGCTATGTGCTCGCCCGGAGTCGGCCTGCCCGACTGCCCGACTCGTGCAGGGGGCGTCGAAGGTGCAGCGGCGCTCGAGGGTGTGGGGCTCGGCCTCGTAGTGATAGACGCCGGCGGGGCCGTGCTCGCCGGCGGGCAGTAGGGCATGGGCCTCCAGCGGGTGCAGGTTGCCGCTGGAGGGGTTGCGGCGGACCGCCCAGTGGGCGCCGAGGCCGTCGGACTTCCAGACGCTGATCGTCAGTGAAGGAGCAGCGCAGACCCTCGGCGCCCAGGGGGAGAAGGACGCGCTCGCAGCCGGTGAAGCGGCGAAAACCGTTCGGCTGGGCGTCCCAGTCGATGCTGGCCGGGCCTGGGGCGTAGCGCCCCAGGTGGTGCTTCGTCTGGGCGTGCTAGTCCCGGACCAGCGACTCGGCCTCGGCGCGCTCGGTGCGCTGGCCTTTGGGCCGCGGGTCCGGGGCCGCTGCGTCGGGCCGGCTTACGGGCCGGGCTGCACCTCGGCCGGCGTCTTGGCCTTGACGCCTAGGGCGTGGAGCTTGCCGGTGGCCAGCTCGTCCTTGAACAGCGCCAGGATGTCGCGCTGTCGATTCAGGGTCTTCATGCCTTCGAAGGCCGGGGTCAGCACTTGGACCTCAAAGTTGCAGCCCTCACCCGCGACATCCACTTGGGCATCGGGGTACAGGCCGGTGATGCGGGTTACGATCTCGCTCTCGTTCATTGGGGTTCTCCGGAAGATGGTCGGTGTGCGCTGGGGCCGTCGGGGATCAGACATCGAGCAATACAGTCAGCAGGATGGGCAAAGCATCGCGTGCCCATCAATCAGTGTAGCGTGACGCTGGCGCTCGGCGTGCTGACCAGATCGCTGACGACCGTGCAGACCTGATCGCGCATCCCGGCGGCGAAGGAGGCGGCTTGCTCGTCGGTGAGTCCGGCGCGGGCAAGGTCGCGGTGAAACCTGGATTCGATCTCACCGAGGCGGACGCTTGCCAAGGCCGGCGGCAGCTTGAGCAGCTCCTGCGCGATCTCGGTTGCGATCCGCGAAATCTTCGTTTCGGCGTTCTGGATGTCGGCGGTGTCTGTGTGGATCATAATCCTATCTCGCTGTTGCCCTAACCTGTTGTTGACGTGGGGCTTCGTCAGCGGTTTGCAGGATTCGATTCCCGTAGCGATCATGCCGGAATTAGCGAAGAGCCGACGGTCTTCTATCCGGCGCCACCGGTACTGCAATGCGGGGCCGGTGGTGACGTGCCGTCACCCGAGCTTTTCGAGGACCTTGCGGAGCAGCTCCCGGCCTTCCGGATCGAGGGCGTCGAGCTGGTCCGGGTCCAAGTCGCGCAGTTGATCGTAACGACGCTCCAGCGTCGTGACGCATCTCCCGGCGCTCCAGCGCCGAGTGAGGCGAACAAGGGCTGCCCACCCGCGCTGACGACCCTCGCCGCTGGAGCGGCCCGAGACCCGTTGCGCCGCTGGAGCGGCGCAACGATCAGCAGGGACTAGTGCTTTGCCGCGAAACTGACGAGATCGGCGGCACCTGTGGGAGCGATTTGCAATCGCGACTGCCGCGACGCGGAAGATCGCGACTGCAAGTCGCTCCCACAGCGCCGGTGGCCTCAGGACTTCCGCAGCGCTGCACTAGGCCGACGCCTGTCGCGGGTTCGCCGTCAGCAGCGCATGGATCTCCCGCGCCGGGGCGGAGACCTCCGGGGCCACCTGGCGCAGGTAGTCCGCCGAGCCCGCCGCTGCGGCGGCGAGGGCCTCGCGCAGCGGGCGCCAGCGCTCGCCGGCGGCGCCGGCGTCGAGCAGCCCCCGGGCCTCTGCTGCGCGGCCGTTGTGCACGGCCTCGCGGAACAGCGCCAATACGTCCTCCCAGATCGCCTCCAGCAGCGCGTCGTCGGCCTCGTCCACCAGGCGCCGGATCAGCGGCGCCGCGGCGGGCCAGTCGTCGAGGCGGGTGACGATGGTGGCGAGGGTGTGGAGCGGATACAGGTCGTTCGGGGCGAGTTCGACGGCCCGCTCCGCCATGGCTCGGGCCTCGGTCAGGTCGCCGTCGCGTTGGTAGAGGAGCCATGCCAGGGCGTTGTATCCGTCGCTTTCATTCCCGTCGATCTCGATGGCGCGACGGTAGGCCTGCTCGGCCTCGTCGTAGCGGGCGAGATGGTCCTGGAGCAAACTGCCGAGGTTGTTCCATGGGTCGGCATTGTCCGGATCGATCTCGATGGCGCGGCGGTAGGCCTGCTCGGCCTCGTCGTAGCGGGCGAGAGGGTCCGCGAGCAGGATGCCGAGGTTGTTCCATGGCCAGGCAAAGCCCGGATCGATCTCGATAGCGCGGCGGTAGGCCTGCTCGGCCTCGTCGTAGCGGGCGAGATGGCCCGCGAGCAGGATGCCGAGGTTGTTCCATGGGGCCGCATATTCCGGATCGATCTCGATGGCGCGGCGGTAGGCCTGCTCGGCCTCGTCGTAGCGGGCGAGATGGTCCGCGAGCAGATTGCCGAGGTTGTTCCATGGGTAGGCAAAGCCCGGATCGATCTCGATGGCGCGGCGGTAGGCCTGCTCGGCCTCGGAGGCACGCTTTAGATGCTCGTTAAGCACATAGGCCCGCAGAAACCAGGCCTCACCGGTGTCGATCCGCGACGCCTCCAGCGCCGCGACAACGGCCTCCGCATCCGCCGGCTTCGGCTCCCCGAGCAACAGCCAGGCCATCGCCGGCACATCCGGGTCGGACAGCCGCTCCGCCGCGGCGGCGGCGCCGTCGGTGTCTTTGCCATCGGCCATGTCGCCGTCGGCGATGGCGGTGAACAGCGGGGTCGGGTCGATGCCGAAGCGGCGGTGCAGTCGCTCATGTTCCTCGGTCAGCTGGCTGTCCAGGGCGCGCCAGCGCTCGGGGTCCATGGCGGCGGCGTCGGCGCCGATGGCGGCCTTCTCCGCCGCCGACAGCGACGGGCTGCCGAGCAGGCGCACCACGAAGGTCTCGCGGTCGACGTCGATGCCGCTCGCGGCCAGGGCGGCGCCGATGTGCTCGCGCGCCCGGGCCAGGGCGGCCATGCGCTCGGCGCGATTGGCCAGCGGGGCGTCCGCGCCGCGCAGGTCGAGCAGCTCGGCGAGCCGGCGGCGGGTCTCGCCGTTGTCCACCAGGCCGCGCAGGCCCTGGTTCTCCAGCGCCGAGCGCAGCGGGGCGTCGTCGACGCATTGGGCCAGGGCCAGGCTGTATTCGGCCTGGCGCTCGGCGTGGCGGCGCCCGGCGAGGCCGAGCTGGGTGCGGGCGCGGCTGCGCAGCTCGGCGGGGGTGTAGAAGACGCGCAGGAAGCGCACCAGCCAGCTCAGCCGGCGGCGCACCCGGCGGCTGGCGCGCATCAGGTACCAGATGTTGAAGAAGCGCTCGGCGATCTGGAACAGGGCGCGCTTGCCCTGAAAGGGCGCGGTCTTCTCCACCACGCCCTGGTCCTGCAGCCGCTTGAGCTGGGCCGAGGCCAGGTTGACCTCCCAGCCGAGCCGGTCGGCCAGGCCGCGGGCGGTGATGGGGTCCCAGTGCAGGGCCAGGGCGTCCACCAGGCGCTGGCCCTGCTCCGGCAGCTCCTCGAAGCGGGCCTTGTACAGGGGCGTTACCCGGTCGAGCAGGCCCTCGAGGTCGCTGCGCACGTCGCCGCCGTCGATGCCCTGGGCGAGCACGCCGTAGAGCAGCACGGCGGTGCGCGGGTTGCCGCCGGTGAGGGTGTGCAGGGTGCGGATGCGCGCCGGGTCGCGCTGCACCAGGTCGGCCACGGCGGGGGTGTTGCCGAGCTCGGCGAGGCGGGTCAGGGTGGCGCGCAGCTCGGCCTCGGTGAGGCCCTTGAGCTCGTCGATGCGGAAGAAGTCGTAGAAGGCGGCGTCGTAGCGGTAGCTGGCCTCGATGGCGGTGGCGGAGGCGGCGAACACCAGCAATTGGGGGCAGGACTGCAGGGTCTCGCGCAGGGCCCAGTCCTGGTCCTTGAGCCGGCCGAGGATCAGGTCGGCGTTGTCGAACAGCAGCAGCAGGCGCCGGCCGAGGGCGTCGCTCTGCGCCAGCAGGGCCGCGAGCACGGTCTCGGCGTCGGCATCGGCGAGGCCTTCGATGCGGGCGTCCAGGTGCTCGGTCTCGGCGTCGCGGCCGGCGCGCTCCAGGGCGTCGCCGAGGGCGTCCAGGCAGTTCAGCCAGAGGTCGCGCAGATTGGCGATGTTGTACTGCTCTTCGGGGAAGGTCAGCGCCAGCCAGTGGGCGGACAGCTGCGGGTCTTCGTCGACGGCGACGGCCAGGCGCCGCAGCAGGCTGGTCTTGCCCATGCCGCGCTGGCCGAGGATCAGCCGGTGTTGGCCGATGGCGCCGGGGCGCTCCCGGCGCAGGTCGGCGAGGATGCGCCCGAGCAGCGGCTGGCGGGCGACGAAGTAGCGCTTGAGCTCGTCGCGGCTGAGCAGGTCGGGGTTGTAGACGGCCACGCCGTGCAGGGCCGGGTCCAGCTCGGCGCGCAGCCGGGGGCTCATGGCGCCACCCGCTTGAGCCAGTAGCGGCGCAGCAGCTCCAGACGGAAGCGCCGCCGCCCGTCAACCTCCACCAGATAGCCGTCGCTTTCCAGCACATCGAGCAGATAGCGCAGACGCTCCTCGCGCGGCTCCGGGTCGGCGATCTGCCCGGCCAGGGCCTGGGACAGGCCGTCGCGGCGGGCGCCGGCGGGGTCGCGGGCGCAGTGGTTGAGCAGCACCACGGCCTGGCCGGCCTCAGGGCTGCCCAGCTCGTCGTTCAGGCGCTGGCGCCAGTAGTCGAAATAGCCCTTGTGGGCAGGGGCGAGCAGGTCGTCGAAAACCGCCTCCACCAGGGCCGGGGAGGCGGTCGCGCCGGCGTCGATGCGATCGTGCAGCGCGGCGAAGACGATCTGCAGATAGTAGGGCACGGGCCAGCCGAGGGCGTCGATGACGGCCCGGCGCGCCGGCGCGTCGAGGGCGATGCCGACGCTCTCGGCCTGGGCGCGCAGAAAGGCATCGGCGGTGGCGGCGTCGAAGGCGCCCAGCGGCGTCGGCACCAGGTCGTTGACGGTGTCGCCGATGCCGTGGCGGGCGGCGACGGTGTCCAGGCCGATGGAGCCGGCCAGGATCCAGTGGATCTCGGCGTGATGGCGCTGGCGCAGGTCGCGCCACCAGTACAGGAAGCCGCGCACCCGCGCCAGCCCGTCGGGTTGCTTGAGCAGCCCGAGCAGGAACACCGGCACCTCGTCCACGGCGATCAGCCAGCGCCCGTCCAGCTCGCCGATGGCGCGGGCCAGGGCCTCGCCGAGGCTGCGCCAGTCCGGCGCCTCCCCGGGGGCCAGCTCGATGCCGAGGGGACCGAGCTTGATGGCATTAAGACCCGGCAGCAGGCGCTTGAGGCTGGCTTGGACGGTCTGGGCGGCGCTCGGTCGGGCGCTGGCCAGGGCCTTCGCCAGCTCGCGCACGCAGGCCAGCTCATCGGGGCAGGCGGCGAAGCTCAGCGCGAAGGCGCCGAAGCCCTGCTCCGCGGCCTCGGCGCACAGGGCGCGCATCAGCGAGGTCTTGTCGATGCGCCGGGGTGCGAGCAGCAGCAGGCTGTCGCTGTCGAGCCGGCGCCACATGGCGCGGCGCTCGACCTCGCGGTCGAAGAAGTCTTCGCCCTCGACGGGGCTGCCGATGACGGTGCGCATGGCGGGAACCTTCCACAGCAGAATTGTTGTACAGCAATTCTAGTGTGAAACAATCGTGCTCGAACGGCCTTCAGAGTATCCCCCGCCGGGCTCACTGCACCGGCGATACGAACCCCGCCGGCTTCAGGGCCAGCACCGACGTCTTCGCCCCATAGAGCAGGTCCTCCGCCGTGGTGCCGATGAACAGTCCGGGCTCGCGGGGTCGGCTCAGCGTGGCGAGCGCCAGCGTCGCCCTTTGCCGGCTCGTATTCCATCCAGACCGGGCAGGGGCACTTGCGCAGCAGATGCATGTCGGTGCTGGCGAAGATGCTGGGCGCATCGGGGCGGCCGCGCACGGGCTTGAGCAGCAGGTCGTGTCCGTCGCGCTGCACGGTGCGGATGACCTCGATGAAGGGGGTGCCGATGGCGACGCGGAACATCGGCTGCCGGCCGGGCACATGGGCCTCGGCCAGGTGGGTCAGGGCGGCAAGGCGCTGCTCGCACTGCTGCACGTCGTCGGCAAGCCCGAAGCGCTGGAACAAAGGGGCGCTGAGGTTCGACGTTGCATTGCAATCCACCTCCGGCAACGCTGATGAGCGTCTGCGGATGCTCTGCGCCGAGCACGCGCCCGTTGGCGTCCAGCGCGCGGCGGAAGAGGGGCTCGGCCTCGGCGTAGTCTTATTTCGGGGCCCGAGGTTTGGTTTGCCACGCGCTCGCTTCCATATCTGCCGGGCACCCGAAAATTGAGCAGATAACGATGACGACGAGACCTATGCAGAACACGCCGCCGAAGAACCCGGTCATCCGGCAACGGATCAGCGCCCGGACGATCGGCATTCATCGCAGCGCGCTGCCGTGCGAACTGCGCGCGCTGACCGGCCGAGCAGGGGCGACCGGTGCCTACTTGCGCAAGCGCCAGATCCCCGAGCAGGTGCGGATCGCGGGAGCCGATAAGACGATCCAGGTGCTCTCGCGCGACGAGGCCTGGGCGCTCGCGGACAGGGCCGGTCTGGCGCTCGAATCGAGCCTGCTTTCGGGCACCGCTGGCCGGGTAGCAGGCTTCTTTTCGGCGACGGGGCAAGGCATCTACGCCGACTATGGACGGCCGACGTTGGACTTCTCCGGCTTCTTTGTCGATCAGCTGAATCGCATGGCGGGGGACGCCGCCGGACGGGCCGCCGGCGTACTCCAGTTCGGGCCGGTCTTGATCGCGTTGGACACCGCCGGCGCGGCCGGTCTAACCGCGCTCGGCCACTGGGCTCGAGGTGCCGACATGACCGACCGCGTGGTCGTGGCCGACGTTGCATCCACCGGGGCCTACGAGGGCGGCTCGGCCTGGGCAAGCGCTAAGCTCGGCGTTGCGGCCGGCGTCAAGGCCATGGGCGTGACCGCTGCGTTGAGCGTTTCCGGTGCGCCAGCCATGTCCATCCTGGTGGGGGTTGCCGTTGGCGCCGGGGTGGCCATCGCCGCCAAGCGATTGGTCAACGGCCTGAAGAACATCGTCGTCGACGCCGCCAGCTCGACAGCCGACTCGGCCGCTCCATACGGATTCGCCCATGGCCCGTAACATAAGAGGAAAAATCGGGGGCTAAGGCGATTTCTGTCAACTTTCATACCATCTGACTTGTCTTGACGCCCGCCTTCGGCGTCGGGCTGGCGGTTACATAGCTAGCTATGCTCCCGCCAGCCCTCCTTGAAGGCGAACGTCAATCCTGCGTCATCTGGTATGAAAGTTTCCGGCAATCGCCTAAGGCGATTTCTGTCAATCGCCTAAAGCCGCAGCAGTCGAATCCGCCGCCCGCCGGGACTGCTTTGCTCGCGCTCTGCGATCCGCTCGGCCAGCGGCGGTTGCCCGCTGCGTCGATCGAAGATCACCAACCAGCCGCTGTCCAGACCGAGACCGGCCAGATAGCCGTCGAGCTGCACCAGCCCCTCGGCCAGCGGGTCCGGTTTGCCGTCACGCCAGACCTTGAGTTCGATACCCATGGTCAGGTCCCGGTAGCGCAGGCACAGGTCCATGCGCCCGCGCTGAATGGCGTATTCGCGCTCCAGCGTGCCTTCGGCGTTGACTACGCGCTGCAGAAAGGCCATCAGCACCAGGTGCGGGGCGATCTCGTGGTACGGCGCGCTGGCCAGCAGCGGCTCGCCATGTTGGCGCCAAAACTCGAGAAAGGCGCCGAGGAGTCGGTCCGGGTTCAGGCTGGCGTCGGCGTTGAGCCAGGTGGGGCTGATCTGGGGCAGCGAATCCTGCGGGCCGCCGGCCAAGGCCCGCGGCAAGACCTCGCGATAGATCGGATTGGCCACCACCAGCCCGCCGCCGTTGGCGCGGCGCAGCAGCCCTAGGTCGACCAGATATTGCCGGTCGTCCTCCGGCACTTCGCCCAGCGCGGTGCCGGCCAGCATCGGCTCGATGACCCGGCGCACCCGCGCCTCGCGCAGCTTGTCCGCCAGCTGGTCCAGGTGGGTGACGCGGCGCAGGATCAGGTTCTCCTTGGCCTGATCGATCAACTCGATGCCGACCGGATGGCTGCGGTCGCGCCCCGCGGGCATCCGAAAACAGCTCTCGTAGGCCAGGGCGTTGACCAGCCAGGGTTGGCCTTGGGTCAATGCCCAGACCCGCTCCAGTGCCTGCGCGGTGAACGCCTGCCCGGTCTCGGCGGTATGCTCGCCGAGCAGCGTCACCACGTCGGTCTGATCGAAATCCCCCAGACGCAGCGACTCGGCCTTGATGTTGAAGGCGCTGCCGCCGGTGATCACCGCGCCCTCGGTGCTGGAATGGATGCGGTAGTCGCGCAAGTCGCGGACCCCGCACAGGATGATCGTGTGCGGGAAGTGATGCGGGCGCTGCGTATAGCCGGCCCGGAGCTGGCGCAGCAGCGAGATCAGGGTGTCGCCCACCAGGGCGTCCACCTCGTCGAGCAACAGGACGACGGGGCGGGGCGCTGCCGCGCACCAACGGTTGAGAAATTCGCCAACCACCGTCCCGCCGCTGGAGCCTTGAATCACCTGCCTTGCCAGTTCGGTGGCTTGCGCATCGCCCAACTGGTCGCGCGCGCCGCGTGCCATCTGCTCCACCACGGCCCCCATGCCCGCATCGACCTGTTCGCGATAGGCTTGCGCGACCTCGATGTTGGCATACAGTGCCCGGTAGCGTCCCTGTCGGTTCAGATGCTCCGCGAGCGCCAGCAGGCAGGTGGTCTTGCCGGTCTGGCGCGGGGCATGCAGCAGGAAGTACTTCTCCTGCTCGATGAGGCCGAGCACTTCCCCCAGATCCCAACGTTGCAGGGGCGCCAGGCGATAGTGCTTTTCAGGCCTGACCGGCCCCTCGGTGGTGAAGAATCGCATTGGCTTGCTCCGTGGGTCTGCGGCCAGCGGCACGGTGAAAGCCTCCATTGTAGGCCGGGCCGAGCGGCAAGGCCCACCGCAACGCCTCGGTCACTTGCCAAGACAGCCCGATGTCCGCGATCCTGGCGACCTTGCCGCCATCCCCGGAGACCCCCATTGCCCGCCTTCGACCCGCTTGACCACGACCGATCGCTAGATGCCTACGCGCGCATGCGCGCCGAACCGGGCCTGTTTCGGCTCGGCAAGGGCGACCGATCGCTGTGGCTCGCGACCCGCCACGAGGACGTGCTGGCCCTGTTCAAGGACAAGCAGCGCTTCGCCCGCGACGTGCGCCGGGTGGGCATGCAGCGCGGTCGCGACCCGCTCAACCGCCTGATCCACAACCACCTGCTGAATCAGGACCCGCCGGCCCACACGCGGCTGCGGCGCCTGGTGGGCGCGGCCTTCCTGCCGGAGATGATCGAGGCCCAGCGCGGGGCCATCGAAGGGGTCTGCGAGGGCCTGCTCGACGAGCTTGCCCCGCGCGGCGAGATGGACCTGATCGGCGACTTCTCCTTCGTGCTGCCCATCACCGTCATCGGCAACATGCTCGGCATCCCGGCCGCGGACCACGGGCGGCTGCGCGCCTGGTCGCGGGCCTTTGTCACCTCCATGCGCCAGATACACCGCGCCGAGGACGCGGCAGCCATCGCCGCCTTCCTGCGCTATCTGCGCCAGACCTTCGCCGAGCGGCGCGAGCGCCCCGGCGACGACCTGCTCAGCCGCCTGCTTCAGATCGAGGACGCCGGCGAGCGCCTGAGCGAGGACGAGCTCTACAGCATGGTCATGCTGCTCATCGTCGCCGGCCACGAGACGGTGATGAACGCGCTGGGCAACGCGGTGGTGACGCTGCTTGACCGCCCCGAGGCGCTGGCCGCGCTCCGCGACGGCGATGCGGCCGTCGCCCCGGCGGTGGAGGAGCTGTTGCGCTTCGACGGGCCGGTGGACCGCACCGGCGCGCGCTGGGTGCTGGCGGACATGGCATTCGGCGGTCAACGCCTGCGCCGCGGCGAGGGCGTGATCCCGGTCACCTCCTCGGCCAACCGCGACGCGGCGGTGTTCGCGCGCCCCGATGAGTTGCTGCTCGGGCGCGACCCCAATCCGCATCTCGCCTTCGGCCAGGGCATCCACTTCTGCGTCGGGGCGCGGCTGGCGCGCGTCGAGATGGGCATCGCGCTGCCGGCCCTGCTGCGCCGGCTGCCCAACCTGCGCCTCGGCCTGGAGCGCCAATCCCTCAAGCGCATGCGCGGCGACGTGGTGCGTCGCTACGCCCAACTGCCGGTGCGCTGGGATGTCTGAGCCGACCGACCGAGCCCCGGCCCGCATCCTCAGCGCCGACGCGGCCCTGCGGCAGCGGCTGCGGGGGCTGTTCCGCATCCCCTTCCCAAGCGACGAGCGGCTGCTGCTGCTCGCCGCCTGCGACCCGAGCGGCGCGCGCATCCAAGGCTACGCCGCCCTCTACGCGCATCGCGGCGACGCCGGCGGGCGCGGCTTTCTGCTCGCCTGGGAACTCGTTCCCGGCCAGCGCGAGGCGCTGCTGGCCCCGCTGCTGGGGCTTGCCATCGCCCGCGCCCGCGCGGCCGGCGCCGGCTTCGTCGATGCCTACGCCCTGCTCGCGGACGACAGCGACGCGGCGCGCTGCCTGGTGGGGCTGGGGTTTGAGGTCGGCGAGCGTCTGGAGACCTACGAGGTCCCCTATCAAAACGTCCTGGCGCGCGCGGGGCGCATCTGCCGGGCCGCCGAGCGCCGCGGGCTGCGGCCCCCCGGCGCGCTGCTCGATCACCTGCGCCCCGAGCACGGCCCCGCGGTGCGCGCCCTGTTTCACCGCGAGCGCATCCTCACCGGCACCGAGCTCGACCTGCGCCTGGCCCCCGGCCACCCCGAGCCCATCGATCGCGCGGGCAGCACCCTGATCCTGCTGGACGGCGACCTGCTCGGCGTGATGCTGATCGCGCCCCTGACCGACCCCAAGGGCTATTCGGTGCCCGCCCGCTGGGTGCGCCCGGACCTGCGCCGGGGCTGGGTCAACGCCGCCCTGCTCGCCACCAGCTGCGAGCGGGTCCGCCCGCTGGGCCTGGAGTACGTCCATTTCACCGGCAACACGGCGCGCCACGACGAGACCCGCCGGCTCGGTGAGCGCCTCGGCGGACGCGTGCTGCCCCGGGGCGGGCGCTATACCCTGACGCTGGGGTCGCGGCCATGAGCGCGAGCGATCAAGCACCGGGCCGGGATGCGCAGACCTCGCCTGCCACCGCCGCGGGCGCCCTGCACATCCTGCAGAACGGCGTCCCGCGCAGCGGCAACGTCTGGCTCGCGCACCTGATCCGCGATCTGCTCGCCGCCGCCGGCCGGCCCATTCGCCAGCACCTCGACGGCCACCCGGTGGCGGCGGCGCTGGCCGGGCTGGATCTCGGCATCCGCCAGGTGCAGCACACCGACTTCATCCGCATCCAGCCCCTGCGCTGCTTCTACAGCATCCTGGAGAACTTCCGCTGGCCCATCGAGGACCTGGACGCCTACGTCGCCTCCAGCAGCCATGTGCTCAGCCATTCGCCCTGGTGCGCGGCAAGCAGCGCGGTCTATGCCCGCTTCAGCCACCGCATCTACATCGTCCGCGACCCCCGCGACCAGGCGGTCTCGCTGTCGCGCTTCCTGTTCACGCCCTACAACCGGCTGCACCAGCCCAACCCGCACCCCGACCCCCAGCGCCTGCTCGACGCCGAGCTGCCGGCCTGGACCGCGGACTGGGCGCGCCACGTCGCCGCCCACTGGCGTCGGCGCGACGCCGCCGGGCTGTTCTGGCTCCACTACGAGGGCCTGCTCGCGGACCCCGAAGGCGCGCTGCGGCGGCTCGCCGAGCACCTCGGCCTCGCCCTCGACCCGGCCCAGATCCGCGCCGTGGCCGAGCGCAACGCCTTCGCGGCACTCAAGGCGCGCCAGCCCCGGCACCTGGTGCAGGGCCGCTGGGGCCAGTGGCGCGAGGTGCTGCGACCGGCCCAGGTGCGCCAGGTCGCGAGCCTAGCCGGCCCGCTGCTGGCCGAGCTGGGCTATCCGCTGGACCTGGACGCGGCGCGGGGGTGGCAGCCGCCGGCGGGTTGAGCCGCATCGGCACGGCGGGCGACACGGGCTGGCTTGGGGGCGAGACGCCCCCACTCCCAGTGGCCGGCGACTGGGAGCGGCGGCGTCCCGCCGCCGACTGGGAGCGGCGGCGTCCCGCCGCCGACTGGGAGCGGCGGCGTCCCGCCGCCGACTGGGAGCGCCGGCGTCTCACCGCCGGTAGGGGACCCGTGCAGCAAGGTATCGTTTGAAGGTCACCGCCAGGACCAATTTCGCCGCAGCCGACGAGCACCTGCAAAGTCCCGAAGCGCATCCGCCACCGGCACCCGGCAAGCCGCATTTAAATTGCCGCGCACCAGCGCTGCCGCTCGACAGCCGCATTGATAATCGTTAATCTCCGCCAGCCTTTTGTCGGCCCAACTTCCACGCCCACGGCCAAGACCATCCATCTTCAGAGAACCACCATGACCACAGCGACCACGCCGCCCGCGCGCACCAGCGCCAAAGACCTGGCCACCTACCTCACCGGCGCCACCCTTGGCCTCGGCGCCTTCGGGGCCTCCGCGGCCATCGTCTCCTACCAGCCGCCGGGCGGCTCGCTGACCGCCAGCGACGTCAACGACACCGACCAACAGATCCAGTACATCGACATCGACCTCACCAACCTGGGGGCCATCTCGGCCAGCGTGGGGCTGAGCGACATCAACGGTAGCTGGACCAACGAGGCGGGGCATCTCTATCTGCAACCGGAGGACGTCAACAGCACCGGCACGGGCGTGGGAGCCGCATTTTTCGGAGATGGGACTAAGGGCTCCAATTTCGTCGCCAAGAGCGGTGTCTTCACGGCACGGGTGTTCAGCGCCGGGGATATGATCGACGTCGACGCCTTCGACCCGGAGGAGACCGAGCTCGACCCGTTTTTTGTCGTAAGCCTTCCGAGCAGCGGCAGCGGTTATCTCGGCTTCGCCCTCAACTACCCGACAAGCCCCATCTTCGGCTGGGCCGAGTTCTCCATCGGCTCGGTGACCCTCACCGGCGCCGCCATCGAGACCAGCGGCGCGGGCATCAAGGCCGGCGACGTCCCGGTCCCCGCCACCCTGGCCCTGCTCGCCACCGGCATCGCCGGCCTCGGCGCCACCCGTCGCCGGCGCCGGCTCGTACACTGATCTGCCCCTGATCGAACCCAACCGCGCGGGACCGCGACCCGGTCGCGCGCCGGCCCGCATGATCTCCGGCAACCGGATGCCGTTTCCCGAGCGCCAACTCCCATGCCCGCACACCTGATGATCACCGGCTGGTCCGGGGCCTCCTGGCGCCGGCTCCACGACCTCGGCGAGGACGGCCTGCTGCCCACCGCCTGGGACCTGGTGGACCGCGGTGCCCTCGGCACCCTCGCCGCCACCCGCCCCGAGGCCCTGGTCCCGCTCTGGACCACCCTCGCCACCGGCCGCCGCGCCCATGCCCATGGGCTGCTGGACGACAGCCTGATCGAGACCCGCGACGGCGCCGAGCAGATCGCCCCGGCCAGCGCCCGGCAGCGGCTGCGCACAACGCTCTGGGAGCGCATCGCCGCCGCCGGCGGGCGGGCGCTGGTGGTGGGCTGGCCCGGCACCCAAGACAGCGGCCTGCAGCTTGATCCGACCGGGGATCCGACCGCGGACCCGGCTTCGGACCTGGCCATCGTCTCCGACCTGTTCGGTCAGTCGCGCCTGGCTCGCACCGACGGTCTGCTGGCGGGCGCGCTGCACCCGCCGACGCTGGCCGGGCGGCTCGCCGAGTGCTGGGTGCAGCCCGAGGAGATCGATGCGGAGTCCATCGCCTTCTTCGTCCCCGACTGGCAGCAGGTGCAACAGCAACGCGACCCGCGCCTGGGCCTGATCGCCGAGGCCCTGGCCCTGACCCTGTCGCGCCAGGCCGCCTTCACGGCCCTGCTGGCGGACGGCGACTGGGACCTGGCGGCGGTCTGCTGGCCGCTGGTGGAGCGCCTGGCCCCGGTCTTCGACGGCGCGCCGGCGCCCTTCGACCGGGTCATGGAGCGCGCCTACCGGCTGCTCGACACCCTGCTCGCCAATGCCCTGGAGCAGGCGGCCCCGCGCCAGAGCTGGCTCATCTCCCCGGACGCCCGACTCGGCCCCGGCCCCGGCCCGAGCCAGGCCGGCCAGGGTGCAGGGTCGGCCCAGCTGGAGGTCCTGTCCCGCTCCGGCACCGGTTTTCTGGTGGCCGCCGGGGAGGGGATCAGCGCCGACCATCTGGTGCATGGGGCCTCGGTGCTGGACCTGTTCCCGACCTGGCTCGCCGCCGCCGGCCAGGCCGTGCCCGCGCCCCTGCCCGGGCGCATCCTCGCCGAGCTGTTCACCGAGCCGCCGACGCCTGAGCGGGTGGAGAACCGCCCGCCCGAGGACGCGGCGCCCATCGCCCCCGGCGCACCCATCTGGACTGCGGACGCGCTGATGGGCCATTTGCTGGCCGGGCCGCTGGCCACCGAGGACCGACCGCCGCGGACCGACCCGCGCCACCTCGCCCGGCAGCGCCAGCGTCTCGACTGGCACCGCGCCCAGAGCCTGCTCGACGCCGGGCTTGCGCAACAGGCCCTGCCCATCATCGAGGACCTGCAGCGGGCCTTCCCCGAGCACCCCTTAGCGGCCCTGCAACTGGCCGAGACCCGCATCCAGCTCGGCGACCTCGTCGGCGCCCGGCAGGCCGCCGCGGCCCTGCTCGACCAGGCCCCGGGCGCGCTGCCGGCGCGCCTGCTGATGGCGCGTCTGGAGCGCGAGGCGGGCCACCATGAGGCCGCCCTGGCGCAGCTCACCCAGGCCGAGGCCGAGGGGGCGGACAGCGCCCAACTGCACAGCCAGATCGCCTACACGCAGCTCTACCTGCGCCGCTGGGCCGAGGCCGCCGCCAGCTACACCCGCGCCCTCGCCCTGAGCCCGGACGACCTCGGCGCCCACCTGGGGCGCGCCCGCGCCCTGCTCGCGCTGCGTCGCTTCGCCGAGGCCCGCGAGCATGCCCTGGCGGCCGTCGGCGTGGACTTCCATCGCCCCCTGGGGCACTTCTATCTGGGGCTCGCGCTGGTGCGCCAGGGGGAGCTGGAGGCGGGGCTCAAGGCGCTGCAGGTGGCCGCGGCCCAGGCCCCCGACGCGGCCGGCGCCCATGCCTGGATCCTGCGGGTGATGAAACGGCTGCAACGCCCCGCCGAGGAGCGCCAGCCCCACCTGGAGGCGCTGCATCGGCTCCGCTTCCAGCGCAAGGCCCGCCGCGCCCGGGTGCGGGATCTGCCGCCGCCGACCGCCGAGTCGCTGCCGGCGCCCGCGGACGAGCCGCCCTTCGACTGGAGCGCCCTGGACGCCATCCCCGACACCCCGCCCCAGCCGCGCGACCTGGTGCTGGTGACGGCCCTGCCCGGGGGCGGCGGGGCGGCCCTGATGCATCGCCTGCGCCGGCTGGGCTGGCGACTCACCGACGACCCGGAGCAGGCCATCCGCCGGCTCGACGGCGACCCGAGCCCGCTGGCTCAGGGCGAGGGGCGGGTGCTGCTGATGGCGCCGGTCCTGCTCGGCGCGCTGCCCCGACTCCACCACTACCAGGTCCTGCTGGTGCGCCAGCCCCCGGAGCGGGTGGCCGAGGCGCTGTCGGGGCGGGCAGGGGAGCTGGGGCTCGGTCGCGACGCGCTGATCCGACTGGTGGATCGCTACCAACGGGGCCTGCACCAGTTCCTGGCCGCGGCCCCCCATGTGGACCTGGTGGACTTGGACGACCAGGACCTCGGCCTCGACGACGATGCACTTCAGGCCAGCCTTTCGACCCAGCTCGGCCAACACCGCGTGGCGGCATTCGCCGGTTAGCGGCCTGCTGTGATCGGCTTCTCGACTAGCCCGGCTGATGCGTGAGTGCGCCAAGGAGCGCGCCGCGGGCTCGGTGTCGTCGGCTGATTGGGGGCGCTGATGCTGTTGGTGCGGATCGCGGCGGCAGCCGGCCCGCGTCGCGAATTAGACAATTGCCAATTTAGCAATATCTAATTTGCAACATTTTTGCTACAAAGGCTGATCTGACGCAACAGAACCGGTTTTCGGCATCCACAATCGTCATTGCCATGAACATACTAGGGCGATTGGCGCCCGATGACCGGGCGCGCTAGCCAACCGCGACCATGCCATGTCAACACCAGACACCTTCTACGAGGCCATGCGCAGCCGAGGGATCAGCCGGCGCGACTTCTTAAGCTTCTGCACCATGACCGCCGCCGCGCTGGGCCTGGCGCCCTCGCTGGTGGGCAAGGTCGCCCACGCCATGGAGACCAAGCCGCGCATCCCGGTGATCTGGCTGCATGGTCTGGAGTGCACCTGCTGCTCGGAGTCGTTCATCCGCTCGGCCCATCCGTTGGCCTCGGATGTGATCCTGTCGATGATCTCGCTGGACTATGACGATCTGATCATGGCCGCCGCCGGCCACCAGGCCGAGGCGATCCTCGACGACATCCGCACCCGCTACAAGGGCCGCTACATCTTGGCCGTCGAGGGCAACCCGGGTCTGGGCCAGGACGGTATGAACTGCATCATCGCCGGTCGGCCGTTCACCGAACAGCTAAAGGAGATGGCGGCGGACTGCCAGGCGGTCATCGCCTGGGGCTCCTGCGCATCCTGGGGCTGCGTGCAGGCGGCGGACCCGAACCCGACCCAAGCCACGCCGATCGACAAGGTCATCCGCGACAAGCCCGTGATCAAGGTGCCGGGCTGCCCGCCCATCGCCGAGGTCATGACCGGCGTGCTGACCTACATGCTCACCTTCGAGCGCATGCCCGAACTCGATCGCCAGGGCCGGCCGGTGATGTTCTACGGCCAGCGCATCCACGACAAGTGCTATCGCCGCCCGCACTTCGATGCCGGTCAGTTCGTCGAGCGCTTCGACGACGAGGGTGCGCGCAAGGGTTGGTGTCTGTACAAGGTCGGCTGCAAGGGGCCCACCACCTACAACGCCTGCTCGACGGTGCGCTGGAACAACGGGGTCTCGTTCCCGATCCAGTCCGGCCACGGCTGCATCGGCTGCTCCGAGGACGGCTTCTGGGACAAGCGCGGGTTCTACCAACACGTCACCGATACCCACGTATTCGGCATCGAGGCCAATGCCGACAAGGTTGGGATCGGCGCCGCGGTCGGCGTCGGTGCCGCCATCGGCGCCCATGCCGCCTACACCACCTATCGGCGCAGCAAGCAGGCGATCGAGGCCGAGACCCGCGGCGCGCCGCACACCGAACTCGATCCACCCGCCGCCGAACAGGACAAGACCGGAGCTGAGCAGTCATGACCACCACCCCCAACGGCTTCGATCTGGACCGCAGCGGCAAGCGCGTGGTCGTCGACCCGGTCACCCGCATCGAGGGCCACATGCGCTGCGAGGTCAATCTCGACGGCGACAACGTGATCCGCAATGCCGTCTCCACCGGCACCATGTGGCGCGGCCTGGAGATCATCTTGAACGGCCGCGACCCGCGCGACGCCTGGGCCTTCACCGAGCGCATCTGCGGCGTCTGCACCGGGACCCATGCCCTGACCTCGGTGCGCGCCGTTGAAGACGCGCTGGGTATCCAGATCCCGGAGAACGCCAACTCCATCCGCAACATCATGCAGCTGACGCTGCAGGCCCAGGACCACCTGGTCCACTTCTATCACCTGCACGCGCTGGACTGGGTCGACGTGGTCTCGGCGCTGAAGGCCGATCCGAAGGCGACCTCCACGCTGGCCCAGTCCATCAGCCCCTGGCCCCTGTCGTCGCCGGGCTACTTCAAAGACATCCAGGACCGGGTCAAGCGCTTCGTCGAGTCCGGCCAGCTCGGGCCGTTCACCAATGGCTATTGGGGCAGCCCGGCCTACAAGCTGCCGCCGGAGGCCAACCTGATGGCGGTGGCCCACTACCTGGAGGCGCTGGACTTCCAAAAGGAGATCGTCAAGATCCACACCGTCTACGGCGGCAAGAACCCGCACCCGAACTGGCTGGTCGGCGGCATGCCCTGCGCCATCAACGTCGACCAGGCGGGCGCGGTGGGCGCGGTCAACATGGAGCGGCTGAACCTGGTCTCGTCGATCATCGACCGCACCATCGCATTCATCGACCAGGTCTACCTGCCCGACCTCAAGGCCATCGCCTCCTTCTACAAGGACTGGACCTTCGGCGGGGGCCTGAGCAGCCAGTCGGTGATGTCCTACGGCGACATCCCGGACCACGCCAATGATGATTCGGACACCAACCTGCTGCTGCCCCGCGGCGCCATCATCGACGGCGACCTGAGCAAGATCCACGAGGTCGACCTGCGCGACCCGGAGCAGATCCAGGAGTTCGTCACCCACTCCTGGTACAAGTACCCGGACGAGGCGAAGGGGCTGCATCCTTGGGACGGCATCACCCAGCCCGACTTCCAACTCGGCGCCGATACCAAGGGCACCAAGACCCGCATCGAAGAGATCGACGAGCAGGCCAAGTACTCCTGGATCAAGGCCCCGCGCTGGCGCGGCCATGCCATGGAGGTCGGTCCGCTGGCGCGCTACATCATCGGCTACGCCCAGGGCAACCCCGAGTTCAAGGAGCCGGTCGACAAGCTCCTCGGCGACCTCGGCCTGCCGCTGCCGGCGCTGTTCTCGACCCTGGGCCGCACCGCCGCCCGCGGGCTGGAGGCCTCCTGGGCCGCGCACAAGATGCGCTACTTCCAAGACAAGCTCATCGCCAACATCAAGGCCGGCGACACCGCCACCGCCAACACCGACAAGTGGGAGCCCCACACCTGGCCGAAAAAGGCCAAGGGCGTCGGCACCACCGAGGCCCCCCGCGGGGCGCTGGGCCACTGGGTGGTCATCGAGCAGGGCAAGATCGCCAACTACCAGGCCGTGGTGCCGACCACCTGGAACGGCTCACCGCGGGACCCGGCCGGCAACATCGGCGCCTTCGAGGCCGCGCTGCTCAACACCCCGCTGGCCCGGGCCGACGAGCCGCTGGAGATCCTGCGCACGCTGCACAGCTTCGACCCCTGCCTGGCCTGCTCGACCCACGTCATGGCGCCGGATGGGGAGGAACTCACCCAGATCCGCGTGCGTTAGCCCAACAGCGCTTGAGCATCGCGATAGGGTCGTTGTCGTTGTCGTTGTCGTTGTCGTTGTCGTTGTCGTTGTCGTGATCGAGTCCGCGTGCGACTCCGGCTACGATCCCGATCCCGATCCCGATCCCGATCCCGATCCCGACTACGATCCCGATCCCGACTCCGATCACGGCCGCGAGGCGCAGTTGCACCAACCGCTCCAGCACACCGAGACACCGCCATGAGCACCGCCACCACCGAAGACCCCCGCCGCGCCGAGCGTCGCCGCGGTATCCCGACCACGCGACGCACCGCCGTCTATGTCTACCAGGCGCCGCTGCGGGCCTGGCACTGGATCAATGCCCTGTCCATCACGGTGCTGGCCATCAGCGGATGGTTCATCGCCAACCCGCTGCCGACCATGACCGGCGAGGCCAGCGATCACTTCGTCATGGGCTACATCCGTTTCGCCCACTTCGCCGCCGCCTACGTCTTCGCCGTCGGCTTCCTGTTCCGGCTCTACTGGGCCTTCGCCGGCAACCGCTACGCCCGGCAGCTGTTCACGCTGCCGTTTTGGCGGCGCTCGTTCTGGGCCGAGTTGCTGCACGAGCTGCGCTGGTACGCCTTCCTGGAGCCCGAGCCGATGAAATACTACGGCCACAACCCCCTGGCGCACCTATTCATGGTCGTCATCATCACCGTCGGCGGACTGGTCATGATGGTCACCGGCTTTGCGTTGTATTCCGAGCAGACGGGGCTCGGCAGCTGGCAGGATCAACTCTTCGGCTGGGTCATCCCGCTGGTGGGCCAGAGCCAAGACGTGCGCATCTGGCACCACTGGGGCATGTGGGTCATCGTCGTCTTCGTCATGCTGCACGTCTACACCGCCATCCGCGAGGACGTCATCTCACGCCAGAGCCTGCTCAGCACCATGGTCAGCGGCTGGCGGCTGTTCAAGGACGACCGGCCGTAACGGTGGGATGCGACAGAAGATGAACCGCAGCAACACAGCGGCGCAGAGCCCGCGCAGAGCAACATCCAGGATCAGTCCTCCATCCGCACCTTCTCCGCGCATCTGCGTCGTTGCGGCTAATCATTACGGGGCGGCGATGCCTGATCGAAGACCTGCTACATCGATACAGGGCAGGGCGTCAAATACGGGAGGATACCCGGATGCTGAATGAGGCTCCCGCGGTGCTGGTACTCGGCATCGGCAACCTCCTCTGGGCCGACGAGGGCTTTGGGGTGCGCTGCATCGAGGCCATGGCCGAACGCTGGCGTTTTCCGGGGCACGTCACGTTGCTCGACGGCGGCACCCAGGGCCTGTATCTGACTGACCGCGTGCGCGCCGCCGACGTGCTGATCGTCTTCGATGCCGTCGACTACGGCCTGGAGCCGGGGACCATCAAGCGCGTCGAAGGCGACGAGGTCCCGAGCTTCCTCGGTGCCAAAAAGATGAGCCTGCACCAGACCGGATTCCAAGAGGTGCTGGCCACCGCCGCACTGCTCGACGACTCCCCCGAGCGGCTGCTGCTGATCGGCTGCCAGCCCGAAGAACTGGACGACTACGGCGGCAGCCTACGCCCCCTGGTCCGCGCCGCCATCGAACCGGCCCTGGCGCTGGCGCTGGAATATCTTGCCGAGCTGGGCATCCGCCCCCTACCACGGGACGGCACCGAACAGGAGAGCGCCACGCCCCACCACGCCCTGGGACTTGCCGCCTACGAGACCAGGCATCCCTGAAGATTCAATAAATAGTGAATATAGTAAACTGTCACCGTATTTCTAGCATTTCGTGTTCTTGAGCATAGGACCTGAGCGCCTGGTTCACAGCTTCCGCGCTTGGGAATATTGCGCTCAACTCGGGATCTATCGGGACTACATTAGTGCCAGCCCGATAACGGGTAGCGTATTTTCCCCGAACCCCTGACTTAATCAACTCAGGGGGATACTCGGGGCGCAATTCTATTTCATTGCTCATAGGCTTTGCGTTCAGCCGCTGTCATGCGGTGGGCGGAGATGATACGGATAGCGTCTGATTCCTACGTGAACGATACTGCGAGGGCCTTCCCAGAGAGGCTCTTGCCAAATATCAGGTAACGAGCTTCCCCGTAAGAGTTGTCCGGGTCGGAAATACACGAGGACAAGTCATCGCCAAAAACCTCGGTAGCCTCCGAGAAGCATATCCTATGCTTCTGCCAATTTGCTGCGGCTTTGTGTTCATCCCAGTCGAAGAACATTGGGTCAGTTTGTCATGGTGAGCTAACGCCAGCGCTCAACCGCGCGAGGCACGAGCGTCGGTTGGAGCGCCTTGTTGGGCATGATTTGGGATATGTACAGCTTCCGCATGCAGCTTTAGACCTAGCGCTGTCATGACCTTAAGGATTGTGTCAAACCCCGGAGTCCGTTCGCCCGAAAGCGCTTTATATAGGCTTTCACGTGACACGCCAGCATCACGTGCCACCTGCGACATGCCTCTTGCACGGGCAATATCACCAAGGGCCTTCGCAATAAAAGCTGCGTCACCTTCTGCCTCTTCCATGCAGGCTTCCAGGTATGCCGCCATTTCTTCAGGCGTACGGAGATGCTCAGCTACATCGTAGCGAGTCGTGACTGTCTTTTTCATGGGTAATCCTACAGATTCCGGGCGAGACGTAGCGCGGCCTTTATATCCCTTGACTGGCTGCTTTTGTCACCGCCAGCCAACAAGATCACAAACTCACGCCCTTGCTGCTTGTAGTACACCCGGTAACCGGGGCCGTAGTTGATACGCAACTCAGAGACTCCTTCACCTACTGGCTCGGCGTCTCCCCGGTTCCCTGCTGCCAAGCGCTCGACTCTCGCCAAAACTCGGGCACGAGCACGAATATCGCGCAACCCATCGAGCCACTTGACATAGACCTCCGTTTTGCGAACCTCCATCATGCGACCAAGTGTAGCCCTGCGGCTACATCCTGTCAATCGCCATTATGTGCCCAGGCGTCGCAGCTTGTGCACTTGTTGGGTATCTTTTCATTCATCGATTAGAGAAAAGGGTTCTGACCCTGATGTATCCCGCTGACCCCGTTTGGCCACGGGCAAAAGGAACGACCTGCCCCGTTCTGGTTCTGGGTTAGGAAAAAGGAAAGACCTGACCCCGTTTCCCTGCTTCGCACACCCGACCTCGGGGCGTCAAGCTTCGCGGTGGTCAGTCAGCAATTCCCGCCGACCCAGCGAAGGCCGCGGGGGGGGGGATATAGGGGACGCACCACAGATAATGGTGCGTGATCGGCAGGCCCGCCCAGACATCCAGAGCCGATGGAGTTTGGGCGACGTCGCGTTCGAGTCGAGTTCGACGACGACGCGTGCTGATCGCCTAGGGTGCGGCGCTACGCCCGAGAGCGCGGTGTCGGTTTGACCAGTCACGGCAGCATGACGTGCTTCCTCGACTCATCGCACCAATGGGCCGGGAACTCAGCCCCACGGACCCGGCGCCGGCGCCGGATTTCGTCGGCCAGCTTTTGACGCCATTCGCCGTGCCGCGGGTGTCAGGGGATGCGGCCCTGCTGGTTCGCCAGCGGGGTGCAGGGTCAGGTCTCACACGTAACAGCATTGGCGTAGCGTGTCGTGTGCAGTGTGATACCTGACCCCGTTCCCTCTTGGTTAGGCAAAAGGAAAGACCTGACCCCGTTCCCGTGCCCCGTTCCCTGGTGATCAGTGACCCCGTTCCCAGTGCGCCCCGCCCGTTCGTCGCCAAAGGAAAGACCTGACCCCGTCCTGCGACCTACCCCTTCCCCTGTTCGAGCCGTCCCGTGCCCCGCCCGTTCCCCGCTCAATTATAAACGATTGTGACTTTACTTTCGAGCGGCTTAGTAGCTCGGGCTACTGGTTTAAATCACATCTGCAGAAACTGATATGTGCGGCTTGCATCTCGCAACTGCGAAATGGACTGGTTGTCGCACCCAACACTAGATTTATCATCGCCTTGACGGTCATAGAATGATCCGTCTGCTGAGAACCTCACGTAGCGATATTCTTCTGGATAAACCTGAACGTACCAAGCAAAGCCCTTGCCGTCTGTGGGATAGCCATGCAGAACGAAAAATGCACCCCAAGGGATGCCACAGTTGATCGCATGGGGCCAGCTTCCACTGACACTAACGACGGATTCTATCTGTTTTTGTCGCGCGATTACGTCTTCTATTCTGGCCTGGCTATCTTGCTCAAGGCCCTCAATCAGCGTTTTGCGATATGCTTCGTTATTGACAATATGGAATGCCAGCTCGTGGAGTTGGCTTTCAGCTATGTTTCTTTCAAGGAGGCCGAGAGATGAAACGGAAATATAACCGATGAGCCCTGTTATTATTGCCCCGACTACAGCGCCAATTATTGCACTTTTCACTACATCATGACTCCTACGCTACGGCCCAACAATTGGTATCAAGGCCAAATCACCCTGATAAGTCGATATTAACCCAGCTTTCGGGCAAATTTGCAAGGGTTTCGGGCCCTCAGCCACTTATCAAGGCAACTCTGCCCTGATAACCTGATATTTCCCGGCTTTTCGGGCAGATTTGCCTGATAATCCGGCTGTCACCGACTTATCAGGCAGGTTTGCCTTGATAAGTGGATATTGCCGGGATTTTCGGGCACGGATGTTACGGTGGTGTTACGTGCCGCCGCAGCTTGCGAGGCTCGGGACCTGCGCTCTGGGGGCAGCGGCCGCCGCAAGATGTTGATCAAGGCCATGTTGCGCCGTTGGAGATGCGCCATCGTGGCAGGGGCAGTTCGGCGCAAGGGTGCGAGTGCGGACCCGCGGATCAACAGGGCAGCAAAAAAAAGCCGGCCACGGGGCCGGCTTCGATACGCGCGGGGCGAGGGGATCAGTAGCCGCCCTTGCGGGTGAGCTCCGGCAGGCCGGCGATCTTGGTGCCCTGCTTGGTGGGTGCCAGCGGGAAGAGCTGGTAGACCTCCTTGCTGGTGGGCTTCTTGCCCCACTTCTTGCCGATGTCCTTGAGCAGGGCGCGCTCCATGGGCTGGTTCTGGGCGTTGTTGTAGTACTCGTCGCGCAGGTAGTTGATGACGTCCCAGTGTTTTTCGGTCAGCTCGATGCCTTCGATGTCGGCTAGGGCCTTGGCGACGTCTTCGTCCCAGTCGCTCAGTTCGGCCAGGAAGCCGGTGGGGGTGGTCTCGATGGTCTTGCCATTTACTTCGATGGCCATAGTCGGGCTCCTCGTGTCGTGAAGTGCGGCGCGCGCTGGGGCGGGCCGACGGCTTGGTTGAATGAGGTGATCGGGCACCGGGTGTGGTCGGTGCCGCAACATCAGCGATCCAATAAACCGCGAATATTATTGAATTCTTACGTCTAGGTCACGCCGAAGTGGGGATTTTTTTGCGTTTGGCGGATGGGGGAGGGTGGCTGCAGGGCGGAGACCGCCCCGCACCCGTCAGCCCTGGGGCTTGGCGACGGCCTCGATCCCCTTGTGCGGGATGAAGATGCCGCAGCCCATGGTGCGATGGGCGCCGAGGCCGCGGCGCTGGAGCAGCAGGGCCTCGTCGGGGGCGAGGTCGGCGAGCAGCAGGCTGCGGGTCTCGATGGGGCCGTCGGGGGTGTCGAGGGCGATGGTCTTGCCGCAGAGGGCCTTGCGGATGCGGATGCCGTGGCGGCGCAGCTCGGTGACGGCCCAGTCGAGGAAGGCGTCTTCGCCGAGATCCTCGACGGCGCCGGTGTCGGGGACGACGTGGCGGGCGAAGAGCGTGGTCTCGGTGCTCATGGGGCGCGGCTTGCCGGGGCCGATGGTCAGCGCGGAGCCGGCGATGTCGAGGATCTGATCCTCCAGCGCCTGTTTGAGGTCGTCGATGCGCGCCTTGGGCACGCGGATGCCGAGCTTGGTTCGGCGTGAGAGGTGGATCTGCTCGCCGGTGCCGTGCTCGGGGCGCTCCCAGCCGTTTTGCGAGCCGGCGACGTGGATGCTGTGGATGGCGCCTTCGGGCTCGTCGGCGAGCCAGGGGGCGGCCGCCAGCACGGCCCGGGAGAGGGCGTAGGCGTGGTCCACGGGGATGGAGCGGCAGCGCAGCGAGAACATGACGTCGACGACGTCGTCGACGGGGGCAGGGTGCGCGTTCTGGTCGTCTTCTTGCCAGTACATGGTTGGGCTCAGTTCAGCGGCAGCTGGGCCTGCAGGGCGTCGCGGTCGAACCACCAGTCGTCTTGGACGAGGACGTCGACGACGTTGCGCAATCGCACCAGGAACTTGTCCGGCTCGCGCAGCTCCAGGCGGTCGCGCCAGAGGTCGAAGGCCTCTTGGCCCTCGATGCCGCTGTGGCGGCGGGCGACGTTGGCGAGTAGCTGCGACGTGAAGAACATCAGGTTGTCGCGGAGGGTGCCGTCGGCGCGAATGTCGGCCAGGAACAGCGCTGTGGTGGCGGCGATGGCGGCGCCGTCGGCGTCATCGGGGGTCTCTTCGATGACGTGGGAGAGCAGCTCGATGGACAGCTCGGGGTCGATGGGGTAGGTCACGGCGAGCCAGATGCCTTGCCCCAGGGCGCACAGCGACTCGGGCTGTTCGGCGCGGAACAGGACGTCGCAGCAGTCGGCGGCGCTCTCGAAGTCGCCCGAGGTGATGTAGCCGTCGAAGGCGTCGCGTCCCAGGGGCCAGGCCTCGGTACCGCGATCGAGACCGACCAGGGTGCGCGCCATCTGCAGCTTCAGGTCGGCGACCTTCGCCGCGTCGGCGCCGATCCGTTGCAGGGTCTCGAACTCTTCCTGGAGGGCGAGCAGGTGGGATTCCAGGGCCGCCGTTTCGGCCTGGCCGCCCACCGAATCGGCGGCGGTGTCGGCAAGGACGGCGTTGTTGATTGCGTAATGGTTCATGACTCCTGCCTCGGTCGTCGCACTCATGATTTTTGGTCGCGGATCGTTATCGTTTGCGTTTGTTCGGTACTTATCTGATTAGGCCGCTGAACGACGCTTCCAACCGGTCCTCCCAGTTTTCGGGCGTATCGTGGAAGGGGGGCTTGACGTCCATCCGAAAGAAGCGCTCGCCGCCGCGGGCCACGTCCTGCACGGCTTGGCAGAGGTCGTCGAAGGTTTCAAGGTCTTTACGAGAGACGAGGATATCGCTGAGCTTCAACATCTGGTCGATCTTCCGGTGGTGGTCGGCGCTGGGGCAGCCCGGCGGGCGTATTCAGGGGGCATCGCACGCCGATTCGATGCGATCGAGGTAGCGCGCGCGAAAGAGCAGTCGCGGGGTCTCGGCGGCATCGGTGAAGGGCGCGCGATCATGCAGGACGTTGTTGCTGATCAGGCCGTCACCTGGCTGCAATCTGAGCCGAAACATGTAGTCGTCACCCCGGGAAAACAACAGTCTCAGGGCCTCGCGCGCGGCGTCGAGCAAGGCATCCTGGCGCCATTGGATGGAGCGCGTGCGGTCGGTGTAGCGCATGTGCAGCGCGCCGTCGCGGATCGAGAACACCGGGCCGATGCTGGCCCCTCGCAGCTCGATGCCGTCCTTGATGTTGGCCGGTATGCAGCAGGCATCCGGCGCCATCAGCGCCTCGATCAGGGCCGGGTCCTGGTCGCGCAGTCGGATGTAGGCGATCTCGTGGTCGAGCAGCCGGTTCTCGCCGCCCGCGGCCGCGGCGCGTACGCAAAACAGCATCCAGGCGCGGACCTGGCGCTCGGGTGGGTTGTAGTAGCCGTCGGTGTGCCAGCCGAGTGCTCGATTGGTGTAGGGGATGTATTCACCGGCATCGCCGCCGCCGGCCACCTGTAGGTGCGAGACGGCTTGGGGGTCGGCGCAGGGGTTGTCGTCGAGGCGATGCAGGCCGAGCCGGTGCCCGAGGGCGAGCATTTGCTGCGGCGTGATCTGCGACGGATCGGCACAGCGCACCAGCGCCGCATTGGCCTTGGCCAGCCGACGGCGGATCAGCGACAGCTCCTCGGCGCTCGGGTGGGCGAGATCGGCGATGGGCACGCGCAGGGCGTCCGCGCTGCGCGGATAGTCGCGGAGCTTGGCGGTGCGCCAGGCGCTGTAGGCGCGCGGACTGTTTAAAGAGTAGGGGCTCGTCATCGGCTTGGGTCACTCCGATAAATTATCAGTATCAGCTTATATTAGGATTCGTTGACACTCGCGCCATGGCCGCGTAGTATCCGGCCCCAGCTTGGGCCGCAGGGGGCGCGTAGCTCTTTGACCTTAGTGGGAAAATGGCTGTTTCCAACGGACTACCCCCAAGGAGATATACCCCCGCGGGATACCCCCCGAAGGTGGAATGTTGCGGCGAGGTTTGGATGCGTATAGTGCGCCACCGATGGAGGGCGCACCCCAGACCCGAGAGATGATCGGGCTGCGGCTTCGGGGCTCTGGCGACAGGCCCGGCAGGTGCGAATCCCGACTGTCACGAAGATTTTGCGTGTGGCGAGGCGTGTCGACAGTGCCCTGTCGCAGGGCCGAGCCGACACGCGTAACGACACGAAATTCTAATTCCTCTTTCTCGACGGGAGAGACAGCGCAATGGCAATCGAAAAGCATCACACTCCGATGATCGATCAGCTCGAGGAAGGCCCTTGGCCGAGCTTCATCTCGGGCATCAAGCGGCTGCGTGACGAGCATCCGGAACCGCGCATCAACGAGATGACCAACGACCTGCTCGGTCAGCTCGAGCACTCCTACGAGACCCGCAAGGGCTACTGGAAGGGCGGTACCGTCTCGGTCTTCGGCTACGGTGGCGGCATCATCCCGCGTTTCTCCGAGGTCGGTAAGGCGTTTCCCAAGTCCAGGGAATTCCACACGCTGCGCGTGCAGCCGCCGGCGGGCAACCACTACAGCACCGCCATGCTGCGCCAGCTGGCCGATAGCTGGGAGAAGCACGGCTCGGGTCTGGTCACCTTCCACGGCCAGACCGGCAACATCATGTTCATCGGTGCCGACACCAACGCCACTCAGCACTTCTTTGACGAGGTCAACGAGTACGGTTGGGACCTCGGCGGCGCCGGCCCCTGCGTGCGTACCGCCATGTCCTGCGTCGGTGCCGCCCGCTGCGAGATGTCCTGCACCAACGAGCTGAAGTCGCACCGCATGCTGGTCAACAACTTTGTTGACGACGTGCACCGCCCGGCCCTGCCGTACAAGTTCAAGTTCAAGGTCTCCGGCTGCGCCAACGACTGCCAGAACGCCATCGAGCGCGCCGACTTCGCCGTCCTCGGCACCTGGCGCGACGACATGAAGGTCGACCAGGACGAGGTGAAGGCCTACGTCGAGAAGAAGGGCCGCCAGTACGTGATCGACAACATCATCACGCGCTGCCCGACCCAGGCCCTGTCGTTGAATGACGACAACAGCATGACGGTCAACAACCGCGACTGCGTGCGCTGCATGCACTGCCTGAACGTCATGCCGAAGGCGCTGCACCCCGGCGATGACAAGGGCGTCACCATCCTCATCGGCGGCAAGCGTACGCTGAAGATCGGCGACCTGATGGGTACCGTGGTGGTGCCGTTCAGGAAGCTGGATACCGAGGAAGACTACGAGGAGATGGTCGAGCTGGCCGAGACCATCATCGACTTCTGGGCCGAGAACGGTCTGGAGCACGAGCGCTGCGGTGAGATGATCGAGCGTATCGGTCTGGCCAACTTCCTCGACGGTATCGGCATCGAGCCCGATCCGAACATGCTCGCCCATCCGCGCCAGTCCTCGTACATCCGCATGGATGGCTGGGACGAGGCCGCCGAGCAGTGGTTTGAGAAGCAGGCCGAACAGGCCGCCGGCTAAACCGGGTCCTTCCGGCGAACCGGTCCGGGGAGGGAGGTCGATACCGCCTCCCCGGCCCGCATTCTCCTCTTTCGACCAGACCCCCTTTGAATCAATCGCCAACGAACTGGAGGCAAGTCGATGGCAGCAAAAGACATGCGTGAGCCGATCGAGACCGGATGTCCGGACCCGTGGCAGTACATGCACCCGACGATGCGCAAGAACTTCGGCATGTGGAAGTATCACGAGCATCCGCGTCCGGGTGTGCTGCGCCACGTTGCTTATAGTGGTGACGAGATCTGGACCGTCAAGGCCGGTACCCAGCGCATCCTCGACGTGTTCACGCTGCGCAAGCTGTGCGACATCGGTGAGGAGTTCGCCGACGGCTACGTCCACTTCACACTGCGCTCGAACATCGAGTACATGGTGACCGAGGAGGCCCGCGTTGCCCCGCTGATCCAGGCGTTGGAAGACGCCGGCTTCGTGGTCGGCGGCACCCAGAACACGGTGGCCATGATCTCGCACACCCAGGGCTGGCTGCACTGCGACATCCCCGGCACCGACGCCTCCGGCGTGGTCAAGTCGATGATGGACGAGCTCATCGACGAGTTCCGCAACGCGAACATGCCGAACCGCGTGCATATCACCACCAGCTGCTGTCAGATCAACTGCGGCGGCCAGGGCGATATCGCCATCAACATCCAGCACACCAAGCCGCCGAAGATCAACCACGATCTGGTCGCCAACGTCTGCGAGCGCCCGTCGGTTGTGGCCCGCTGCCCGGTTGCGGCCATCCGCCCGGCCATGGTCAACGGCAAGCCCTCGCTGGAAGTCGACGAGCGCAAGTGCATCTGCTGCGGTGCCTGCTACCCGCCGTGCCCGCCCATGCAGATCAACGACGCCGAGCACTCCAAGCTGGCCATCTGGGTCGGCGGCAACCACTCCAACGCCCGCGGCAAGCCGACCTTCCAGAAGCTGGTCGCTGCCGGCATCCCGAACAACCCGCCGCGCTGGCCCGAGGCGACCGCCATCGTCAAGCGTATCCTGAAGGCCTACAAGGAAGGCGCACGGGACTGGGAGCGGGTCAACGAGTGGGTGGAGCGGATCGGCTGGCCGCGCTTCTTTGAAGAGGTCGAGCTGCCGTTCACCAAGTATCACATCGATACCTGGCGCGGCGCACGGGCGAGCTTCAACTCCTCGTCCTACATCCGCTTCTAAGTCGGCAGCGCTTGCCGCAGTCGGCGGGAGCCGGCGGCGGCGGGCCCGCGCCCCAAGAGGTGATCATGAAATTTGCGATCCAGATCAACGAAGGACCTTACCAGCATCAGGCGTCGGACTCGGCCTACTTCTTTACGAAGGCGGCCTTGGAGAAGGGCCATGAGGTATTTCGTGTCTTCTTCTATCACGATGGCGTCAACAACTCGACGCGCTTGACCAAGCCACCGCAGGACGACCGCAACGTCGTCGAGCGCTGGGCCGAGCTGGCCGAGCAGCATGACCTGGATATGGTCGTCTGCGTCGCCGCCGCCCAGCGTCGCGGCATCGCCGACGAGGGTGAGGCAAGCCGAAACGGTAAGGACGCCACCAACATCCATCCCCGGTTCCGCATCTCGGGCCTGGGCCAGCTGGTCGAGGCGGCGATTCAGGCCGACCGACTGATGGTCTTCGGGGACTGATCGGGAGCGACACCATGTCCGAAACCGTCAAAAAATTCCTCTATCTGAACCGCAAGGCCCCCTACGGCACGATCTACGCCTGGGAGTCCTTGGAAGTGGTCCTGATCGGCGCCGCGTTCGATCAAGACGTCAGCCTCGCCTTCGTCGAGGACGGCGTCTATCAGCTGGTCAAGGGACAGGACACCACCGGCATCGGTATGAAGAACTTCTCGCCGACCTATGCCGCCCTGGGCGACTACGAGGTCAAGAAGATCTACATCGAGCAGGAGTCGCTGCAAGAGCGTGGCCTGACGCTGGACGACCTCCAGCACCTGGTCTGGGAAGACGAGGATGAGGATTGGGCCGAAAAGGACTCGATCACGGTCCTGAGCCGCGCCGAGATGGCCAAGCTTATGGACGATTCCGATGTCGTCTTCAGCTTCTGACCGGAGATCGAGATGAGCACCCTGCATACTGTCAACAAGTCGCCGTTCGAGCGGACCTCGCTCGCCACCTGTCTCGATTATGCCGGCAGCGGCGCGTCGGTGTTGTTGATCGAGGATGGTGTCTACGCGGCCCTCGCGGGCACCAACGTCGAGTCGCGGGTCAAACAGGCCCTGGGCTCGGTCAAAGTCTATGCGCTCGGCCCGGACCTCGCGGCCCGCGGATTTGATCCCGAGCGTGTCATCGAAGGCGTCAGTGTCGTGGACTATGCCGGCTTCGTGGATCTTGCCGCGGAGCACGACAAGGTTCAGGCCTGGTTGTAGTTTCACCTATCCCCTACTAATACTGAGGAAAAACATCATGCCTATCGAAGTCGACGGCAAGAGCTTTGAGACCGACGAAGAAGGTTACCTGGCCAACATCAACGACTGGGTGCCCGGCGTCGCCGACGTCATGTCCAAGGAAGACGACCTGGACCTCACCGACGAGCATTGGGACATCATCAACTTCCTGCGCGAGTACTATGAGGAGTATCAGATTGCTCCCGCCGTGCGTGTTCTGACCAAGGCGGTCGGTAAGAAGTTGGGCAAGGATAAGGGCAACAGCAAGTACCTGTACGGCCTGTTCCCCTACGGCCCGGCCAAGCAGGCCTGCCGCTACGCCGGTCTGCCGAAGCCGACCGGCTGCGTCTGATCGTCAGCGACGTGCTGGCCGTCCGGGCCGCAAGCCCGGCACGGACGGTCTGCCCGCGCGATGAGCGCGGGTGAATGAGCGAGGTGTCGGCGCCGGTCGCCGACGCCGACACCTTCGACCGGGGTAGTGTATTCCCGGCTCAACTGGACTCCACCGAGGTTGCGGAAACATGTCGTTTCTGTCGAGTGTTTACGCCTATCTATTCTATTTCGCCGCCTTCGTGCTGATCGCCGGGCTGACCTTTAAGGTCGTCCAGTATGCGCGCACGCCGGCGCCGCTCAAGATTCCGACGACGCCCGCCCCGACGACGCAGGCCGGGGTCGTCTTTCGTATGACCCGCGAGGTCGTCTTCTTTGAGAGCCTGTTCCGCGGCAACAAGTGGATCTGGATCTTCGGCTGGGTATTCCATTTCGGGCTGTTTCTGGTGACGCTGCGCCACCTGCGCTACTTCATCGAGCCGGTCCCGGTGCCGATCGCCTTTATCCAGCCCTTTGGGATCTACGGCGGCATCGCCATGGTCGTGGGCCTGGCCGGTCTCTGGTTCCGCCGTTTCTTCGTCGATCGGGTCAAGTACATCACGTCGTTGTCCGACCACCTGATGCTGGCCCTGCTGATGAGCATCGGCCTGAGCGGTCTGATGATGAAGTTCGTGGCCCACACCGACATCATGCGGGTCAAGGAATTCTTCCAGGGCCTGTACGTGGGCCAGATCAATCAGCTACCCGCGGACCCGCTGTTGCTGTTGCACATCCTGTTGGTCGCGACGCTGATGATCATCTTCCCCTACAGCAAGCTGTTGCACATGCCGGGGCTGTTCTTCAGTCCGACGCGCAACCAGGTCGACAACCCGCGTGAGAAGCGGCACATCGCACCTTGGGCGCAGCGGATGGAGCGGGAGTGATTCGGGGCGCAGGTCTAGCGCGCATCGAAACCATCCCGCAAGCAGAGCAGCACACGAGCAGTTACAGGCGCTGCTGCCCACCTCGGAGCCTTCCGAGCGGCAGCCGCATTCGAGGTTGATACATGGCCAAGGCAACGTTTGAAGTCCCGAAGCTGAAGGAATACGCCGAGATTCCGGCCATTGAGCCGGGCTCCATGGCGCACTCCAGCCCGTTCAAGTCGAAGCCGGAGTTCCAGGACGCGCTGGGCTTTCCGGGCGAGCTGGTGGATGACTGGCAGAAGAAGGCCATCGACAAGATGGGCGACCTGCTCAGCCGTTATCGCTCGCTGCAGGTCTACATGGACGCCTGCGTCAAGTGCGGCTCCTGCACCGACAAGTGCCATTACTATTTGGGTACGCAAGACCCGAAGAACATGCCCGTCGGCCGTCAAGACCTGATGCGCAAGGTCTACCGGCGCTACTTCACGTTGTCCGGCAAGTTCTTCCCGAAGCTGGTCGGTGCCGAGGACTTCACCGAAGAGGTCCTAGGCGACTGGTACAGCTACTATCACCAGTGCTCCCAGTGCCGGCGCTGCTCGGTGTTCTGCCCCTACGGCATCGACACCGCCGAGATCTCCATGGCCGCCCGCGAGATCATGGATCACATCGGCGTCGGTCAGAAGTACTGCAACGAGATCATCGCCAAGGTCTACCGGATCGGCAACAACCTCGGTCTGCCCGGCCCGGCGCTGGCGGATACGCTGGAGGGTCTGGAAGAGGACGTCTTCGACGAGACCGGCGTTGAGGTCAAATATCCGCTTGATGTGGAAGGCGCCGACATCCTGCTGGTGACGCCGTCGGCGGACTTCTTCGCCGAGCCCCATGTGGATGGCCTGATCGGCTATGGCAAGGTCTTCCATGAGGCCGGCGTGTCCTGGACGATCAGTACGCACGCCTCGGAGGCGGCCAACTTCGGCATGTTCATCGGCTCCTACGACAACATGCGGCGCCTCTCCCAGCGCATCCGCGAGGCGGCCATCAAGCTCGGGGTGAAGCGCATCGTCTTCGGCGAGTGCGGCCATGCCTGGCGCGTCGCCTACAGCTTCCTGAACACCCTGGCCGGACCTTGGGACTTCCTGGACCCGAAGTATCCGGTACCGCAGCACATCTGTGAGTTCACCTACGACTTGATCAAGCGGGGCAAACTGCGCTTCAACAAGTCGGAGAACGATCACATGACGCTGACCTTTCACGATTCGTGCAACGTTGCCCGCGCCTCGCGCATGGGCGACAAGCCGGGCGGTCAGTTCGAGATCCCGCGGGCCATCATCCGCACCGTCTGCAACAACTACTACGACATGGACGAGGAGACGATCCGCGATCGCACCTTCTGTTGCGGCGGCGGTGGCGGTCTGCTGACCGACGACCTGATGGAGATCCGCGTCAAGGGTGCCCAGCCCAGGCTCGAGGCCCTGAACAACGTCATCAAGGACAAGGGCGTCACGCACATGGCCGCCATCTGCGCCATCTGCAAGAGCCAGTTCACCAAGGTCCTGCCTTACTACGGCATGGAGATGGATCAGATCGTCAGCGTCCACCAGTTGGTCTCCAACGCCCTCGTGCTGACCGGGCAAGAGGGCGAGGACGGGGCCGACGCTGCCTGATAGCGACGGGCTCCAGGGCAAGCTACATAGACCACCAGGGCCGGATGACCCGGCCCTGGGCGATGAAACCGCATCATAGAAACCGACCGGGCCACCCGGCACTACTCGTACGGAGAGTGATCCATGGCAACTTCCAGCGATGAAATGAAAACGCTTTCGTGGCGCCGTTTTGAAGACGGCGACAACGCCTGGGACGATTTGACGAAACAGATCTTCGTCCAGGACACCTCCCACAAGTGCCCGACCTACGTGCACAAGACCCCGCCGTGCCAGGGTAGCTGCCCGTCCGGCGAGGATATCCGCGGCTGGCTGCAGATCGTCCGCGGCATGGAGCAGCCGCCCCAGGGGATGACTTGGCAGGAGTACGCCTTCCGCCGCTCCACCGAAGCCAACCCCTTCCCGTCGATGATGGGCCGCGTGTGCCCGGCACCCTGCCAAGACGGTTGCAACCGCAACGAGGTCGACGACTTTGTCGGCATCAACGCGGTGGAGCAGTTCATCGGCGACACCGCCATCGAGCAGGGCTTCAAGTTCGACCCGGCTCCGGCCGACACCGGTAAGACCATCGCCGTCATCGGCGGCGGCCCGGCCGGTCTGGCAGCTGCCTATCAACTGCGCCGCAAGGGCCATGCCGCGGTCATCTTCGAGGCCAACGACGGCCTCGGCGGCATGTTCCGCTTCGGTATCCCCGGCTATCGCGTGCCGCGCGACAAGCTCGACGCCGAGATCAACCGCATCCTCGACATGGGCAAGATCGAGGTCAAGTTCAACGCGCGCGTCGGGGTGGACATCACCGTCGATCAGCTCGAGAAGGACTACGACGCCGTGCTCTGGGCCATCGGCTGTCAGAGCGGTCGCGGCCTGCCGGTGCCGGGCTGGAAGGACACCCCGAACTGCGTCTCCGGCGTCGCCTTCCTGAAGGCCTTCAACGAGGGCCGCATGAAGGTCACCGCCGAGAAGGTGGTCTGCGTCGGCGGTGGCGACACCTCCATCGACGTCGTCTCCGTCGCCCGCCGTCTCGGCCATATCACCAAGAGTGGCCCCAGCGAGCTGCCCGAGACCGTCATCCGCGACGGCTATGTGGCCCACGACACGGCCATGACCGCCGCCGCCGAGGGCGCCGAGGTCACGCTGACCTCGCTGTTCACCCGCGACAAGATGACCGCCGCCGAGCATGAGGTGCACGATGCCCTGCACGAGGGTGTCACCGTCCTCGATGGCGTCATGCCGCTGGAGGTGCTGAAGAACGAAGCGGGCAGGGCGGTGGGCCTCAAGGTCGCCGACTGCAAGATGGAGGACGGTCGCCCGGTCCCGGTCGAGGGCACCGAGCGCGTGCTCGAGGCCGATCTGGTCGTCTCCGCCATCGGCCAGGGCGGTGATCTCACCGGCCTGGAGGCCCTCGACAACGGTCGTGGCCTGATGAACGCCGACAAGTTCTACCAGGTGCCGGACAAGGCCGGTCACTTCGTCGCCGGCGACATCATCCGCCCGCACCTGCTGACCACCGCCATCGGTCAGGCGTGGATCGCCGTGGAGTCCATCGACGAGTACCTCAAGCAGGAGGAGCACAAGCGCCGCCCGAAGGTGGACGTGCACCACTTCAACCTGCTGGAGAAGATGACCGAGGCCGAGCTGGCCCCCGTTCACTACGACGTGGCCGAGCAGGGCGACCTGCGCGGTACCAACGATGCCAACTACGCGATCCACAACTTCGAGGATCGCTCCGGCAACGAGGTCATCCCCCACGACGAGCTGTTCCTCGGCCACTTCAAGTACGAGGCGCGCGGCCTGCGCAAGGAAGAGGTGCCAAGCTCGGAAGAGGTCCTGGGCCACTTCAAGGAGCGCGTCATCGGCTACACCGACGACGAGGCCATCGCCGAGGCCAAGCGTTGCATGAGCTGCGGCATGTGCTTCGAGTGCGACAACTGCGTCATCTTCTGCCCGCAGGACGCCGTATTCCGCGTCAAGAAGGACCAGTCCACCACCGGGCGCTATGTCGACACCGACTACGCCAAGTGCATCGGCTGCCACATCTGCGCCGATGTCTGCCCGACCGGCTACATCAAGATGGGCCTGGGCGAGTAAGCGGCCGTTCGCGGCTGAAGTTGAACCAATCTGGAGGCGTCGATGGTCAGTGCCATTCTGACTCGAATCACGGCCAAGGCAGGCCGTATCGCCTTCGGTCTGGCTGGGGTCCTGTTGGCCCTGGCGGTACAGGCCGAAGACGTGGGCGGTTACGTGCTGCCGGGCTCCGAGGCGGCCGAGCTTGACGGTTGTGTCGAAGCGACCGAGGTCATGCGTCGGCGGCACTTTGAGCTGATCCAGCACCAGCGCGATGTCACCGTCTACGGTGGCATTCGCTCCACCAAGCACAGCCTGTCCGGCTGTGTCTCCTGCCACGTCGTGCATAGCGCCGACGGCGAGCCGGTGCCGATCCACGACGAGGGGCAATTCTGCGAGGCCTGCCACGCCTATGCCGCCGTCGACATGAATTGCTTCGACTGCCACGCCACCGTTCCGGTGGGTGAGGCCTGGAACCGGGCCGAGCAGGCCGGACACATCTCCGAGCAGCGGGCCGCGCTCGCCCAGGTCGCCGACGACTCGCGTGACTCGCGGGAGGACAGTCCACGATGAACCAACATCCGCAAGCCGCCGAGCACCAGGTCCAAGACGGGCCGGCCGACGCCACGCGGCGCAGCTTCCTCGGCACCGCGGCCGGCGTCAGCGCCGCGGTCGTCGTCCCTGGCGTGGTCGTGCACGAGGTCGCCAACGCCGCCCCGCGCACCACCCCGGTTGACGACAGCCACCGCTGGGGCATGCTCATCGATACCAGCAAGTGCGCGGAGGGCTGCAGCGCCTGCGTCGATGCCTGCGAGGTCGAGAACGGTCTCGATCTGCAGGACATGCCCGCCCACGCCGACCCGGTCAAATGGGAGAACCAGCGCTCCACCTGGGTGCGCAAGGTCAAGCTCCAAGACAACCAGAGCGGGCACGTGAGCAATCTGCCGCTGATGTGCCAGCACTGCGAGCACCCGCCCTGTGTCGACGTCTGCCCCACCGGTGCCTCGTTCAAGCGCGCCGACGGCATCGTCATGGTGGACCGGCACATCTGCATCGGCTGCCGCTACTGCATGATGGCCTGCCCCTACAAGGCGCGCTCATTCATCCATGAGACTGTGGAGAAGAAGCTCACCCGCGCCCCGCGCGGTAAGGGCTGCGTGGAGAGCTGCAACCTCTGCGCCCACCGTCTCGACGACGGCGAGATCAGCACGGCCTGTGCCGATGCCTGCGCCGCCGAAGGCCATTCGGCCATCATCTTCGGCGACATCAACGACGCCGACGGCCCACTGCGCAAGGCCATGGCCGAGACCAGCAATCGCCAGATCCGCCAAGACCTCGGGCTGAACACCGGCGTGCGCTACGCGGGCCTCTGAGGCCCCAGCGGGAGAGACTGCAATGCATCGAATCGTCTATCGCGAATGGCGGCTGGCGCCGTCGAAATACTGGGGACTGCTGGCCATCCTCGGCGCCGTCATTGCCGCCGCCGGGGCTGCAGCGCTGTACATGGAGCACCACGGACATTACGTCACCGGCATGACCAACTCGGTGGTCTGGGGCACGCCCCACGTCTTCGCCGTGTTCCTGATCGTCGCCGCCTCCGGTGCGCTCAACGTCGCCACCATCGGCTCTGTGTTCGGGCGCTACGCCTACAAGCCCATGGCCCGGCTCTCGGGCCTGTTGGCCGCCGCGCTGATGGTCGGCGGGCTGCTCATCGTCGTGCTCGATCTGGGCCGGCCCGACCGGCTCGTGGTGGCCATGACGACCTACAACTTCAGCTCCGTCTTCACCTGGAACATCCTGTTCTATACCGGCTTCGTCGCCATCGTCATCGGCTACCTATGGACGATGGCCGAGCGCCTGGGCAATGTCTACACCAAGCCCGTCGGCGTCTTCGCCATGATCTGGCGTCTGTCGCTGACCACGCTCACCGGTTCCATCTTCGGCTTCCTGGTGGCCCGCGATGCCTACGACACCGCCATCCTGGCGCCCATGTTCATCGCCATGTCGCTGGCCTACGGCTTCGCCGTCTATCTGCTGGTGATGATGTTCGCCTGCGACGGTGACGACCGCCCGATCGGCCCGAAGGCGCTCAAGCGCATGAAGAACCTGCTCGGCCTGTTCATCGCCGTCATCCTCTACTTCACGCTGGTCTACCACCTGACCAAGCTCTACGGGGCCAAGAACAACGCCGTGGAGGAGTTCATCCTCATCAGCGGCGGCATCTACACCCTGATGTTCTGGTTCGGTTGGATCCTCATCGGCTGCCTGATCCCGATGGGCATCATCTACCACCCGGTGCTCAGCCAAGACCGCAACTGGATCGCCGCCGCCTCGGGCCTGGTCATCGTCGGCGGACTGGCGGCCATGTACGTCATCATCGTCGGCAGCCAGGCCTATCCGCTGGAGATGTTCCCGGGCAAGACCATCCTGGAGTTCGGCGCCCCCGGCGACATCGGCGGCACCGTCGCCCCCTACACCGCGAGCATCCCCGAGATCATGCTCGGCGTCGGCGGGCTGGCCGTAGCCCTGCTGATCACCGCCGTGGGCATCCGCGTGCTGCAATTCCTGCCCGAGTCCCTGGCCGACCACATCGTCGACCCGCACGTGCGACCGGAGAAGGAGCCGGAGCCCGAGCTGGCCTAGTCAAGGTTCAGAAACAAGTGGTGCAGACGCAACCACGAAACGGCCAATCAAAAGGTTCAGCGAGCGGGCGTCTGCGCCACTTGTTTCTGAACCGATCCCTAGGCCGTCGATCTCCTCTCAGGGATTCAGCTAGTGCTTTGCCGCGAAATCTCCGAGACCGCCCGCAGCTGTGGGAGCGATTTGCAATCGCGACCGCCGCGACGCGGATGTCGCGACTGCAAGTCGCTCCCACAGCACCGAGTGGGCATGCCGGCGGTCTTGGGACTTCCGCAGCGGTGCACTAGCCCCAGGTGCGCCGACCTCAGTCGGCACCCCTGGGGCCATTGACTTCAGTCCGCGAGTACCGTCGCGTAGCTGCCCACCGCGGAAGCGCCAGAGTCAACGGCTTCGGACCGCCAAGCCCGAAATCGCAACAGCCGAAGCCATCACAGGCTCGCCGCCAAGCCCTCGACGAGCAATAACCCGATGGCGATTAGCGGCTGGTCACATAGGCGCCTCGACCATCCTTGGGTCATTCGGTTTCGTAGATGTAGTCTCGATAGCTGCGCGCCACGACTCGCCACCAGTCGAAGGTGTCGTCGAGGTTTTCCCGGGTCATGCCGCCCACGAGCGTGAAGTTCAGCTCCAATGCCGGGTCGTTGTCGTCATCGAGCCAGGCCTTGCCGAAGCGCCGCTCGGCGTTCCAGTGGTTGATGCGCTGCATGTCCATGTTCGCGCCGCTGAAGCCGGCCGTGAATTGGGCGGACTTGCAGGTGTCGGTGGCCTCGTCGCAGTCGTAGAGGACCAGCGCGTATTTGATGCCGTCGATGCGCCCGGAGATCATCGGCAGACCGTTCCCTGAGGTTTCGCGCTCGGCCGATCCCCAGCCGCGGGCGATTTCGTAGATGTCCTTGATGGTCGGGGCGAGGACTGTTCGGCAGTCCGGGGGGCCGGAGAGCAGCTTCCCGGTCGGTTGCGCCAGGGCATGTGGGGAGGCGACGGCGCTCAGCAGCAGAAGGATCGGCAGGAAGCGAGGGGTGGCGGTGCGATCAGACATGGGGTCGTGCTCCGGTGGCGGGGTAGGAATGGGGTCCAGGCAGGGCGTTGGCCCAGGGGATGCGCACAGTCTATCGAATCGGTCCTGCGGGGTGGGGCGTCGAGCGACTGCGGCGCCGTCGGCGCGATGCACCGGAGGACGCCTAGGGCCGCTGACCGGTACCCAACCGGCGCGAAGATGGCGCGCAAACTCTCGGCCAACCGGCTAAGATACTCGCTCATCGGCCCGGGCTCGGTGCAACCAAGTCAGGGTGCGACCCAACGCCCGTTCGCGACGGCTGTTTGGAGGGCCGTATGATCAACCTGGATCCCGCATGGCGAGAGCTCGGTCGAAGTCCGATCGAGGGACCTGACCCGTTCGGTGAGAACCCGAGCGACGACATCAGCTTCGAGGCCCTTGAGGCCGAGATCGACAAGCTCCAATCCGACCCCGCCGCCGTCGACTGGGAGGAGGTGGTCAAGTCTGCGGTGCTCATCCTCGGCACCCGGGGCAAGGACTGGTGCGTGGCCTGCCGGTTGACCGCGGCCCTGTATCAGCTGCACGGCTACCAAGGGCTGGCGATCGGTATGGCCATCCTGCGCGACATGATCGACGCGTCGCGCTGGGAGAAGATATTCCCGCCGAAGAGACGGGCCAAGCGCCGCGGCAGCTTCCTCGATTGGCTCTCCGGGCGCCTGACCTCTGCGCTGGAGAAGGTGCACGACGAACCCCATGCCGCGGATGCCGAGGCCCTTGGCGAGGCGGCCGAGTCCCTGCGCGAGATCAACGCCCGCTTGGGCGAGGCCCTCGGGGACCATGCGCCGATCCTCAACGGCCTGGCGCGGGATCTCGACGGACTCTACGCCACCGCCAGTGCCCTGGCCGAGGCCGAAACGAAGGCCGCGGAGCCGGAGCCGGAGCCCGAGCCGGCCCCGGCGGCACCCAAGCCCGCCGATGCCGGCGCGGCGCCCGCCGGTGGCACGCCGGCGCAGCCCGCCGCCGAGCCCCCGGCCCGGACGCCGGAGCCGGCCACCGCGCCGCCTCCGCCTCCGCCGCAGGCGGCACCCCCACCTCCGCCACCGGTCCAGCTCAGCGGCGACCTGACGAAATCCCTGCGCGAGCTTAAGAACGCCATGGTGGCGCTGGCCGCGTCGCTGCGCCAGACCCGCGCGTCGGATGCGCGCGGCTACGCCATGCTGCGCAACGCCATTTGGCTCGACCTGGAGCGGCTGCCGCCCAATCAGGACGGCGCCACGCCGATCCCCGAGCCGTCGCTGGAGCGGCGCAAGCAGTTCGAGCAATTGCAGCAGCAGGGCGACTGGGGCAACCTGATCCACGAGGTGGAAAAGACCCTGGCGGCGGGGAGTATCTTCTGGCTGGACGGGCATCGTCTGGTCGCGAACGCCCTGGAAGAGCTCGGTCCCAGCTATCTCGACGCACGCAAGGCCATCGTGCAGTCACTGGCGATGCTGTTGCGCCGCTTTCCCGGACTGGAGCGGCTCAAGTTCCAGCAGGGCAGCGGCTTCGCCGACGAGTTGACCCTCGCCTGGATCGAGGCGGAGGTCCTCGCCGGTGGCGATGCGACCGCCGGCGCTGGCGGCGACGGTGCAGGCAGCAACCCCTGGGACGAGGCGGCCGCCGAGGCCCGCGGCCTGGCCGTCAAGGGCAAGATACAGGAGGGACTGGCCCTGTTTCACGACGGCATCCGCCAAGCCGGCAGCCTGCGCGAGCGCTTCTGCTGGGAGCTGGCCCAGGCCCGGGCCTGCGCCGACGCCGGCTATCGCGATACGGCGGCGATGCAGACGCGCTATCTGGCCTCGCTGGAGGAGGAATATCGGCTCGAAGAATGGGAGCCGGGTCTGGCAGTGGAGCTTGCCCGCCTGTACGTCGGCGTCAACGATCGGCCCAAGCCGGGGGAGGCGGGGGTCGACAAGGCCGACGTCGACCTGTACGAACGGATGCTGACCCGCTTATATCGTTATGATGTCACTGCGGCGCTGGCAGCCCAAGGGGGCTGAAGCGTCGGATCACGCACCGGCGGCGCCGCGGGTGTCGTCAACATTGAGCGCTGCCGGGCATTGCCATGGCACGCCGGTTTCAACCAGAGGTACTGAGCCATGCCGAAAGAAGGTTCCGTCGCACCGAAAGAACGTGTCAATATCGTCTATCGTCCGGCCACCGGCAACGCCAAGGAGGAGGTGGAGCTGCCGCTGAAGATGATGGTCATGGGCGACTTCACCATGCGTGAGGAAGAGGACCCGCTGGAGGAGCGTGCGCCGATCAACGTCGACAAGGACAACTTCACCGAGGTCATGCGCAAACAGAAGCTGAACCTTTCGGTCAACGTCCCCGACCGGCTCTCCGGCGAGGAGGGCGAGGAGATGCCCGCCCATCTCAATTTCGATACGCTGAAAGACTTTTCCCCGGAGAGCATCGCCCGCCAGGTCCCCGAGCTGGCCAAGCTGATGCAGCTGCGCGATGCCCTGTCCTTCCTCAAGGGGCCGCTCGGCAATGTGCCCGCATTCCGCAAGCATCTGCAGTCGATGATCGATGACCCGGAAGCCCGCGAGCGCCTGATGAAGGAACTCAAGTCCGAAGAGTAGTCTTGATCATGCCTGCAATGCCCGCGTTGCAACGCCAGTGCGGGATCAAGACACTGGGGTAATCGGTCGAATCTGCTCCTCCAATCTGAATTTGTCGTCACTATCGTCTGGGGAAAATCATGGCTGAAAACGAAGAAGCTCAAGAGGCCGCACCGGAAGCCGCGGCGGCCGCAGAGGAACAGGTCTCGGTGCTGGACGAGATCCTCGAACAGACCAATACAAAACCGGCGGATGAAGAGTCCTATTCGCTCGCCAAGCGCGGCGTGCAGGCCTTCATCGGCCAGATGCTTGACCCGGCCCATGCCAACGAGCGGGTGCACAAGCGCGTCGTCGACGAGATGATCTCCGAGATCGACAAGAAGCTCAGCGCGCAGATCGACGAGATCCTGCACAACGCCGACTTCCAGAAGATGGAATCGGCGTGGCGCGGCCTGAAGTACATGGTCGATCAGACGGATTTCCGCGAGAACATCAAGATCGAGATCCTCAACGTCTCCAAGGAAGCCTTGCTGGAAGACTTCGAGGATGCACCGGAGGTCACCAAGTGCGGCCTCTACAAGCACGTCTACACGAGTGAGTACGGCCAGTTCGGCGGCCAGCCCGTCGGCGTCATGATCGGCAACTACGAGTTCGATGCCGGTGCCCAGGACGTGAAGCTGCTGCAGTCGGTCGCCAGCGTCGCGGCCATGTCCCATGCCCCGTTCATCGCCGCCGCATCACCGAAGTTCTTCGGTGTCGACGATATCCAGAAGCTGGTCAACCTGAAGGATATCGCGGCCATCTTCGAGGGGCCGCAGTACGCGAAGTGGAACGGCTTCCGCGAATCGGAGGATTCCCGCTACATCGGCTTGACCATGCCGCGGTTCCTGTTGCGGCTGCCCTACGACCCGGAAAGCAATCCGGTCAAGGCGTTCGAGTATCACGAGCAGATCGAGGACGATCACGCCCGCTACCTCTGGGGCAATACGGCATTTGCCTTCGCAACCCGTATCGCCGACAGCTTCGCCAAGTATCGCTGGTGCCCGAACATCATCGGCCCGCAGAGCGGTGGCGCGGTCGAAGACCTGAACCTGCACCAGTTCGAGTCCATGGGCGCCATCGAGACCAAGATCCCCACCGAAGTCATGGTCTCCGATCGGCGCGAGTACGAACTGGCCGAGGCCGGCTTCATCCCGCTGGTGTTCCGCAAGGGCAGCGACAACGCGTCGTTCTTCTCGGCCAACTCGGTGCAGAAGCCCAAGTACTTCGGCACCAGCAAGGAAGGCAAGACGGCCGAGACCAACTACAAGCTCGGCACCCAGCTACCCTACATGTTCATCATCAATCGCTTGGCCCACTACATCAAGGTCCTGCAGCGGGAGAACATCGGTAGTTGGAAGGACCGCAGTTCCTTGCAGGCGGAACTCAACACCTGGATCAGCCAGTACGTCTCCAACCAGGAGAACCCGACCCCTGCGGTGCGCAGTCGCCGTCCGTTGCGCGAGGCGCTGATCGAGGTCCAGGATGTTGAAGGCGATCCCGGCTGGTATAAGGTCGACATGAAGGTCCGTCCGCACTTCAAGTACATGGGAGCGGACTTCACATTGTCGCTGGTCGGCAAGCTGGATCAGGATTAAGGCGATTGCCGGAAACTTTCATACCAGATGACGCAGGATTGACGTTCGCCTTCAAGGAGGGCTGGCGAGAGCTGAGCTCGCTATGTGACCGCCAGCCCGACGCCGAAGGCGGGCGTCAAGACAAGTCAGATGGTATGAAAGTTGACAGAAATCGCCTAAGGCCGTTTCGGGGCGGCGCGGCCCGCGCCGCCGCCCCAGGGTCCGCCAAGCCCGGTCGCTTCGGTGCCCGGGCCAGCGGATTCCAGCTTGATGAGAGCGGTCCGCCGGGCCCTGCGGGCACTGCATCGACGATGACGGGGCGTTTGTCAACGTCGCGTCCCCAGCCACCTATGCGCTCGAGGTTACATCATGGCCCATGAAAGCTCACTGCTTGAGCGCATCGCCGCGGGGAGGCGGGAGACCAAGATCGACTTGGATCCCGCGTTGGTTGCCGAGTCGGTGCTCAAGCACCTGGAACGCTTGTTCAACGTACGCCAAGGCAATGTGAGCACGCGCGCCGACTATGGTCTGCCGGACATCAACAGCCTGTCCCACGAATTCCCGGACGCCGGCGTCGAGTTCCGCAAGGCGATCAAGCGGGCCATCGACGAGTTCGAGCCACGCCTGCGCGGCACCACGGTCACTTCCGATGAAGAGAACCGCGACGACATGCTGCGGCTGCGCTTCAAGATCAACGCCAAGCTTATCGCCAAGGGCATGAAGCAACCGATCAACTTCACCACCCAGATCGACGACGACGGCAAGTTTCGGGTCTCAAATTAGCCATGTCGTTCAACGATTACTTCCAAGACGAGATGGATTATCTCGTCGAGCTCGGCGCCGAGTTCGTCAAAGAGAACGCCAAGCTTGAGCCCTTCCTCAGCCCCAGCGACCCCGACCCGGACGTGCGCCGTCTGCTGGAAGGGTTCGCATTTCTGACCGGTCGCCTGCGGCAGAAGCTCGACGACGAGTTCCCGGAGCTGACCCACTCGCTGATGCGGGTGCTCTGGCCGCATTACCTGCGCCCGATCCCGTGCATGTCGGTGATCGAGTTCACGCCGATCCCGGGGGCCGTTACCGAGCGCCAGCGCATCGTCAAGGGGCGTCGGGTCGAGGGCCGCCCGCTTGGTGATCCGCCGATCCAGTGCCAGTTCCAGACCTGCTACGACGTCGACGTCCTGCCCATCAAGCTGACCACCGTCGAGTACCGCAACGCCGGTAGTGGCGGCGTGCTCGATCTGACCATTTCACCGCTGGCCGGCGTGCCCCTCGATAAGGCCGGTCTGGAGCAGCTGCGCCTGTATCTGCATACCGATCGGGATTCCGCCGTCGGATCGGTGCTCTACCTGTGGCTGCGCCGCTACTTGGACGACATCGAGATCACGGCGATCTCGGTGGATGGGGATCAGCAGGTGTTTCGGCTGCCGCCCGAGCGCATCCAGCCCGTCGGAATGGATGCGCAGACCTCGCTGCTGCCGTATCCGGCCAACGCCTTCAACGGCTATCGTCTGCTGCAGGAGTATTTCGCCCTGCCGGAGAAGTTCCATTTTGTCGATCTGCAGGGGCTCGAGTTCCTGGCCGAAGTACCCTGGGTGGACCGGCTCCAGATCAGCTTCCGCTTCTCACGCCCGCTCGATGACTACCTGCGCGTGCGCCCGGAGCACGTGCGACTGCACTGCACGCCGATCGTCAATCTGTTCCCACTCGATGCCGATCCCATTCGCCTCGCCCACCGGCAGACCGAATATCGGGTCCGCCCGCACTCCCAAGAGCCTCGGTTTTTCGAGGTCTTCAGCGTCGATCGCGTCTCCGGGGCCATCCAGGGCACCGGACGCACCCATCAGTTCACCGAGTTCGAGTCGTTCCAGCACGAACACGAGTGGGACGAGGAGATGGCCGGTTACTACCGGCTGCGGCTAGCGCCGACCGTGGTCGGCCGGGGCGTGGAGACCTACATCTCGTTCGTCACCGAGGGCGGCAATGTGGGCATACCGCCGATGGAGACGGTATCCATGGAGCTGACCTGTACCAACCGCAACCTGCCCGAACTGCTGCGCGTCGGCGAGATCGACCGGCACAGCGACAATTCGCCGGAGTTCACCAAGTTCCGCAACATCGCCAAGGTCACCCCGTCGCTGGCGCCGCCGCTGGACGCCCGCCTGCATTGGCGCCTGGTCTCGAATATGGCCCTGAACTACATGTCGTTGCTGAATGTGGACGCGCTGCGCGAGATCCTGGCGACCTACGACTTCGGCACCTTTGTCGATGCGCAGGCGAAACGGGCATCGGAGGCGCGGCTGAAGGGCATCGAACAGGTCGACGTAGAACCGATGATTCGCCTCAAGCGCGGCCTGCCGGTGCGCGGCCTGCGCACGACCATGAAGCTGCGCGAGAGCAGCTTCGGCGGTCAGGGTCTGGGCGGCGAGGCCGGCATGTTCATGTTCGGTACCGTGCTGAACGAGTTCCTCGGGCTCTATGCGAGCGTCAACTCGTTCCACGAGCTGCATGTGCTGGGCACCGAGCGCAAGGAGATCTACCGATGGCCCCGCCGCGACGGGCTGCTGCCCCTGCTGTGAACGACGGCCTCCCCGAGCTTACGGTCTCCATCGAGGGCGAGGACGCCTTCGAGCAGGACGCGCGACATTTCCACTTCTTTCAGGTCGTCGACCTGATCGAGAAGATGTCGCCTGACAACGTCCAAGTGGGCTATCGCGGCCCCTGCAGTCGCGAGCCGATCCGCTTCGTCGGCAATTTCTCCCTGGGCTTTCCCGCCGCGGACATCGAACATATCGAGCGCTACGTCGCCCACGACGGCCAAGTCCGCTATCGGATGATGGTCAACTTCCTCGGTCTCTATGGCCAAAGCTCGCCGTTGCCCACCTGGTACACGGAGGACATCGTCCACGAGGAGCTCGACGACCACGCGGTCAAGGACTTTCTGGACCTGTTCCAGCACCGCTCGGTCTCGCTGCTGCAGCGCTGCTGGACCAAGTACCGCTACTACCGCGAATACCGCAGCGACGGCTCCGACCCGATCTCCCAGTGGCTGTTCTCGCTGATGGGTGTGCTGCACCCGTCCCTGCGCCAGGGCACGGCCCTGAACTGGCAGCGGCTGCTCGCCTATGCCGGCATCATCGCCATGCGCAATCACTCCGCGCCGATGATCCGGGGCGTGATGTCGCACTACTTCCCCGACACACCCATCGAGATCGAGCAGCTCATCGAGCAAATGTCGCCCATCGCCCCGGATCAGCGCGCCCATCTGGGCACGGCGAACTGCCAGCTGGGCGAGGATCTGACCCTCGGCGAGGCGGTGCCGGACTGCGGCAGCCGCATCAAGATCTCCATGGGTCCGCTCGGCTTCGCCCGCTTTCGGCGCTTCCTGCCCGACGGCGACGACCATGCCGCGGCCAAAGACCTGGTCAATATCCTGCTCATCGACCAGATGCAGTGCGACTTCGAGCTGATACTGCGCCAGGACCAGATCCCGCCGTTCGAGCTGGCCGAGAACAGCCCGTGCCGGCTCGGCTGGTCCACCTGGCTGGGTCAGCGCGACGACGACGGCGTGGTGGTATTTTCCGATTGATCGACCGTTGGAGCGGCTTCACGCCTGCAGGCATTCGAACCTTTATATTCTTTGCGCCCTGCGTGCCTTTGCGGCAATAGCCCTGCTTCGGCGACGCACCAAGGCGCGAAACCATCCACCGGCTGAGACAAGCCGGAGCTGAACGGGCCTTCAACCTTCGAGGGGATTGAGAGATGCTGAACCTGGACCTGAGATCGCTGATCGGTAAGCTCAACCTGACCTGCCGCCAATCCCTGGAGGGCGCGGCGGTGTTGTGCATGAATCAGGGCAACTACGAGGTCGAGATCGAGCACGTCCTTGCCAAGCTGATCGAGTATCCCGGGCAGGACTTTCAGGTGATCCTGCGCCACTACGAACTCGACGTCGACCACGTCACCAAGGCGATCCAGCGCTCGGTGGAGTCCGGCCGTCGGGGCAACACCGGCAAGCCGGTGTTCTCGCCGCTGCTGATCGAATGGTTCCAAGATGCCTGGATGTTGGCCTCGGTGGAGATGGGCCTCGGCGAGGTCCGCTCCGGCGTACTGATCGCCGCCCTGGTGGCAAATCAGAACCGCTTCGGCGGTACTGCGCATATGGATGCCCTGCGCGACATCTCGCCGGAGGACCTGCGCAAGCACTTCATGGACGTCACCGCCGGCTCCGGTGAAGAGGCGGTCATGGCCGCGACCAAGGCCGCACCGGGCAAAGGCGAGGTGGAGGCCGCCGCCGGTCCCCGCGACGACACGGCGTTGGGGCGCTTCACCATCGACTTCACCGGCCGTGCCCGCTCCGGCGACATCGATCCGGTCTTCTGCCGCGATCGCGAGATCCGCCAGATCATCGATATCCTCGGTCGCCGGCGCAAGAACAACCCCATCGCCGTCGGCGAGGCCGGCGTCGGCAAGACCGCCGTCATCGAGGGCCTTGCCCTGGCCGTGGTCGAGGGCAAGGTGCCCGACGTGCTCGCCGGTGTGGAGATCTACGGTCTCGACCTCGGCCTGCTGCAGGCCGGCGCCAGCGTCAAGGGCGAGTTCGAGAATCGGCTCAAGAACGTCATCGCCGAGGTGAAGGAATCGCCCAAGCCCATCATCCTGTTCATCGACGAGGCGCACACCATGATCGGTGCCGGCGGCTCCGCTGGCGGCTCCGACGCCGCCAACCTGCTGAAGCCGGCCCTGGCCAGGGGCGAGCTGCGGACCATCGCCGCCACCACCTGGTCGGAGTACAAGAAATACTTCGAGAAGGACCCGGCCCTGGCCCGGCGCTTCCAACTGGTCAAGCTCGAAGAGCCGTCGCCGGAAGAGGCCGTGGTCATCATCCGCGGCCTGCGCGAGACCTACGAGAAGGCCCACGGCGTCTATGTCCGCGACGATGCCGTGGAGGCCGCGGCGCGGCTGTCCGCCCGCTACATTTCCGGCCGCCAATTGCCGGACAAGGCCGTCGACGTGCTCGATACCGCCGCCGCCCGCGTCAAGATATCCGTCAGCGCCCGGCCCGATGCCCTCGACGATGCCGAGCGCCGTTCCCAGACCCTAGCGCGCGAGCGTGACGCCATCGCCCGCGACGTCGAGACCGGTGTCTGCGCCGACGACGGCCGCTTGGCCGAACTCGACACCCAAATCGTCAAGCTCGACGCCGAGGCCGAAGACATCCGCCAGCGCTGGGATGCCGAGCGCGAGAAGGTCGTGCGCATCCTGGAGATCCGCGCGCTGCTGAGCGGCGAGGAGCCCGAGCCGGCCGCCGCCGATCTCGAGGCAGGGGAGGGCGGCGCCGAGGCGGCGCCGGTCGCCATCGATGCCGACGCCCTCAAGGCCGAGCTGGCACAGCTCCAAGGCGAGCTCACCGCGTTGCAGGGCGACGCCGCGCTGGTGGACTACGAGGTCACCCCCGAGGTGGTCGGTCGCGTCATCGCCGACTGGACCGGCATCCCCATGGGCAAGATGGTGCGCGACGAGGCCAAGACCATCCTCAGCTTCGGCGACGACCTGCGCCGCCGCATCAAGGGCCAGGACCACGCCGTGGCCGCCATCGAGCAGGGCATGCGCGCCGCCAAGGCCGGCATCGCCAACCCCGACACCCCCATGGGCGTGTTCCTGTTCGTCGGCCCCAGCGGCGTCGGCAAGACCGAGCTGGCCCTGGGCGTCGCCGATCAGCTGTTCGGCGGCGAGCGATTCATGGTCACCATCAACATGTCCGAGTTCCAGGAGAAGCACACCGTCTCCCGGCTCATCGGCTCGCCACCGGGCTATGTGGGCTACGGCGAGGGCGGCGTGCTCAGCGAAGGCGTGCGCCAGCGCCCGTACTCGGTGGTCCTGCTCGACGAGGTGGAGAAGGCCGATCTGGAGGTCATGAACCTGTTCTACCAGGTCTTCGACAAGGGCACGCTGTCCGACGGCGAGGGCCGACTGATCGACTTCAAGAACACCATTGTGTTCCTGACCAGCAACCTGGCCTCCGACATCGTCACCGCCATGTGCGCCGACGACGAATGGCCCGACTCCGAGGCCCTGTTGGAGGCCATCCGCCCGGTGCTCAGCGATCACTTCAAGCCGGCGCTGCTCGCGCGCATGCAGATCGTGCCCTTCTTCCCGATCCGCAAGGAGGTCATGGGCGATATCGTCGAGCTCAAACTCAACAAGGTCGGCAAGCGCCTGGAGGCCAGCCACAAGATGTCCTTCGGTTACAGCCCCGAGGTGGTGCAGCAGATCGCGGCGCGCTGCACCGAGGTCGAGACCGGTGCCCGCAATATCGACTACATCATCAACGGCAACCTACTGCCGCACATCTCCACCGAGATCCTCGCCCGCATGGGCGATGAGCAGATGCCCGCCAGCCTGCAGATCGGCATCGGCGAAGACGGGGAGTTCACCCTCGACCTGAGCTGACCCTAGAGCCCTGCGGGCCGGTCCGGGACTGGGACCGCAGGGCCGCGCCGGCGTCGAATGACCGGGAGAAAGACGTCTCGTGCCGCCGGGGTCTACGTCGACGCCGACACCCCGCCATTCGTCGCCAAGTGTGAGAAGACGCATCAACCTCCCGTGCTGTCATCTCCCGCGGATGCCGCTCGCAGTGGAGCAAGACAAAGCCCACGTTGGGCCTCAAGACCCTCCGATCCGGCATCCTTAACGTTCCTGCCTCAGCGCGCTCGCGTCGCAGCAGGTGCCGCCCGGGCGATCTCAGCCGACCCCGCCCCGCGCGCCGGTGAACTCGGGGTAGGCCTCCATCCCGCATTCGCCGCGATCGATGCCGGCGTATTCCTCTTCCTCGCTGACGCGGATGCCGCCGAGGGCGAAGCGCAAGATGGCCCAGGTGGCGAGGGATGTGACCATCACCCAGCCGACGATGCTGATGAGGCCGAGGAATTGGGCGCCGAAGTGGGCGTCGAGGTCGGTGATGGGCACGGCCATGAGCCCCCAGATGCCGGCGACGCCGTGGACCGAGATGGCGCCCACCGGGTCGTCGACCCGCAGTTTGTCCACGGTGATGATCGAGAACACCGCCAGTACGCCGCCGATGCCGCCGATCAGTGTCGCCGTCAGCGGGGTGGGCGTCAGCGGACCGGCGGTGATCGCGACCAGGCCCGCCAGCGCCCCGTTCAGGGTCATGGTCAGGTCGGCCTTGCCGAACAGCAGTCGTGCCATCAGCAGCGCCAGCAGCAGGCCGCCGGCGGCGGCCAGGTTGGTGTTGACGAAGATGGTCGCCACGGCGTCGGTGTTGGCGGTGCCGGCCAAGGCCAGGTGCGAGCCGCCGTTGAAGCCGAACCAGCCCAGCCAGAGCATGGACGTGCCCAGGGCCGCCAGCGGCAGGTTGGCGCCCGGGATGGCGCGGATGGAGCCGTCGCGGCCGTATTTGCCCCGGCGCGGCCCGAGCAACAGCACGCCGGCCAGGGCCGCGGTGGCGCCGCACAGGTGCACCACCCCGGCGCCGGCGAAGTCCTTGAAGCCGCCCTCGGCAAGCCAACCGTCGCCCCAGACCCAGTAGCCGTTGACCGGATAGATCAGCCCGGTCAGCACCACCGCGAAGGCGAGGAACGCCCACAGCCGCATGCGCTCGGCCACGGCGCCGGAGACGATGGACATGGCGGTGGCAACAAACACGACCTGGAAGAAGAAGTGGGCCATCCGGGCGATGGGCCGGTCGCCCGCAAGGGGGGTGACGTGCTCGATACCGAACATGAAGCCCCAGTCCGGCAGCGGGATCAGCCCGTTGCCGCCGGTCGGGTACATGATCCCGTAGCCGACGGCCATGTACAGGATGCAGGCGATACTGAACAGGGCGACGTTCTTGGTCAGGATCTCGGCGGTGCTCTTGGCCCGCACCAGCCCGGCCTCGAGCATCGCGAAGCCGGCCGCCATCCACATGACCAGGGCACCGGAGATCAGCAGGTAGAAGGTGTCGAGGGCGTAGATGAGCTGGGTGCTGGCGTCGGTGGTTGCTTCCATTGGTTTGTGTCGGTGCAAGACTGGGGGTGACTGGGATGACGTCGATTGAGGTGTCTTTCGTTGTCGTTGTCGTAATCGTAATCGTGATCGTGATCGTGATCGTGATCGAGTCAGTCCTGCCGCGGATCATCGACGACGACGACGACGACGACGACGACGACAACGACAACGACAACGACAACGACAACGACAACGACAACGACAACGACAACGACAACGACAACGACATCGAACGACAACGACATCGACAACGACGAAATCAACCTCGGTGGTTGCGGGATGTCGCACAACAAAAAAGGGCGACCGGCAAGACCGGTCGCCCCTTCTGTCCGTTGCGCCCTTCGCGCCTTTGCGGTCAAGGCGTGAAGGGCAGGGCACAGCGCTCCGTCAGATGATATACCCGCGCTCGTCGTGCAGCGCCAGGTCGAGGCCCTCGGTCTCCTGCTCCTCGCTGACGCGCAGGCCAATGGTGACCTTGAGCAGGAAGAGGATGAGGAAGCTCAGCAGGCCGCCGTAGGCGAGCACGGCGATGACCGAGATGAACTGGATGATCACCTGGGTGCCGATGCCGGTCACGCCCTCGCCGAGGCCGGCGCCGCCGAGGACGGGCGCGGCGAAGACGCCGGTGAGGATGGCGCCGACGATGCCGGCGATGCCGTGCACGCCCCAGACGTCCAACGAGTCGTCATAGCCGAGCCAGCGCTTGACCTTGGTCGACGCCAGGTAGGCGAACAGCGAGCCGAAGAAGCCGATGGCCAGCGCGCCCATGGGGCCCGCGGTACCGGAGGCCGGGGTGATGGCGACCAGGCCGGCGACGGCGCCGGTGGCGATACCCAGCACCGACGGTTTGCCGTGCTCGATCCACTCCGCGAACATCCAGGTCAGGGCCGCGGTGGCGGTGGCGAGCTGGGTGACGACCATGGCCATGCCTGCGGTGCCGTCGGCGGCCAGCTCGGAGCCGGCGTTGAAGCCGAACCAGCCGACCCACAGCATGGACGCGCCGATGACGGTCAGGCCCAAGTTGTGCGGGGGCATGGCCGTGGTCGGGTAGCCCTTGCGCTTGCCGAGCATGAGCGCGGCGACCAGGGCCGCGACACCGGCGTTGATGTGCACCACGGTGCCGCCGGCGAAGTCCAGCGCGTCGCCGGAGCCCTCGGAGACCAGGCCGAGGATGCTGCCCAGGTTGGCGATCCAGCCGCCGCCCCAGACCCAGTGCCAGATGGGCAGATAGACCAGGGTCAGCCAGACGGCCATGAAGATCATCATGGCCGAGAACTTCATGCGCTCGGCGAAGGCGCCCACGATCAGCGCCGGGGTGATGATGGCAAAGGTCATCTGGAAGGTCATGAAGACCGATTCCGGGATGGTGCCGGACATGGCATCGACGGTCACGCCGGACAGGAACAGCTTGTCGAAGCCGCCGATGAAGCCGCTCAGCGCGCCGCCCTCGGTGGTCGCGAGGCTGTAGCCGTAGATGGCCCAGAGGATGGACATCATGCCGGTGATGGCAAAGCACTGCATGAGCACCGACAGCACGTTCTTCGAGCGCACCAGGCCGGCGTAGAACAACGACAGCCCGGGGATGGTCATGAACAGGACCAACGCGGTGGCGGTCAGCATCCAGGCGGTGTCGCCGGAGCTGAGTTCGTCGGCGGATGCGACCGCGGGCAGCACGGTCAGCGCGAGGCCGGCCCCGGCGGTGGTGAGGAGCTGTTTAGGTTTCAGCATAGTAGTCACGGTGACTGCTCCTTGGGCGAGGGATCAGAGTGCGTCCGGACCGGTCTCGCCGGTGCGGATGCGGATGACTTGACCGAGGTCGAAGACGAAGATCTTGCCGTCGCCGATCTTGCCGGTGCGTGCGGCATCGGAGATGGCCTCGATGACCTTTTCCACCAGCGCGTCGTCGACGGCGATCTCGACCTTGATCTTGGGCAGGAAGTCGACGACGTACTCGGCGCCGCGGTAGAGCTCGGTGTGGCCCTTCTGGCGCCCGAAGCCTTTGACCTCGATGACGGTGATGCCCGAGACGCCGATGTCGGCCAGGGCCTCGCGCACATCGTCGAGCTTGAAGGGTTTGATGATGGCTGCGACCAGCTTCATAAGGGTTTCGCTCTTGTTGCTAAACGTGGGAAGCCGGGGCAGGGCCCCGGCGATTGGTCCGCGTGGGTGATCAGGTGGGTTGGATCAGAATTCCTTGTTCCAGCCGACCCAGATCTTCGGGTCGTTGTCGTAGCCGAGGGCCTTCTCGCCGCCGTTCTGGTCGTAGTTGAAGCTGAAGGTGCCGAAGTCGCCGGCCTCCTTGCTGATGGTCGCGCCCCAGCTCCAGTAGTCGTAGCTCTCGGTCTTCAGGTACAGGTTGCCGTTGGGGGAGGTGCGCAGGACGTCTTCTTCGTCGTGGCGGAAGTCGTAGTAGCCGCCGCGGACGCTGAAGCCGAAGTCGTAGGGCAGCGCGAATTCGGCACCGCCGTAGTAGTACAGGTCGCCGTCATCGAACAGGCCGCCGTCGTTCTCGCCGTAGACGGTGTAGGCCAGACCGAGGGTGAACCACTTCCAGCTTGCGCTACCGCCGATCTCGGCGAAGTCGGAGTCGCGACCGTCGGGGTAGGCGTAGTAGATGCCGCTGATGTCGTAGCTGAAGTCCTCGCCGATGCTGCCGCCGTAGCCGAGGTAGAGGTCCAGCTCGTAGTTCGGCGAGTTGGAGTCGGAGGAGCCGAGGGTCTCGCCCAGGACCACGTAGTTGCCGTCCACGTCGGACAGCGGCACGATGTCGCCGTTGTCATCTTCGTAGGTGGGTACGATGCCGACCACGCTCTGCGACGCGCCCTCGTCGTTCCAATCGATGTTCGACGCCCAGGTGCCGGCGTAGAAGCCGCTCTCATGCGACACGTCCAGCCCGCCCTGGACGGCGGCGCCGTCCTGGGTCTGGGTCACGCCGCGCCACATGTAATTGGAGACGGCGCCGATGTTGGCGCTGAAGGCCCAGGGGCCCTCGGCGAGGGCCGCCCCGGAGCAGCCCAGACAGGCGGCGAGCAGCGTCGTGGTGGCCGTGCGCCGGGAGATGCGTGATGTGTTCATGGACGTCTTGACCTCTTTATAGACGTTGGGTTGGACAAGTCCGGCTCGCTGCGCCGGCGCTGACGCGCTTTAGGCGTCTGGTGCCGGTGTCTATGCATGTCATGTGCCAGTAATCCGTTGTGCCCAATCAGCAACGCTTGTGCGCGTTCGTTGCATTTTTGCATCAACTCTGCCTGTGCGATGTTGGTGCATCTATGGGGGTGTCTCGTGGCGTGTATGCACCATGATGGTGCGAATAATCCCCCCCGCGCCCGAAGCCCGCAGCCCCTATAATGCCCGGCAACCGAATCAACCCATTTCCGGAGGTTTAGAGCTGATGTTGGACCCGAAGCATTTGGACGACCTGGCCCGCCGCATCGGCGAGAGCATGCCCAAGGGGCTGCAGGTGTTGCATGAAGACATCAATCGCAGTGTGCGTGGGGCGATCGAATCCGCCCTCGGCCGGCTCGATCTGGTCACCCGCGAGGAATTCGATGTGCAGGCCGCCGTGCTCGCCCGCACCCGTGCCCGGCTCGAGGCGCTGGAGGAGAAGGTCGCCGAGCTGGAGGGGGAGAGCGGCGTCGGCGCGAACTAGCCGGCCTAGCCCATGGGCCTGTGCGTCCTCTACAGCCGCGCCCGCGACGGCATCCACGCGCCGCAGGTCACCGTCGAGGTCCATGCCGCCGGCGGGCTGCCGGCGATGACGGTGGTGGGTCTGCCGGAGCTGGCGGTGAGGGAGAGCCGCGACCGGGTGCGCGGCGCCTTGGCCAACGGGCATTTTCAGATACCCGGCGGGCGCGTCACCATCAATCTGGCGCCGGCGGACCTGCCGAAGGAGGGCGGTCGCTTCGATCTGCCCATCGCGGTGGGCATCCTCGGCGCCTCGGGGCAGGTCCGCGTGGAGCGGCTTGGGGCGCACGAGCTGCTCGGCGAGCTGGCCCTGACCGGGGCGCTGCGCTCGGTCAGCGCGGTGCTGCCGGCGGCGCTGGCGGCCCGCGCCGCCGGTCGCGCGCTGATCCTGCCGCGGGCCAATGCCGAGGAGGCGGCGCTGGTGGGCGGGCTCGACATCCTGCCCGCCGAGCACCTGCTGGAGGTCTGCGAACACCTCAACGGCACCCGGGCGCTGGCGCCGTTCGACGCCCCGGCGGTGCGCCGGCAGCGCCCGGACTACGCCGACCTGGCCGACGTGCGCGGCCAGGAGCAGGCCCGGCGGGCGCTGGAGATCGCCGCCGCCGGCGCCCACAGCCTGCTCTTTCTCGGGCCGCCGGGGACCGGCAAGTCGATGCTCGCCAACCGGCTGCCCGGCATCCTGCCGGCGCTGTCCGACGATGAGGCGCTGGAGGCGGCGGCGATCCGCTCGGTGGCCGCTCAGGAGCCGCTGGACCCGGCGCGCTGGCGCGAGCGTCCGTTCCGGGCACCGCACCACACGGCATCGGGGGTCGCGCTGGTGGGCGGCGGCAGCAACCCGCGGCCGGGGGAGATCTCGCTGGCGCACCTGGGGGTCTTGTTTCTCGACGAGCTGCCGGAGTTCGACCGGCGCGTGCTCGAGGTCCTGCGCGAGCCCTTGGAGTCCGGTCGGATCCACATCTCTCGCGCCGCCCGCCAGGCCCAGTTTCCGGCCCGGTTCCAGCTCGTGGCGGCGATGAACCCCTGTCCCTGCGGTTACCTGGGCGACGAGAGCGGGCGCTGCCGCTGCTCGCCGGATCAGGTCGCCCGCTATCGGGGGCGGATCTCCGGGCCCCTGCTCGACCGCATCGACATGCAGGTGGAGGTGCCGCGGCTGCCGCCGGAGCGCCTGAGCGCGGAACCGGGTGCCGGCGGCGAGCCGAGCGCCGCCGTCCGCGCCCGGGTCGAGACCGCCCGCGCCCGGCAGCAGGCCCGTGCCGGCAAGCCCAACAGCGCGCTCATCTCCCGCGAGATCGAGCGCGACTGCCGCCTCGATGCCGACGGTCGGGCGCTGCTGACCCGGGCCCTGACTCGATTGGCGTTGTCGGCGCGGGCCTACCACCGCATCCTCAAGCTGGCGCGCACCATCGCCGACCTCGCCGGCAGCGAGGCGGTGACCACCCCCCACATCAGCGAGGCGATCGGCTACCGACGGCTCGATCGCGGGGCGGGGGGTAGTTGAGATGGAATGTCGGATAGTGCCCGCTTTCTTTGATGATTGGTCAGCATCGGCTCCCGCCAGGCTTGTGAGCGGGAGCGCTTTTGTTGTCGTTGTCGTTGTCGTAATCGGCAGCGATTACGACAACGACAACGACAACGACAACGACAACGACAACGACAACGATCAGGCTTTCGACCAAACCACATCTCCCCACCTCTCTTCCGGCACAGGCGGATTATGCTGGCACTGACCGATCTATCCCTGCGTCGGGGCAGCAAGCTGCTGCTCGAAGGCGCCGACCTGCGCATCCATCCCGGCCAGAAGGTCGGCCTGGTGGGCGCCAACGGCTGCGGCAAGTCCAGCCTATTCGGGCTGATCCTGGGCGAGCTGGGGGCCGACGGCGGCAGCCTTGACCTGCCCGCCGGTTGGCAGGTGGCCCATGTGGCCCAGCAGACCCCGAGCGGGGAGCGCCCGGCGATCGAGCACGTCATCGACGGCGACGCCGAGTTGCGCCAGGTGCAACAGGCCCTGGCCGCCGCCGAGGCCGCCGACGACGGGCTGCGTCAGGGCGAGCTGCACGGCCGGCTCGAGGCCATCGGCGGCTGGCAGGCCGAGAGCCGCGCCGCGCGGCTGTTGCACGGGCTGGGTTTTGCCGTCGGCGACGAGCGCCGGCCCATCGACAGCTGGTCCGGCGGCTGGCGCATGCGCCTGGCCCTGGCCCAGGCGCTGATGTGCCGTTCCGACCTGCTGCTGCTCGACGAGCCGACCAACCACCTGGACCTGGACGCGGTCATCTGGCTGGAGGCCTGGTTGCGCGACTACCCCGGCACGCTCTTGCTGATCTCCCACGACCGCGACTTTCTCGACAACGTGGTCAACGGCATCTGCCACCTGCACCAGCGCGGGCTCAAGCTCTACAGCGGCGGCTACTCGGCCTTCGAGCGCCAGCGCGCCGAGCAGCTCGCCCAACAGCAGGCCTCCTTCGCCCGCCAGCAGCGCGAGATCGCCCATGTGAAGCGCTTCGTCGAGCGCTTTCGCGCCAAGGCCACCAAGGCCCGCCAGGCGCAGAGTCGGATCAAGGCCCTGGAGCGCATGGAGCTGATCGCCCCGGCCCACGTCGACTCGCCGTTCCGCTTCGCCTTCGCACCGGCCGAGTCGCAGCCGAACCCGCTGCTGCGGCTGGAGGCCATCGACGCCGGCTATGGCGAGCACCGCGTGCTCTCGGGCCTGTCGCTGACCCTGACCCCCGGCGAGCGCCTGGCCCTGCTCGGCCCGAACGGCGCCGGCAAGTCGACCCTGATCAAGCTGATGGCCGGCCTGGTCGCACCCCGGGCGGGCAAGCGCGAGCCCGCCCAGGGGCTGCGCATCGGCTACTTTGCCCAGCACCAGATGGATCTGCTCAGCCCCGACGACAGCCCGTTGACCCACCTGATCCGCCTCGACCCCCAGCGCCCGGAGCAGCAGCTGCGCGACTACCTGGGCGGCTTCGGCTTCGGCGGCGACCGCGCCGGCGATGCCGTCGCGCCGTTCTCCGGCGGCGAGAAGGCGCGCCTGGCCCTGGCGCTGATCATCTACCAGCGCCCGAACCTGCTGCTGCTCGACGAGCCCACCAACCATCTCGACCTGGAGATGCGCCACGCCCTGAGCGAGGCGCTGCAGGAATACGACGGCGCCCTGGTGCTGGTCTCGCACGATCGGCACCTGCTGCGCATCACCTGCGACAGTCTGCTGCTGGTGGATGCCGGGACCGTCGCGCCGTTCGACGGCAGCTTGGACGACTACCCGGACTGGCTCGCCGCCCGCCGCGCCGGTGAGGAGACCGCCGCCGATGCCGAGGCGGCCCCGGTGCCCTCGAAGAAGGACCAGCGTCGGCGCGAGGCCGAGGCCCGCGCGCGGTTCGCCCCGCTGCGCCGCCGGCTCAAGGCGCTGGAGCAGGCCCTGGAACAGCTCACCGAGCGCCAAGGGGCGCTGGAGCAGCAGCTCGGCGACCCCGGTCTGTATGCCGACGATGCCAAGCCCCGCCTGCTGCGCCTGCTCGACGAGAAGCAGACCGTCGACCGCGAGTTGGAGACGGTGGAGTCGGACTGGCTGGAGACCGGCGAGGCCTTGGAAGCGGCCCAGGGCGACGAGGACGGCCCATGAGGCGGCGACCGCCGTCATCCCCCCGCGGCGGCCTGCGACGGCACGGCTGGGGCCATTGGTGGCGGCAGCGCTACCTGCGCCACAGGCCCCGGGTGCTTGCGGCCGTCGCGGTCATCGCGGCGCTCTGGCTGATCTGGCCCTATGCCACCGTCCTGCGCCTCCACCAAGTGGCCGCCGACGAGCAGCCCGAGGCCCTCGCCGGCCTGGTGGACATCGACGCGGTGCGCGATCAGATCCGTCGGCGGTTGAACAAGGACGCCGACAGCGTCATCGGCGAGGTGTCGGATCCCTTCATCGATTGGATCGCCGCCGCGCTCGAGCAGCCCGGTGCGGACGCCCTGGAGCGCCAGGTCTCCTACCCGTGGCTGCATGCGCTGCTGCGCCAGCACATCAGCCCGGACCGGGGCCTGCTCGGCCGATTGGGCTGGGCCTTCTTCTCGTCGCCGACGGACTTTGTGCTGCGCATCGACGGCGACGGGGCCTCGCCGCTGTTTCTGCACCTGCGCCCGAGCCCGGCCGGCTGGAAGGTGATTGCCGTCTACTACTGACGGATGAATTGGCGCCGAGCTGGCCCAGCGCATTGCGCGTGTCGGGGGCAGTTGCGGTAGCATCGCCGCATTGCAAACCCCGACGAGCCTTGTGCCTATGCCAGCCAGTACCCTGACCCTGATCTTTGCCACCGAGCGTGGCACCCCGGAGCCGCTGACCCTGCACCGCAGCAAGGCGGCCGTGCCCTTCGGCGGCAAGTATCGGGTGATCGATTTTACGCTGGCCAATTGTCTGCACTCGGGTCTGCGCCAGGTCCTGATCCTGTCCCAGTACAAGTCGCATTCGCTGCACAAGCATCTGCGCGACGGCTGGTCGCTGTTCAGCGCCGAGCTGGGGGAGTTCATCACCGCGGTGCCGCCGCAGATGCGCGACAGCACCGGCTGGTACGCCAGTGCGCTCGACGGGCTGCGCCAGAACCGCTATCTGCTCAGCCGCAGCGGCGCCGACAACATCCTGCTGCTCGACGGCGGCCTGGTCTACCGCATGGACTACGCCTCGCTGATCGCGTTTCATCGCGAGCACCGCGCCGGATTGACCTGTGCCGTGCGGATGGTCGGGGCGAACGGCCCGCCCGCCGGCACCGAGCTGATGCTCGGCAGCGACGACGCCGTGGAGGAGATCGGCATCACCGGCCCGGACGCCACCGACACCATCGCCCCCATGGGCGTCTATCTGATCCGCCGCGACCTGCTGCTCGCCGAACTCGATCGTCTGCTGGAGCAGGCCGAGCACGGCCAGCCGTTCCCCGAGGCCTGGCTGCCCACCTCCAGCGAGGAGCTGGCGCACAGCCTGATGGCGCCGCTGCTGGGTCGGCATCCGGTGCACGCCTACCATTTCGGCGGCGCCCGGGGCCGGGTGACGCCGGACCGCTACTGGAGCGACCTGGCCTCCACCGACGCCTATTTCCACGCCAACATGGCGCTGCTGGAGGCCGAGGCGCCGCTGGACCTGTATCAGCCGGACTGGACCATCCTGACCCATCAGGGACAGTACCCGCCGGCGCGCACGGTGCCGGGGCCGAGCTCCGGCAACGAGGGCGTCTTCGTCAACTCCATGCTCGCCGCGGGCTCGGTCATCCGCGGCGGCGGCGTCAGCCATTCGGTGCTGTACCCGCGGGTCGAGGTCGAGGACGGCGCCATCGTCGACGAGGCGATCCTGTTCGACCGCGTGCAGGTGGGGGCCGGCGCCCATCTGCGCCGCTGCATCCTCGATAAGGAGGTGGTGGTGACGCCCGGGGCGCGCATCGGCTTCGACCCCGCCGCGGATGCCGAGCGTTTCGACGTCTCGCCGAGCGGCATCGTCGTCGTCGGTCGGGCGCAGGTGGTCTGAGTCGCGGGCGTCCAGCTCCCATTGCCGCAACGCCCGACTCAAACAAGGAGGCTCGGTTCGTTGTCGTGATTGTGATCGTGATCGTGATCGTGATTGAGGTTGCAACGACAACGACAACGACAACGACAACGACAACGACAACGACGACATGACGACGCGACCGCGACCGCGACCGCGACCGCGACCGCGACCACGATCACGACCAGACCTCGTTTGCGACCATCGGGCACCAGCCCCCTGACCATGCCAACCCACCATCGACGCGCATTGGACCGATGCCCTTGACTGATACCCCCGAAGCCACCGCCCCCCGCATCGACCGACTGGTCGTCATCCCCCATATCGGCGCCGGCGGCGCCCAGCGCGTCGCCACCCTGCTGCTGAACCATTGGCAGGCAGCGGGTGTCCGCTGCGCCCTCATCACGCTGTTTCCGGCGGAGGATGCCTACACGCTCGATCCGCTGATCCTGCGCGAGGATTTTCAGCCGGGGACCAGCTCCGAGGTCGGCCGCCATTGGCTCTCGCGGCTGTATTTGCGCCTGGAGAAGCGGCTGCAATCGGTGTCCGGCGCCAGCACCGGTCTCAAGCACAGCACGGCGGAGCTGGCGCTCGACGGGATGCGCTGGGTGCGGCGGGTGCGCGCCTTCATCCTGACCACCTTCTTTGTCGAGCGGGTAGTGCTCGGCTCGTCGCGGGTGCGCCGACTGCGCAAGCGCTTCGTGGAGCTGAATCCGCCGGTGATCATCAGCTTCCTCGGCGCCACCAATATCCAGACCCTGCTCGCCGCCCGCGGCCTTGGGCTGCCGGTGCTCATCTCCGAGCGCAACGACCCGGCCCTGCAGCGGCTCGACCCGCCCTGGGAGCGGCTGCGCCCGCGCATCTACCCGGAGGCGGACATCGTGACCGCCAACAGCGCCGGGGCGCTGAAGACCATGCGCGCCTATGTCCCCGAGCACAAGCTGCGGCAGGTATCGAACCCGCTCAAGCTGCCGCCCTGTCCGGCCGCGGTCGAGCGCCGGCAACGGCGCCTGATCGCCGTCGCCCGGCTGGTGCACCAGAAGGGCTACGACCTGCTGCTGCCGGCCTTCGCGCAGGTCGCCGCTGCGGCCCCGGAGTGGCGGCTCGACATCGTCGGCGACGGGCCGCTGCGCGAGGAACTGGAGGCCAGCGCCGCGGCCTTGGGCATCGCCGAGCGCGTCTGTTTCCACGGCCACCAGCGCGACCCCTTCCCGCTGCTCTATGCCGCCAGCGTATTCGTGCTGCCGTCGCGCTTCGAGGGCATGCCCAATGCCATGCTCGAGGCCATGGGCTGCGGCCTGGCGATCTGCGTCAGCGACGCCTCGCCGGGTCCGCTGGAGCTGATCCGCGACCACCAAACGGGCCTGGTGGCCCGCAGCGAGGACGTGGCCTCGCTGGCCGCGGCCTTGGGCGAGCTGGTCGCCGACGGGTTGCTGCGCGAACGTCTGGCCGCCGCCGCGCTGGAGGTGGCCGGGTCGATGCAGCTGGAGCAGGTCTCGGCCCATTGGGAGCAACTGATCGGCGAGCTGAATCCCGCCGCCGCGCTGAGCGCCCCTGCGACCTGAGCCCATGTCGCAACCACCGACCTGTCTGCTGGTGCTGCCGTCGTTCGCCGGCGGCGGGGCCGAGCGGGTGATGCTTCAGCTCGCCGCATCGCTGCCGGCCCATGGCCTGCGCACCGAACTGGTGGCCCTGTCCGGCGCCGGTCCCCTGGGCGGGGGCGGGGACGCGCCTTGTCCGACCACCATTTTGGGGCATGCCAAGCTGCGCGGGGCCATGGGCGATCTGTTGCGGCTGCTGCGGGCGCGCCGACCGACCTTCGTGCTCAGCAGCTTCGGGCATGTCACCGCCGGCCTGGCGGCCATGCTGCCGTTGGTGCGCCCGCGCCCCCGGCTGATCGCCCGCGAGCCCAACCTGCCGTCGCTGAGCATGGCCGGCGGCGGCATCAATCGTTGGCTGCGGCTGGCCTGTCGGCTCGCCTATCCGCGGTGCGATCTGGTGATCGCATCGTCCGAGCGCATGGCCGGCGAGCTGCGTGACGACTATGCCGTAGCCCAGGCGCGGCTGCTGGTGTTGGCCAATCCGGTCGATGTCCTGCGTATCCGCGCGCTCGCCGAGCAGCGACCGCAGCGCCCGCGCTGCCGGCGGCTGTTCGTCGCCGCCGGTCGGCTGGTGCCGCAGAAGGGCTTCGATCGGCTGCTCGACCTCTGGCCGAGCACCGACGCCGGCGACCACCTGGTCATCCTCGGCGACGGTCCCGAGCGCCGGCGGTTGGCCCAGCAACTGGCCGCTGAAGGCATCGGCGAGCGCGTGCAGCTGCCGGGCTTCGAGCCCAACCCCTGGGCCTGGTATGGGCTCGCCGATGCCGTGCTGCTGCCGTCGCGCTTCGAAGGCCTGCCCAACGTCGCGCTGGAGGCGCTGGCCTGCGGGACGCCGGTCATTGCAACGCCGGAATCCGGCGGGATTGCCGAGTTGGTGCCGCGGGTCGCCGACGGCGCCCTGCGCGTCCTGCCGATGAACGCCTTCGTCGATGCCATGGGCGCGATCGCGCCGGCAGGGCAGGGCGGCCTGGGGCCATCCTTGCTGCCCGCGGGTCTGCACCCGGACGAGGTCGCGGCGCGCCTGGCCGAGCGGATGCGGGGGTTGCTCCGATGACGCGTCGACCGCTGCTGGTCATGCTGGTCTCGGAGGACTGGTATTTTCTTTCCCATCGGCTGCGGCTCGCCCGGGCGGCCATCGCCCGCGGCTACCGGGTCGTGCTGTTGACCAGGGTCGGTCGTGATGCCGAGACCATCCGCCGCGCCGGCATCGAGGTCGTCCCGTTCGAGCAGTCGCGCTCGGGCATGAACCCCATCGCCGAGCTGCGTACGCTGCTGCGGCTGATCCGGGCCTATCGCCGACTGCGACCGGACGCCGTCTTGCACGTCGCCCTGAAGACGGTGTTGCTCGGCAGTGCCGCGGCTCGGCTCGGCATTCGCCGCGCCGCCCGTATCAACACCCTGGGCGGGCTCGGCTTCGTCTTCGGCGACGGTCGGGCCCGATTGCGGGCCCTGCGCTGGCTGGTCCGCCAAGCCCTGTGGTGGATGTTGCGCGGCGACGAGGTCATCGTCCAGAACGGGCTCGATCGTTCGCTGCTGGTAGACGCGGTCGGTCTGGCCCCGGCCGGGGTACATCTGATCCCGGGGGCGGGTGTCGATCTGGCGCACTTTCAACCCCGGCCCGAGCCGGCGCAGGGACCGGTGACCGTGGTGCTGGTCGCCCGCATGCTCTGGGAAAAGGGCATCGGCGAACTGGTGGAGGCCGCGCGCCTGCTGCGCGGGCGGGGGCTCAAGCTGCGCATCCGCCTGGTGGGTCGCGTCGACCCGGCCAACCCGCGGCACATCCCGGCGTCGCAGCTCGCCGCCTGGTCCGCCGATGGGCTGGTGGAATGGACCGGCCACCAGGGCGACATTGCGGCGGTCTGGTCCGACAGCCACATCGCCGTGCTGCCGTCCTACTACCGAGAGGGGTTGCCGAAGGCGCTGATGGAGGCCGCCGCCTGCGCCCGTCCCATCGTCACCACGGACCAACCCGGCTGTCGCGACGCCATCATCCCCGACGAGACCGGGCTGCTGGTCCCGGCGCGCGATCCGGCGGCGTTGGCCGACGCCATCGAGCGCTTGGTGCTGGACCGCCCGCTGCGGTTGCGGCTGGGTCGGGCAGCGCGTGCCGATGCCGAGGCCCGATTCGCTGACGTGCGCATCAACGCCGCGATCCTCGATCTCATCGACCGTCGATTGGGGCGATCAGCTCCGCCAGTCGAGACGCGATGATGCGCGCGGCGCGGGAGCCGTCGTGTCTATCCAGCAGTCCGGCCAAGTCGAGCGCGACCGGGCCCGGGTCCGGCACCCCGGGGTGTCGAGACCTCAGGGCCTCGGTCAAGGCATCCGCAAGGGCCTCGGCCGATGTCCACGCCGCCGTTCGCGTCGGCCCCAAATCGTTGGGCAGACCCTCGGTGCCGGGGTGGGCAGCGATCACGGAGACGGCCCCCAGCGCCGCATGCTCCAGTATCGCACCCAGCAGGGATGGGCCGTGCAGATCGGGGGGCAGGATCGCGACGTCGAAGGGCCCCTGCCCGGCGAGCCAGTTCGCGTACAACGGATAGCTCGCGGCGACGCCGTTCGGCACGCCGACCCATTTCAGCCACGGGCGTTTCGCCATGGCCCGCGCGGGTCCGCCGACGACGACGAGCCGCAGCGGGATGCCGCTCTCGGCCACCACCCGATCGAGCGCGCCGAGCACCATGCCCGTGGCCGATGCATCGTCTCCAAGCGGTCTGAGCAGCAGTCTCAGCGGGGCGTCCGGCGCCCGCATCGATGGCTGTCGGCTGCCTGGCCATAGGCGCAAGTCGAGGGTGGTCGGAATCGGATGGCATCGGTGCGCGACGGCCGGGGCGGATTGCCCCGTTCGGGCTTCGTCCGTCCAGACCTGCGAGGCCGCCTGCAACAGCGCCGCCGTCGCCGATGCCCGGCCGGGCTTGCCGCCGCAGTGGTCGTCGTCGATGGCGACGATCAGCCGCGGGCGACCGCCGCCGAGACGATCAAGCAGCCGCTTGGTCTGCCTGGACTTGTCCTCTCCAAGACACGGGATGATGACGATGTCGACGTCGCCGCCGCCCAGGTCTTCGAGCATCACGACCTCGACATCCGTCCCGAGGTGCCGGCGCAGATCGGGATGGGTCAACGGGGCCAAAATCCGATTGTGCAGCCCGCCTTCGGCGAACGCACGCGCTCGCGCGCAGAGCACACCGACGCGGACCCTGGTCGGCGCGGCCGACAGATGCGCGCTCGGCGCGCCGCTGGAATCGGCCCGCCCCGGCGTGATCCGGCGTGGATCGATGCGCGGATACAGGTCGGTCAGCTGATCGCGCAGCGCGACCGAGGCCACATGCACGCGCTCCACGCGCTTGAGTGCGTCGCCGTAGGCAGCCTGCCAGGCGTGGATGTGTTGATGCTTCAGCACCCGTCCGAGGGGGTCCTGCTGCCCAAGGCACTCGCCGCCCGAGTTGGTGCAGCGGCCATGGCAGTGGCGCCCGCGCTCATCGACGAGCCCCCGGGTGGGGCAGATGGGGTAGGCGTCGTCCAAGTGGACGCTGACCGGTATGTCCATATCCTCGGCGAGCTTGGCGAGCCCCGCCCCATGGCCCTCCAGGTCGCGGATCTCGATCGCCTCGATGGCGAATTCCAGCAGCCAACGGGCGACCAGGTCATCGTACCCGTCGCCATAGGGCGCGAACGGACCGACGGCGCCGTTGATCCGCCGCTGCTCGATCAGCTCCAATCCCTTGCGTCCGACCCCATGGAGGCGAAGGTCGCGACCGCGGGCCGAGAGCAGCAGCCATTGTCGATCTGCGCCGGCGGCGGCGATCCTTCGCCACTCCGACGCCAATGCCGACCCGTCCCCGAGCACCCGCAAGCCCCGGGGCGCGGCGGCGCCCAGCCTTCGCCAGACGGTTTCGACGCGGGAGCGGAACGCGACCATCGCCGGGTCGCGGCTGAAGCCCTTGAGCAGCGAGCCGTACTCCGGGTAGCGACGGTCGAGCACGACCCGCGCGGCGGCCTTGCGCGCGACCTTGGACGCGCCGAAGCTGGCGGCGTTGACGTGGAATACGAAGCACTTGGTGGCCAGCACATGCCGCCAGCCCGCGCGTCTGCCGCGCAGACACAGATCGACCTCTTCGCCGTAGCCGCGCGGAAATGCAGCGACGTCGAGCACGCCGACCGAGTCGAGATAGCGGCGCTTCACATAGAGGCAGAACCCGTGGCCGAACGGGGCCTGCAGCGACAGCGTGCGGTCGCACTGCGCGATCGCCCGCGCATAGCCGGCGGGGTCGAGCCAGTATGGGATGGCGTTGTGAAAACGCAGCGGGACCGAGAACTGGCTTGCGCTGTTCGAGACCGCCGTGGCGGTGGCGATATCGTCGCGCTCATAGGCCGCCGCCGCCAGATAGGCCAGCCAGCGCGGGGTTACCCGAGTATCGGAATTGAGTAGCACCACATCGTGCTCACCGGCCAATTCAAGACCGCGGTTCACGGTGGCGGTGAAGCCCAGATTGGCCTCGTTGCGCACCAGCGTCAGGTTGGCGCGCTCGCGCACCGTTGCGAGCACGTCATCGACCTGCGGGTCCGTGCTCGCGTCGTCGATGATCAGGATCGAGACCGAACTCGGCGTATAGGCGACAACGCTCTCCAGGCATCGCCGGACCTCCTTCGGCGCGTTGTAGACGGGGATGAGCACGCACACCGGCATGCGCCACCAACGATGGGCCGCGACGCAGGCCCGCTCGCCGCGGGCCGACCCGCGATGATCGGACGATTCGGCGTTCTCGGCCAATCCGCGATGACCCCGACGACCCGAGGTCAAACGGTGCGCGCCGGCCCGCAATGCACTCGACAGCCGGCGCAGATGTCTGCTCAGTCGTCGAGCGGCTCGGATGTCCATGCGCCTAATGGGAGATCAGGTCCGGCGCCAGCGTCGACAGGATGCCCCGCGCGCGGGCCTCCCAGGTGTTGTCGGCGACCAGCGCGTAGCCGGCATCGCCCAGTGCGCGAGCGATGCTCGGATGATTCAGCAGGTGTTCGATGGCGCCGGCGAGGGCGCCGGCATCGTCCGGCGGCACCAGCAGCGCATCCTTGCCGTCGGTGAGGATACCGGCCAGCGAGGGGATGGCGCTGGCGACCACGGGGCGTCGCGCGGCGAGATACTCATAGAGCTTCAGCGAAAAGGTCCAGCGTGCGGTGCGATCGCTTGCACAATTAGGCACCAGGCAGACGTCGGCCGCGAACATATAGCGGGGCAGCTCGCTGTTGGCGACGAAGGGCATCAGATGGACATTGGTCAGCGTCCGCGCACGCTCGCCCCAGACGCGAAGCGATTCGTCATCCCCGCCGATGAGCAGGAAGCGGGTCGCCGGCAGCCTGCGGGCCGCCTCCAGAACGGTTCCAATCCCTTTGTATTCCTTGAACGAACCGGTGTACAGCACGAGCGGCGCATCCTCTTCCAGCCCCAGCATCCGGCGCACCTGCGCACGCTCGTTCGCGGTCGGTCGGAAACGGCTCAGGTCCACCGCGTTCGGCCTGACGATGATCCGCTCCGGGTCGATCCCGGCGGTGCAGAACGCGTCCTTCAAGATCGGCGAGGTCGTGACCACGCCGACCAGGGCGGGGGCCCGGGCGAGCAGCGCCATGTAGCGCATGGTCTTTGGGTTTCCCGGCCCATCATGGGTCTCGAAGATGGTCGGGATGCCGAGCTCCGTGGCGTGCTTCGCGCTCTCCGGCGAGCGGGTGATCACCAGCCGGGGGCATCTGCGCCGGATGAACCGGCTCGCCCGCGCCGCGAACGCCTGGGAATTGGAGCGCGCGAGGTCCCCCGGCGACAGCCGCCAGGCCATGGGTAGACGCCGCAGGGTAAAGGGCCGCTCTATGCCATACCACTTGAAGACCTCCTGATCTGCGTGGACCCTGCGGCGCAGCAGGTCGCGGAAATCTCCGGGTATCAGCAGCGCGAACGACGGCACGAGCCGGGCATAAGCCTCGCTCATCTTCATGATCTGTACGGTATGTGCCCATTGCGACGGGATATTGCCGTTGGAGATATACAGGAGCTTCATTGCCGTCCTGATGCAAACTGCTCTAACGAGCATGCGTTTCGGGATCCGCCATGCCGAATATGGGAGCGCATCGGCGTCGCCGTCGAGACATGGGCGCGTGGGCCGGGTATGGTGCCACAGCGCCTCGGGCCTGTCTGCCGAGGCGCTTGAAGAATCGGCGATGAAGACACCTGCAACCGGTGATTCGAGGGGCTTCGATATGCAATCGGCGGACCTGAACGACGTCTATGCGCGGCTGCGGGCGAGTCACGGCGTGCAGCAATGGTGGCCGGCCGAGACCCCGTTCGAGGTCATGATCGGCGCCGTGCTGACCCAGAACACCGCCTGGACCAACGTCGAGCGGGCCATCGTGCGGCTGCGCGCGCGCGCCGCCCTTGATGCCCGCGCCATCCTCGACCTGCCCGAGGCCGAGCTGGCCGAGACCATCCGCCCGGCGGGTTACTACAACGTCAAGGCGCGTCGGCTGCGGGCCTTCTGCAGCGCCTTCGTCGCCGCCGGCGGCCTCGACGGCTGGTCGGCGCTGCCCACCCCCGAGCTGCGCCGGACCCTGCTGGCCATCAACGGCGTCGGTCCCGAGACCGCCGACGACATCCTGCTCTACGCCTTCGAGCGCCCGGTGTTCGTCGTCGACGCCTACACCCGACGCATCTTCGAGCGCCTGGGCCTGCTCGCCGGCGGCGAGACCTATGACGCCATCCGCGCCGCCTTCGAGCAGGCCCTCGGGCCGGACGCGGCCTTGTTCAATCAATACCACGCCCTGATCGTCGAGCACGGCAAGGACGTTTGTCGCGCTCGGCGCCCGGCCTGCGTCGACTGTTGCCTGCGCGGGCGCTGTTCGGCAGCTTTAGGTGAATGTCGGTGAGCGGGGTGCCACCGCCCACCGGGTCGTGGAAATGCGGTTCGCCGTTGCCGAGGGGGTATGATAGGTGCGAGATCCAGCGGGGTGTGCGCGCATGAAACGATGGGTGAACGCGGCGTCAGCAGGGCTGATGCTTGCCCTCGGGGCGGTCCAGGCCGAGCAGGTGACGGTGTCGGGCCCCTGGCTCGGCGAAGACCAGGGGCATGTGCAGGCCGTGCTGGCGGCCTTTGCCGAGACCTCCGGGCACGATGTGCGCTACGTCGGCTCGGATTCCTTCGAGCAGCAGATCATGGTCGATGCGGAGGCGGGCGCGTCGCCGAACCTGGCGGTGTTCCCGCAGCCCGGACTGGCCGCCGGCATGGCGAAACGGGGCTTCCTGACACCGCTGGCCGAGGGCACCGCGGACTGGGTGCGCGCGCATTATGCCGCCGGCGAGTCCTGGGTGGATCTCGGCAGCTTTCCCGACGAGCACGGCGTCGAGCGCCTGTTCGGCTTTTTCTTCAAGGTCGACGTCAAGTCGCTGGTCTGGTACTCGCCGGAGAACTTCGCCGATGCCGGCTACGCGGTGCCGCGGACCATGGAGGCGCTCATGGCCCTGTCCGAGCGCATCGTCGCCGAGGGCTATACGCCCTGGTGCATCGGTCTCGGTTCCGGCAGCGCGACCGGCTGGCCGGCGACCGATTGGGTCGAAGACCTGCTGCTGCGCCTGGAGCCGCCGGAGGTCTACGACGGCTGGGTCGACAACGCGATCCCGTTCGATGATCCGCGCATCATCGCCGCCATCGAGGCCTTCGGCGCCTTCGCCCGCAACGACGCCTTTGTCACCGGCGGGGTAGCCGCCGTGGCCACCACCGACTTTCGCGACAGCCCAAAGGCCCTGTTCAGCGCACCGCCGCAGTGTTACATGCACCACCAGGGCAGCTTCATCCCCAGCTTCTTCCCGACCTGGGCCGTCGTCGGCCGGGATGCGGACGTCTTCTACTTTCCACCCTATGCGCGCAAGGACTTGGGCCGCCCGGTGCTCGGCGCCGGCACGCTGTGGGCGATCACCAGGCCCAGCCAGGGCGCCCACGACCTGATCCGCTTCCTGCAGGACCCACGGGCGCACGAGATCTGGATGGCGCGGGAAGGCTTCCTGACCCCGCACAAGGGCGTCGATCCCGCCCGGTTCAGCGACCCGACCCTGCGCAAGATGAACCAGATCCTGCTCGATGCGACAACCTTCCGCTTCGACGGCTCGGATCGGATGCCGAGCGCCATCGGCTCCGGCGCCTTCTGGACCGGGATGGTCGACTATGCCGGTGGTCGGCCGGCCGCCGAAGTGGCGCGCGAGATCCGGCATGCATGGGAGGCGGTGAAGTGATGCCCCCATCAGCGCAACCAGCAGGGTCGACTTCGGGAGGAACGCGCGGATGCATCCGGCACTGCAAGGTCTGCTGACCATCGCCGTCGGCGTCGGCGGCTGTCTGGCCTACTTCTATCTGGCCAACGTGGTCTTGGATAAGGTCATCTTTCCGCCGCGGGGCGGGGATGCCGGGCGCAATATCAATCGGGCCAATCTCCTGCGCCCCTGGCTGTTTCTGTTCCCGGCGCTGCTGGTGCTCGGGCTCTATCTGGCCTATCCGGTGTTCGAGACCCTGCGCCTGTCGCTGACCGACCGCGCGCTCGACGGCGCCTTCGTCGGGCTCGCCAACTACCGGCAGATGCTCGGCGAGCCGAAGTTCTGGGAGGCGATGCGAAACAACCTGCTGTGGCTGATCGTGGTGCCGGCCATGTCCACCGCGTTCGGGCTGCTGGCGGCGCAGCTGACCGATCGGATTGGCTGGGGCAGTGTCGCCAAGTCGCTGATCTTCATGCCGATGGCGATCTCGTTCGTCGGTGCGTCGGTGATCTTCAAGCTGATCTACGACGCGCGCCCCGCAGGCCAGCCGCAGATCGGCGTGCTCAATGCGCTCTGGATGCAGTTTGACGGCGGCATCGGGTCGTTTCTGCTGCTGCGGCTGCTGCCTGCGGTGGTGCTGCTCGGTGTTGCCGCCATCGCCTGCTACGCCGCTTGGGTCGTGCTGCGGCCGATGGTTGCCGGGTGGTCTGCCGCCTCGCTGCCGGGGCGGCTGGCGCTCTCGGGCCTTGGCCTGTGCCTCGGGGGGTTGGCCCTGTTGAACCTACTCGGCGTGTTGACCGCAGAGATCCCCTATGGCCAACCGCAGCGCTGGCTGACGCTGCCGTTCTGGAACAGTTTCTTCCTGATGGCGGTGCTGATCTGGATCCAGACCGGCTTTGCCATGGTCATCCTGTCCGCGGCCCTGCGCGGTATCCCCGAGGAGACCATCGAAGCGGCCATCGTCGACGGCGCCAACCCGCTGCAGGTCTTCTTCCGCATCAAGGTGCCGCAGATCATGGGCAGCATCGTCGTCGTCTGGACCACCATCACGCTGACCGTGCTCAAGGTCTTCGATGTCGTCTTTGTCATGACCAACGGCCAGTGGCAGACGCAGGTCTTGGCCAACTATATGTACGATAAGCTGTTTCGCGCCAACGACTGGGGCGTCGGCTCGGCCGGCGCCATGGTCTTCGAGATGCTGCTGGTGCTGCCGATCCGGGTCTGGAATACCGGCGTCAGCGCCCGCAAGGAGTGGACTGAGACCATGGTCCTGCTCGCTGGAACAAGGGCGCTGGCGAACTGGGCGGTCCACCTGTCGGTGCTGCTGCTGCTGGTGTTGCTGTGGCTGTTCCCGACCGTCGGGCTGTTGGTCTCGTCGTTCCGCGGCGGCGACCAGATCGCCACCAGCGGTTGGTGGCAGG
>CALOBA010000018.1:0-125212 GCA_942491465.1 uncultured Gammaproteobacteria bacterium
CCTCACCGTAGGCGGCGATGGCCAGTGTAGGCGCCCTCGGCCCGTGCGGTCGCTGAGGGCGGCGCGCAGCTCGCCGAGCCTCACGACGGGGCGATGCCCCTTGTTCATGTGGGCACCGACTGTAAATCCGGCGCCCGCGTCAGCGCCTCGCCGTAGGCGGCGATGGCCTCGGTGTAGGCGCCCTCGGCCCCGGCATGGTCGCTCAGGGCAGCGCGCAGCTCGCCGAGCATCCGGAGGGCGGCGCCCTTGTTCATGTGGGCATCGACATCATCCGGCGCCCGCGTCAGCGCCTCGCCGCAGGCGGCGATGGCCTCGGTGTAGGCGCCCTCGGCCCCGGCATGGTCGCTGAGGGCGGCGCGCAGCTCGCCGAGCCTCCAGAGGGCGGTGCCCTTGTTCATGTGGGCATCGACATAATCCGGCGCCCGCGTCAGCGCCTCGCCGTAGGCGGCGATGGCCTGGGTGTAGGCGCCCTCGGCCCCGGCATGGTCGCTCAGGGCGGCGCGCAGCTCGCCGAGCCTCATGAGGGCGCTGCCCTTGTTCATGTGGGCAACGACATCATCCGGCGCCCGCGTCAGCGCCTCGCCGTAGGCGGCGATGGCCTCGGTGTAGGCGCCCTCGGCCCCGGCATGGTCGCTCAGGGCGGCGCGCAGCTCGCCGAGCCTCACGAGGACGCTGCCCTTGTTCATGTGGGCACCGACATAATCCGGCGCCCGCGTCAGCGCCTCGCCGTAGGCGGCGATGGCCTCGGTGTAGGCGCCCTCGGCCCCGGCATGGTCGCTCAGGGCGGCGCGCAGCTCGCCGAGCCTCCAGAGGATCAGGCCCTTTTCGTTGTAGGCAACGACATCATCCGGCGCCCGTCTCAGCGCCTGGTCCAAACTCGCAAGTGCCTCTCGGTACGCCGCCTCGGCCGCCCCATGCCGGGCGCGGGCAGCGGCCAGCTCGCCGATGCGCCGAGCAACCGTCCCCGCGGCATAGGCCGTCTCCAGCCGCAGCTCCGTGCGTAGCGCCGCCAGCGCATCGCCCAGCGCATAGCGGGCATTGGCAAGCGCGTCGTCCATGACCTTGAGCCACTCCCGCCAACCCCGCTCCCAATCCTGCCGGTTGGCGTGATAGATCGCCTCGGCGACCGCCTCCGGGTCGTCCGCCCCGCGCGCCCGATAGATCGCCTCCAGCGCCGCATGGGCCTCCCGGGTCGGCTCGGGCTCCAGCCCGGCGATGAGGCGCCGCAGCAGGTCGTGGATGCGGTAGCGGTCCGGCCCGGCCTCGGATCGAACCGGGTCGCGCCAGACGAAGGAGAAGCTGGTGAGGGTGGCGAAGTCGGCGCGGCTGGCGTCGAAGCGCAGCCGGTCCCCCAGCTCGAAATACAGCGCGCGGTCGAAGCCGCGGGCGGCGGCCAGGTGGGTGACGGCGGATTGGACCTCGGCGGTGCTGTAGGACAGCAGACGCATCACCAGCTCGCGGCCCAGGTCGCGCCGGGTGCCGTCGGCCCCCGCCGGAAATGCCGCGGCGGTGAGCCCGTCGCCCCGCGCACGGGCGCGCAGGCACAGGTCCGCGGCCAGGCCCAGATAGAGCGGATGGACCTGGTCGGGGGCGATCTCGGTGTAGTGGATCAGCCCGGCGCGCAGTGCCCGGTCGGGGTCGCCTGCGCGCTCGCGGCCGGGCTGGTGGCCGAGGGCGCGGATCAGATAGTCGTCGGCATCCGGCGGGTCCAGGTGGCCGATGAGCTGGCTGTCGAGCACCTCGGCGGGGATGGGGCAGTCCGGCGCATGGGCCCAGCGCGGCGGCTCCCGCCCGGCCAGCACGACGATGACGCCGTGGTTGGGGCGGTAGAGTTGGGCCAGCAGCGCCCGCAGCCATTCGTCGCGCTCGAAATAGCTCGCCTGGGACTCGGTGTGGCGGCCGGTGCCCCAGAAGGATTCGTGGGTGTCGAACAGCAGCACCAGCCGCGGCGGGGCGCCGGGGAGTTGCATGGCCGCATCGATGGACTCGCCGAGCAGCCGGGGCAGTGCCTCGCCCAGGCGGGCGCCCTGGTCGACGGCGGCCATGGTCTGCAGGTCCTGCAGGCGGGCCTCGTCGAGCTTGAGGCCGGTGCGCCAGAGGGCGAAATTGGCCTTGAGGTGTTTGTCGAACAGGCCCAGGACCTTCACCGCAAGGCCCGCCACCGGGGTGTCGCTGATCAGGTCGAACAGCGTGCCGGCAAAGTCCGCCTCCGCCGCCGGGAACAGCGCCTTGATGCGCTCGGCGGAGAGCTGGCCGCGCCCGCGCAGATAGAGCATGAGCCCGAAGTCGAAGAGCGGCAGCTTGAACCCCCGGTCGCCCAGGGCGCGGCCGATCATCAGCGGCCCGGACCAGTAACCTCGCGGGTCGTCCTCGGCGCTGCCGAGACCGGCGAGGTCGTGATAGACACAGGGGACGGTGACGGCGGCATCGGCGGCCTGGACGAGCGCATCGTAGCCGCCGACGCAGGCGCGGTCGTCTTCGATGGCGTCGAGCCGCGCCCAGTCGGCGGCCGGCAGCCGTCGGCAGTAGCCGGTGAGCAGGAGCTTCAGCAGCAGCGACTTGCCGTTGCCGCCGTCGCCGTGGAAGAACAGCATCTGCTCCAGCGGCGGCTCGGCATGCAGATAGCGCAGAAACCGTCGCCGCTCGCCGAGACGGTCGGCGAACAGCGGCAGGGCGCGGTCGTGCTCGGTGATGCGAGGCGGCGGCTCGAGGGTCATGCGGTGGGCTCCCTGGTGATTCTGCGGCGATTGTATCAACGATGGCGCGCTGTCCCTGGGGGCGGCGACGCGGGTCAGCGCATTGCCGCTCCAGGACTTTTCCAGCTACTTGGGTGAGCTGGGCAGCGACATCGCCGGTCCGCACGAAACCACGGACTACGAAGCCAGGTCGCTCGACAAGTGGCTCGAACCGTAGTCGCCGATGCGGGGCCGCTGATCGCCTTCGCCTCGGTGGATCTGCTCTTCGTCCGCAAGGCGCTGTTCTCGCCGCTGACCATGACCAAAGCTGAGTTTTCATGGAGTTGGCGTGGTCCGACCCGAAGGATACCGAAGGATCAATGCAGGCGCCCCGGTCTTGGGGCACCGAGTTGGAAGCTCGGGTGGCGGTTGTAGAAGGTCTCGAACTGCCGCTCTACCTCATGCTGAGGGCACTTTAAGATGCGTTCCACCTGGGCGTCGATCATCTTTGCCAACTCCTCCGTGGGTTCCTCGTCGCCTTGCATGGCCAGCGCGAGGGCTTCGCGACCGAGCCGATGCCCAATACCGCTCAAGGCCCACATCGCATCGCCACGCAGCCGCTCCGGACCATCGACAATCTCCGTCATCAGCGGCACGACGGCGCGTGCATCGCCGGCACGACTCAAAAACCCGTTACGCTCGTAGAAGTCGTGTTCCGCCACCAGGCAATGCAGGAGGGCATCCGCGGCACGCGGGTCGTCCAGATCAATGAGCCCCCAGAGCGCTCCGACCCAGTGCGGCTTCGCGCTGGTTTGTGTGTCCTCGAAAAACATCCACAGCCGGTCTACTTCCGACTTTGCGTCCAACAGGCCCAGCGCCACACAGGCCAGACCCCGGCCGTAGTCATCGAAGCCATCCCAGCAGTCCGCCAGGGCCTGCGCCCCCGTCGGCCCGGTCCAGCGCAGCGCGGCAATCAGGCGCTCCTGAACGCCGGCACCTGCCCGACGATGCGAACGCATCCAATCGCCGCGCACCCAGGCGACGACCTCAGGGGCGGCGCCCGCGCCGAACGCCCGCATCCGCTTCAGCCAGGGATACTCCGCCAGTCCGCCGGCGATGGGCACGAGCTCGATGAGTGCCGCCAGGTCCGCTGCCTCCTCGACCCGGCGAATCCGAGCGCCGTCACGCTGCCGGAGCGACGACCGCATCGCCGACGCCTGCTCGAACACGTGCGCCTGGACGCTGAACTCCAGCTGCATGGTCCGCCACATGGTCGAGGCGCTGGGCACAAGCGCCGCTTCGCGCCGCGTCGGCTGCTGCTTCGATCGCAATTGCGCCTGCCGGCGGGTCTGCTGTTTCTTGACTCGGCGTTTTTGTTCGCGGTTCTTGGACATGTTTCACTGCAAGGTTGCTTGTTGGTATCAGCGCTGCGAGCGGCTGCCGTTGTGGGCGCAACGGACCCCGCATTCCGCTTCGCTTCATCCGGGTCCCAAACGCGATCGCGGTTCCTTCAGAGCCGGCGGCCGGCGGATCAACCTATCGGGCATCCGCCCTACGAAAGGCCCGCTTTGGGAGGGATCAAGCGTCGGAGGCTGGCGGAGCGGCCGCCGGAGCCGGCAGGTCGAGAAGCTCCCAGAGCGGGATGCTGAGCCCGTCCAGGGTCGCGAAGGTCAGCGGCTCTTCGGCGGCAATCACCGTCCCTTTGTCGAAGCCGTCGGCGCCGAGCAGGAAACGCAGCGCGTAATGCTCCAGTGGGTCGATGAGCAGGTATTCGCCCACGCCGGCGCGTTCATACAGGGTCTTCTTCTGGCGCAGGTCAAGGGCAGCGGTGGTTGGGGAGAGGACCTCGACGACGAGGTCCGGCGCACCGTCGATGTGGGTTTCGGTGATGATGGATGCGTCGCAGACGACCAGGATGTCGGGCTGCACGACGTCCTGTTCCGACAGCTTGACGTCGGTGGGTGCGACGAATGGCCGGCAGGGTCGTCCACGCAATTGCTGCTCAATGCGCGCAAACACGCCGCCGACGATGGCCTGATGCCGGATACTCGGCGCCGGCGCCATCGACAAGGCTGCACCGTCGATCAGCTCCCAACGCTCATCGCCGCGCCAGGCGCGGTAATCGTCCCAGGTGAACTGGTCTCCTGTCTTGGCAAGGGCGGGAGATGACATGGCGGCGGCGTCGGGATGGTTGTTGGCAACAATCGACACTATAGCCCCTCGCCGGCGCAGTGGGAATCCAAGGGCCTGAGGCCGAACTTCTTGATTCGATACTGACGGTCGCTGTAGCTCGACAGGACGACGATACGGGTCGCGGTGCCTTGATCGCGGATTCTTCGAACCACTTCCAGACCATTGAGCTGCGTAGCCCGGATGAAGCGAAGCGGAATCCGGGGTCCGCTGCGCGCACAAGGGCAGGGTTGCGGCGTTGCCGAGGCGCCAAGACCTGGATTCCGCTGCGCTGTATCCAGGCTACGTGCTACCTCCCGGGCTGCCTGGCGCCCATCGGGAACGGGATCGCTATCGCTATCGGGATCGATAGCGATAGCGACGCCGACAACGAACACGTTTGGGTGTTTGTCGTACCTCGGCGCCGGGGTACCAGGTGCTGGGCTCGATTACGAAAACGATAACGACAACCAAAGACTTGACTCATCTGCAAGCGTTTGGCGCCTTCAAGCAACCCAGTGCAACGGTGCGAAAGTCTCGACACCGCTTGCAGGTCGCTGTGTCGACCTGGAGGTCGACACTCCGGCCGGCGCGTCAGGCTCCAGGTCGATGCGCGTTCGCGGCGGCCCGGGCCAAAGGGTATCGGCACTTTCGGAGCAGAGCACTCGTGCTTTGCCGCGAAACTGACGAGACCGGCGGCACCTGTGGGAGCGATTTGCAATCGCGACTGCCGCGACGCGGAAGATCGCGACTGCAAGTCGCTCCCACAGCGCCGGTGGCCTCGGGACTTCCGCAGCGCTGCACTAGGCGGGGGTGCCGGCGGGCTCCAGCGCCTCGTGGAGCAGGGCTTCGAGGAGGCGGGCGCGGCTGGTGTCGGCGGTGGTGAGGGCGGCCTCCAGCCGGTCGCAGAGGGCCATCAGGGCATCGACCTTGGCCACGATGCGGTGTTGTTCGGGGAGGGGTGGGAGGGGGACGAGCAACTGCGTCACGTTGCGCCGAAAACTGTTCTTGAGACCCGTCTGAGGGCGCGTCTTGAACGCGTTCATGTGGATCTTGGCCAAGCGCTGAATAGAGCAGAAACGCGTATCAACATCGTCTGCGTCGGGACGAACGCGACCATCGCCGTATGCTGATTGATGCACGCTGGTTCCAAGCCTTCCGGAACAAGTCCGAGCTAAGCCCATCGATCGCCTCAACGAAAATGAGTATGTCTCCCCGGCTTCTAACTGGGTAGCGGATACCCTCTCCATCAACGGGCGGATTCTTGACGCGCTGAATGTTGGCTTGAAACGAGTCGGTAGTCGTCCCTCGACACGTTGCGCCATTCGGACAAAGATCGCGCCCTCGGGGGCGTAGAACTTGGCCCAATCGCGCGAACCGCTTGTGACGAATTGGCTCAGGTCTCCAAGGCGCACCCATTCCCAGGCATCAGGCAAGTTGAAGCAAGTTTCTTCATCGCCGATGGGTGGCGGGGGCTTCTTCTTTCTGATCTCGCCCTCTCGCACGAGCCGCGTTTTCCCCGCCGCAATCCGCTTCAACAACTCCGACGCCGGTTCGTCGTTCGGGTCCTGCTCCACCAGTTTGCCGCGGACGGCGAGGTTGAGGATGGTCTGGCGCAGCGGTTTGATCTGGTCGGGGCGGGTAGTGAGGGCGGGGAGCGTGGCGAGGGCGAAGCGGGCGTTGTGCGGGAGGTCGGACGCGGCGGCGTCGGGCCCGGAATCAGTGGCCGTCAGGCGGGCGAGGCTGGCGGCGGTCAGCCGGTCGCGGGTGGCCTCAGCAGCCGTGCGCGCCGCCTCCAGCCGGTCCAGCAGCGCCATCAGCTCGTCCACCTTCGCCACGATCCGGTGTTGCTCCGGTAGGGGTGGGAGGGCTACGATAAAGCCTGTCACATCCTCGCGCAAAATGCCGGGATTAAGGTCTGCTGCGGTCGTCCTGGAGTTGGTCTGTCGCCAAACGGTCAGCTCGACAAGTTCGAGAAAAGCCGAGGGTGCATCACGAGATCGGAGGCAACGCCATTAGCTGGTCGAGCTTATGGCGACCTCATCAAGGTCCGCAGGTCGATTGCCCGTTCGCCAACAACGGCGCCTTTGCGGTAATTGGGTCCGCGCCCGCTCGATCGACGGTCCGAACTTGCACGAGCGCGTTCAACGAATTGTCCTAAACGAGGCCGCGTGTCGCCAAAATCGACAATTGGCCATTCGGACGTAGGGAAGCCGCCCGGGGTCGGGGACGTAGTACTTGGCGGTTCCAATCGCGGCCGGAACCCAAATCGATGAAGCGAGCTTGCCAAGGCGCGCCCAATTCATGCAGTGGCTAGGTCGAAGGACGGTTCTTCGGCACCGATGCGGGCAAAGATGAGGTCTTCTCGCTTTCCTGATCTCCCTTTCGCCTTCACCAACCGCGCCTTCTCCACCGCAATCCGCTCCAACAACTCCGAAGCCGGCTCATCACCCGCCTCCTGCGCGACCAACTTCCCCCGCACCGCAAGGTCCAGCACAAAGCGGCGCAGGCGGGGCACCGCGTCGGGCGCCTCGGCCACTTGGTCGTAGAGGGCCAGCAGTCGGTCGGCGTTCATGTGCGGTCGTCGTTCTCGGCGGGGATCAGGGGCGTCAGGCGTTGACTGGCTTGACTGGCTTGACTGGCTCCCACGCTCCAGAGACTGTGAGAGTATTCAAAAAACCGGCGATGCAAAGGATTGTTACCACAGAGAACACAGAGAACACAGAGAAAAGAGCCCTTTTCTTTCAATGACCTAAAATCTCTGTGTCCTCTGTGTCCTCTGTGTCCTCTGTGTCCTCTGTGGTGAGTGATTTCATGGCCGGTTCTGCGAATACTTGCCCAATCTCTCCAGCGTGGGAGCAGAGGCGGACGCTCCAGCGTCCCGAGCGCGCGGCGACGGCGACGACACGCGGCGCTGGAGCGCCGGCCAGACACTCCCACGCTGGAGCGTGGGAGCGAGGCGGCGAGCCTCAGCCAGCTCAAGCAATCGGTTGGGCATGGGAAGCGGCTGCGCCGCCGTGGGGCTTGTGGGAGCGGCTTCCAGCCGCGACCCGCGCGAGCGCAGCGCGGCGCGGGTGTGCGCTCGGCGAGCACGGTGGGAACAAAATCTGGCTGGGCGGTGACGCCGAGGGCGGGCGGCGCGGCTGCGCCGCGCCGATCGCGGCTGGAAGCCGCTCCCACGGCGGCGGCTGCGCCGCCCCGGCAGGCGCACAGCGGTGGCTGAGAACTGTGTCTGCTGAGGGTCATGGGTAATCTGGTAGTCGCTTGTCGGCTCGGAATGATCGTCTCAGGAGGTGCCATTCGCACGGAGCAACACCCGAGTGAAGGTTGCTATTTGCGCCGGATCTTGACTGGCTCCCACGCTCCAGCGTGGGAGCAGAGGCGGACGCTCCAGCGTCCCGAGCGCGCGGCGACGGCGACGACACGCGGCGCTGGAGCGCCGGCCAGACACTCCCACGCTGGAGCGTGGGAGCGAGGCGGCGAGCCTCAGCCAGCTCAAGCAATCGGTTGGGCATGGGAAGCGGCTGCGCCGCCGTCGGGCTTGTGGGAGCGGCTTCCAGCCGCGACCCGCGCGAGCGCGGCGAGGCGCGGGTGTGCGCTCGGCGAGCACGGTGGGAACAAAATCTGGCTGGGCGGTGACGCCGAGGGCGGGCGGCGCGGCTGCGCCGCGCCGATCGCGGCTGGAAGCCGCTCCCACGGCGGCGGCTGCGCCGCCCCGGCAGGCGCACAGCGGAGGCTCAGAACGGTGTTTGCTGAGGGTCATGGGTAATCAGGTGGTCGCTTTTCGGCTCGGAATGATCGTCTCAGGAGGTGCCATTCGCACGGAGCAACACCCGCGTGAAGGATGTTGTTTGCGCCGGATCTTCCGGGCTTGGTCAGCGAAACGCCGATGGATTCACCGCAACAGCGCCTCGGACAGTATCCGCTTCAACTCCCCGCGCAACGCCGCCGCCTCGGCCTCGGCGGCGGTGAGGTCGGCGAGCAGGGTCTCGGGGTCGCCGTGGTCTTCGGCGACGGTGTGGGGGTTTTTGATGTCGAGGTTGTAGCCGCGGGCCTTGATGTCCTCTGCGCTGACCTTCCAGGCGCGCTCGCCCTCGGTGCGCCCGTCGCGGTTGGGTCCGCCCCACCAGGCGGCGCAGTCGGCCAGGTGCTCCAGGCGGATGGGCCGGGTCATGGAGTAGGCCTTCTGGCCCGCGGGCACCTGGTGTTCCCAGTACCAGATGTCTTGGGTCGGCGCGCCCTTGTCGAAGAACAGCAGGTTGGTGCCGATGGAGGCGTAGGGGCGGAAGACGGAGTTGGGCAGGCGCACGATGGTGTGCAGGTTGCACTCGGCCATCAGGTGCTCCTTGAGCCGGGTCTTGACGCCCTCGCCGAACAGCGAGCCGTCGGGCAGCACCACGGCGGCGCGCCCGCCGGGCTTGAGCAGGCGGATGATCAGGGCGAGGAAGAGGTCGGCGGTCTCGCGGGTGCGAAAATGCGGCGGGAAGTTGGACTCGATGCCGTCCTCCTCGCGCCCGCCGAAGGGCGGGTTGGTGAGGACGATGTCCACCCGCTCGCCCTGGCCCCAGGAGATGTAGGGCCGGGCGAGGGTGTTGTCGTGGCGCAGGAAGGCGGGGGCCTCGATGCCGTGCAGGAGCATGTTGGTGACGGCGAGCATGTGCGGCAGCTGCTTCTTCTCCACGGCGCGGAGGCTGGCCTGCATCGCGGTCTCGTCCTCGGGGCGTTTGACGTAGGCGCCGCGCATGTGGCGGATGGCGCAGGTGAGGAAGCCGCCGGTGCCGCAGGCGGGGTCGAACAGGGTCTCGCCGGGCTTGGGGTCGGTCATCTGCACCATGAACGAGGTCACGGCGCGGGGTGTGTAGTACTCGCCGGCGTTGCCGGCGGATTGCAGGTCGTTGAGGATCTGCTCGTAGATGTCGCCGAAGTGTTGGCGCTCGCTGAGGTTGTTGAAGTCGATGCCGTTGATCTTGTTGACCACCTGGCGCATGAGCTGGCCGGACTTCATGTAGTTGTAGGCGTCTTCGAAGACGTCGCGGACGGTGCGGGCGCGCGGCGTGGTGGGGATGAGGCCCTTCAGCGTCGGGAACAGGTCGTCGTCGATGAAGCCGAGCAGCGCCTCGCCGGTGATGCCCTCGGGGTCGGCGGCCCAGGCGCGCCATTGCAGGCGGGCGGGGATGGGCGAGCGGTAGCCGTCTTTGAGCAGCTCCAGCTCCTGGTCTTGGTCGTCGATGATCTTGAGGAAGAACATCCAGCAGAGCTGGCTGATGCGCTGGGCATCGCCGTCGACGCCGGTGTCTTGGCGCATGATGTCTTGGATGGTCTTGACGAGGGTGCGGACGGTCATGGGTCAGTAACGGTTCATTACCAAGTTAAACAACTTCAAAGCACGACCAGGATTCGTTGTCGTTGTCGTTGTCGTTGTCGTTGTCGCTGTTGTCGTTGTCGCTGTCGCGGTTCGAGTCGACAACGACGACGAGTTGACGTATTTACGTTGTTTCTGAATTTTTCCTCAGGCGGTGTCCCTATGGAGACCGGAGTCGAGGTCGGCGTAGAGCGCGCTTTGCAGGTCGTGCACGGCCTGTTCGAAGCCGGTCTTGCCGCCGAAGGCGCGGATCAGCTCGACGGGGGTGCCGAGGGTGGAGAAGGGCGCGATGCGCAGAACCTTAGCATCGTCCAGGTTCAAAACGCCCTCGTCGGCGTATTTGGCGAGCAGCGCGTCGAGCACGGCGCGGGCCTTGTCGCCGTACTTGGCGAAGGCGTCGCGCTTTTTGACCTGGTCGGCGCGCTCGCGGCGGGTCAGGGGCTTGGCGTCGAAGGCGATGTGGCAGATCAGGTCGAAGGGGTCCAGGTCGCGGCCCAGCTCCGCGCCGATGACCTCGAGCGGCAGGCCCTCGGCCTCGAGCTCCTCCAGGATGGCCTGCGAGCGCTCGGCGCCCTTCCAGCGTTTCAGGAAGTCGTCGAGGCTGGCGAAGCGTTTGCGCAGGGCGCGCTTGGTGAAGTCGCGCAGGGATTCGGTGACCAGCTTGCCGTGCTCGTCGAGGTATTCCACCCGCTCGGCGACGATGGCGGCGCCGATGCCGTCCACATAGACCTTCGGCCGCGGCCCGCCGCCGGGCGCTGTCGGCAGGCCCGGTGGGTCGACGATGGTCTCGCCCTCGCCGGGGTTGTCGGGCAGCGGATTGTCGTCCTCGTCGGTGGGTGGCACGTCGGGTGGGTGGACGGGCTGGCCGTCCTTGGGCTCGTAGATCTGCACCGGCTCGCCGTCGAAGTCCGGGTCGGCGAAGTGGCTGCTCGCGCCGCGGAAGTCGATGAGGGTGAAGTAGTATTTGTGCGTGTCCTCGTGCACGCGGGTGCCGCGGCCGACGATCTGCTTGAACTCGGTCATGGAGCCCACCTCGCGGTCGAGCACGATCAGCCGGCAGGTCTGCACGTCGACGCCGGTGGACAGCAGCCGCGAGGTGGTGACGAGCACCGGCCACCTGGATTCCGGGTCCATGAAGTTGCCGAGCTGCGCCTGGCCCTCGGCGTCGCCGCCGGTGATGCGCATGACGTAGCGCGGGTTGTCGGCGACCAGGTCGGCGTTCTCGTTGATCAGCGCCTGGCGCAGGCGCGCGGCGTGCTCCTGGTCGACACAGAACAGGATGGTCTTTTGGTAGCGGTCGGCGCCCTCCTTGAGGAACTGGGTGACCTTCTGCGCGACGAGGCGCGTGCGGTCGTCGATGACCAGGGTGCGGTCGAAGTCCTTGACGTTGTAGATGCGGTCCTCCACCGGCTCGCCGATGCGGTCGAGCTGGCCCTTCTCGGGGCGGTAGCCCTGCACATCCCGGTCGATGTGGACCTTCACCACCTTGTAGGGCGCGAGGAAGCCGTCGCGGATGCCCTGCTTGAGGGAGTAGGAGAACACGGGCTCGCCGAAATAGGCGATGTTGGAGACGTATTGCGTCTCCTTGGGCGTCGCGGTGAGGCCGACCTGGGTGGCGGCGGCGAAGTATTCGAGGATCTCGCGCCAGGCCGAGTCCTCGGCGGCGCTGCCGCGGTGGCATTCGTCGATGACGATGAGGTCGAAGAAGCCGGGCGAGAATTCGCGGAACAGCTTCTGGTGCTCCTGCGGCCCGGTGATGGCCTGGTAGAGACCGAGATAGACCTCGTAGGCGGTGTCGATGCGGCGTTGCTTGTCCAGCGCCAGGGTCAGGTCCCGGGTGCCGCCGTCTTGGCGCTCGATGGTCTTGGCGTGGGTGGAGAGCTTGGCCATGGCGCCGCCGAAGGGGCGGAAGTCGTTGACCATGGTCTGGTCGATGAGCACGTTGCGGTCGGCGAGGAACAGGATGCGCTGCTTCCTGCCGGCCTTCCACAGGCGCCAGATGATCTGGAACGCGGTGTAGGTCTTGCCGGTGCCGGTGGCCATGACCAGCAGCACCCTGCCCTGCCCCTTGGCGATGGCCTCGATGGCGGCGTTGACGGCGTTGATCTGGTAGTAGCGCGGCGTCTTGCCGCTGCCGTCGTCGTGGTAGTCCTGCAGCACGATCTGCTCCGCCGCGGCGTCGAGGCCCTTCCAGGCGCGAAACCGGGCCCAGAGCTCGGCGGGCGACGGGAAGGCATCCAGCGCCAGCGTGACCTCGCGCGGCGTGGCGGCGCCGGTGCGGTCGTGGAAGACGAAGCCGTCGCCGTTGGAGGCGAACACGAACGGGATGTTCAGCGTCTGTGCGTAGTCGAGGGCCTGCTGGATGCCGTCGCCGATGCCGTGGGCGTTGTCCTTGGCCTCGATCAGCGCGATGGGGAGGTTGGGCTTGTAGTAGAGGATGTAGTCCGCCCGCTTGCCCTTGCCGCGGGTCACCAGTTTGCCCCGCACGATGATCCGGCCCTTGGTGAAGCTGACCTCCTCGCGGATCTGCAGCATCTCGTCCCAGCCGGCCTTGCGCAGGGCCGGCGTGATGAACTTGGTGCAGATGTCGCGTTCCGAGAGGCTGCGTTTGTCCATGGGCTGTCAGGCGTCTCCCGGGAGGGTCTGTGGGTTGTGCGACAGTTTACCGCAGCGGCGCAGACTCTCGGCGCTGGGCCTCGGTCAGCTCGGCCCGGGTCTCGGGGGCGACCTCGCGCTCGCTTGGCGCTCGGTAGAACGGTTCGGGCGTTTCTTGTGCGGAAAGTGGGGCTCTAAGGCCCGGAGTCCGCGTTCTGAGAGAAAAGGCTGCTGAGTTTTCATGGAGTTGGCGTGGTCCGACCCGAAGTTTGCCCGGAGTTGGCGTGGTCCGACCCGAAGTTCCCGAAGAGCGTGGTCCGCTCGGTAGAACGGCGTTTCTTGTGCGGAAAGTGGGGCTCTAAGGCCCGGAGTCCGCGTTCTGAGAGAAAAGGCTGTAGATTTTTCATGGAGTTTTCATGGAGTTGGCGTGGTCCGACCCGAAGTTTGCCCGGAGTTGGCGTGGTCCGACCCGAAGTTCTGCCGGCCGGATATCCGGGTTGCTGCCGCAGAAATCAGCCCAAGTCAGACAGCCTCCTACTGGTCGAGACCCAATCAACGACCTAAAATGGGACTCGTCCAAGGCACTCGGAGTGACACATGGCCCACCTGATCCTGGCTGAGACGGCGGCGAGCGTCTCGGAGCTGAAGCGCAATCCGATGGCAACCGTCGCCGCAGGCGAAGGATTGCCGGTCGCCATCCTCAATCGCAATGAGCCGGCCTTCTACTGCATCCCTGCCGCTGCCTACGAGGCACTGATGGAGCGCCTGGAAGACCTGGAGCTGAACGCCCTCGCGGACCAGCGTATCGGAGACACACAGTTGCCGGTGACCGTCGCGCTCGATGAGCTATGAGCTGCAATTCCATCCCGCTGCCTTGTCCGAGTGGCGTAACCTCGACGGCAGCATCCGCACGCAGCTGAAACGCAAGCTCGCCGAACGGCTGGAGAATCCGCGGGTGCCGGCGTCGCGATTGAGTGGCGATCGCGACCGCTACAAGATCAAGCTGCGAAACGCCGGCTACCGCCTCGTCTACGAAGTGCGCGACAGCGTCCTCGTGGTCTTGGTCGTCGCTGTCGGCCGACGCGACCGCAACGCCGCGTACAAGGCCGCCGAGCGCCGCTGAGCCGGTCTCCGGCCCAGATCCGGGGACGGAAAGATCCGAGGGCGTCTTGCTTAATTACCCGCGCGCAGCGCCTACGGCGGAGAACCATGGACGGGTTCCGCCAGACTTCGGACGGTGAAATGGCGAATCGCCCTATCGGGCATCCGTCTTACGCGCTGTGACCCTCTTGGCCCTGAATGTTACACGTGAGACCCTCTTGGCCTCAAAACCGCCGGCCTCGCCCTCGGCGCCGCCTCCCTCGGCCTCCCGCGCCTGATCCTCGGCGCCAGCCCCAAGGTCGTCATCGTCGGCGGCGGCACCACCGGCGCCTCGGTGGCGCGCTATCTGCGCCGCGCCGACCCGGACCTCGGCATCCCCCTGATCGAGCCCAACCCGATCTACCACACCTGCTACGGCTCCAACGAGGTCCTCTCCGGCACCCGGCCCATCGCCGGCATTCAGGTCGGCTACGACAACCTCAGCGCCGCCGGCATCGACGTCGTCCAGGCAAGGGTCACCGGCATCGACCCCGCCGCCCGAACCTTAAGCACCGACGCCGGCACCACCCTGACCTTTGATCCCAAGCAGGCCGCCTTCGAGCTGGCCTGGGAGCGCCTCTACGGCTACAACACGCCCGACAGCCTCATCGACTGGCTGCCCGCCGACGGCGTCGTCGCCCTCGACGAGGCGGCGGGCACCGTCACCACCGCCAGCGGCATCACCTACAGCGGCGAGGTTATCAACCTGATCCCCAACCAGACCGCCGGCGCCATCGCCCACGCCGTCTACCCCACCGAAGGCGACTGCGCACCGGTGGACCTGCGCACCTTCGAGTCCAGCCGCCATCCCTTCATCCACGTCCTCGGCGACGCCAGCATAGCCGGCGCCCTGCCCAAGTCCGGCTACGCCGCCAACGCCGAGGCCAATGCCAATGCCTGCGCCGCCGCCGTCGCCGCCCAGCTGCGCGGCCAGCCCCTGCCCAGCCCGGCCTATGCCAACACCTGCTGCTCGGTGGTCGGCGAGGACTACGGCATCTCCATGGTCCCCCAGTACCGACTCACCGAAGACGGCAGCCAAATCCAGGCCATCGGCGGCGGCACCACGCCGCTGAGCTGCCGCAAGAGGCCGTCGCCGCCATTGCCGAGCAGGTGCGCGTGCGGGTCCTGCGCTGGTTCGCCGGCAGCGGCTGTTCGAATCGCTGCCCCTGGTCTGTCCCAGCGCATCGCATGGTAGCCGCCGCGCCTGGACCAGGGCCGGTTGCGTTGGTGCGATCGCGGGCCGGTCGACTCATCGGCGAAATTCCATGCCATCTTCGTAATCACATACCCGGATGAAGCGGATACCGGAGGCCTGATTCATTAGAAACACATCGACGATCCGTTGGTGGACGAAAACCTGTGGCGTCATCACGCCGGTCATGTTGAACATCAGTCGTTCCTCTTCCGGAATCTCGGACAGCCTCTGCGCATCCAGCGCGTAGCCTTCGATAAAAGGGTCGTCGTCTTCCTCCAAGTCTTCCTCGTCTTCGATTACCGATCGTTGGCGGTCGTACCAATCGCGTCCTTCAGTACCTTCGAAGATCAGGAACCAGTAGTCGTGTAGCTGCCCAAGGTCGGATTCATAGACCGCCGGGTAATACTGTAGTCCGCGAATTTCGAAGTCGGCGATGAGTTGATATATTCGCTCCTTGACCATGAAATCCGGGCCCGAGAACAGAACGTCGGTGATGCGCTCCCTGATGCCGGCAGCCGCCATTTCGTCGCGAAACCCATTCGAGAAATGGAACGGGCGGCCGGGCTGTTGTCTGGCGCTCTCGAAGAAGCGGTCAGATGTTTCCTTATCCGGCTTCAGCGCAATCGTTCCGGGCAGATTCTCCTGCACTGCAATGTAATAGAGCTTGTCGTAGTCGGTCATTGGCCTATCTTTAGCTGGTATTCTTCCGCGGGAATCTCAATGCCATACTTGGTTTGACCGCGAGCCTCCGCCTTGCTTCCTGGCCGCGCCTGGTGATCGCGGTCGACTGCACAGGGCCTGTTCGAGGCACGGGCGAGCGGGATCGAGTCCTTACACCTGCAGCCTGGGCCGCCGGTATCAAAGTCGTCGGCGATGTCGGTCAGATGCAGCGCGAAGCTGTTGATCTTTTTCAATAGCGACGCACTCACTCGATCGAGCTGCCGCTGTATTGATCGCTTGCCGTCCTTGCAGAGATCGCCGCCTTGATCATACCTTGGTCTACCCAGCCCGGCAGAGCTTCCGCAGATTCATAACGCATTGTTTTTGTAAAAGTAAACACCTGATACCTAACCCGCATGCAAGGTTGTGGACCAAACGATGATCAAGGCCGAGATCGCCTTCCACTTTTCGCTCAGCCGGAGAAGGAGGGGGGGGGGGCCGGGAGGGAGGGGGGGGGGGGGAGGGGGAGAGGAGGGAGAGAGGGAGAGACAAGGCGAGGAGGAGGGGGGGGAGAGGGAGAGAGAAGAGAAGAACGCGGGAGGGGGGAGGGGGGGAAGGGAGAAAGAGAGAGAGAACGGGGGGAGAGAGAGGGGAGGGGGAGGAGAGGGGGGGGGGAGAGGAAGGGGGAGGGGGGAAGAGGAGAGAGGAGGGAGAGCGAGCAGGATAGGAGAGGGGGAGGGAGGGGGAGAGGGGGGAACGGGGGAAGGAGGGGGGGGAGAGGAGGGGGGGGGGGGAGGAGGGAGAGGGGGGAGGGGAGGGGGGGGGGGGGAGGGGAGAGGGAAGAGGAGGGAGAGGGGGTAGAGCGGTTCGAATCTTTCGCAGACGCTTTTGCACATATACGTTAGGGGGGGGGAAGAAGCCGGCACGGGGGGAGGGCGGCGGGGACAAAGAACGGGTCACGAAGAACGCAAGAACGTCAAAGAACGGGGTCCGAAAAGAACGGGGTCTTGACTTTTTCCTGCCCTCCAGGACGCCGGGTCAGGTCTTGCAATCATGCATGCGGAGACAGAAGGGCAGATCCTGCAATCAAGCATCTGTCAACTGGACAGAGCAAAACGGATCCGGCGCGGTCTTGCCCGGCCGCGTGTCGGGGAAGAACAAGCAGTCGTGTCACCAACCGCCCTTTCCCCATAGTCCCGGCATTTCCGCCAATCAGAGGAGTCGATTGGCTCAGCGCGGTGCTCCGGCCTGCGCTGCGATCGCCAGCGTGTCCGCCGGGTCAGAGACCAAGCTCGCTGTGCGAGCCGAGGCGCACGAGTTGCAACACCTCGCCATCGGGCCTTCGGTAGATCAACACCAAGTCGGGCTTGACGTGGCAGTCTCGGTGGTCCTTCCAGTCGCCGGTCAGCGCATGGTCACGGTGGCGCGGTTCCAGTGGAAGATCGTCTGCCAAGGCTTTCAAGATGGGCATCAGTTCCAAGTCAAGCATGGCACGGTGGCGCTTGTAGTCGCGGTTGAACTGGCCGGTGCGCTCAATCCTTCACATGCAGGTCCGCCATCAATGCCTCGACGTTGTCGAAGCCCTCGAGGTTGCCGGCACGGGCCTCACGCATGGCCGCGATGGTGGTTTCGTTCGGCACCAACGGCTCGAACGGCAGTGCCTTCTCGCGGGCGACGCGGATCAGCAGAAGGCGGAACGCATCGGACAGGGTGAGGCCCATCGTCGCCAGCACGGTCGCTGCTTCTTCTTTGATCTGCTCGTCGATGGGGGAGCGGGCACGGCCGACCATCCCGCCGTCGATACATCACCCATCGACGCCTTCGCCCTCGGCGCGGACGGCCGCCTGCTCATCCCCCGCGGCGGCACGCTCGCCCTGGCCGCAGTGGGCGAGCCGACCACGCGGCTGAAGCTCACGAGCGGCCCGGACCTGGGAAAACGGGGACGTGCCACGGATTCCATGCGCTTGGAGACGAATAGGCCTGGAGGCAGCCTAGTGTTGTCCATGACGAGCTCGCCGCGCATCCCGCCACCAGCGCAAGCCGTCGAGAACGCCTTTTCACGTGCTATGCTCCGCCGCATAGCCGCCGAACTCAGCGACCCTGGACCTATGCACTGTCTGCCAATCCCCGACGACGCCTTCGCCGCCCTCAAGCTCCCCCCGGACCGCGCCGAAGATGAGCTGCGCCGAGAATTTGCGGTCTTTCTGGTCCGGGAGGGTTTGCTCGATCCCGCGCAGGCACGGGCCGTCGCCAATATGGATCGCGTTGCCTTCCATTCGCTCCTTGCCCAACGCAAAGTCGCCTGGGGCGGCTCGCCGCAGGATGCCCTGGACGACATGCGCGCCGCGCGCACGGCGATTGGCCCAAGTCCCCAGTCTCGGTCTTCGTCTTCCAATTGATTGTCTGCAACACCACGCCGCTGTCGTGCCTCCTGAAGATCGGCAAGACCGAACTGCTTCGCGCGCTTTACGGGCAGATCACCGTCCCTCATGAAGTCGCCGTTGAGCTGGACCAAGCCGGTCCACTCCACGCGGGTTGGCGCAGGCAGCTCGACTTCCTGCAAGTCGCCGAAACCCGCGCCGATGATCCGGTGCTGCGTCTGTTGCTCAACGAACTCGACGCTGGAGAGGCGGCAGCAATTGCCCTGGCGCAAGAACACGGCAGCGACCTGCTGATCATCGATGACATGGCCGGACGCCGACTCGCCCGCAAACTTGGATTGCGGATAACCGGAACCGTCGGCGTTGTGCTGGCCGCCGCGGACGCGGGCTTGGCTGATGCCCCGTTGGAACTGCTTGAGGAACTCCGCGCTAAAGGCGGCCTTTGGCTCTCCGACCATTTCCTGGACCAGCTCCGCGGCCTGCTTGGTTAGGCGCCTTGACCCGCAACGGTGAAACGCGGCAGCGGTTACGCTAGCGACTACGGCATCTCCGGGTACTCGCGTGCCTGTGACCGCTCTGTTCGAGAATCTTGAAGACGGCGCTCAAGTCGGCGAGTTCGTCCAATGGTTCCCGGACGTGACGCTGGAACAAGCCCGCGCCGTGCTGGAGCATGCAGCGCGCTCCCTGGAAGCAGCTTAGCCATCCTGCTCCCGGCGTGCGTATCCTGTTCGATCAAGGCATCCCCGCACCGCTGTGCCGTCACCTGGCCGATCACGCCGTCGAAACCGCCTCGGAGCTGGGGTGGGCGACCTTGACTGATTCGAGAGATGCTCGATCAGGCGGAGGCGAGCGGTATCGATCTGTTCATCACGACGGACCGCAACCTGAAGCACCAGCAGGTACCGCGGGCCGTGCGCTGGCTATCCTCGTGTTGTCCACGACGAGCTGGCCGCGCATCCGGCAGCAAGCGCCGGCCGTCGCGCAGGCCGTCGATGCCATGGCGACCGGAGCGTATCGGGAACTCGAGATTATATAGTTCAGTCACGCCTCCACGACTGCTCATCGATTTCGGGCGCACATGCCAGGGACAGGCCGCGGTTCCCGCAAACCGACGGCTCGTCCGACTCGGCGGCAAGCGGCTTTGCACAGGACGCCGGGAGAAAGGGGGGGGGGGAAAAGGGAGGGGGGGGGGGGGGGGGGTGAGAGATCTCGTTTTTTGTCTACTATGACTGACAGCGAATGCGTGGAGAGAGAGGGAAATGATAGGGGAGGAAGAGGCCTGGCCATCCCCGTCGAGCGGCGCGCACGTACGAGAGGCTGATACGGCTGCATAGGCGTTGCGCGGTCCGATGCCGAGGGTGGGGGATGAGGAGGGTGGAGGATGGTGGGCATGTGATAGGAGAGAGGGGTGGGGGTTGGTGGGGGGGGGTTGAGGGAACGATTGTGGATGAGGTGGGGAGTTGGGCGGTGAGGTTCCACTCGGAGCGGGTCTGGGGCGATGTCTGCTGGTTCGGCGGTGGCCAAAGCGTGGATGGTTGAAGTGCCGACATCCTGAGTGGAAGGAGGATGGGTGAGGAAGGTTGGTGTGGATGAGGATGGATAGTGGAGGGTGAGTGTGTAATGGGAGGGGGGTGTTGGGGTTTTTGTGGTTGTTGAGTGGGATTTGAGGAGGGGAGGGGGGTTGGTTGGTATCGTCGCCCGGCGCGACGACGCGTTCGACCTGCGCGCGCGGATCGCGTTGATCAATGCCTGGTAGCGGTTGGGATGTGGATGTGATAGATATATGAGATAGGGTGATGGTGAGGGTGAGGAGATGAGGGGGAGCGGTGTATTGTGATGTGTTGTGGTGGGGATGGTAGAGTCTGTGGGAGGCAAACGAGATGTGATAGGTGTAAGCGGGCAAGTGATGGGGATGGTGGCGGTGTTTCCGTTGGTGTGTTTGGGGAGGTGGGGTGACGAGGACGAGATGTTGGGGTTCTTGCTCCCACGCGGGCTGCCGAGTTTTGGATCGTGGTCGTGGGTTGTTGGAGGGTTGCGGGAGTAGGCTGGCGGACGAGGGGTTGGTTGTTGAGTGCTCGGATCACCGCCGCCGCGCGCGGTCTCGGAGGTGGGAGGTTTTCGGTGGTCGTTGGGTGCATGTGTTCGAGGCGCGGCGGATGGGGTAGCGGCGTGTTCGGGGACATGAAGTGTGCAAGGCGGGGGGTGGGGATAGGCCGCGGCGTGGTGAGCTTCGTTTTGAGCGTGGGAAATTCGAGCCGTTCGATGCGGTACGATAGGCGCAGAGAGACGAGGGGCCGCACCCAGGCGCGGGGGTGCGGGTCTAACTGGGGGGGAGCGGGGGGGGGTTGGGTGGTGGAGGGGGAGGAAGTATGTAGACGTTGCGATGTATATGGATGAGGGCGGGGGGGAGGAGGTTGCACGTTGAGTCTTCGCGAGAGCGTAAGGCTTGGGGTTCGCGGTGTATGACCCGAGGCGTTCGGGAGCGCATCTCTTTGCGTTAGGAGGGTTTTGCTTCAGGTTGCGTTGTTCGTGCTCGTAGGCGCTGCGGAGTTCGTTTCTTGCCTTGAGCGCTCCTATCGTCCGTTTGCGCTGCTTCGTTCAGCCACCTCCGTCCTTGCCCACCAATCAACAGCGCCCCAAAACGCCTGAGTCAGCTCGCAACGCTCCTTGCCCGACAGCGGCGCGTCGTTTCGCAGGAGCATGACGCTGGTGCCTTCGGCGTGTCCACGCTGCCAGCCATTGGCCAGAACCTTGAAGGACCTCGGCGTTTCGATCCGCTCCGGCGGCAGTACCGTCAGCCAAGCGGCCGGGTCGTCCGGCTTCACCGCGATCACCTGCTGGCCGGCTTCGATCCGGTCTCCCGCTTTCCAGTCCTGCGCCAGGTCCAGGACCACCGGGCAGCGGTCCCGGTCGGCCAGGATCGAGCGACGGGGGATTGCTTCGTCGTCGCCCGGCTCGCGCAGGTCCACGTCCAGCCGCAGCTCATAGAAGAACTCCGGCGTAATCTGCCACCCAAACAGCGGCTGCTCCTCCAGCGGCACGAAGCGGAATGCCGGGTTGGGGCTGAACTTGCGGACGAAGAAGGGATCCTGGTCGTAGTTGGCCTTGCGGACGAAGAAGGGGTCGGGCTCGGTGCTGAGGCGGATCAGCGCGAGGCCGGGGTAGGCGGGGTGCTCGCGGATGGCTTCCTGGACCTGGATCGGGTCGTTGGGGTTGTCTTCCATGGGCCGCAGGTAGCGGCGGGCCTCGTCGGCCAGCAGCAGCGGGCGGACGTGGAATTGCTCGCGGAGGTCGGCGCTCTGGCCCTCGCTGGTCTGCCGGGTGTTGGACTTGCCGCCGCCCGTGGTGTCGGTCTCGCCGGTGGTCTCGGAGCGGTTCTGTGTCTCGGTCTCGCTGCTGCCCTGCTGGCTGGACCATTGCTCGCCGTCGGCGGTGCCGCGCTGGGTGCTGCGGGTGCGCTTGTAGGCGGTGCCGCGCTGGAAGGGCTCGAAGAACAGGTGCGGGCCGTAGTTGCGCCCGGCGCTGGTGCCGTCGCTGCTGCCGTAGGTGCTGGTCTTGCTGCCGCCTTGGGTCTCGCCGCGGGTGGTGCCCTTGGCGGTCGCGGTGCCGCTGGTGTTGGAGAGGCTGTTGGTGTGGCTGTAGCTCTCCGTCAGGGTCTCGCCGGTGGAGGTGCCGCGGGTGGCGGTGACGCCGCGGGCGTACAGGGTGACCTGGGTCTGGCCGAGGGACTCTTCGAGGTACCTGGCGGTTTCGTCGGCGGATGCGCCGAACCAGATCTGGGTGCCGGCGGCGGCGATGAACTTCTCCCAGGCCTCGCCGTAGAGCTCCTTGAGGTCGCCCAAGCGCTGCACCGCGAGCATCAGCTTGACGCCGGCGCCGGCGATGGCGTTCGCGGCCTTGGCGATGCTGTCCATCTCGCCCAGGTTGGCGAACTCGTCGATGCAGAAGAGCACGCGCTGGCCGCTCTTGCCGAGGCCCTGGCGCTCGGTCATGGCGTCGATGAAGAGCTCGGTCATCGCGCGCAGCCACGGGCGCATGCTGTCGTAGTCGCGCTCCTGAACGCAGAGGAAGACGCTGATGCGGGCGTCCTTGAGGTCTTCGACGCGGAAGGTGCGGGGATAGGTTGGTTGGCCGTCGGCGCCGTCGCCCGAGTCGCCGGCGGCGACGGTGGCGCGCATGCCCTGGCCTTGCAGGAAGCGGAGCTGGCTGGTCGCGGCGTTGCGCACGCTCTCGTAACCCTCGCGGTGGCCGCGGCGGTATTCGAGCAGGTCGTTGGCGGTGAGCGCGATCTCGCCGTGGCAGGCGCTGTTGGCGCCCATCTGGCGCAGCAGCAGGTCGGTGGCGTTGGCGAGGACGGGCTCCTTGCCGGCGGCCTTGGCCTCCTGGATGCGGTGGGCGTTGACGCGCTCGGCGAGCGGGCGGTGGCCTTCCATGATCAGCCGGCGGACGGTGAGCAGGTCGCGGGTCAGGCCGTAGTCCTCGATCTCAGTGCTCGGTGCGGTGATGACGTGGCGGATGACGGCGGTGACCAGCTCCCGACCGCGCTTGTCCCAGACGGCGGCGTCGCCCTGGTTGATCTCGCAGATGGCGTCGGCGACGCGGCTGGTCTTCTCCACCAGCCTGGGGTCATCCGGGCGCAGTGCGGCGAGCGGGTTGAAGTGGGCGCGGAATCGGTCGAGTTCCGGCGGCAGGTCGATGCCGCTCGGGTCGAGGATGTAGACCTCCTGACCCAGGCCCTCGCAGTGTTCGTTGCCGGGACCCCGGCGGGCAGCGGCGGTGACCACGGCCTCGCCCTTGGGGTCGATGGCGATGAGCGATCCGGGCCAGAGCACCTGGTTGTTGACCAGGAAGGCGCGGCCCTTGCCCGAGCGGGTCTCAGCGCAAAGGAAGACGTGCCGGTTGTCCTCGTAGCCGATGGCGCGCTCCGGGTCGTGAGGGCAGCGGCCGAGCCAGATGGCGCCCTCGCGGTAGGCGTAGCGCTCCGCGATATATTCGGGGTCGGCCCAGCGGGCGCGGCCGAGGGGGCCGCCGCTGTTGCCGTTGTTCGGGGGCATGGTGTCGTCGGGGTGCATGAGGATACGGCTTAGGTTGTGCTCGGGAGAATTTTGGCACAGCCGTGCGGGAGTCGGAATGGCTTGCGTGCGCTGGGGACGAGATTCAGCGCGGGAAAACCGGGACGTACCACGGATTCCGTGCGGTCGGAGACGGATAGGCCAGGCTGCTTGCTCTCGCGCATCGGGAGGGGGGGGGGTGGGGGGGGGGGGGGGGGGGCGCGGTCATTCGCGGCGACAAAGACCGCGGCATTCAACGAGAAACCGCCCTTCTCCCGCTTGTGTTTGGGTGTCAAGTCCCGGCTGATGATGGGGCCGACCCGGCAGCCGCCGACGTTCGGCGATGTGCTTCGAGACTCGCCTCAAGCATCGGATGCACCCGGTGCAGACGTCGCAAGCCAGTTCGCCAGTCGGTTGCAGATTCCGGCCAAGCGCGTGGCAGACAAGCGCCCCAAGGCCCCTTCAATACGATCGGAAGCCACAACCGCCAAGCGCGTGACCCTTACAACGCTGGCGGTCTTGAGACCGGTTGCGGCGAAATCGGCATCACGCTCAAGCACGATCTCATCGATGCCGCGAACTGCTTGGTGCAGACGGCTGGAGATCATACTGACCAGCCAGTCGTCGTAGGGACCGGGGAGTGGAGCGAGCACCAGCGCCGGACGCAGCTTCGCGCCCCGCGCATCGGCGTAGGGGAAGCGAAGCAGGACGATCTGGCCCGCCTCGATCAACGGAAGCGTTCCTTCAAGTCATCGAGGCCGTAGAGCTCCGGCTCATCCTGCATGTCGCCGAGCGCGCCTGCCAGCGACAACTCGGACCACTCCCGGCATTCGACCGCATCGGAGTCGCCAGGAGGAACTCGGGCGATCAAAAATTCGGTGAAGTCGAGGACTTCGCGCCTCGCGGCAGGCGGGAGCATTTTCAAGCCCTGAATGATGGCTTCTTCGGTGGTCATGGCAGCCTCAAACACGCAGCAATCCGGACGGGCAAACAGGATACGTGGTCGCTTATTCGAGGCGCAACATCGGCGTACGCGCGAACGCCAAGCGCCATACCGAAATCACCCCGACCATGCTCAACGTCTACGAGGCCAGCCTCTTTGAGCGGCTCTGCGGCGACCGGGTGCTCAGCGACGACCTGGCCATGGCGCCCGAGGCGAGAAGTCTGCTGGTACATGCCGACGATCTGGTCGCGCCCGTGGTGCTGGACATCCCCGAGCGCCAGCCCTTTGATGCGGTGGAGCAATTGGTCTTCGAGGGCCTCGGCGGCGACGAGCTCGCCACCCTGGAGGGTGCCGCCAGCTACCCGGAGCGCCCGACGCGGGTGGCCTTCCTCACCGCGCTGGAGACGATCCCCGATGCAGCGGACAGCTACGGCCAGCGCCTGCGCGCCATCCTGGTGCCGCCGTCGGACGGCGACTACCGCTTCTGGGTGGCGGGGGACGACCATGCCTCGCTGCGGTTGTCCGCCGACGACGGCGCCGAGGGGTTGGTGGAGATCGCCAGCGTGGCCGAGTGGACCCAGCGCTACCAGTGGGATCGGGACGCCGCCCAGCAGTCGGCACCCATCCGGCTTGAGGCCGGCAAGCGCTACCTGATCGAGGTCCTGCACAAGGAGGGCGATGGCGGCGACCACGTCGCCGTGGCCTGGTCCGGCCCCGGCATGGCGCGCACCGTCATCGGCGCCGGTGTGCTGGAGCCCGCCCCGCTGAGCGTCGACGCCGACGCCTCGGTGACGGCCATCAAGCGCAACATCGCGTACCTGCACGAGCGCCTGCTCGGCGAGCGCCTGGACCCGGCGGATGCGGAGATCGAGCGTACCTACCAGCTGTTCAAGGCGGTCTACGAGAACGACGAGCCGGCCGACCCGGCCCTGTCCGAGCCCTACTGCGAGAACCGCAACGGCTCGACCCCGGGCCGCCGTGCCTGGAACGCCGTGCTCACCTACCTGACCAGCGACTTCAACTACCTCAACGACTGATGCGCCCTCGGCCGCGGCCCCGTGCCGCGGCCAGCGCCGGAGAGATCACCATGAAACGCCGCGACTTCCTCCGCCTTGCCGGCACCGCCGGCCTCGCCACCGCGCTGCCGGGGCTGGCCATGCGCCCGGCCTTTGCCGAAACTCAGGCCGAGCCCTTCGGCGGCCTAGCCCTGATCACCATCTTCGCCGGCGGCGGCTGGGACCACAGTTCCTTCGCCGACCCGCGCGAGAATACGGCCATCAACCACTGGGCCTTTGATGCCCCGGCCGGCACCGCCGGAAACCTGCGCAATGCGCCCATCGCCGAGTCGAGGAGCTCTATCGCGCCCGCACCGACCGCGGCCTGCTCGAGCGCCTGGTCGATGTGGTGCCCGAGTCCCTGGACAACGTCGATTTGGCCGGCGACGGCCACAGCCGCGTCTCCAACCTGCACCGCTTCCTGATCGCCATCCAGGCCGGGCTGTGCGTGACGGCGAATCTGCGCACCGGCCACAACTACGACTCCCACGGCAACCACGACGCCAACCACGACAGCGGCGCGCGGCACCTGACCCGGCTCCTGGACTACCTCTGGACCAAGGCCGAGGCGCTCGGCATCAGCGACCGCCTGGTGGTGCATGTCAGCTCCGACGTCGGTCGCACCCCCTGGTACAACGGCAACGACGGCAAGGAGCATTGGTCCAACGGCAGCGCCTGGATCATGATGGCCAACCAGCCCTGGACCGACCGCACGGTGGGCCTCAGCGGCCCCGCCCACCAGAAGCTCAACATCGACCCGGTGACCCTGCAGGAATCCGCCACCGGCGAGCGCCTGCGCACCGCCCACGTCCAGGTCGCCCTGCGGCGCATCCTCGGGCTCGACCAGACCCCGCTGGCCCAGCAATACGCCCTCGACGTCCCCGAGATCGACCTGCTCAACCCCGCCCACCAGAGCGGGGTGCCGGTGTAGCCAGCCGCGCCTCGCTCCCACGCTCCAGCGTGGGAGCAAGGGCGGACGCTCCAGCGTCCCGTCGGCGCACACAGGACGCCGGAGCGTCCGCCACCGGTTCCCACGCCGGAGCGTGGGAACCAGCAAACACACGCCCCCCACCCGGAGCAACCCAAATGACCCTCAACCGCCGCACCTTCCTCAAAACCGCCGGCCTCGCCCTCGGCGCCGCCTCCCTCGGCCTGCCGCGCCTGGTCCTCGGCGCCAGCCCCAAGGTCGTCATCGTCGGCGGCGGCACCGCCGGCGCCTCGGTGGCCCGCTATCTGCGCCGCGCCGACCCGGACCTCGGCATCACGCTGATCGAGCCCAACCCGATCTACCACACCTGCTACGGCTCCAACGAGGTCCTCTCCGGCACCCGGCCCATCGCCGGCATTCAGGTCGGCTATGAGAACCTCAGCGCCGCCGGCATCGACATCGTCCAGGCGAGGGTCACCGGCATCGACCCCGCCGCCCGGACCTTGAGCACCGACGCCGGCACCACGCTGACCTATGACCGCTGCGTCGTCGCCCCCGGCATCGACTTCAAATGGGACCAGATCGACGGCTACGACGCCGCCGTCGCCGAGCGCATCCCCCACGCCTGGAAGGCCGGCGACCAGACCAGCCTGCTGCGCGCCCAACTCCAGGCCATGGACGACGGCGGCACCGTCATCGTCGCCGCCCCGGACAACCCCTTCCGCTGCCCGCCCGGCCCCTACGAGCGGGTCTCGCAGATCGCGATGTACCTCAAGGCGCACAAGCCCGCCTCGAAGATCCTGCTGCTCGACCACAAGAGCGCCTTCGCCAAGCAGGCCGCCTTCGAGCTGGCCTGGGAGCGCCTCTACGGCTACAACAGCGCCGACAGCCTCATCGACTGGCTGCCCGCCGACGGCGTGGTCGCCCTCGACGAGGCCGCGGGCAGCGTCACCACCGCCGACGGCCTCACCTACACCGGCGACGTCATCAACCTGATCCCGAACCAAACCGCCGGCGCCGTCGCCCACGCCGCCGACCTCACCGACGGCGACTGGGCACCGGTGGATCTGCGCACCTTCGAGTCCACCCGCCACCCCTTCATCCACGTCCTCGGCGATGCCAGCGTGGCCGGCGCCCTGCCCAAATCCGGCTACGCCGCCAACGCCGAGGCCAAGGCCTGCGCCGCCGCCGTCGCCGCGCAACTGCGCGGCGAGCCCCTGCCGAGCCCGGCCTACGCCAACACCTGCTACTCGGTGGTGGGTGAGGACTACGGCATCTCCGTCGTCACCCAGTACCGGCTCAGCGAGGACGGCACCCAGATCCAGCCCATCGGCGGCGGCACCACGCCGCTGGACGCCTCCACCGAAGACCTGCGCCGCGAGGCCGCCCATGCCCATGCCTGGTATCGGAACTTCGTTGGGGATGTGTTTGGGTGACGCAGCACGTCGGGGCCGCCTCGATCCGGCGGCACCGGTCGGGCCGGCATCCGTTGTTCCACAGCAGATTGGCCCAGGTCGGAGGAGCACCTACTGGTCGAGACCCAATCAACGACCTAGAATGGGACTCGTCCAAGGCACGCGGAGTGACACATGGCCCACCTAATCCTGGCCGAGACGGCGGCGAGCGTCTCGGAGCTGAAGCGCAATCCGATGGCAACCGTCGCTGCAGGGGAAGGATTGCCGGTCGCCATCCTCAATCGCAATGAGCCGGCCTTCTACTGCATCCCTGCCGCTGCCTATGAGGCCCTGATGGAGCGCCTGGAAGACCTGGAGCTGAACGCCCTCGCGGACCGGCGTACCGGCGACACACAGTTGCCGGTGACCGTCGCGCTCGATGAGCTATGAGCTGCAATTCCATCCCGCTGCCCTGTCCGAGTGGCATCACCTCGACGGCAGCATCCGCACGCAGCTGAAACGCAAGCTCGCCGAACGGCTGGAGCATCCGCGAGTGCCCGCGTGGCGATTGAGCGGCAGTCGCGACCGCTACAAGATCAAGCTGCGAAACGCTGGCTACCGCCTCGTCTACGAAGTGCGCGACAGCGTCCTCGTGGTCTTGGTCATTGCTGTCGGCCGACGCGACCGCAGCGCCGTGTACAAGGCCGCCGAGCGTCGCTGAGCCGTTCTCCGCCCCAGATCCGGGGACAGACAGATTCGGGGACGTCTCGCTTAATTGCCCGCGCGCAGCGCGAGGGCGGAACCATAGACGGGTTCCGCCAGAGTTCGGACGGTGGCATGGCGGATCAGCCTATCGGGCATCCGCCCTACGCCCTCGCCGCTCATGATTACCCGGACGGAAATCCCAGCCGCTAGAACCCGCGCCCTTGCCAGACCGCACTGGCCTATTTTCCCCTCGGCCCCTTTTTCCCTGGTCGAAGATTGCCCTGTCACCCCGCCGGCACCATCCGCCAAGCCAGCACCCGCTCGCGCACCCCCGTCCACTGCTGCTCACCCTGCCGCACCACCAGCACGCTCCTGCCGGCGTTGAGCAACCGCGCCAAATAGCGCCCGAACAACCGCTCGGGCATCCCGTACAAGGCCCGGCGGCGGTTCTCCTTCAGCGGTTTCAAGCCCAACTGGACCGCCAGTGGCGCATCGCGCTGGTCGTACAGCTCGAAGTAGGCACCCACCTGGAACAGCACGGCATCGCCCGGGTAGGCCGCGCGGACCCAAGCATATTGTTGTCGGACGCTGGTCAGGCCTCTCGGCATCGCATAGCGCGGCACGACCTTGTCCCCTGCCGCGTCCCAGCGGAAGTAGACCGCGAGCCAATCATGCCCACGCCACAGCGACTGCCACAGCTTGTGGGCGTTGGCGCGGCGGAAGTGGCCGAGGTAGGACGACAGGGTCGCATGCAGCCGGTCCAAGTCGGCGGCATCGAAGCGGTAGGTCTTGGTGCCCTCGTGCTCGCTGACCAGCAGCGCCCGATGGTTCCGAAGCCGCTCCCGGCAGGCGTTGACCACGCGGCGGCGCACCAGCCGATAGTCGCGGCGCACGATGTAGCCGAGGAAGTCGATCCCGTCCGAGACCGGTCGCAGCCGCTCGCGCGGGTTCAACTCAAGGCCCAGCGCATCGCGCAGGTAGCCCTCGATCAGCCGGCGCCAAAACAACAGCTCGTCGCGATCCTCTGACAGCAGCACGAAGTCGTCGCAGTAGCGGATGTAGTGACGACAATGCAGCCGATGCTTGACGAACTGGTCCAGCCCGTTCAGATACACGTTGGCGAAGAACTGGCTGTTCAGATTGCCGATGGGCAGGCCCTTGCCAGGCTCGCACCGCAAGAGCGTCTTGTGCGCCGGCACCCGCGCGATTTCGCCCGGCGCGCACTTGAGGATGTGCCCCTCGGTACAGTCGTGAAAGACCAGCAGCTCCGTCAGCCAGCGGGCGTCGTCGTCGGCGATGTGCGGCGCCAGCAGCCGCCAGAGGATCGCCTTGTCGATGCGCATGAAGTAATTGCGGATGTCCAGCTGCAGATACCAGGCGCGCCGCTGGCCGTTGGCCGTCGCCTGGCGGATGAACCGCTGCAGCCGCTCCACCGCGGCATGCACTCCCTTGCCCTTGCGGCAGGCATAGGAGTCGTGGATGAAGACCCGTTCCCAGTATTGCTCCAGGTAGCCCACCAGCACGTGGTGGACCACCCGGTCGGCGAAGTCCGCCGCGAAGATCTCCCGGAGCTTGGGGCGTTTGGTAACAAAGCAGACAGACGGGGCTGGCTGGTAGCTGCGGGTCTCGAGCGCCTCGCGCAGCACCAGCAGATTCAGCTCCTGGTGCGCCTCGAAGCGCAGGGCGTTGATGGTGTTGCGCTTGTTGCTCCGGCAGCTCAGATAGTGCCGGTACAGGTTCTCATAAGAGAACAGCGTCATCGGTCAAACATCCCTGTCGGCAAAGGGAATCATTCTCCGGGGCGAACTGCCCAACCATAGTTCTGGTTGTCCTTGTCGTTGTTGTTCTGGTTGCCATTGTTGGTGTTGAAGTTCCACGCGTTGCCTGGACTCGGCGCGTACTCCGTGCCCGACCAGTACACGGCCGTTTGCCCACCCACTTTCCGGCACCGCGCCCGGCTCTGAGACCGACGCCGCGCTGCCCCACCGGTTGGGAAGCCCAAACATCGGGTATCCCGCCCTGTATCGACATGCCTGCTGCACCCCGCGGTGCAGCTGGCGGGATGGGCGCACAATGATTCAATCGGCTCGCGTCGGCCGGCGTGCAACCGTGTTGCCACGGCGCCGTCGCCGGCCGGCTTCTGGCCCCGATTGCCCGTCCTCGCCCTGCTTGCCCCGCATGCTTCTGAGCCAACCCTCGTTCTGTCTGCAAATCGAGGCCACCTGTTCCACCGTGAACTGGTAGGCCGAAAAACTCTTGAATGCCTGCACCTCTTTGGCCAGGCGGATCAGGATGAACAGCTCGTCGAGCTGCCCGCGCAATTCCACCAGCTTCGGCGCCTTGTCGCGCTCGGCGTTGGCGCGGATGATCTGAGCGACGATCTCGCGGCTCTTGTTCCGCAGCTCCGTGCCCAGCGTGTACTTGTGATAGCGCGAGAAGCCCGCGACCACCTTCTCGAAGTGCACCGCCACGTCCATGGCTTGCTTGTAGATCGGTAGATGCTCGTATCGGGCCATAAAAAAATCGCTAAAAGCCCTCGCGCGCTACGCGCGCGAGCAGGGGGAAGTATCCCCCCTGACCCCCCTCAAAAGGACTAAATCACACAAATGACCGAATCACCAAAGTCGCCGCCGCGCCCATCGCGAGTCCCGAGGCCCAGCAAGCCCAGTGCCATCAGCAAGGCCGTGCCCGGCAGCGGGGCGGCGGCGACTTGTCCGGGGCGAACTGCCCAACCGTAGCCCTGGTAGTCCTTATAGGCGCTGTCCTGGTAGCCATTGTCGGTGTAGAAGAGCCACGCGTAGCCTGGACTCGGCGCGTACTCCGTGCCCGACCAGTACACGAAGGACTGCATGTTGTCGAAGTAATCGTCCAGGATGCCGGGCGGATCGGCGAGGATCGAGTCGAAGGCGCTCAGCCCGCCCTCCGTGTAGAACAGGTGGCCGAGCTCATTGTCGGTGCAGTTGTAGCTGGATCCGCAAGACGGGTCGGCTGCAAACAACCGCCAGTCGTCCGCACCCGCGTAGTCCATGCTGCCGAGCCACTCGGCCCAGGCCATGGCGCCGTACCAGGTCATGCGGCCGTTGCCGGTGTTGAAGTCCCCGCTCACCACGGTGTGGGTGCCGTTGCCGCTGGTGATGGTGGGCACCGCAGCGATGATGTCGGCGACCACGCCGTTGTCGGCGTCGTATTGCGTCTTGAACAGATTGGCGTCGCGGGTCCAGGTCAGGTCCTGCACGTCGTCGTAGACCAGCTGCACGCCGCCCGATTCGTAGGTCATCAGGCCCGCCTGGGCGCTGCCGGCCAGCAGCAGGAGTCCGGCGCCGAGGCCGATGGCGGTTTGCTTCGCGATTGGGTTCATGTCCGTATCCTCACGGTCAATGTGATGTCGGTTGGGTTGATGCTGGGGTGCTCTCGCGTCCGCCGCTGACCGCATGCCAGGCAGCGACCCCGCGCCGTTGCGCCTGAGCCCGACCCACGCGATCTTTCGGCGGGAGGCGGGAGGCGGGAGGCGGGAGGCGGGAGGCGGGAGGCGGGAGGCGGGAGGCGGGAGGCGGGACTAAAGCCTACCCGCGTATCGGGGTTTGCGCAACTCTGACCCGCTCGTCGCCCTGGGCTGGAACTTGGAGAGCCGGTCGGGTGGAACAAGCGAAGCGGTTCCACCTTCCGCGGCTTAGCCGAGCAGGCCGACCGACGCCAGCGCGACAACGGGGACGGTCCCTGAGGTATCCCCAGAACATTGTTCACCTAAGGAGTGAGGGAAATGGGTGAGGGAAATGGGGACGTACCACGGATTCCGTGCGGTTGGAGACGAAACGAGAACCGCTGTTCTCACAAGCGAGCATCTCGCGGCCGTCATCACGCTCGACCAACCCGCCAACGCCGCGGCCAAGACCTGGGGTTACGGTGACAGTTTACTAAATGCACTGAATATCGCCCCCTCGTGGCATGGCACGACTACCCAGGATCGGATTCCGCGTCCAGGCTAGGCGTCGTGCTCGCGGTCGCTGAACACGGCCTCCAGCGACGGCGCTTCGGCGACGCGCTCGCTCCAGGCCATCAGCTGGTCCACGTCGGCCTGCTCCAGGCGCTCGACCGCGCTGGCCGGCAGCGGGGCGAAGCGGCGCTCCAGCAGGCTGCGGACAACGCGGCAAACACCGCGCTGCTCACCGCGTAGTTCCACGTAACTTTGATATGGCATCTTCAGTTGCTCCTCGATCTGATGGATCGCATCGGTGTATTGCAGCTCCAAATCCTCAGGCAGACGCATCAGCCAGTCGAGAAACCGATAGAGGTCGATGATCGTCTGCCGCGGCAGCCCGCGCTCATAGAGCCGACGGGTAAGCTTGAGCTTGTGATTGAACCTCGCCCGCGGATCGTTTCGGGTCGCCTGCGTGGCCAGGTGCGCCAGGACGACGGTGGCGAAGACGTTATCGCTCGCCTCCAGCTCCGCCCCGCGGCCGGCCCATTCCAGGAGCTTTGCGGTCGGAAAGCGGATGCCGATGCGGCTGCCCCAGCGGCCGACCTGAAAGCGCCGTGGCCGCCAATTCGGGACCTCATCGGCGAGCACCGCCAAGCTCACGACAGTGCGGCGGTAGCGGTCGTAGATACGGTAGGCATAGACAAACATGCGCTCCGGGAAATCCGCCTCCCGCCGGCCCTGGACCTCGATGTGTACCAGCAGCCAAGCCTCGACGCCGTCGGTCAGCCAGACCCGCAGCAGCTTGTCGGCCAGCCGCCGCCCCAGCTCGGCATCCTGCACCACCTGCGCCAGCTCTTTGTCGAGGGCCTCGACGCCGCGGGCGAAGTCGATCTCGGACGCCGCGACGGGGAAGAACAGCGTCATGAAATCCGGGAAGTACGCTTCGAGGATATCCTTCCAGGGGCTGTCGTAGTCATCGGTCATGGGTATTCCCATCAGTTGCGCCTCAGCTACCGGCATCAGGCCACGGGGGCAAAGGAATCCGGATGCGCCAGATTGAAGCTCTCGACGCGCTGGAGATGATTGGACTTGCAGCCGCGCCGGCGGATGAAGGCCATCAGCTCGCGAAAGGCCGGGGATTCCTTGACCTCGGCGGCGTTGGCGACCGTGATCAGGGGCTGGTCGAGGACCAGGCGGGCGCTGCGGCGCAGGTCCGGTCCATCGCCGCGCTCGTCGGACCAGTATTACGGATAGGAAATCCAAGCCGCCCTGAGGGTCTGGCCCTGAGCTGAGTCAAGACGGTAGCGGAGTGCTGGAAGGGAGGTCAAGGACCGGTTGCGTCCGCCACCTCGCGCCCGAAGGCGATGGCGGCCGCCCGCAGCGGCGCGTTTGGCGCGAGCACGCCGTCGGACCAGCCGGACCAGCGCGACCAGCGGGACACCCATCCTGACAGCCGGACCAGCGGGACTGTCGGACCAGCGGGACAACCATCCCGACAGCAGGTCGCTCGGGAAAGATGGGTGTCTTGCAGGTCGTTGCGGACTAGGGAACATGGGTGTCCCTCAGGTCGGTTGATCTGGTCGCACCGGTGGTGCTGGACATCCCGGAGCGCCAGCCCTTTGATGCGGTGGAGCAATTGGTCTTCGAGGGCCTCGGCGGCGACGAGCTCGCCACCCTGGAGGGTGCCGCCGGCTACCCGGAGCGCCCGACGCGGGTGGCCTTCCTCACCGCGCTGGACACCACCCCCGATGCTGGCGGACGCCTACGGCCAGCGCCTGCGCGCCATCCTGGTGCCGCCGCTGGACGGCGACTACCGCTTCTGGGTGGCGGCGGACGATCAGGCCTCGCTGCGGTTGTCCGCCGACGACGGCGCCGAGGGCTTGGTGGAGATCGCCAGCGTGGCCGAGTGGACCCATCGCTACCAGTGGGACCGCGACGCCTCCCAGCAGTCGGCACCCATCCGGCTGGAGGCCGGCAAGCGCTACCTGATCGAGGTCCTGCACAAGGAAGGCGGCGGCGGCGACCACGTCGCCGCGGCCTGGTCCGGCCCCGGCATCGCGCGCACCGTCATCGGCGCAGGCTTCCTGGAGCCCGCCCCGCTGAGCGTCGACGCCGACGCCTCGGTGACGGCCATCAAGCGCAACATCGCGTACCTGCACGAGCGCCTGCTCGGCGAGCGCCTGGACCCGGCGGACGCGGAGATCGAGCGCACCTACCAGCTGTTCAAGGCGGTCTACGAGAACGCCGAGCCGGCCGACCCGGCCCTGGCCGAGCCCTACTGCGAGAACCGCAACGGCTCGACCCCGGGGCGCCGCGCCTGGAACGCCGTGCTCACCTACCTGACCAGCGACTTCAACTACCTCAACGACTAATGCGCCCTCGGCCGCGGCCCCGTGCCGCGGCCGGCGCCGGAGAGACCACCATGAAACGCCGCGACTTCCTCCGCCTTGCCGGCACCGCCGGCCTCGCCACCGCGCTGCCGGGGCTGGCCATGCGCCCGGCCTTTGCCGACACCCCCATTGAGAACCAGACCGAGCCCTTCGGCGGCCTGGCCCTGATCACCATCTTCGCCGGTGGCGGCTGGGACCACAGCTCCTTCGCCGACCCGCGCGAGAACACCGCCATCAACCACTGGGCCTCTGATGCCCCGGCGGGCACCGCCGGCAACCTGCGCTATGCCCCCATCGCCGAGAACCAGGCCTTCTTCGAGCGCTACCACGACCGGCTGCTGGCCATCAACGGCATCGACCTACAGACCAACGGCCACGGCAGCGCCGACATGGCCCAGCACACCGGCGCGCTGAGCGGGCTGCCGAACCTCAACGCGCTGTATGCCGCCAGCGTCGGCGCCGGCCTGCCCATGCCCTGGCTCTACTACAGCGGCAACGACACCCGCCTGGGCCTGGTGCCGCCTACCGCCTTGCCGGACCACGAACGCCTGCTGGGCCTCGCCGACCCCAACCGTCGCGATGCCAGCCGCCGTTGGTTCCGCGCCTCGGACATGGCCCTGATCGAGCAGGCTCGCCGCGCGCGCCTGCTGGGCCGCATCGGCAGCATCGACGACCTGCCCTTCACCCAGCGCAAGGTCGACGAGCTCTATCGCGCCCGCACCGACCGCGGCCTGCTGGAGCGCCTGGTCGACGTGGTGCCCGAGTCGCTGGACAGCGTCGACCTCGCCGGCGACGGCCACAGCCGCGTCTCCGCCGTGCACCGCTTCCTGATCGCCATCCAGGCGGGGCTGTGCGCGACGGCCAACCTGCGCACCGGCCACAACTACGACTCCCACAATAGCCACGACGCCAACCACGACAGCGGCGCCCGCCACCTGACCCGCCTGCTCGACTACCTCTGGACCAAGGCCGAGGCGCTCGGCATCAGCGACCGCCTGGTGGTGCATGTGAGCTCCGACGTCGGCCGCACCCCCTGGTACAACGGCAACAACGGCAAGGACCATTGGTCCAACGGCAGCGCCTGGATCATGATGGCCAACCAGCCCTGGACCGACCGCACCGTGGGCCTGAGCGGTCCCGCGCACGAGAAGCTCGACATCGACCCGGTGACCCTGCAGGAGTCCGCCGACGGCGAGCGCCTGCGCACCGCCCACGTCCAAGTCGCGCTGCGGCGCATCCTTGGGCTAGACCAGACCGCGCTGGCCCAGCAATACGCCCTCGACGTCCCCCAGATCGACCTGCTCAACCCCGCCCAGCAGAGCGGGGTGCCGGTCTAATACCGCGGCGCCGAATTCACACAAACAAGCTTCGTTCGTTGTCGTTGTCGTAATCGTTGTCGTAATCGAGGCTGCGACGAAGACAATTGCGACAACGACAACGACAACGACCAAGATCGCGACCAGCTTCGTAGGGTGGGTCAAGCGAAGCGGCCCCACCAGCAGGCAAGAACAATCTTCTTGATGACAGGAACATAATGATGACAGGAACATAAGGAGTTTCTCGAACCACCGAAGAGGTGGAACCGCTGCGCTTGTTCCACCCTACCGCCTCATCTTCTGGCTCCCACGCTCCAGAGACTGTGAAAGTATTGGCGCTGGACATTTCCTGGGACGCAGCGGCACGCTGCGAGCGCGCAAAACGGCGCCAATGGGCTTAATCGACGTTCTGAGGCGGTTGGATCGCGAATGCGGCCGAAAACACTGGTTTAGGCCAAATATTCTACCGCGTCAAACAACGGTTGGATTCCTAACCGTCCGCCCCCGAATCGGCCGTTTTTTCGCCTTTGAGTAGTGTCCGGATACGCTGCTGCAGCTTGGAGTCTCGATTGCTTCTGGACAGGGGAGTAGTCTGCGCCAGCGCCTGCTCATTAAGCTCGGCGAACGCCATAGGAAGATGGTCCAGGGAGCCGCAGAGCACACGAACGTAATCGGGGTGGCGCAGGTTGGCGGCCAGAGCGGCTTGGGCCGGTTGGTCCTCCAAATCGCGCCCGAGATTAGCCCGACCCAAGCGGCGGCGCAGGTGCTGTTTCTCGCTGCCGAAGAAGTGCTCGGGCACGTTGTTGGTGCGCTCCACAATCGCCACGATCGTTCCTTCCTTGTCGCGCTTGGTCGGATGGCCGAACAAGCGCTCCCCGTAACGATCGAGATAGTTCACGATGACGACGGCAGGCAATGTCGAGGGCGAGCCTGCGCTCTGCGAGGACGCGATCCGCTCGGCGAGTTCGGCCCGGTATCCGCGCAACGCCGCCTCGATCTCGCGCATCCGGCGCGCCTCCAGGGTGCGAGCTCTTTCTGGTGCGCACGCACATCGGCGCGCGGCAATTCCGCGTTGGACAGTTGCAGCACGTCGCGCAATTCGCAGAAAGCCAGCCAGCCTTCCTCCAGGCGGGTGACTGCGGTGGTGAAGCGGCTGTCCTTGTCGAATCGGCGCATGAGGGTGGCGAGATGGTCGATGGCGCGCCGTTCGGGTGGCGTCCGAGGCCCTTGCACCCAGCAGGAGGCACGCTGCAGTGCCTCTCGGCAGCGCTGGAAGAACGCCAAATGCACCAGCGCGAACGGATAGAGTAGATCTTTGGTGCCATCGCCTTCGAGGATCCACAGTGCAGAGCCCGCAGGTCCTCGCGCCGACGCCTTTGCCGAAGCGTCCCTCGTGGGGGCCGGTGGTGGGGTAGTCGCGCAGATCCCGCAGCGAACATCAGGGACAGACCACGTTTAGCGGATCAAATTGCGAATACAAGGGATGGTTTTCTGACGGACGACGTTCGTCATCTCAACTTTAGCAGGTGAATGAGCGGTTCACAAATTAAACGTGGTCTGTCCCGCATTTCAGTCCTCGGGCCTGCCTGGAGCGGTTGACGTCGTAGGCGATGTAGGGCACCTCACTCGCCTCCAATTGGGCAATGGCCTGCCGGCAAGCGCCGCACGTTTGGGTTACGAACAGCTCCACCCTCACACCATCCGGCGCGGTCGCGGCGGAACTCGGCGGTGCCGGCGCCAACATCGCCTGGATCTGATCCAGGTTCATCGCCGCCCCCACTAGGCCCAAGATCATCAATGCCGTCGTGATACGCATGCCGTCCGCCTCCGCCGCAGGTCCCGTCGAAACAAGGTGACATCAACATAGTTCGTGGGGAGGGTCAAGCTAGCGGACCCACCAAACTCGCGGGCATATCGCTATCGCTATCGCTATCGCTATTGCTATAGCTGTCACAATCTGCCCCGATCCCGATCGGCACCCATCAGCCTCCGCATAATGTCAATCAGATGTTGTCATGTTGCGCAGACGACGCAAGAAAAAGATATCTCGCGCAGAGACGCAAACGAAAGACGGGGTCAAAACGAAAGCGGGGTCTTGCATTTTGCGCAAGTAAGATCTGACCTTGTGCCCCTGACTTGCGAGATACGTTCGACGCTACTGACGGGGTCAGTAGATGGGCCCCGTGATTGTGTTTTGGGCGTAATCGAGCGTGGCCTTTTTTTTGTTTTTTTCGATTTCTTTGCGTCGAAATTGTTGCTGGTCGAGGGCGGTGACGCGACAGGCCGAGGCAAGGAGACCGGCGGAGAAAGGGCCAGGAAACAGGTTCAGGGGTAGGGGCAGGTTCGGATGTCGGGGTGTAATCGTAAGCGATGGTCCCGGTCATCGTCCCGATCGTGGCGAATCGGTTACCGAGGTCGTCAGGACTTCCTGGATACATCCAATCGATGAAATCCAGGGAGGTCAGCCCGGCTCCCGTCATTGCCGCGAGATCGCGCGCTCTGTGGCTACTGTTGGTGAAATCTAGTTAACTGACGATCCGGGTGTAGCGCTCGATTGAGAAAACCGCCGGGGGATACCGGTTGAATGTTCGGCGATCTCGATATGGAGCCACGCATCGGGCAAGCCAATTTCCGAACCAAACCATTCAATAGACGCCTGTGTCACTGTCAGATGTGGATCCATTCAGCGTTGTTTCGATGCGGTTGAGGGTCCAAGGCCGGATCGATTTGGCAAACGCGGACGTTTGGCCGATAAAGTCGCCGGGAGAGTCTGTATTTGACGGGAACAGGCGGATCAATCGAAATCGTGAAGGGATGGATGACGACCACTGCCCGCGCAGTGCCGGGGACAATGCAAAGACGCTGATCAAGAGCGCCATGGACAGGACGGGCTTCATCTTTTCGCTCTTTAGGTTAGGAAACATGGGCGAACATCAGGGACGGCGAACATCAGGGACAGACCACGTTTAGCGGATCAAATTGCGAATACAAGGGATGGTTTTTGACGGACGACGTTCGTCATCTCAACTTCAGCAGGTGAATGAGCGGTTCACAAATTAAACGTGGTCTGTCCCGCATTCACGCCGATTTGTCCCGCATTTCACGCTGCCCAAGTCTCATGCCGTTGTCGCATCGTCGTCCGCCAGGTCGTTTTTTCGCGAAATCAGACTGTGCGCGTTGCCCTGGAGGGAAGTGTTAGTGCAGGGTTTCTTTGCTGATCTGCCGACTGAATCGTCTTGAAGGTGCCGATGAGTTGGTGCCATCGTAGGGTGGCGTTCGCGTACAAATCAAGAAGGAGACGATTCCTGGTAATAGTCCAGGGCGGACGTTTTGATCGGTGAATCGGGCGCGGATCCACTCGACGTTCCGGTGGTTGCTTGTCTCGGGCTACGGCCACGCTCATGGTAGGTGGCCGCGGCTGCCCTGGTGCTGCGTTGCAGTGAAGGTCCGATGGCATTTGGCTCCCACATCGCGGGGACGCGGCCGAACGAAGCCGTGCGCTAATGATGGCTCGATTCCATTGGTCTTCGCATGGCCTCACCGAGCAAAGTCCGAGCCTAAGCCCGAAAGCCAGCGATGCTCCACGACCGCCACCACGGCGGCGTCAGGGAAGTATTGGCCAGGTTGGGGATCGACCATTGCCCATGGGAAACCATGAGGATGAACGTGAACGCGTCACTTTCGCGGCGGGTTTCGCGCCGTGAGCGGCGCCGGGTCGCGTTGGCGGGCCGCGGAGCCCGCACCGGAACGCCATTCGCCTGATGCCTGAGCGCTGTCGATCAACGAAACAGCCAGCGAGGTGTCCGGCGAATCGGCGCTGGTGGGGCGGCGCCCAAGCCGCTCGTGCGCTACTGCTCGACCAAATGGCGGGCTCGAACAGGCTCCAGACCACACCTTTATCGCCCTCGTCCAGATCCACGGCCCGGATCGACGCCCGCGCCCGGACCAGCGCGCCGTCGCGATGCATCAGATCGAGCTGGAGATGCCGCGGGCGTCCGCTCGCAACGCAGTCGGCCGCCTGTGCTCCGCCGCGGCACTGGCCTCGTTCGGGTCCAGAGGCGGTCGAGCGGCCGAAGCTGATCGGGCGGATACCGAGCGTCACGAGTCGGCGGTGCAATGCAGCAACAGGCCGGCCTTGACGAGCGCGATGCCCGTGGCAGCGCCGTCGAGGAGGGCCTGTTGTTCCTGATTGGTGAGGCGGAGTTGCTCCCTGTTCGTGCGTTCTCGATGGATGTCATCGATGATCCACACCGAGCCCTGCTCGGGTGCGCTGTCGATGGCCATCCCGACAGCCGCACCCAGAGCAGACGGCGGTCGCGAGGAGCAGTTGGAGCTCGATGCGGCGTTTCGCCGCGCTGGATTTGGGATAGATGATGGCGCCGGTTCGGCCCAATGGCCTCTCGGGATAGAGATGCGGGTGGCTGACGACCAGTCGCCGGGCCGATACCGAGCATCTCGTGCAGCCGTGGTTGCAGACGCGATTGATGCGATCTTTGTCAGCGTGATCCGAGGTGGCGTCGATCATCCGTGATAGGCATTGGGAGGTGGGGGTGCTCGGGGCCATGCCGGGGTGGTCCGATGTGCAACAGACCACGGAGATCAGAGGGTCAGGGCGTTGGGTCCAGGCGTGCAGGCTGTCGCAGGTGTGGGCCGCATCAAGAGCGCACCAGATCGACCAGGGTGTCGGCCGCCAATTTCTTCATGGCCCGCTGCGATCAGTTTGACGGTGCGCAGCGCGATGCCCAGTGCCGCGCCAATCTCGGGATTGGTCTGGCCTTGCGCGACGCGACGCGCGACCTCCGCTCCCGCTCGGTGAGGGAATCGATGCGCTGCACAGCTCGGTGGCTGGCGCGCGCGCTTGCTGCTGTGCGCTCAGATCGAGGCGCGGACCACGGCGGCGAGCAGGACGTCGGTCGCGATGGGCTTGATGAGCCATAGGCGCGGTGGAGGCGAGAGCGGGGCGTCGCGGTGGTATAGGGGGGATGTGAGGGAGGCGTTGCAGTTCCGCCCGTCGATTCGGCTGCGCACATCGCAGAGCGAGGGGGGAGGAGTTGTTGCTGGGGTGAGGTAGGGGGCGAGGGTAGCTTCGAGCGTAGGCCGAGTCAGGCGTGAGGCTGCGGAGGTCTTGGTGACGCGACCGCGGGAGGGGAGGTTGCTGGTGGGATCGGTCGAAGGGGCGCTGACCATGGCTCGTGGCCTGGGCTTTCAGATTGGACGACTGCTCCCGTTCCTGAACGACTTCAGACGTCATCAGGTAGCGGCTAGTCCGTTATCTGATCCGCAGCGCGTAACGATGACGTAGTCAATCGTTCGAGTGGGCAACGGCAAGACAACCTCCGTGAGATCCGCGAATTCCTAGGCGCTCGGCCGGCTACCCCGGAACGGGCAACGTCAGGTGTTGCAACGCTGGATCATCCCGAGCTGCGGCTAAGCTGCGAGGCATGGCTAGACCGCTGCGAATCGAGTTCTCCGGTGCGCTGTATCACGTGACCTCCCGCGGGGACGGTCGCGAGGACATCTTCCTTGCGCCCGCGGATCGGCGCATGTTTCTCGACGTGCTCGCCGGAGTTCAAGAGCGGTACAACTGGACGGTCCACGCCTATTGTTTGATGACCAACCACTATCACCTGGTGGTGGAGACGCCGGACGGGAATCTGGCCAAGGGCATGCGCGAGTTGAACGGCGTCTATACGCAGCGCTTCAACCGGTTCCATGTCCGCGTAGGGCATGTCTTCCAGGGGCGCTACAAGGCCATCCTGGTGCAGAAGGAGGCGTATCTGCTGGAGTTGGCTCGCTACGTGGTGCTCAACCCGGTGCGTGCCGGGATGGTGCGCACCGCGAACGATTATCCCTGGAGCAGCTATCGGGCCATGATCAACCCGGCCGCCGGCCCGCGGTGGCTGGAGACGCGGGTGATCCTGAGCGCGTTCGGCGAGCAGGAGGACGTCGCCGTTGCCGGGTATCGCCGCTTCATCGCCGACGGAAAGGGCCAGCCTTCGCCCTGGGCGCAGCTCAAGCATCAGGTCTTTCTCGGCTCGGACGACTTCGTCGATGCAATGCGGCGCAGGGCGTCAGGGCCGCGTGATTTGCGCGAGGTGCCTCAGGCCAGGCCGCGACCCAAAGCGCTCCCGCTCGACGACTACGCGCAGGCGCACGCCACCAGAGACGACGCCATTCGCGCCGCATACGCGAGTGGTGCATACGCGATGCGCGAGATCGGCGACCATTTCGGGCTGCACTATTCGCGGGTGAGCAAGATCGTTCGAGGGGCGGCTGCGCCCCGCAAGAAGGAACGAGGAAAGACCTGACCCTGATGGCTGGGCAACCGGGCGCGGTCGGGTTAGCGATAGCATAATCGGACAATCAACGGGTTACCGGCATCTACTTGCGTGGACTCGTTGCGATCTCTAGTATGCGTCTTACACTGTCTTACTTGGGTTCTAGGGTCATGGATACCGTTCGTCTCTCCACCAAAGGCCAGATCGTCATCCCGCGTGAACTGCGGGCCCGCCATCGTTGGGTGGCCGGGACCGAACTCGTTGTCGAGGAACACGGGGATGCCTTGGTGCTGCGCGCCGCCAAGCCCTTTGCGCCCACGGAGGTCGAGGACGGTCTCGGCTGTACCGGCTATGGAGGTCCGGCCAGGTCCGTCGAGGACATGGATGCGGCGATTGATGCCGAGATGCGTCGTCACTGGCAGTCTGGCGAGGGCAAATGATCGCGCTCGATACCAACGTGCTGGTCCGCTACGTCACCAACGACGACCCGGATCAGGCGCGTCGCTCGGTGGAACTGCTTGCCGGACCTGCGGAGGTCTTCGTCCCCCACACGGTGCTCTTGGAGATGGAATGGGTATTGCGAGCCCTGTATGCGCTGGAGCGACCGGCGATTTTAACGGCCTATCGCCACGTGCTCGGCCTCGCAACGGTTCGCGTCGACCAGCCCGAACTCATTGCGCTGACCCTGGATCGATATGCGCGAGGTTACGACTTCGCCGATGCGCTGCATCTCGCCGGTAGCGCCGCAGCAACGCCCCTGTACACCTTCGATAAGCGCTTTGCGCAGATTGGAGCCGGCGACGGGGTCAAGCTCGCTTGACCTGGATATCCGCATTGCAGAGAGCGTCGGTCGGGTTAGCAATAGCGTAACCCGACAATCAACGGGATACCGACATCGACCGTCGGGTTACGCTGCGCTAACCCGACCTACGGCGAATAGTTCGTAGTCTCTCCGGCGTGGGAGCAAGGACGGTGCCGGCAGCGCGTCGGAGCGAGACAAGGTGTCCGGAACGCATGCCGAATCGCGGCTGGAAGCCGCTCCCACGTTGCTGATGGCTGTGGGATCGGCTTCTAGCCGCGGCGAACCGCGCGAAGGCCGAATCACGGCTAGAAGGGCTCCTAGGGCATGGTCCTAGTGCACCGCTGCGGAAGTCCCAAGACCGCCGGCATGTCCACTCGGTGCTGTGGGAGCGACTTGCAGTCGCGACTTCCGCGTCGCGGCGGTCGCGATTGCAAATCGCTCCCACAGCTGCGGGCGGTCTCGGAATTTTCGCGGCAAAGCACTAGGCTATCGAAATCCGCTGTTTTCGGCGATTCCCTCGACCCCGGTTTTTGGCTGCCGATCTTCACGGCAGATTGACGGCGATGAAATAGGTTGCATTCGGACAAGGAGTGGGGCTTGAAGGCAACCTCGACTTCGAAGTCTTGAAGGCGCCGGCCTTGGTGGACATGAAGAAAAATGACCCTACACGCTAAAGGCTCAATTGGGTTGGGTCCGCTGACCTATCACTTGCATTCGCAGATCATGCCGTGGGTTTTGTCGTTTAGCCCTTCTGAAAACTGTGCGGTCGTCTCGCGCACCACCTGATGGCCTTGCAGGGGTCCACCATTGTTCGGGGACATGAAGAATACCGCGATGCAGTTGTCGGAAAGCTTCACAGAGGAGATGTTGTTGAGCCAACTCGGGTCGTTGAACGTCCTGTTGCTCTTGGCGGGTAGGCCGCCCGACTGGCCCTCGGGGTAAAACCTCAGGTAGTCGTTGTCCTGCACGACTCCGGTTTGACCACCAAAGTCAAAATCCTCTGAAATCGTGCACGCAGCGCCTGCAACGCCACTAAAAAGCAGGGCTGCCGACAGCGCGGCAATCATTACTGGAAGCGTTTTCTTTTCACTCATTTTTCTACCGCCTTTGGCTTAGGGTAATTATCCACACGGCGTGCAGGTCCGAATTAACTCCTAACGGACATCAAGCGCACGCCGCCCAACTCTACGTCGCCTTTCTTCTTCCCGCAAGCTTCTTTTATCTAAACCCCGGCAATAACGGGGAAAGCTCACGATTAATGATGAATCTCACGCGAAGGCGCGAAGGAAACCAGATTGGACGCATTGTTCCATGTGGTGCGTCGTTCGCGTCAAATAGGCACGCCGGTCAACTGGTGTCCGCACGATCCATAGGCTTCGCGGCTGCGCGCAGACCATCCGGGCGGGGCTTAGGATCGGTTCAAAAACAAGTGGTGCAGACGCCCGCTCGCTGAGCCTTTGGATTGGCCGTTTCGTGGTTTCGTCTGCACCACTTATTTCTGAACCTTGACTTAAGTCACCCGTCGTCGAGAAGCGCCTCTTCGCGCTCGCGCTGCTGCAGCTCCCACATGGCTGCATAGACGCCGCCGTGGGCGAGCAAGGCGCGATGTTCGCCGTGTTCGATGATGCGCCCGCCTTCCATGACCAGGATGCGGTTGGCGTCGACGACGGTGGATAGGCGGTGGGCGATGGCCAGGGTGGTGTGGTGTTCGGAGACCTCCGAGAGGGTGCGCTGGATGGCCTGCTCGGTGTGGCTGTCGAGGGATGAGGTGGCCTCGTCAAAGACCAGGATGCGCGGGCGCTTGAGGATGGCGCGGGCGATGGCGACGCGCTGCTTTTCGCCGCCGGAGAGCTTGAGGCCGCGCTCGCCGACGATGCTGTCCCAGCCGTCGGGGAGGCTTTCGATGAAGGTGCGGATGTGGGCGAGTTCGGCGGCGCGCTCGATGTCGGCGCGGGTGGCGTCGGCGCGGCCGTAGGCGATGTTGTAGTAGATGCTGTCGTTGAACAGGACGGTGTCCTGGGGGACGATGCCGATGGTGGCGCGCAGGCTGTCTTGGCTGACGGCGCGCAGGTCTTGGCCGTCGATGAGGATGCGCCCGCCGGTGACGTCGTAGAAGCGGAACAGGAGCCGGGCCAGGGTCGACTTGCCGGCGCCGCTGTGGCCGACCACCGCGACCTTTTCGCCGGGGTCGATCTGGAAGTCGACGCCGTGCAGGATCGGCCGCTCGGGCTGGTAGTGGAAGTCGACTTGCTCGAAGCGCACGCTGCCGCGCTGGAGCACCAGCGCCGGGGCCTCGGGGGGGTCGACGATCTCGGCCTTGCGCTCGAGCAGCTTGAAGACCAGGTCCATGTCGGCCAGGGCGTATTTGATCTGGCGGTAGACGATGCCGAGGAAGCCCAGCGGGATGAACAGCTGCAGCATCAAGGCGTTGACCAAGACCAGGTCGCCGATGCTCATCTGCCCGTCGACCACGCCCTTGGCGGCGAACAGCATGATCAGCGTGACGCCGACGGCGATGATGCTGCCCTGACCGAAGTTCAGCAGCGACATGGAGCTTTGGCTCTTGACGGCAAAGTCCTCCCACTGATTCAGGGTGCCGTCGTAGCGGTCGAGTTCCATGCGCTCGTTGCCGAAGTATTTGACCGTCTCGTAGTTGAGCAGGCTGTCGAAGGCCTGGGTGTTGGCCCGCGAATCGAGCACGTTCATCTGCCGCCGGTAGTCCATCCGCCATTCGGTGATGGCGAAGGTGAAGACGGCGTAGACCAGCACGGTGCCGAAGGTGACCAGCGTGAAGACCAGCTGGTACTTGGACAGCAGCACCACCGCCACCAGCGTGAACTCCACCAGCACCGGGATGACGCTGAACACCAGGTAGTTGAGGATGGTGGAGACCGAGCGGGTGCCCCGCTCCAGGTCGCGGCTGACGGCGCCGCTCTGACGCTCCAGGTGGTAGCGCAGCGACAGGGCGTGCAGGTGCGTCAGCACCCTGGTGGAGAGCCGGCGCATGGCGCGGAAGCGCACCCGGGCGAAGACCACGTCGCGCAGCTCGTTGAACAGCGCCGAGCCGAGCTTGAGCAGGCCGTAGGCGATCAGCAGGCTCACCGGCAGCACCAGCAGCTGTGCCTCGGTGCCCTCGAAGGCGTCGACGATGTGCTTGAGCACGATGGGCACGCCGACGTTCGCCAGCTTGGCCAGCACCAGGCAGATCAGGGCGAAGGCGGCGCGACCGCGGAACTCCCACAGGTACGGCAGCATGCCGCGCAGGTTGTGCCAGTCGCGCCGATCGTCGTGGATGCGCTCGGTCACGGGGGGGGGACGGTTCATGCCTGCGGCCATGGGCGGGCTGCTCCTTCGGTCAGCGGTTCGGAAACATGCGGGGGCCGACACTATATAGGGATGCTTTATCGACCCAAGAGGAGTCCATGATGACAGAAGAGATGTTGCAAGGCACTGGATGCAGCATGCATGAGCCCTTCGCCCTGCAGGTGCTGGGGCCGGACATGGAGCCGGAGCTGCCGGACAAGTGCATCGTGATCATCGAGCCCATGGACCGCTGCCGCAGCGGCATGTTCGTGTTCGTCGAGGTGGAGGGCGTGCGCTGGCTGCGTCAGTTCCTGCGCGACGACGACGGGCGCCAGCGGCTGGTCGCGCTCAACGAGACCTTCCCGGACATCGACCTGACGGGGCTGGAGTGGCAGGTCCTCGGGGTGGTCATCCAGCGCAACATTCGCCGCAAGATCAAGCACTACGACTACGCGGATGCGGGGCTGCCGAGCAGGACCGGGGCGGCGCCGTCGGCGGGGTATGATCTGGGCGCGGGTGGATGAGCACGCGGGTGGGTTTGGCGGGGCGCCGACGCTGCCGCGGGCCGCTGCTGCGGCGCCCCCGGCTTAGTCAAGGTTCAGAAACAAGTGGTGCAGACGCAACCCCCAAACGGTCAATCCAAAGGCTCGGCGAACGGGCGTCTGCACCGCTTGTTTCTGAACCGATCCTTAGACGCGGCTTTGCGGACGGGCGACGCCTGATCTCGGCGGGGCGTCGCTTGCCGATCATAGCCGCCGTGGCGGGCCTGGGGCTGCTGCTCGCGGCGGGCTGCTCGCCGGCGCCGGATGCGACCACCGACAAACCGCGCCGGGCCGCCAGCGGCCACCTGGTGACCACCCTGGTCACCGAGCGCTCGGCCATCGCCACCCGCCACACCCGCCCCGGCAGCCTGCGGCTGCGCCGGCAGGTGCGGCTCTACAGCCAGGAGGAGGGGCGCATCACGGCGCTGACGGTGTTCGAGGGCGACCCGGTGGAGCAGGGCCAGGTGCTGGTGCGGCTGGAGGACGACCTGCTCGCGGCCGAGCACGAGAAGGCGCGGGCGACGGTCCGCCAGGAGCAGCTCGACCTGGAGCGGCTGACGGGCTTGCAGACCCGTGGCGCGGCCTCCGAGGACGAGGTCGCCCAGGCACGCACGGCCCTGGCCATCGCCGAGGCCGATGCGCGCATCCTGGCCACCCGGCTGGCCTACACCCGGATCAGCGCGCCCTTCGCCGGCATCATCACCGAGCGCCTGGTGGAGCCCGGGGACTTCGTGACCAAGAACAGCCTGCTGTTGACGCTGGCGGACCCGGCCTCGCTGATCGCGGAGGCGTCGGTCTCCGAGCTGGTGCTGCCGCACATCCAGACTGGCGACCCGGTGGGGGTGCGCATCGACGCCCTGGGCGGCGAGCGCTTTGCCGGCAGCATCCTGCGCATCCACCCCACCCTGTCCGAGGCCAGCCGGCAGGCCCCCGTCGAGGTCCGCTTCGAGCAGATCCCCGCCGGCGCCCGTGCCGGCCAGTTCGCCCGCATCGAGCTCGGCACCGCCGCCGTGCCCCGGCTGCTGGTGCCGTTCCGGGCGCTGCGCCGCGATCGCGAGGGCAGCTTTGTCTGGAGCGTCGATGCCCACGGCAAGGCCGTGCGCCGGGCCGTGGAGACCGGCCAGCGCATCGCCGACGGGGTCGAGATCGCCGCGGGGCTGAAGGTGGGCGAGACGGTCATCACCGGGGGCTTCCTCGGGCTCGCCGCCGGCAAGGCGGTGACGCCGGTGGACCAGGCCGCGCAGGTCGCTCCCGCGACCCCCGCAGCCGACTCGCCCGCGTCGTTGCCGGACACCGCAAAGGCGCCCGGGACGCCGATGCGCAAGGCCGATTGAGCATGCGGCCCACCTGCCGGGCCGAGCCGGCGCCTGGCTTCAACCGCCAAGCGCGACTCCGCCCGTCGGCGGCTGGACCGCACCGCGCTCGAACCGCGGCCGCTCTGTCAGCCGGTGGGCACCTGCTGCGGCTGAGGCCCGTCGTCGGCGGGGTCATCGCCATCGACGGCGGAGGCGATTGCGACCTCCAGCCGCTTCTCTTCCTTGGAGCGCTCGACGGCGCGTTTCACCGCGGTCTCGATGTACAGCTCCTCCGACAGTCCCACGTATAGCGAGTAGACGCTGATCAACAGCACCAGCGCAAAGGGCAGCCCGGTGGTGACCGAGGCCGTCTGCAGGGTCCCCAAGCCGCCGCCGATGAGCAGCACGGACGCGATGATGCCCTCCATGATTGCCCAGAACACCCGCTGCCGGACAGGAGAGTCCAGCTTGCCGCCGGAGGTGAGGTGGTCCACCACCAGGGAGCCGGAGTCCGACGAGGTGACGAAGAAGATGGTCACCAGCACGATGGCCACCACCGAGAGTGCCTCGGTCAGCGGATAGGTCTCCAGCAGCGTGAACATGGCGGTGGCCACGTCGGCGCTCGCGGATGCGGCGATATCCGCGACGCCCTGGGCCTGCGCGAAGATGGCGGCGTTGCCGAACACCGACAGCCAGATGAACGACAGCATGGTCGGGATCAGGATCACGCCGAGCAGGAATTCCCGCACCGTGCGGCCCTTGGAGATGCGCGCGATGAACATGCCGACGAAGGGCGACCAGGAGATCCACCAGGCCCAATAGAACACGGTCCAGGAGCCCTGCCAGTTGGTCTCCAGAAAGGTCTCGGTCCAGGTGGCAAGCTGCGGGAAGATCTGCAGGTAGTAGCCGACGTTCTGCGTAAAGCCGCTGAGGATAAAGACCGTCGGACCCACCACCAGGATGAAGAGCATGAACAGACCCGCGAGCACCATATTGAGCTCACTGAGGCGTTTGACGCCGCCATCGAGGCCGGTCAGTACCGACAGGGTGGCGATGCCGGTGATGATCGCGATGAGGGTCACCTGGGTCCAGACATTCATCTCGATGCCGAACAGGAAGTCCAACCCGGCGTTGACCTGCGCCACGCCGAGACCAAGGGAGGTGGCGAGACCCACCATGGTCGCGAGCACCGACAGGATGTCGATCAGGTTGCCCCAGAAGCCGTAGATCTTGTCCCCCAGCAGCGGGTAGAACACCGAGCGGATGGTCAGCGGCAGCCCTCGGTTGAAGGCGAAGAACGCAAGGCCCAGGCCGACGATGGCGTAGATGGCCCAGGGATGCAGCCCCCAGTGGAAGAAGGTCACGCCCATGGCGGCCTGCGCGGCGGCGGGGGTGTTGGGCTGGACGTCGCCGAACATGGGTGATGGCGCACCCAGGTGGAACATGGGCTCGCCGACGCTCCAGAACATCAGCCCGATGCCCATGCCGGCGCTCAGCAGCATCGCGTACCAGGCCAGGGTCGAGAACTCCGGCTTGGCATCCTTGCCGCCGAGGCGGATGTCTCCGAACTTGCCGAACGCGAAGACCAGGGACGCGATGATGAAGGAGTTGGCGGCGAAGATCAGGAACCAGCCGAACACGGTGGTGATCCAGTCCTTGGTGGCGCCGACCACCACCGCCGCGTCATCCTTGAACATCAGCGCCAGTATGATCAGGCCGATGAGGATGGCGCTGGCCCAGAAGGTGACGTGCGGATGCAGGTCGAGACCCAGTGCGGTGAAGTTGCCCTCGCCGGGGTCGCGGCCGCCGGAGTCGTCCTCCACCGACGCGCTGGGTAAGACCTGCAGGCCCCGGAACTTGGCACGGCGGATGATGGCCTTGCGTCGGGCCTCCTCTTCCACCCGGCGCAGTTGCTCGGCGAAGGTGCGCTTGCGGCGCGCCTCCGAGGGATCTTGGTAGTGTTCCATGGACGCCTCCTAGAAGTAGTAGCCGAGGTTGATGTTGAAGCGGTAATTCCATTCGTCGTTGCCGTCGACGCCGAAGTCACCAACACCCGGATTGATGATGTTGTTGTAGTCGTCGCCCTTGTCGCCGACGAAGTAGTTGCCGTTGGAGTAGGCCAGGTCGGTGTAGATGTACCAGCCGCCGCGCGCCCAGGCGGCGCCGAGCACCCACATCTCGCTGTCGTTGAAGCTGGAATCGTCCTTGAGGATGGTGCTGTACTCCAGATAGGGCAGCACGGAGTCGAGCCAGGGGATGCGATTGGTCTCGACCTTGTAGCTCGCGGCGATGGCCGCTACCCAGGCCTTGCTGGCGACGGGCCAGGCGAAGTCGTAGGCGCCCATCGGGACCAGCGCGTCCGTGCCCCAGGGGTTGTCTGCGCTGATGTTGTATTCGTAACGGGTGACCTGGCTCGCCAGCTTGAAGTTGCCGAGCTGGTTGACCATGTGCAGCGACGCCGCCCAGTGATCGCCGTCATCGGTGTTGCGGCCCTTGAGCTGACCGTACTGCAACGAGACCCCCAGATCCGTGGGCACGGCGAGGTTGTCGAAGCCGTAGATGGCGCGCAGGTTGAACTGGTTGCGCTCCTCCAGGCCGTTCACCGGGCCGTCGTAGCTGACTGTGCCGTCATCGGCGACGGACTGACGCCAGAGCACCGCGTCGTAGCCGTAGCGGGCGCTGTCCTTGCTGGTGCCGTTGCCGTTCCACTCGCTCCTGGCGAAGTAGGCGAAGTCCAGATCCCAGTCGCCGACCTGGGTGACGAACTTGACGCCGAGGTCCATATCGTCGGACAGACCGACGTAGTAGTGCTGGTCGAAGAACCAGCTCTGGGAGACACCGTAGGGGCCGGGGCCGAAGGGCACGCGGGTGACGCCGACCTGAATCTGGCTGGTCTCGTTGAGCTGATAGCCGAGCCAGCCGGTGTGGATGAAGTTGTAGCTGTTGCCCCCCTGCGGGTACCAGCGATACTCGAGCTTGCCGAGGATCTGCTCGTAGGCCAGATCCACGTTGATGCGGAAGGTGTCCAGCTCGACATTGCCGCTGTTGCCGCCGCGGTTGGGGCCGTCGCCGCCGTTGGGGTAGCTGCCGAGCACGTAGTTGACCCGCATGGCGCCGCCGATGGTCAGCGGTCCGATGGTGATCTTGTCCGGCGCGGTTGCGAGCGTGGGCTGCGGCTTCTCGTCCAGGTCGGTGCCAAGTTCGGCCTTGGCATCGGTGGCGGCGCGCTTCGTCGCCTCAAGCTCGGCCTTGGTGGCGGCGAGCTCCGCGCTCAGCTGCATGATGCGCTGTTCCAGCGCGTCGACGTCGTCGGCGAATGTCGGCGATGCGCCGAGCGCCAGGATGCTGCCCAGCGCCGCGGCAATGGCGGGATTGCCCCCCGCGGCTCGATGGGTACGATGATCAGGCATGATTGCCTCCTTACGGCCCGCCTGCCACGCACTCCAGTGCGGCGGCGGGGACTTGATACAGGACCGACCCGCATCCTTAAAGCACGCGTTGACGCTCGGGTCGGCTGTGGTCTGACACGTGCCCGCTTGCGGCGGCACGTTGGCCCGAGGCGCGGTTTGGGTCCACGCACGGGGGCGGGCCGCGCAACGGGGCGCGGCCGGGATCGCGTCTTGGGGATACTTAAGATCGGTTCAGAAACAAGCGGTGCAGACGCCCGCTCGCTGGAACTTTTGATTGGCCGTTTCGTGGTTGCGCCTGCACCACTTGTTGCTGAACCTTGACTTAGCGAAATCCTCGGGGTCAAATCTCGCCCGTGACCCAGTAGTTGATCCGGTCCGTGTTCTGCTCGACGTAGGCGTCGACCGCCTCCGCATAGGAGGTCTCCTGGGCCTGGAACATGAACGCTTCCAGCTGCCCGATGGGGATCTGCATCCGCGATAGGAAGCTCGCGGCCTTGATGTGGTCCTGGTAGAAGCCGGTGCGAGCATAGGCATGCACCCGCTCCGCCTTGCCGAGCACGCCTTTGGGATCTTCCAGATAGCGCAGATCGTACTTGCCGAACATCCAGTGCGGGCTCCAGCCGGTGACGACGATCCACTCATTGCGGCGCACGGCGCGCTCCAAGGCGGCGGTCATACCCGCCCCGGAGGAGATCTGCAGCGCGTAATCCAGGCCATAGTCATCGATAGCCTGCGTGGAGAGGCGCATCAGACCGGCACCGGGGTCGATGCCGGTGATGGTGCCGTCGAGCCGTTCCTGCACCTCGGGCTTGTTCAGATCCTCGATGGTCTTGACCTGGTCCTGCGGGACATAGGCGGGTACTACCCAGCCGAGCTTGGCGTCGGAGTACAGCAGGCCGAGGTCGAACGCCTTGTCGCCGACCTTCTTCACGTAATCTTCGTGGGTCGTCGGCTGCCAGGACATCAGCATGACGTCGATGTCGCCGGTGGAGATGCCCTGATACTGGGGCGCGATGTCGGTCTGCAGCAGTTCCACCTCGTAGCCGAGCTGCTCTTGGAGGATCTTGGCCGCCAGCTTGGTGACGAACTCGGCGTCGGACCAGGCGGTCCAGCCGATCTTGATCTTATCCGCCGCCTGCGCGGCGCCGCCGAGGGTCAGCCCGGCCGCGAGCAGCAGGCCGGCAATCTGTTTCAAGCGCATGTCAATGGTTCCCGTGGGTTGGTGGATGTTGTGGCTTGGTCGATGTCTTATTGGCGCTGTCAGCCGCCGCCTTGCTCAGGCTTTTCTCTGAACAGTCCACGCAGCCAGGTGCCCAGCCGGCCGAGGGCGCCCGTGCCCGCGGCGTTGTCGCGGCCGAAGCTCTGCGTGATGCGGTCGAGCAGGACGGCGAGCAGCACCACGCCGAGCCCGCCCTCGAAGCCGAGGCCGACGTCAAGCCGTTGGATACCGGTGAGTACGGTGTTGCCGAGACCGCCGGCGCCGATCATGGACGAGATGACGACCATCGAGAGGGCCAGCATGATGGTCTGGTTGACGCCGGCCATAATGGACGGCAGCGCCAGCGGCAGCTGCACCTTGAACAACAGCTGCGAGCTGGTGCAGCCGAAGGCCTGACCGGCCTCCACATGCTCGCGGCTGACTTGGCGGATGCCCAGGTTGGTCAGCCGCACCGCAGGCGGCATGGCGAAGATCAGGGTTGCGATGGCGCCCGGGACCTTGCCAAGGCCGAAGAAGATCGCGGCTGGAATCAGGTACACGAACGGCGGCATGGTCTGCATGAGGTCCAACAACGGCCGGATGCCGGCCTCCACGGCGTTGCTGCGGGCCATAGCGATGCCCACGGGAACGCCGATGGCGAGCGCCAGCACGCTGGCGCCGATGACCAAGGCGAGGGTCTGCACGGTCTCGTCCCAGATATCCATGCCGAACAACAGCACCATGGCGGCGATGGCGAAGAGCCCGAAGCGCCAGCCCACGCGCCAAATGGCGAGCAGCACGATCAGGCCCGCGAGCAGCAGCGGCGGCAAGGCCATCAGGCCGTCTTCGAATCCACCGATGACGAGCTCGAGCGCGTCGCTGATCCCGTCGAGGGCGCCGGTGAAATTGTCTTGAATCCAGTCGACGCCGCCCTCGACCCAGTCGCCGATGGGGATGCGGAAGTCTGTCCATGTGTTCGCCATGCTCAGCCCGCCTTGTCCTCGGCGATGTCGCCGGCCTTGAACACCTTGCTGACGTCGACGCCGTAGAAGAACGCGCGCACGTACTCGCTGGCGGGGTTGGTTACGATCTCCTCGGGCGTGCCGATCTGCACCACCCGGCCGCCGTCCATGATGGCGATGCGATCGCCGATGCGGATGGCCTCGTCGAGGTCGTGGGAGATGAAGATGATGGTGTGCGCCTCGCGGGCCTGCAGGCGCAGGATCTCGTCCTGCATCTCGGTGCGGATCAATGGGTCCAGCGCCGAGAAGGCCTCGTCCATCAGCAGGATCTGCGCCCGGGTGGCGAGCGCCCGGGCCAAGCCGACGCGCTGCTGCATGCCGCCGGAGAGCTCGTCGGGGAAGCTGTCCGCGAACTGCGCGAGGCCAACGGTATCCAGCGCCCCTATGGCACGCTCGCGCCGCTCGCGCTTGCCGAGTCGGGAGACTTCGAGCCCGAAGGCAACATTGTCGGCCACCCGCTTGTGCGGCAGCAGCGCGAAGGACTGGAACACCATGCTCATCCGGGTACGGCGCAGCTCGATGAGCGCCCGTCGGCCCATGGCGGTGATGTCCTCGCCATCGAGGACGATGCGACCACTGGTGGGCTCGATGAGCCGGTTCAGCATTCTGACCAGGGTCGACTTGCCGGAGCCGGAGAGCCCCATGACAACGAACACCTCGCCGCCCTTCACCGCGAAGCTCGCGTCCTGCACACCGACCGTGGTCCGCGTGCGTGAGAAGATCTCGTCCTTCGACAGTCCCTGATCCAACAGGCGCAGGGCGTCATCCGGGCGCGGGCCGAAGATCTTGTGCAGACCTTCGATGGCGAGCGTCTCCAACTGTTTACTCCCGCCGCTTCGATCGGCGTATCAGCGCCCGGTGGGCGGACCGGTACAGCAGCGGCCGAGGCTTAGGCGCGCGACCACGCGGTCGCGCCCACGGCGGAACGGGTACCGGCGAGCGACGCTCAAGCGGCGCGCGAGGCCCCCCTGGGGACCGCGAATGCCAGTGCTGCTTGTGTGGCGTCGGCTTGGGTCCGGGGATGGATCGGCCGACGCGGGCGAGGCGGTTCGGCAGCGATGCCCACCGGCCTCAGACACCCAACGCGTGCTGTCTTGTTTGATGGGTCGACCGACGCGTGGAGCGCACCGTGCCGACGGGTTGATGTGTGAGCGGCGCGCCCGGGTGAGAACCCGAGGATGCCCTCACGAATGTTCCAATCGACCGGCAGCGATTGCTGATAACCGGCGGGCAAAGGAACGAAACTAAGGGTTCACCCTAACGCTCGGGGCCGTTTAACGCAAGTTTCCGCGTCTTTGTCGCGCTTCGAGCTGCGCGGCCCCGTCGCGGGCAACCAGCGGTCGACGACCTCGGCCAATGTCTCCAGACGGACCGGTTTGGCCAGATAGTCGTCCATGCCGGCGGCAAGGCAGCGCTCGCGGTCCTCGGCGAGGGCATTGGCCGTCATGGCGATGATCGGCGTGTGCCGGCCCAGCCGAAGCTCGGTCGCGCGCAGGGCGCGGGTGGCGGACAGGCCGTCGAGCACGGGCATCTGCACGTCCATCAGGATCAGGTCGTAGCCGCCCTCGGCGTGCCTCTCCAACGCCCGCTGGCCGTTGTCTGCCAGGTCGACGCTCAGGCCCAGGCGCGCCAGCAGCCCGGCGGAGACCCGCTGCATGACGGCGTTGTCCTCCACCAGCAGCACGCGGCCCGAGCGCGCATGCTCGACGCCCGCAGGCGTCTGCTCGGCGGGGGTGGCCGCAGCCCGCTCGCCGCCGTCATCCAAGACCTGCTCCAACGCATCGCGCAGCAACCCATGCCGCACCGGCTTGGACAGCGCCAGGGCGATGCCGGCCGCGGACAATGCCGCCGCGGAGACATTGCCGGGGGTGGTCAGCGCGATCAGCGCCGGTGTCGGTAGGGCGTACTGCGCCCTGATCCGCGTCGCCAGCTCGGGCATCTCCATATCCAGGATGACGGCGTGACAGGGTCGACCGGCCCGGTCGGCGGCGGCCAGCCGTGCGAGGGCCTCAGCGCCGGATTCCGCCGCGGTGCAGTCGATGCCCCAGCCGGCCAGGTAGTGCGAGATGACCTCCCGGATCGCCCGGTTGTCGTCGACCACGAGGACGCGATGACCCGCCAGCGCGCGCGGGTCGAGGCCATGGGCATGGCGTTCGACGGGGTCGAACCGCAGCTCGACGCGGAAGATCGAGCCCCGCTCCAGGACGCTGTGGACCTCGATCCGCCCACCCATCAGCGCCACCAGACGCTGACTGATGGACAGCCCCAGACCGGTGCCGCCGAAGCGACGGGTGATGGTGCCGTCGGCCTGATGGAACGGCGAGAACAGCTGCGCCCGCTGGTCCTCGGACATGCCGATGCCGGTGTCGCGCACCTCGATGCCGATGCGGCAGTCGGTCGGGTCCTGCGTCAATGCCCGCAGCCCAAGGACGACCTCGCCGTTATGGGTGAACTTGACCGCATTGCCCACCAGGTTGGTCAGCACCTGCCGAAGCCGGGTCGGGTCGCCAACCACCCGCGCCGGCAGGGCCGGATCGATGAAGCAGACCAGCTCGATGCGGTTGGCGCGGGCGCTGGCGGTGAACAATGCCACCACCTCCTCCGCCAGCGCACGCAGGTCGAACGGGACCTGCTCCAGCTCCAGCTTACCGGCCTCGATCTTGGAGAAATCGAGAATGCCGTTGATGACGTTGAGCAGCCCCTCGCCGGAGGTGCGGGCCAGCTCGACGAAGCCGCGCTGCTGCTCGCTCAGCGGCGACTCCGCCAGCAGCTCGACCACGCCGATGATGCCGCTCATCGGGGTGCGAATCTCGTGGCTCATGTTGGCCAGAAACTGGCTCTTGGCCCGGCTCGCGGCCTCGGCCTGCTCCTTGGCCCGCTCCAGATCGGCCTGCACCCTCGCGCGCTCGGCGACCTCGGCGGCCAAACGCGCGTTGAGCGCCTTGGTGCGGGCCGCCTCGTCGGTGAGGTCGGCGACCAGATCCGCATTGGCATAGCCGAGCCGCAGCCCATCGATCAGGGCGCGATGATGGGCGCGACCGGTGGTCAGCATGAACAGCCCGAAAAAGGCGATCATCAGCAGGTAGACCAGCGCCAACGGCGAGCCGATGAACGCCATCTTCATCGCCAACGGCACCAGCGCCGACAGCAGATAGAGGGTGAAGGCCGTCAGCCTCGGCGTCAGGTTGGGGATTGCCGCGGCGACCATGCCGGCGATGACGAAGGAGACGAAGACATGCTCGTCCATCCTGTGCACATCCAGCGGCACCGCAACCATCCCCCACGCGAACCCGGTGAGCGCGGCGCCGGCAATGAACAGCCGCACCCAGCCGCGACCGCTTAGCGCATCGGGCGCGATACGGTAGCCCAGCACCATCAGCGCGCGCAGCAGCAGCACGCCGAGCATCGCCAGCAGCCAGACCGGTGCCCAGTCGACGGCGAAGAAGTGCTTCAGCGACAACGCCACCAGGCCGGCGTTGGCGGCGCTGAAGACAAGCCCCAGCGGCATGAGCCGAAACAACATGTCGAGCAGCTCGGCGGCAATGCGCAACTCGGTTTCGGCACCCTGGCCTTGCGATGCAACGGCGGAGTCTGATTCCTTAGCTTTGGCCGGGATCGACATCTGGGGCTCCACGGACGGATGCAGAGTACACGTCAGCCACCAGTGTACCCGCAACGCACCGATTCGCCAGCGACCTGGCCGAACGGTAGCGGGCGCATTACCGGAGGACGTGAGCGCTCCCCGGTCCCGGCCTAGGCCGGTCGATGGGTCAGATCGGTGAGCTTGGCGCTGGCGATGGCGCCGAGCCGGTCGAGCAGGTCGGTCCCCATGTCGGGGCTGAAGCGGTGCGCGTCGGCGCTGCCGATGGCGAGCACGCCGGTGCGGTCGTGGGTGCGCAGCGGCACCAGGGCCGCGGAGCGGATGACGCTGTCGGCATCGTCGAACAGCGTCGCCGCCTGCTCCGGGCGCAGCGGGCCGCAGACCACGCGATCGCGGTCGACGAAACCCACGAAGGCGTTGACGACGGGGTCGGCGGCAAGGGTCTTGCCGTCGGCGGGAAACAGCTTCAGCGCCACGGCCTCGGCACTGAATTCGCTGCGCAGGGCCTCCTGCAGGGCGAAGCAGGCGCTGTCCATATCGCGAGAGACGATCAGCTGCAGCGTCAGCTCGTGGACGCGCTGGGCGATCTGCTCGTACTCGTGGGCGCGGGCCACCAGGTGGGCCAGGCGGCGGCGCTCGGTATCCAGCTGCTCGCGCAGCAGCTCGGCCTGACGCTCCAGCAGCGATACGGCACCATGGGTGCCGTGGGGCACCTCCAACACCGGGATCAGCTCCGGGTGGCGGACGAGGAAATCCGAATGACGGGCCAGATAGGCGGCGACGGCCAGGTCGTCGGCGGTGGCCTCGGGCGCGGATGCGGAGCTGGAATGCCGGCTGCTCATGAAAGCGTGATCTCCCCTTCGAAGACGGTGGTGGCGGGTCCGGTCATCAACATGGGCTCGCCTTCGCCGGGCCAATCTATCACAAGGTCGCCGCCGGGCAAGCAGACCTGGACGCGCTCGCCGAGTTCGCCCCAGATGCGGCCCACGGCCACCGCGGCACAGGCGCCGGTGCCGCAGGCTTCGGTCTCGCCGACGCCGCGCTCCCAGACCCGCAGGTCCACCCGGGTCGCGTCGACGACCTGCATGAAGCCGACGTTGACGCGGTTCGGAAACAGCGGGTCGGTCTCGATGCGCGGCCCCATGGTGGCGACCGGGGCCTGATCGAGATGGGCCACCTCGATCACCGCATGGGGGTTGCCCATGGAGACGGCGCCGATGCGCTTGGCCTTGCAGCCCTCACCCAGATCGTAGGCCGGTGCCCGATGCGGGGCCCGGATCGGGATGTCCGCGGGCTCGAAGCGGGGCACGCCCATGTCGACCTGTACCTGGCCGTCGGGCATCAGGTTGAGCGTGATCGGCCCCGCGGCGGTGCCGACGCGGATGCGGTCATCGCCGCTCAGGCCCTGCTCGCGCACAAAGCGGGCGAAGCAGCGGGCACCGTTGCCGCATTGCTCCACCTCGGAGCCGTCGGCGTTGAAGATGCGGTAGTGGAACGCGGTGCCGGGCAGCCGCGCGGGCTCCACCAGCAGGACCTGATCGCAGCCGACCCCGCGGCGGCGATCGGCCAGTTGCCGCGCCAGGGCATCGGTCATGGTCCACGGATTGGGTGATGGCATCGATGACGACGAAGTCGTTGCCGAGGCCGTGCATCTTGGTGAATCGCAGGCGGGTCATGGCAGCCTCCCGAGCACGGCCAGGTGGCGGTCGCTGACCACGGCGACCTCCAGGTGTTCATCGAGCCCGGCCTCGACCAGCTGCGCCTGGACCTCCGCCGGCTCGAACGCGGCGAACAGCGAATTGCGGAAGTCCCGGCGCAGGACCTCGGGCTCGCCGCGGGCGTAGGTCTCCACCAGGGCCTCGATCCAGCCGGCCGAGGCCGGGCGCATCAGGTCCATGATCAGCACCGGCGCACCGGGCTTGCCGAGGTCCTTGACGCCCTGCCAGAGCACGCTCGGCTGGTGCAGGTGGTGCAGCAGGCTGTTGGAGAGCACCAGGTCGTAGCCCTGGCGGTCCAGCTGCGGGGCCGGCAGCGTGGCGCAGATCAGCCGGCAGCGCCGGGCGACCCCGGGCAAGGCATCCAGGTCCGCTTGCGCCAGGTCGAGCATGGCCCGGGCGCCGTCCACGGCATCGCAGCTCGCCCGGGGATAGGCCTTCAGGAAACGGATCGGGATATCCGCCGGGCCGCAGCCCAAGTCGATGGCGCGGCTGTCGGCCAGATCGCCGGGCACCAGCTCGCCGAGCAGGCGGATGAACAGGGTGTTGGATTCGGTGAAGTCCGCGCGGGCGTAGGCGAGGGCCTGATCGGCCTCGTCCATCAGCTCGGGCTCGGGGCGTCGCTGCATGGTGCTTTGGTCGTCGTTCTCGAATGAATGGGCATTGATAGCAAAAGGCGCCGCTGCCGATGAGGCGCAAAGAGATCACATCGCTCAGCGGGTCCATCGTCTCGTCACCGCACCCGGCGGATGAGCGGGAGCGGGCAAGGCCGATGCGGCGACTTCTCTGGCCGTCGGTGCCTGTGCATCCTGTGCGTCTTTGGATCGGTTCAGAAACAAGTGGCGCAGACGCCCGCTCGCTGGACCTTTTGATTGGCCGTTTCGTGGTTGCGTCTGCACCACTTGTTTCTGAACCTTGACTTTGTGATCAATCCCCGGCCCCGGGGTGATCGCTAGCCGGCATCAGGCCGGCAGTCGCCGCTCCCCGGCATAGAGGTCGGCGATGGTCTCGCGGGCGCGCACCAGATGGACTTGATCGCCATCGACCATGACCTCGGCGGCCCGCGGTCGGCTGTTGTAGCTGGAACTCATGGTGAAGCCGTAGGCGCCGCTCGAGCGTACCGCCAGCAGATCGTCGGGGGCGAGCACCAATTCCCGCGCCTTGCCGAGAAAATCGCCGGTCTCGCAGACCGGGCCGACGATCTCGAAGGTCCGGGCGCTGCCGTCCCGCGGCTGCACCGGGACGATCTCCTGCACGGCCTGGTACAGCGCCGGGCGCAGCAGGTCGTTCATCGCCGCGTCGACGATGGCAAAGCGGTGGGCCTCGGTGTCTTTGAGATATTCCACCCGGGTCAGCAGGATGCCGGCGTTGCCGGCGATGGCGCGCCCGGGCTCCAGGATGACCTCCAGTGGCCGGTCGCCGAGGCGCGCGTCCAGCGCCGCCGCATAGTCGGCCGGTGCCGGCGGCTGCTCGTCGGTGTAGCGGATGCCCAGCCCGCCGCCCAGGTCCAGGTGGTCGATGCCGATGCCCCGGGCCTCAAGCCGATCGGCCAGGGCGAGGACGCGGTCGAGGGCGTCGAGGAAGGGCGCCAGCTCGGTGAGCTGGGAGCCGATGTGGCAGTCGATGCCGGTGACCCGCAGGTGCGGGTCGGCGGCGGCGCGGCGGTAGACGGCCTCGGCGCACCCCACGTCGATACCGAACTTGTTCTCCTTCAGGCCGGTGGAGATGTAGGGGTGGGAGCGGGCATCGACGTCGGGGTTGACCCGCAGCGAGATCGGCGCGACCCGGCCCATCTCGCCGGCGATCGCGCTGATGCGATCCAGCTCGGGGGCGGATTCGACGTTGAAGCAGCGGATGCCGACCTCCAGCGCCCGGCGGATCTCGTCGGCGCGCTTGCCGACGCCGGAGAAGATCACCTTTCCCGGATCACCGCCGGCGTCCAGCACCCGCTCCAGCTCGCCGACGGAGACGATGTCGAAGCCGGAGCCGAGCCGCGCCAGCACATCGAGCACGGCCAGGTTGGAGTTGGCCTTGACGGCGAAACAGATCAGGTGCGGGCGGTCATTGCCGAAGGCGTTGTCGAAGGCGCGCCAGTGCCGCTCCAGCGTGGCGCGGGAGTAGACGTAGCAGGGCGTGCCGAAACGCTCGGCGATGGCCGGGAGCGGCACGTCCTCGGCATGGAGCAGGCCGTCGCGCGCATTGAAATGGTCCATGGCTTCAGGTCAGCCGCCGGTGGGTGTGGGAATGTCCGAGCCCGGCTGCGGGCCGACGCTGGGGATGTCGCTGGTCGCCTCGGGGGTGTCGCCGTCCGCGTCCGGCTGCGGATTGGCCGCGGGCTGCTCGGATGGATCGGGGAGGTACAACGGCGCCTTGTGCCCGCAGGCAACACCCATCTGGCCGATGGCAAGGACAGAGACGATGGCGTAGAGAAGATAACGGGCCCAGCAATGCATGACGTCGCTCGCGCTGCTCGCGGTTCCGGGGGTCGGCACCGGGAAAAACCCGACAGTATACAGACGCGTGCCGGCTCATGCCGACGTATCCGGGTCTTCCGAGCCATCCCCCTTGGCCTGATACCTGGGCCGTTCCGCCGGATGATAGGCCGGCTCGCCATCGGGCTCTTCGCGCACCGGGTCGCCCTCGATGGGGATCAGCACCAGGTCCTGATGACCGACATCGATGCGGCTCTCCCCGGCCGCAAGATGGGCAAGCCGACGATCCCGCCACGCCGCCAGCGCCCGCTCGTCGCGCGGGCTGTGGGCGAGGGCCGCGGCATGCCAACCCTCGATCAGCGCGCGCTGCAGACCGGCTTGCTCCGGCCCCAGATGCCAGTCGCTGCCGGCCTGGGAGACCCTAAAGCCCAGCCGCCGGGCGATCGCCGCCGCCTCGGCGGTGGCCAGCGGCCCCAGGGCCGGGCCGAAGCCCTTGTTGCGCAGCTGGTGGTGATTGAAGCGTTCAATGACGGCGACGTCGCCCATGGGGCCGTCGTCGACGGGCGAAAGCTGGACTCGGCCGTCGTAGGTCAGCGCGAACAACAGCGGACAGCGGGCCTTCGCGGCAGCCTCCATCAGCGTCTCCAGCCAGTCGGCGGAGACCAGGTCGAGCATGGCCGAGGCCGTGACCAGCGCACCCGGCGGCAGCGTCAGCCGTTCCAGATCGGAGGACAGATCCAGCAGGCGGCAGCGCACGCGGCAGGTGCAGTCCGGCCCGCTGAGCATGAAGGCATCGCCATCGGGGGCGAAGACCTGGCCCGCGGCCTCGGCCCAGACCCGCGTGCGCTCGGCCAACAGTGCCAGCAGGGTTGCATCATGATCGACGCAGAGCCAGTCCTGGCCGCCGCTGATGCGCGGCGCTAGGTGACGCAGGTTGCCGCCGGTGCCGGCACCGAGGTCGACCACCTGATCGATCTTCGGCAGCAGCCCCAGCAACCGATCGGCACGCGCACGGGCATCGGCCGATGCGCGCAGCTGCAGCCAGTCGTCGCTGAACTCACCCATGGATACTCACCTCATCAACGGAGCAGACGGGTGATTAGACCACGGTTGACGCCGTTCGTCGCCATCCGCGGCGGGCTTGAACCGGCACCGGGATGCCGCCCTTATGCCGGACCGGTGCCGCGCCGAATCAGGCCGCCTTGGTCGGGGCCTTGCCGCCGGACTTCGGCGCGCTGTCGGTCTTGCCACCGGCGGCGGGCTTGGCGTCGGACTTGGGCTTGGCCTTGCCGCCGTCGGCCTTGTCCTTGGGCTTGTCGCCGGTCTCGTGCAGGTTGCGCTTGTCGCCGGACTTGAAGTCGGTCTCGTACCAGCCGCCGCCCTTGAGGCGGAAGGCGGGGGCGGAGAGCTGCTTGACGAGCTTGGGCGCGCCGCAGGCGGGGCAGTCGGTCAGCGGCGGGTCGCTGATCTTTTGCAGGGCGTCGTGCTCGTGGCCGCAGGCCTCGCAGCGGTAGGCATAGATGGGCATTTGGGTGGTTCCTCGCGAACTGGGTCTTGCAACTGCGTGCAGAGTGGGGTTTTGGCTCGAAAAATCAACCTAATTCTGGCGACTTTGTCGCATCTGATACGACAGCACTGCTCGACGATACGTCACGGCCGGTGGACAATGCACGGCTTGATCGATCGAGACCGTCTCTGTTCGATCCCAGCGATCTCCTACCGCGAAAAGAGTCCGTCCCCATGCAAAACCACCCCACCCGCAGCATCCTGATTACGGGCTGCTCCAGCGGTATTGGTTACACCTGCGCCCACGGTCTGGCCCGGCGCGGCTGGCAGGTCATCGCCTCGGCACGCAAGGCGGAGGATGTGGCGCGGCTGCGGGCCGAGGGGCTGACCGCGGTGCGCCTTGACCTGGATGATCCGCAGAGCATCGCCGCGGGCCTGGCGGAGGCATTGGCCGAGACCGGCGGGCGGCTGGATGCGCTGTTCAACAACGGCGCCTTCGGGCTGCCCGGGGCCGTCGAGGACCTGTCGCGGGAGGCGCTGCGTGCGCAGTTGGAGACGAATCTGCTCGGCTGGCATGACCTGACCTGCCGGGTGATCCCGCTGATGCGCCGCCAGGGCCGGGGCCGGATCGTGCACAACAGCTCGGTGCTGGGGCTGATCGGTCTGCCCTTTCGCGGCGCCTATGTGGCGAGCAAGTTTGCACTGGAGGGGCTGACCGACACCCTGCGCCTGGAGCTGGCCGGCAGCGGCATCAGGGTCTCGCTGATCGAGCCGGGGCCGATCCTGAGCCGCTTCCGCGACAACGCACGGCTGGCCTTCGCACGGTTGGTGGACCCGTCGGACAGCGTCCACAGCGAAGCCTATGCGCGCATGGCCGAGCGGCTGGAGAAGGAGGGCCAGGCGCAGCCGTTCACGCTGCCGGCGGATGCCGTGCTCAAGAAGCTCGTCCACGCGCTGGAGAGCCCGCGCCCGCGCCCGCGCTACTATGTGACCTTCCCGACCTACCTGATGGGGTTCTTGCGCAGGCTGCTCGGCACCCGCGCCATGGATGCCGTGCTCCTGCGCGTCTCCCGCGGCGGGCGCGGGTAAGCGTCGGCGCTCGGCCTCGGCAAACGATCATGTCCAATTCCACCAACGGCATCCGCCTGCGCGGCGTGCGGCAGAACAATCTGAAGGGGCTGGACCTGGATCTGCCGCTCGGCGAGCTGATCGTGGTCACCGGGGTGTCGGGCTCCGGCAAATCGTCGCTGGCCTTCGATACGGTCTATGCCGAGGGCCAGCGGCGCTATGTGGAGACCTTCTCGCCCTATGCGCGGCAGTTCCTCGACCGCATGGACCGGCCGCGTGCGGATGCGATCGACGGCATCCCGCCGGCCATCGCCATCGACCAGGCCAATCCGGTGCGGACCTCGCGCTCGACGGTGGGGACCATGACCGAGCTGAACGATCATCTCAAGCTGCTCTTCGCCCGCGCCGCCCGCCTGTTCTGCCGAGGCTGCGGCCATGAGGTGCGCCGCGACAGCCCGGAGTCGATCTGGGCGGCGCTGCACCGCCGCACCGACGATGACCCGCCGCGGGTGCTGATCTGCTTCGAGGTGCGGGTGCCGGAAGGCATGGAGCCGGGCCAGGTGCGCGAACTGCTGGCCCAGCAGGGCTATGTCCGCATCCACCAAGGGCACGCCGAGCGCATGGAGGTCATCCAGGACCGGCTGCGCCTCACCGCCGAGAATCGAGGTCGGGCCGTCGAGGCCCTGGAGACGGCGCTGCACCAGGGCCAGGGTCGGCTGCGGGTCTATCCGCTGGATGCCGATCGCAACCCCGGCCCGCCCCGCGCGTTCTCCTCGGCGCTGCACTGCGCCGACTGCGACATCGGCTACCGAGACCCCCAGCCCAGTCTGTTCTCATTCAACTCGCCGGCGGGGGCCTGTCCGGAGTGCCGCGGCTTCGGCCGGGTCGTCGGCATCGACTGGTCGCTGGTGGTGCCCGACGAGACCAAGACCCTGCTCGACGGCGCGGTGCGGCCGATCCAGTCCGACAGCTACGCCGAGGTGCAGGAGGACCTGATCGCCTTCGCCAACCGCTGCGGCATCCCGGTGGATGTGCCCTGGTCGGCGCTGTCCGAGGCGGACCGGCGCTGGATCATCGACGGCGAGGGCGAGTGGGAGGAACGGGTGTGGTACGGGCTGCGCCGGTTCTTCGGCTGGCTGGAGGGGCGCAGCTACAAGATGCATGTGCGGGTGCTGTTGTCACGCTACCGAAGCTATGAGCCCTGCCCAAGCTGCGACGGCGCACGGCTGCGGGACGAGGCGTTGGACTGGCGCATCGGCGACCATGCGCAGGCCGATGCGGTGATCGACCGCGCCCAGCGCTTCCGCCCGCCGCGGATCGCCATGCCGGACCTGGCCTGGCTCGGACTGCCGGGACTCGGCCTGCACGACCTGATGCGCCTGCCCATCGGCGCCTGCCGCCGCTTCTCCGATGCCCTGGAGCTGCCGGGGACCATGGACCAGGCGATGGAGCTGCTGCTGACCAATATCCGCGCGCGGCTGCGCTATCTCGACGAGGTGGGCCTGGGCTATCTGACGCTGGACCGGCAATCGCGCACGCTGTCCGGCGGCGAGGTCCAGCGCATCAACCTGACCACGGCCTTGGGCACGTCGCTGGTCAATACGCTGTTCGTGCTCGACGAGCCGAGCATCGGTCTGCATGCCCGCGATATGGACCGGATCATTGCCATCCTGAAGCGGCTGCGCGACCAAGGCAACTCGCTGCTGGTGGTGGAGCACGATGCGGATGTGATGCGCGCCGCCGATCGGGTCATCGACATGGGTCCCGGCCCGGGGGAGCGCGGCGGGCGGATCGTCTTCAATGGGCCGCCCACGGCGCTGATGGCCTCGGATACATCGCTGACCGGGGCCTATCTGTCCGGCCGTCGGCAGGTGGCAGACGAGGCCGAGCCGCCGCCGCCGCGGACCGACGCCGGCAGCATCCGCATCCGCGGCGCCCGCGCCCACAACCTGCGCGGCATCGATATCGAGGTGCCGTTGGGCCGGCTGGTGGTGCTGACCGGCGTCTCCGGCTCCGGCAAGTCGACGCTGATGCACGATGTGCTGTTCCACCATCTGGCCAAGGCCAAGGGCCACCCGGAGGGTATGCCCGGCGACGGTGACGGCGTGGACGGCGCCGAGCTGATCGACGACGTGCTGCTGCTCGATCAGGCGCCGATCGGGCGCACCGCCCGCTCCAGCCCGGCCAGTGTCGTCGGCGCGCTGGATGCGCTGCGCAAGCGCTTTGCGGCGACGGAGCAGGCCAAGGACCTGGGCTTCAAGGCCGGCCACTTCAGCTTCAACGCCGGTCCGGGCCGCTGCCCGAGCTGTGCCGGCTCGGGCTTCGAGCAGGTGGAGATGCAGTTCCTGTCCGATGTCTACCTGCGCTGCCCGGACTGCGGCGGGCGGCGCTACCGGCGCGAGGTCCTGCAGGTCGGGCTGCCGGAGGCCGATGGCGCGAGCATCGCCGACGTACTGGACATGACCGTGCATGAGGCCCTGGCCTGCTTCAACGAGCAGCAGGATATCGCGCGCGCCCTGCTGCCGCTGGCTGATGTCGGGCTCGATTACCTGCGCCTCGGCCAGCCGGTGCCCACGCTCTCGGGCGGCGAGGCCCAGCGGCTGAAGCTGGCCGGTCACCTGGCCAAGTCGCGCCGCCGGCGGCGTGGTGCCAAGGGGCTGCTGTTCCTGCTCGACGAGCCGACCACCGGGCTGCACTTCGACGACATCGCCACGCTCTTGCGCGCCCTGCGCCGACTGGTGGCGGCCGGCCACTCGCTGCTGGTGATCGAGCACAATCTGGACCTGATCGCGGCGGCGGATTGGCTGATCGACCTGGGGCCGGAGGGGGGCGATGCCGGCGGCCAGCTGGTCGCCTGCGGCACCCCGGCAACGTTGTCCGGGATGCGCCAAAGCCACACTGGCCGCGCGCTCGCGGGTCGGCGGGATGCGATGACGGGGGCGTCCGGCCTGGCGATTGCCGAGGCGCACGCGCCCTACGCGACCGACCGGCCGGTGCAGCCCGCCACCGAGATCGAGGTCCGCCACGCCCGCGAGCACAATCTCCATGACCTGACGCTGACCATCCCGCGGGATCGGATGGTGGTCATCACCGGCGTCTCCGGCAGCGGCAAGAGCACACTGGCCTTCGACATCCTGTTCGCCGAGGGCCAGCGACGCTGGTTGGAGTCGATGAACGCCTATGCACGCCAATTCGTTCAACCGGCGGCGCGGGCGGACGTGGACGCGCTGTACGGCATCCCGCCGACCATCGCCATCGAACAGCGCAGCAGCCGCGGGGGTCATAAGAGCACCGTCGGCACACTGACCGAGGCGCATCACTACCTGCGCCTGCTCTACGGTAAGCTCGGCACCCAGCACTGCCCGGACTGCAGGGTGGCGATCGTGCCCCGGACGGCGGATGCGCTGCTTCGGCAGCTGCTGCGAGACCACCACGGACAGCGCATCCAGCTGCTGGCACCGCAGGTGGTCGGCCGCAAGGGGATCTACAAGGAGCTCGCGGCCTGGGCCCACCAGCGCGGCTACCCGCATCTGCGCGTCGACGGCACGCTGGTGCCGACCAATCCCTGGCCGGTGCTGGACCGCTTCCGCGAGCACGACATCGATCTGCCGGTTGGCGAGGTCCTGATCGGCACCGATACCGCGGAGACCGTGCGTAGACTGCTGGAGCAGACCCTGTCGCTGGGCAAGGGACTGGCGCGGGTGCTGCCGCCGGGACCGACCGCCGGCATCGATCCCGTCGTGCTCTCCACCAGCCGCACCTGCCCGAGCTGCGGCACCGGCTTCGACGAGCCGGACCCGCGGCTGTTCTCCTACAACTCCAAGCACGGCTGGTGCCCGAGCTGTTTCGGCACCGGGCAGCAGCTCAAGGGATTCGACGCCGAGGCCAGTGGCGAGGAACAGCGCTGGCTCGAGGCCGAGGCAGCGACTCCCTGCCCGACCTGCCACGGACAACGCCTGAACCCACAGGCGCTCGCCATCCACCTGCGGGAGCGCTCCATCGCCGACCTCTCGGCACTGACCATCGGCTCGGCCCGAGACGCCTTGGCGGGGCTGCACCTGGACGAGCGTGAAGCAACCATCGGGCAAGACCTCATCGCCGAGATCGACGGCCGATTGGCCTTTCTGGAGCAGGTCGGGCTGGGCTATCTGACCCTGGACCGGGCCGCGCCGACGCTCTCCGGCGGGGAGGCCCAGCGCATCCGCCTGGCGGCCCAGCTTGGTGCCGGACTCCGCGGGGTCTGCTACATCCTCGACGAGCCCAGCATCGGCCTGCATCCGCGCGACAACGACCGGCTGCTGCGCACCCTGATCGGACTGCGCGATCAGGGCAACAGCGTGATCGTCGTCGAGCACGACGAGGCGACCATGCGCGCGGCCGACGAGATCCTCGACCTCGGCCCGGGGGCCGGTGCCCGGGGGGGCCGTCTGGTCGCCCGCGGTGATGCCGCCACACTGGCGGCCAACCCGGCATCCATCACCGGCCGCTACTTGGCCGGGTCAACGCCCCCGGATTCCGCTGCGCGCCGGTCGCGGCCCTGCAACCAGGCGCGCTGGCTGACCGTCCGCGGCGCGAGCCGGCACAACCTTCGCGACCTGGATGTCCGGCTCCCGTTGGCACGACTGGTCTGCGTGACCGGCGTCTCCGGCTCGGGCAAGTCGACCCTTACGCGCGACATCATCGCGCCGACGCTGCGCGGGCTCATCACCACCGATCGTCCAACCGGGCGAATCCCGACCGCCGCCTTGGCGGGCTGCAAAGGCATCGACGGCTGGGGGGATCTCAACCGCGTACTGGAGGTGGACCAGACACCCATCGGTAAGACACCCCGTTCCTGCCCCGCGACCTACATCGGCTTTTGGGATCGCATCCGCCGGCTCTTTGCAGCAAGTCCAGAGGCGCGGATGCTCGGCTGGGGCCCCGGGCGCTTTTCGTTCAATACCCCCGGCGGGCGTTGCGAGGCCTGCGATGGGCAGGGCGTGCAGCGCCTGGAGATGAGCTTTCTTCCGAACGTACAGCTACCCTGCGAGATCTGCGCCGGCGCCCGCTTCAACGCAGAGACTCGCGCCATACGCTATCTGGACCAGGGTATCGCCGACGTCCTCAAGCTCACGGTGGATGCGGCGGTGACCCTGTTCGAGGCTCACCCGGCCATCCGTCACCCGCTGGAGCTACTGCAGGCGATCGGGCTCGGCTATCTGGAGCTCGGCCAACCGAGCCCGACACTGTCCGGTGGAGAGGCGCAGCGGATCAAGCTCGTCACCGAGCTGGCGAAGGCTCGCACGCATCCAGGAGGCACGACCCGCCCAACACTGTTTGTGCTCGACGAGCCGACGGTAGGGCTGCATATGGCCGACGTAACCAAGCTGATCAGCGTGCTGCACCGCCTGGTCGATGCCGGTCATTCCGTGCTCGTTATCGAGCACGATCTGCAGCTTATCGCCGCGGCCGACTGGGTGATCGACTTGGGACCGGAGGGAGGGGCCGGCGGCGGGGAGATCGTCGCCGAAGGGCCGCCAAGCGCCATCATCGCGACCGCCTCCGGCTATACCGCGAAGGCGCTCCAGAGCGCCATGCGAGCCGAACCGGCGACGGACTAGTCGCCGGGGACCGACGCGGCCTCGGCTTCCAACTGCCGCAGCAGATCGCTCGCACGCGCCTGCTCTGGGAATGGCTGGTCGCCGAGACCTTGCAGGATCGCGAGTGCGTCGACGCGCCCCCCGTTCTCCACCAGCGCCTCGGCGTAATGCAGCGAAATCGCCGGATCTCCCGGGCTTGCTCCTCGGGCGGCGGTCAACAGTTCCAAGGCCCGCGATGGATCCGACCCTGAGCGCAGCAGCAACACCCCGAGGGTGTCTTGAATGCCGGCGACGTCTGGCTGCAGTCGGTAAGCGCGCTCCGCAAGCTCAAGTGCCTGCTCCGGACGAAGGTCGCGCAGCAACCAAGCGAGGTTATTCAGCGCCGTGACATTATCGGGGTCTGCTTCCACGATCTCGCGGAATCGCGCCACTGCGTCCGCGACGTTGCCGCTCGTCGCATAAATCCCCGCAAGCAGCATCTGCGCCTCCGTGTCTTGGGGGCGACGCCGCAGCCATTCGCGCAAGGTCTCCAGCGCCGCATCCGACTGCCCTGCGACCTGCAGCAGCCCGACCAAACGCATCACCGCCCTGCGATTGTCCGGCAGCGATCCACGCAGAGCCTCCAGCAGCGCCACCGCGGCGTCGGCCTGATCCAAAGCCAGAAGATACTGCGCCCTCGTCAGAGCCAATGCCAGATTATCGGGCGCATACTTCAACAGTATGTCTACGAGCGCAAGTCGCTCCGCAGGCGCGGGAGTGGCGTTCAGGGCCGCGTCCCAGATCGCTGGCGCGACCCTGTGGTCGGGTTCTAGCCGCATCGCTTCGATCAGCTGCTCGCGCATCAGCACCAGCTCACCGCTCTGGGCATACGCCCGCGCCATCAGGAAATGTCCGAGCGCGCCCGGTGATTTTCTCAACAGCCGCTGATAAGTCCGCAACGCATCGTTCGCCGCACCCACCGCGAGCTGAGCCTCGGCCTGGGTTAGCAGCAAATCGCGGTTGTCTTGCTGATCGATTGGAGCCCCGCTTAGCACGATCAGCGCCTCGCCAGGCTGGCGGGCCTTAATCTGGGACCTTGCCGTTGCCAACCGCAGCCGCAGGTCACCCGGCTGCGCCACAACCGCCGCTCGAAGCCGTCTAAGCTCTGCCGAGGGATCGCCTTCCATCGCGTCCAGCTCCGACAGCGCCAGGATTGCGTCGGTGGCCTGGGGATCGGCCGCCAGCAACGCCAAAAAAACCCTCCGAGCCGCATCCGGCTGCTGGTCCTCCAGCCATAAGCGCCCCAGGTTCAATGCAGCGTCAACGTAGCTCGGATCCAGTTCCAACGCGCGGCGAAGCGCCTCATACGCCAGGTCCCTATCACCCGCCCCCAACGCGCCCAGCGCCAGGGCGTTTTGCACCCGTGGGTCACCAGTTCGCTGACTCGCGAGATCCTCAGCCATGGCCAAGGCCTCGTCCCATTCGGCCCGTTCCAGCATCAACCCGACCTCTACAAGGCCACGCTGACCGTCGTCCTGCCCCTCTCCCGGAGCGCGCGCCATCAAATCGGCAGCCTCCTCGAGCCGACCGAGATCCTTCAGGTTAACTGCGGCGGCGGTGTACAGACGGACATCCGACGGCGCGCGCGCGATTGCCTGGTCATACCAGTGTTGTGCCTTTTCAGGCTCACCGCTCGACCGATACAGCTCGGCCAACGTCTGGAGTACGCGAGCACTCACCGGCTCTCGGGCTGCGAAAGGTAGGAGGATCTCGGCGGCCTCTTCGTTGCGCTCCTCACGCATCAGAACCCGTGCGACGGCGATCGCGCCCCGAACGGACTCTGGCCGATCTTGGTTGAATTGGCTGAGAAGAGAGTGAGCTGCGTCGGTATTACCCAGCTCCAGCTCCGCCAGGCCCAGCAAGAGCGCCGCGTGACGTGCGGCCGGGTGGAGGGCTACATATTGCCTCAGCAGGATCGCGCCGGACGAGAGCTGCCCCTGGCGCAGTCGCAGCGCCCCTTCCGCGAACAGAAGACCGGAATGTCCGGGCATCATTTCCGCCACACGGGCGATATCCTCCTCCGCCTCATCCAAGCGACCTTGGTCAATGCGGAGCAATGCGAGCCTCAGGCGCGGAGTCGCCTTGGCTCGGGAGAACATTTCCGCACGCAGCAGCGCCCGCTCCGCCGCATCCAAATCGCCCTCGGAAGTCGCTATGGACGCACGTACCTGCCAAGATTCACCTTGATCGCCGCCGGCCTCCACCGCCTTATCTAATCGAGAATGTGCGCCTTCTATGTCGCCCTGCCTGAGCGCAACCTCGGCCGAAATCAGCAGCGCCTCGGCGTTGGTACGATTAAGACTCAAAGCATCGTCGACAGCTCCCTCAGCTTCATCCAGGCGCCCCGCCAACATGTATACCCGGGCGCGTATCGAGTACAGCTCGGAGCGAACGTTGTTGCCAACATAATCCTCCGGGATGATTTCGGCCAGAACCCGCTCGCTCTCGCCCTGCGCTGTCCAAAGCCTAGCCCGAGTGGCCGCGAGATCACCCACCGGAGCCCTAACCAACTCTGCAAACTTTAACGCCTGGGCCGCCGCTCTGTGCCGCCCCAGGTCCAAGTAGACTCGCGCAAGAGCAAGCTGCGTACCCCCGTCGGCTTCCCCGTCGGCAAGGCGGTTCTCCAGGATCTGCAGAGCTGTATCCAGCTGCCCGGTCCGCCAGTACCCGATCGCCTTCTCAAGCGAATCATCGGCGAAAACGTTTGTGACGCCAACGACGCAAATCACGGCGACCAAACGACGGCACCACGCAACCCCACGCAGCCGTTTGAGACGCGTTTGAGTGTCCCTACCGCTGGATGGGTAACCCTTGGCCACAGATCGCCCTATCCCTCAAGGCAACATCAGTCCGTGCCAGCAGACGCCGCTTCGGCTGCCTCACCGACGGCGCGATCAACCAGTTCCACATAGGCCATCGGTGCTGCATCGCCGGCGCGCAGCCCGCACTTCAAGACTCGGACATAGCCACCAGGCCTGGCGCTGAACCTAGGACCTAGTTCCGCGAAGAGCTTACCGACCGCCTCTTTATCTCTCAATCGAGAAAACGCCAAGCGCCGTGTGTGAACGGAATCGTTCTTGGCAAGTGTAATCAACGGCTCTGCAACCCGTACCAGTTCCTTCGCCTTCGGCAGCGTGGTCTTGATGACCTCGTGACGGAACAAAGAACAGGCCATATTGCGGAACATCGCTTGGCGATGTGCGCTATTACGGTTGAGTTGTCTGCCGGATTTACGGTGACGCATTTAACTAACTCCAAAACTCTATTTGACCAAGAGTTCGTCAATATTTTCGGGGGGCCAACTATCCAGCCGCATCCCCAACGACAGACCCCGTGTGGCGAGGACGTCCTTAATCTCTGTCAGCGACTTCTTCCCGAGGTTCGGCGTCTTCAACAACTCCACCTCGGTTCGTTGGATCAAGTCTCCGATGAGATAGATGTTCTCGGCTTTCAGACAGTTCGCGGAACGAACCGTTAGCTCCAGTTCATCGACGGGACGCATCAGAATCGGATCGAAGGCAGGCTCCTCGACAACCTCCTGCTCGCCTCCATCTCCCGGCTCGGCCTGATCCAAATCCGCGAAGCTCCCTAACTGGTCTCGCAAGATGCCTGCAGCCCGCTGGATCGCGTCCTTGGGGTCGACTGTACCGTCTGTCTCCAAATCGATGACCAGCCGGTCAAGATCTGTTCGTTGCTCGACGCGAGCAGACTGAACGTCCAGCGCTACCCGTTTGACGGGACTGAATGAGGCGTCCAACGGCAACTTCCCGATGGGCCGATCCTCGCTTCCCTCAAGCTCCCTTTGCGTCGCGGGCTCATAGCCACGGCCCCGCCGCACTGTAAGCGACATGCTCAATTCCGATTGCCCGGAAATATGGGCTATCACCAACTCGGGATTGGCGACCTCTGCGCTATGATCAAGCGCGATGTCGCCTGCCGTCACCGTTCCAGGACCGGCCTTACTCAGCGTATAGGTCGCCTCATCCTTCCCTTCCAGGGCAATCGCAAGCTGCTTCAGATTCAGTAGGATCTCCAGCACATCTTCTTGAACCCCATCGATCGCGGAATACTCGTGCAGTATCCCCTGAATCTCGACCTCGGTGACCGCACAGCCGTCGATCGACGAGAGGAGGATTCTGCGTAGCGCATTCCCCAGTGTGTGGCCGAAACCGCGTTCCAAGGGCTCCAGTGACACTTTGGCCCGGTTCTTGTCTCCATCGACGGGCTCAACTTTGACAATTCGCGGCTTTAAAAATCCAGTGCCAGCATCGGCCATCGTTCAACCACCCACAAAAAGTTCTCGATATCAAACCGCTACTTCGAGTACAGCTCGACGATCAGCGACTCGTTAATGTCCGCCGCGAGATCCGCCCGCTCCGGGATGCGGCGAAACACGCCTTTGACGCCTTTCACGTCCACCTCAACCCAGTCTGCGAAGCTATACTGCTCCGCCAATGCAAGCGCGCTCAGCACCCGAACCTGTTTTCGCGCCTTCTCGGTCACCTCGACGATGTCATCAACATCAACCTGGTACGACGGTACAGACACCTTGCGACCATTGACCAGCACGCCCTTATGGGAGACTAGTTGCCTGGCCTCAGCACGCGTGGAGCCAAAGCCCATCCGAAACACGACGTTGTCCAGCCGCCGTTCCAGCAGCTGAAGAAGCCGCTCGCCCGTTGCGCCTTTCGCCCTAGCGGCGCTCTTGTAGTAGTTCCGGAACTGTTTTTCCAGAACACCGTAAATCCGCCGGACCTTCTGCTTCTCGCGAAGCTGCAAACCATAATCCGATATCCGCCGCCGACGATCAGCGGCATGCCCCGGTACTTTCTCCAGGTTGCACTTCGTATCGAGCGACCGAGCCCGGCTCTTTAAGCCAAGATCAACGCCTTCTCGCCGAGCCAGCTTACAGGTTGGACCTGTGTAACGTGCCATAATCTTTTACTCCAGATCTCTAGACCCGACGCTTCTTCGGAGGCCGACAACCGTTGTGAGGAATCGGCGTCACGTCGGTGATGCTTGTCACCTTGAAGCCCGCGGTATTCAGGGCCCGAACAGCGGACTCACGACCCGGGCCAGGGCCCTTAACGTTGACGTCCAGATTCTTTACGCCGAACTCCTTCGCGGCTTGTCCGGCACGCGTCGCTGCTACCTGAGCCGCGAACGGGGTGCTCTTACGAGAACCTCGGAAACCGGAACCTCCGGCCGTCGCCCAAGACAGCGCGTTTCCCTGACGATCGGTAATCGTGATTATCGTATTGTTAAAAGAAGCGTGGACATGGGCTACGCCATCCGCGACCTGCTTCTTTACCTTTTTTTTTGTTTTGGCCTGCTTAGCCATATCTACATCACCCGAGGTAGCTTAAAACTTCGATTTCTCAGTAACGACGGGCCTAAGCCCACGACTGATCATCTAGGATACGTCAACGCTTTATCGGCCGGCGCGGGCCTTTCCGCGTCCTTGCATTGGTCCGCGTCCTCTGCCCCCGCAGTGGCAGGCCACGCCGATGCCGAATTCCCCGGTTACACCCGAGATCCATCAATCGCTTGATGTTCATCGAGATCTCGCGACGAAGGTCACCCTCTACGACATACTTGCCAACCTCGGCGCGGACCCGATCGATTTCTTCTTCGGATAACGCCTGAATCTTGACTTCCTGACCAATACCGGCGGCGGCACATATCTTTTGCGCGCTGGTACGGCCTATGCCGTAAATGGCTGTTAGTGCGACAGCCGCATGTTTGCGATCAGGGATGTTTACACCAGCGATACGGGCCATGAGGCTGCCTCCGTAGCAATATTTTGACAAGAAGAGCCGAAGGTTTGGAGTTGCTCGAACTTCACCAACTCAGCCCTGCCGCTGTTTGTGTCGCGGGTCTTTACAGATGACGCGGACGGTACCCCGACGGCGAATCATCTTGCAATGACGACAAATTTTCTTTACTGACGCACGAACTTTCATAGCACACCACAGATATTTTTCACAGGGAGAGGGCTAGCGCAGGAGGCCGGCGCCCGGCGCCTTCAAGTTGGCCTTCTTCATTAGCCCTTCGTATTGATGCGACATCAGGTGAGCCTGGACTTGAGCCATGAAGTCCATCACCACCACAACCACAATCAGCAGCGACGTTCCGCCAAAATAAAATGGCACATTCCACCCGACGATCAGGAATTCCGGCAGTAAACAGACCGCCGTGATGTAGATCGCGCCGGCCGCCGTTAACCTAGTCATCACATTGTCAATATACCGCGCCGTCTGCTCGCCCGGCCGTATACCAGGTATGAATGCCCCCGACCGCTTGAGGTTATCCGCAGTGTCCTTCGCGTTAAAAACCAATGCGGTATAAAAGAAGCAGAAGAAGATGATCGCCGCCGCATAAAGAATGACGTAGACGGGCTCACCCGGAGACAATTTGCTCGTGATATCCGCGAGCCAACGCATGTCTTCCGACTGGCTGAACCACTGCCCCAAAGTACCAGGGAACAGGATGATGCTTGAGGCAAAGATCGGTGGTATTACCCCTGCCATGTTCAGCTTGAGCGGTAAGTGGCTACTCTGAGCAGCCATCATTTTTCGCCCCTGCTGCCGTCGCGCATAGTTAACCGTGATCCTTCGTTGTCCGCGCTCCACAAAGACCACGAATGCGGTAACTGCGAGCGCGAGGGCAAACAGCACAAGGACCGCCAACGGATTCATCTCGCCCGTCCGCACAAGCTCCAAGGTCCCTCCAACCGCAGCAGGCAGACCGGCCACGATGCCAGCGAAGATGATCAGCGAGATGCCGTTACCGATGCCTCGCTCGGTGATCTGCTCCCCAAGCCACATCAGAAACATAGTGCCGGTGACCAGCGACACAGCGGCTGTGAACACGAAGCCAACACCGTGCTGAACCACCAGCGACGAGCCGCCCGCAGACTCCCCCTGCAGTGCAATCGAAATGCCTACGGCTTGGAAGGTCGCGAGAACGACCGTGCCATACCTCGTGTATTGCGTAATCTTCCGACGTCCAGCCTCGCCTTCTTTTTTAAGCTGCTCAAGCTGCGGGATCACGGCGGACATCAGCTGCATGATGATGCTCGCTGAAATGTACGGCATGATACCCAAGGCAAGGATGCTAGCCCGTTCTAACGCGCCCCCCGAGAACATGTTGAACATGTCCAGAATCGAACCCTGATTCTGATCAAACAGGACGGCGAGTGCCTCCGGATTAATTCCCGGAACGGGGATAAACGTTCCGACCCGGTAGACAAGCAACGCGCCGACTACAAACAGTAGGCGCTGACGTAGTTCGGTCAGGCGCCCCATCCCACCAAGCGCCTGCATTGTCGCAGCGTTGCCCTTTGCCATACCGACCCTTACGCCTCCGTAACGCTCACGACTTTTCCGCCTGCGGCCTCGATGGCCGACTTGGCACCACCGCTGATCGCAAGCCCGACGATGGTAAGCGCTCGGTCCACATCACCGCTGTGTATGATCTTCACGCGCTTCACTCGCCCCGACACCAAGCCGGCTGTACGGAGGGTCGCCAAATCAACGACCTCACCCGAAACCCGCGAAAGCTCACTGAGACGTACCTCGTCCACAGAACTTGCCTTCCGCGAACGGAAACCGACTTTAGGCAGGCGACGCTGGAGCGGCATCTGGCCTCCTTCAAAGCCGACCTTGTGGAAGCCTCCGCTACGTGACTTTTGCCCCTTGTGGCCACGCCCGCAAGTCTTGCCAAACCCACTGCCGATTCCGCGACCAACCCTTTTCGCGTCTTTACGGCTGCCTGGTGCGCCTGAAAGAGTGTTAAGTCTCATGTCAACTCTCCTCAAGAACCGTAACCATGTACTGAACTTTCCGAACCATTCCGCGGTTTTCCGGGGTGTCTTCCACAGCGACGACCTGGTGTGGTTTCCGAAGTCCGAGTCCTCGCGCACAGGCCTGATGGGTCTTGGCCCGCCCATAGAGGCTCCGATCCAACCGAATTCGAAGATTTTTCGTGCTACTCATGCCCTTCACCCGGTGATCTGCTCAACGGTCTTGCCCCGCTTTGCAGCAGCGAGTTCGGCGTCGACCATTGTTTCCAGACCGTTTATCGTTGCCTGAACGACATTGATTGGGTTGTTGGTTCCAATGCACTTCGCGAGCACGTTCTGGACGCCAAGCACTTCAAATACTGCCCGCATTGCGCCGCCGGCGATAATGCCCGTTCCGTCCGAAGCCGGCTGCATATAGACACGCGCCGCGCCATGACGGCCAAGTATCGGATACTGCAGTGTCGTATCCCTTAGCCTCACATCGACCATATTCTTCCGCGCCGTTTCCATCGCCTTTTGAATGGCCACCGGAACCTCCCTTGCCTTGCCTGTGCCGTAGCCGACTCGACCCTTACCATCGCCAACGACGGTTAGTGCACTAAAGCCGAAAACGCGGCCGCCTTTCACGACCTTGGCCACCCGATTAACGGAGATAAGTTTCTCCAGAAGCTCATCGCCTTCTGGCCTGGGATTAAAATTTGACATTTGGAATTTCTCGCTGTGGACGCTCCGCGTGGCGAAAAGGCCGCTTACCCTAGGATAAACAGCACCGATCCAGCCACCGATGCGGAAATCAGAACCGTAACCCGTGCTCGCGTGCAGCGTCAGCAAGGGCTTTCACTCGCCCATGATAGCGGAATCCGGACCGATCGAACGCGACCTCTTCGACACCGAGTGTTTTTGCCCGCTCCGCTATAAGCTGACCAACCAGACTTGCCGCGGTGCAGTTTCCGGAATAGCCTTCAATCTGCACGCGCAGGTCCTTCTCAACCGTCGACGCACTGGCGAGAATCGTTGCCCCATCCGGAGAAACGAGCTGGGCATACATGTGCCGCGGCGAGCGGAAGATGCAGAGTCGATGGCGCTGCAACTCCCGGATCTTCGCTCGTGCTCGTGCCGCACGGCGGATACGTGATTCTTTTTTTGACATGATGACCGTGGCCTATTTCTTCTTCGCTTCTTTCCGCAGCACGTGTTCGTCTGAGTATCGCACGCCTTTACCCTTGTAAGGCTCAGGCGGACGGAAGCTGCGAATCTCAGCCGCGACTTGCCCGACTTTTTGCTTGTCCGCCCCGCTCACAACAATTTCCGTCGGCGATGGCGTCTCGACCGACACTCCAGACGGCATGGCGTAATCGATCGGGTGGGAGAACCCGAGCGAGAGATTGAGCGCCGACGGGCTCTTCGCCTGAGCGCGATAGCCAACCCCGACCAACGACAACTTCCGCTGGAAGCCAGTGGAAACGCCTTGAACCATGTTGTTGACCAGCGCCCTCATTGTCCCCGCCATCGCCCACCCCTGCTTTGTGGGAGCCGTTGGCTCGAACGTCAATTCGCCGTCCTGTTGCGTCAACGTAACGAGTGGATGAACGAACTGCTCAAGCGCGCCTTTCGGCCCCGCCACTTTGACCCCCGACTCCGACAGCTCGACGGTGATTCCAGCGGGAACTGCCACCGGTGCTTTTGCGATTCTCGACATGTTAAAACTCCGCTCTTAAGCAACCAGGGCCAACACTTCGCCGCCGGTCCCCGCTCGACGCGCGGCGCGATCGGTCATGAGACCCTTGGACGTCGAAATAATCGCAATCCCCAGCCCACCCCACACAACCGGAAGATCGTCTTTCCCTCGATAAATCCTGAGGCCGGGACGAGATACCCGCCGCAAAAATTCAACGACCGGACGGCCCCGATAGTACTTCAATGAAATCCTAAGCACAGGCTTTCCCTCTCCGCTCACGCCGACCTCACCGATATACCCTTCGTCGCGAAGCAGCTCAGCGATTGCGACCTTCTTCTTCGACGCCGGCATGTCGATGACGACCTTACCCCGCGCTTGACCGTTTCGAATCCTGGTCAACATATCCGCAATCGGATCTGACATACTCATAACTATATTCTCCGGGTCAAACCGCCGTTCAGCGCGATACCCATAGACGCGGCAGCAACCGCTGCCATTGACGATTTATCTACCAGCTTGCCTTGACTACACCGGGGACGTCACCGCGCATCACGGCCTCCCGTAGCTTGTTCCTGCCAAGCCCGAACTTGCGATACACGGCGTGCGGACGCCCGCTAATCCGGCATCGGCGTTGCTGCCGACTAGGGCTCGCGTCCCTTGGCAACTTCTGGAGCGCCAGCATCGCCTCGTCGACCGCTTCGCTTGCCGCGCTCCGGTCGTTAACGACTGCCTTTAGCGCTTGCCGCCGCTTTTCGTATTTTTTCGCAATCAACGTTCTCTTAACGTCGCGTGCGATCATGCTTTTCTTTGCCATGGTGCAGCCTAGCCCCGAAATGGGAAATGAAAACCTTCCAGCAGAGCCTTTCCCTGCTCGTCAGTCTTGGCGGTAGTCGTGATCGTTATATCCAGACCGCGAAGCGTGTCGATCTTATCGTAATCGATCTCTGGAAAGATGATCTGCTCCCGGACACCGATCGAGTAGTTTCCTCGACCGTCGAAAGCCTTCGCGCTGAGCCCACGAAAGTCTCGAATTCGAGGGATCGCTACATTGACCAGGCGATCCAAAAATTCGTACATTCGTTCGCGACGCAACGTCACCTTGCATCCGACGGGCCAACCTTCGCGGATCTTGAAGCCAGCAACGGACTTTCGAGCATAGGTCACGATGGGCTTCTGCCCGGCGATCTGGGTGAGGTCCTTCACCGCATGGTCCATCACCTTTTTATCGGCAACGGCCTCGCCGACACCCATATTTAGCGTGATCTTGACGATCCGCGGCACTTCCATATTGCTGGAAAAGCCGAACTGCTGCTGAAGTTGCTCTGAGAGAGTCTCTCTGTAGAGCGCCTGTAATCTAGCCATCATCACACCTTAAATCAGAGGTCGACAACTTCACCGTCAGACTTGAAGTAGCGAACCTTCCGCCCATCCTCAAGGACCTTGAAGCCAATGCGGTCTGCCCCGCCCTTTGCGGGATTGAACAATGCCACATTCGAACGGTCGATCGGCATTTCTTTGTCGACGATCCCTCCCGACTCGCCTTTTTGCGGGTTAGCCTTTTGGTGCTTCTTGGAGACATTCACGTTCTCAACGAGCACTCGCCCACCGACCAGCACTTTCAACACCGGTCCCCGCTTCCCTTTATCTTTTCCGGTGACGACGATTACATCATCACCAACTTTAATCTTTTTCATCGATAAAACCCCAAGGCGCCCAAAAGATATCGCGCCGACTGCACCCCAAGACGGCCCCTACAGAACTTCCGGAGCGAGGGAGATAATTTTCATAAATTTATCCCCGCGAAGTTCCCTGGTCACTGGCCCGAAAATACGGGTTCCGATCGGCTGAAGCTGACTGTTCAGCAGCACTGCGGCGTTGCCGTCAAAGCGAATCAGCGACCCATCTGGCCTACGCACGCCCTTGCGCGTGCGGACGACAACCGCATTGAGGACATCGCCCTTTTTCACCTTGCCTCGCGGCATGGCATCCTTGACGGTGACCTTGATCACGTCACCGATGCCCGCATACCGCCGGTGAGAGCCTCCGAGCACCTTGATACACTGTACGGATCTGGCACCGCTGTTGTCCGCGACGCTCAACCTCGTCTGCATTTGAATCATTTTTTAATTACCCACCAGGCTGAAGCTGTAGCCACGAAGCCGCCTTAACGCGCCTTCTCGAGGATCTCGACCAGCCGCCAACTCTTGGTCTTGGAAAGGGGCCGACACTGCTCGACACGGACCATGTCGCCGGCACTGCATAGGTTGCCTTCGTCATGGGCGTGCAGCTTCGTCGAACGTCGCATAAATTTCCCGTACAACGGGTGCTTGACGCGTCGCTCAATGAGAACCGTAATCGATTTGTCCATGCTGCTGCTAATGACCCGCCCGGTCACCGCCTTATTGCTGATTTCAGCCTGCTGCTCAGACATCAGAACGGCCTCGTGCTTGTTCGCCCATAATGGTCTTGACCGTCGCAATCGCCCGACGGACCACCTTTACCTGACTTGGCCGGGCAAGTTGACCGGTGCCCTGTTGCATGCGCAACGCAAATTGTTCTTTCCGCAGCTCAATGAGCTGCTCCTCCAACTCCGCAGGCGTCTTCTCGCGAAGCTCATTCGCGCTCATCACAGGATCTGCCTCTTATCAAAAGTTGTCTGCACCGGCAACTTTGCCGCCGCCAATCTGAACGCATCGCGGGCGAGCTCTTCGCTGACACCCTCGATCTCGTAGAGCATCTTCCCTGGCTGTATCAGCGCAACCCAGTACTCGACGTTGCCCTTGCCCTTGCCCATACGAACCTCCAAGGGCTTCTTGGAGATCGGCTTGTCGGGAAAAACCCTGATCCAAAGCTTTCCGCCACGCTTAACTTTACGCGTAATTGCCCGGCGCGCAGCTTCAATTTGACGCGCCGTAATACGACCACGACCGACTGCCTTGAGACCAAACTCGCCGAAGCTGACTTGGTTTCCGCTTTGCGCCAGGCCGCGATTTCTTCCCTTATGTTGTTTGCGGAACTTTGTTCGTTTTGGCTGCAACATCTATCAACCCCTTCTATTCGGCCGCGGCTTCGGTGCGGGCTCTTCTTGAGCGTCGCCGATAACTTCTCCACGGAAGATCCACGTCTTCACGCCGATGATCCCGTAGGTGGTCCGCGCCTCTGCGAAGCCGTAATCAATGTCTGCGCGCAAGGTATGCAGCGGCACGCGGCCCTCTCGATACCATTCGGAACGTGCGATCTCTGCACCGTTAAGGCGGCCGGCGATGTTTACCCGGACGCCCCCAGCACCTGCACGCATCGTATTCTGAACCGCGCGCTTCATCGCCCGGCGGAACATGATGCGCCGCTCAAGCTGCTGCGCGATGCCCTCGGCAACGAGCTGCGCATCAAGTTCCGGCTTGCGAATCTCTTCAATGCTGATGTGCACTGGAATGCCCATCAGTGCAGAGACACGTGCCCGAAGCTTATCGATGTCCTCGCCACGCTTGCCGATTACCACCCCAGGTCGAGCGGTATGAATCGTAATATGAGCGTTCTTCGCAGGCCGATCGATCTGAATGCGGCTGACGGAAGCCTTCTCAAGCGTCTTCTTAAGAAAAGCGCGGACCTGAAGATCGGTATTCAGAAGATCGGCGTAGTCTTTGGAATCCGCGTACCATTTTGACGTCCAGTCGCGAACGATTCCGAGTCGAATTCCGATCGGATTTACTTTTTGCCCCATTGTCTAACTCCGGATTCAGCGTTCGGCGACGGATAGCTTGATATGGCTGGTCTGCTTCAAAATTCGACTCGCACGACCCTTGGCTCGGGCCCGTATTCGCTTCATCGCCGGCCCTTCGTTGACTTGGATGCTGTCGATATGCAACTCATCAACATCTGCTCCAGCATTGTTCTCTGCATTAGCGATCGCCGATTCCAAAACGCCTTTGATGATGCTTGCCCCTTTTTTCGGGCTAAACGTCAACAAATTCAGCGCCTGCTCAACGGATTGGCCGCGAATTTGGTCGGCGACAAGCCGAGCCTTCTGCGCTGAAATACGCGCATACCTCAATGTCGCATGAGCTTGCATTGTTCGCCCCTTAGCGCTTCTTTGCCTTTTTGTCTGCCGCGTGACCGCGGAAGGTCCGGGTTAACGCGAACTCGCCTAATTTGTGTCCGATCATATTTTCGTTGATCAGCACCGGAATATGCTGCCGACCGTTGTAGACAGCGATCGTCAGACCGACCATCTCGGGAAGCACCATTGAACGGCGAGACCAGGTTTTAATCGGGCGCTTACTATTCTGCGCAACCGCATCCTCGACCTTTTTAGCCAAGTGGTGGTCTACAAACGGGCCTTTGCGAACTGAACGTGCCACGCCTCTTATCCTCTATCTGTTCTGCTATTTGCTGCCACGACGACGGACAATCATGCCGTCGGTGCGCTTATTGTTACGCGTCTTGTGGCCCTTGGTTGGAACACCCCAGGGAGAGACGGGATGGCGTCCGCCGGACGTCCGGCCCTCACCACCGCCATGCGGGTGGTCCACCGGATTCATCACGACACCGCGCACGGTCGGACGCACGCCTCGCCAGCGCTTCGCGCCGGCCTTGCCAAGCTTGCGCAGGCTGTGCTCGCCGTTCCCGACGGCGCCGATTACCGCACGACAGTCCGCATGTACCTTCCGCATCTCCCCCGACCGGAGCCGAAGCGTCGCGTTGAACCCCTCTCTCGCGATCAACTGGGCCGAACTGCCAGCGGCACGGGCAATTTGTGCCCCCTTCCCTGGTCGCATCTCGATGCAATGAAGCTCCGTACCCACCGGGATGTTGCGCATCGGCAAGCAATTTCCCGCCGCAATCGGTGCCGTCTCTGAGGCGACCACGGTGCTCCCCGTAGCCAACCCTTTCGGCGCCAGAATATAGGCCCAAGCACCGTCCCGATACTTCAACAGTGCGAGGTGGGCGCTCCGGTTCGGATCGTATTCGATACGCTCAACGGTCGCCGGGACGTCCTGCTTGTTTCGCTTGAAATCGACGATGCGATAACGTTGTTTGTGACCGCCACCCCGGTGTCGGACCGTGATGCGCCCGGCGTTGTTTCGCCCCCCACTCTTTGACTTCTTGCTGATAAGCCCCGAATGCGGCTCACCTTTGTGGAGATCGGGATTAACGACCTTGACGACGAATCGACGTCCGGGAGAGGTCGGATTTGTCTTGATAATAGCCATATTATTGCAACCTAAACTACAGCGCGCAGCGACATCAGGCGCCGCCGCCAAGCTCTATATCTTGCCCAGGCTTCAACCGGACATAGGCTTTACGCCAGTCGGCTCGCTTACCCATTCGGCCGCCAAACCGCTTCTGCTTCCCGCGAACGTTCAGCACTTGAACCGCAGTGACGTCTACGTCGAACAACATTTCGACGGCCTTGGAGATCTCGCGCTTGGTCGCGTCCGTGCGCACGCGGAATGCGTACTGGCCAGCGGCGTCGGCAGCCAACGCGGTCTTCTCAGAAATAACGGGCCCGAGGAGAACCGTTAACAACTTTTCTTTGTTCATTTGAGCCGCTCCTCAAGCCTGATCAACGCCGCCTTTGTCGTCACCACATGTTCAAAGGCGATGAGACTGACTGGATCAACCTGCGCCGCGGTTACAACGTCTACCCTGGGGATATTTCTTGCCGCTACGAAGAGCGGATCGTCAAAGCTCTCGACCACAATCAGCGCATCGGCGACCGCCAATTCCCGCAGACGCACCGCAAGCAGCTTTGTCTTCGGGGCGTCAAGCTCGAATGCGGGGAGCACGACGAGGCGCTCCTTGCGAATTAGCTCAGAGAGAATCGAGCGCAACGCGCCGCGATACATCTTCCGGTTTACTTTTTGCCCCCAATCCTTCGGCGCTGCGGCGAAGGTGACACCGCCTCCGCGCCAAAGCGGGCTACGCGATGTGCCGGCCCGCGCACGACCTGTGCCTTTCTGACGGTAGGGCTTGGCGCCGCCGCCCCGGACCTGAGATCGGCTGTTGTTGGCCTTTGTCCCGGAGCGGGCCCCCGCGAGATAGGCGGTGACGATTTGATGAATAAGCGCCGGCTTATAATCGACGGCGAAAATGGCGTCGGCAACCGCTACGGTATCCGAAGCATCGCCGTTCGTTCGCATTGCCAGTTCCATGATGGTCAACCCTTATTCTTTTGTTTGACAGACGGAACGATCACAACGCGCCCCCCAGACGGCCCCGGGACGCCTCCGCGAACGAGGATCAGGTTCCGGTCAGCATCGACTCGAACGACTTCAAGCCCCTGCTGGCAACGGTTGACGTTGCCCATTTGCCCGGCCATCCGTTTGCCCTTGAACACCCGACCCGGGGTCTGGCACTGCCCGATGGAACCTGGCGCCCGGTGGGAGACCGAGTTGCCGTGGGTACTGTCCTGACTGCGAAAGTTGTGTCGTTTGATGCCGCCGGCAAACCCTTTGCCCTTAGTGACTCCCCGTACGTCGACTTTTTGTCCCTCGGAGAACATGTCGAGTCCCAGTTGGGCACCGGATGCAAGGTCAGTCGCCTCGCCATCAACACGAAACTCCCGCAGTGCGTCGCCAGCGACGACACTTGCCTTTGCGAAGTGCCCCGCCATTGGCTTGCTCACCCGAGACGGCTTGCGCTCACCAGTAGCAACCTGTATCGCGGCATAGCCGTCGTTATCGACGGTCTTCACCTGAGTGACGTGGTTCGGCGTGACTTCGATCACGGTCACGGGCACGGAGACGCCGTCGTCCCGGAAGACGCGTGTCATACCGGCTTTTCGCCCAATTAACCCAATACTCATCACAGGCTCCTCAGCTCAGCTTGATCTGGACATCGACGCCGGCCGCCAAGTCGAGCTTCATCAACGCGTCGACGGTCTTGTCGGTCGGGTCGACGATATCCATCAACCGTTTGTGAGTGCGCAGTTCATACTGATCACGGGCGTCTTTGTTGACGTGCGGGGAAACCAGTATGGTATAGCGCTCGTGTCGGGAAGGCAGCGGCACGGGACCGCGGACTTGGGCCCCCGTCCGTTTTGCTGTATCGACGATCTCTCGCGCTGATTGGTCGATCAGGCGGTGATCGAAGGCCTTGAGCCGGATGCGAATTCGTTGATTTGCCATTGCCATTACTCGATGACCTTCGCGACAACACCGGCACCGACGGTGCGGCCACCCTCGCGCACGGCGAAGCGCAACCCGTCTTCCATGGCGATCGGCGCAATCAGCTTGACGACCATCTTGATGTTGTCGCCAGGCATGACCATCTCCACGCCCTCCGGGAGTTCAACCGCACCGGTCACGTCGGTGGTGCGGAAGTAGAACTGGGGCCGATAGCCGTTGAAGAACGGCGTGTGCCGCCCGCCCTCTTCCTTGCTGAGCACGTACACCTCGGCCTCGAAGTGGGTGTGCGGGGTGATGCTGCCGGGCTTGGCCAGCACTTGACCGCGCTCGACGTCGTCGCGCTTGGTGCCGCGCAGCAGCACCCCGACGTTGTCTCCCGCTTCACCCTGGTCGAGCAGCTTGCGGAACATCTCCACGCCGGTGCAGGTGGTCTTGACCGTGTCCTTGATACCGACGATCTCGACCTCTTCTCCGACCTTGACCACGCCGCGCTCGACGCGGCCGGTGACCACGGTGCCGCGGCCGGAGATGGAGAAGACGTCCTCGATCGGCATCAGGAATGCGCCGTCGATCGCACGCTCCGGCTCGGGAATGTAGCTGTCGAGGGCCTCCATCAGCTTGGCGATGGACGGCGCGCCAATGTCGCTCTCGTCGCCCTCAAGCGCCTTGAGCGCCGAACCGGTAATGATCGGCGTGTCGTCGCCGGGGAACTCGTAGCTGTCGAGCAGCTCGCGGACCTCCATCTCAACCAGTTCCAGCAGTTCCTCGTCGTCGACCATGTCGGCCTTGTTGAGGTAGACGATGATGTAGGGCACGCCGACCTGGCGGGAGAGCAGGATGTGCTCGCGCGTCTGCGGCATCGGGCCGTCGGCTGCCGAAACCACCAGGATCGCGCCGTCCATCTGCGCCGCACCGGTGATCATGTTCTTCACATAGTCGGCATGCCCGGGGCAGTCGACATGGGCGTAGTGGCGGGCGTCGGTCTCGTATTCCACGTGCGCCGTGGCAATGGTAATGCCGCGCTCGCGCTCTTCGGGGGCGTTGTCGATCTGGTCGTACGCCCGCGACTCGCCGCCGAACTTCTTCGCCTGCGTGACAGTGATGGCCGCGGTCAGCGTCGTCTTGCCGTGGTCGACATGACCAATGGTGCCGACGTTGACGTGCGGCTTATTACGTTCAAATTTTTGTTTCGACATGGCGATAACCCTTAAGTCTTTGTCGCTGATCTTTTCGTCGACGAATCAAAATGCGCGGCACCGGCAGCGGCAACCGTCGCCTACTGTTTCTTAGCAACGGCCTCGGCGATGCTTGCCGGGACCTCGGAGTATTTTGCGAACTCCATGCTGTAAGTGGCTCGCCCCTGAGTAGCAGAGCGAAGATCGGTGGCATACCCGAACATGCTAGCCAATGGAACCTCAGCCCGGATGATCTTTCCGGAGGGCGCATCGTCCATTCCTTGAATCATGCCCCGCCGGCTATTCAGATCCCCCATGACATCACCCATGTTCTCCTCGGGAGTCACGACCTCAACCTTCATAATCGGCTCCAGCAGCACGGGCTTGGCCTTTCTCGAGCCCTCTTTCAGGGCCATCGAGCCGGCAATCTTGAACGCCATTTCACTGGAGTCGACCTCGTGGTACGACCCGTCGTAGAGGGTGACCTTGACATCGACCATGGGGAAGCCGGCCAGGACGCCGTTGCCCATGGCCTCCCGGATGCCTTTGTCGACGGCCGGGATATATTCCTTGGGAATCGAGCCGCCGACGATGTCATTGACGAACGCGTAGCCCTCACCAGCCTCTTGGGGCTCAAGCCGAATGTACACGTGACCAAACTGGCCTCGGCCGCCGGACTGACGGGCAAACTTGGTCTCTTGCTCGACCGTCCTGCGAATCGTCTCCCGATAGCTGACCTGCGGGGCACCGACGTTCGCCTCGACGCTGAATTCGCGCTTCATGCGGTCGACGATGATCTCGAGATGCAACTCGCCCATGCCCGAGATGATGGTCTGGCCCGACTCTTCGTCAGACCGAACACGGAACGAGGGATCTTCCTGGGCCAACTTCGATAGCGCGACACCCATCTTCTCTTGGTCGCCCTTACTCTTCGGCTCCACGGCCACGGAGATGACCGGCTCCGGAAACTCCATTCGCTCAAGCGTAATGACGGCATCCATGGCGCAGAGCGTTTCACCCGTCGTGACGTCCTTCAAGCCGACCGCAGCCGCGATGTCCCCCGCGCAGACCTCCTTGATCTCTTTGCGGTCGTTGGAATGCATCTGCAGGATACGGCCGACGCGCTCCTTCTTACGCTTGACCGGATTGAACACGGTATCGCCGGACTTGAGGACACCGGAATAGACGCGGAAAAAGGTCAGCGTACCCACGTAGGGGTCGGTGGCGATCTTGAACGCGAGCGCGGCAAACGGCGCGCCATCATCCGAGGGCCGATCTTCGAATTCTTCGCCCTCATCATCGACCACGCCCTTAATGGGCGGCACGTCTGTAGGCGCCGGCAGGTAGTCAACGACGGCATCGAGCATCGCCTGCACGCCCTTGTTCTTGAACGCGGAACCGCAGAGCATCGGCACGATCTCGTTGGAGATGGTCCGCAGTCGCAGCCCCCGCTTCAACTCCTCTTCCGTCAGCTCCCCGCCTTCGAGATATTTCTCCATCATCTCTTCCGTGCCTTCGGCGGCCGCCTCGACCATATGCTCTCGCCAGGTCTCGCACTCCTCCCTAAGCTCTTCCGGGATCTCACGCGCCTCGTAGGTCATGCCTCGATTCGCTTCATCCCAGTAGATCGCCTTCATGCGCACCAGATCGATCACGCCGGCAAAGACATCTTCGGCGCCGATCGGCAACTGAATCGGTACGGCAACGGCACCGAGGCGATCCTTGACCTGATCGACAACGCGGAGGAAGTTCGCACCAACGCGGTCCATCTTGTTGACAAAGGCGATTCGCGGCACACCGTACTTGTCGGCTTGGCGCCAAACCGTCTCCGACTGAGGCTCTACGCCACCGACGGCGCAGAAGACGGTGCACGCACCGTCGAGGACGCGCAGAGAGCGCTCGACCTCGATGGTGAAATCGACGTGCCCAGGGGTGTCGATGATATTGATTCGGTGCTCGGGGAACTGCTTATCCATACCCTGCCAGAAGCAGGTTGTTGCCGCCGAGGTGATGGTAATGCCGCGCTCTTGCTCCTGCTCCATCCAGTCCATCGTCGCGGCGCCGTCGTGCACCTCGCCAATCTTGTGCGACAGGCCGGTGTAGAACAAGACGCGCTCGGTGGTGGTGGTTTTTCCGGCATCAATGTGAGCCATGATGCCTAGATTACGGTACCGATCGATGGGTGTACTACGTGCCACGACTGTTTCTGCCTAATGATGGATTCAGGAATGGATGCAGGGCGGACCCTGAACCCGATATCCCAAGGAGGGCTACCAGCGATAGTGAGAGAATGCTTTGTTGGCCTCGGCCATACGGTGCGTATCTTCCTTTTTCTTGACCGCAGACCCACGCGAGTCGGCGGCATCCATCAGTTCGCCCGCGAGGCGCAAGGCCATCGATTTTTCCGAGCGCTTCCGCGACGCATCGATTAACCAACGCATGGCCAACGTGTTGCGGCGGGAGGCACGCACCTCGATCGGCACCTGATAGGTCGCACCGCCGACGCGTCGAGATTTCACCTCGACGACGGGCCGCACATTCTCCATCGCTTGGTCGAGAAGCTCGAGCGGCTCGACTCCCTTCTTATCGGAAATCTGATCGAGGGCCTGGTAGATGATCCGCTCGGCCACCGACTTCTTGCCGTCTTCCATCATCATATTGATGAACTTGGCGAGCAGCTCACTGCCGTGCTTGGGATCGGGCAGGATCTGACGGCGGGCAACAATGCGTCTTCTCGGCATCTTGAGGGAGGCTCCGGAATTCCTGGACGTCGTAAATCGTTGACTGAAAAGCTCGAGGCTGAATGAGCAATTTACGCTCAGCAGCGAGCTGATTATTAATTAGGTGTCAGCCCTTCGGCCGCTTAGCACCATATTTGGACCGGCCTTGGCGCCGCTTTTCAACGCCTGACGTATCCAAGGTTCCTCGTACCGTGTGGTATCGCACACCAGGCAGATCTTTGACGCGACCGCCACGAATGAGCACCACCGAATGCTCCTGCAGATTGTGCCCCTCACCTCCGATATAGGAGGCCACCTCGAAGCCGTTGGTCAGCCGAACGCGCGCGACCTTTCGCAGCGCGGAGTTCGGCTTTTTCGGCGTGGTCGTGTAAACGCGTGTACAGACACCACGCTTTTGCGGACAAGCCTCCAGCGCGGGGACGGTGCTCTTCACAACCTTGCGCTTGCGCGGGTTGCGAACCAATTGATTAACGGTTGCCATGAACAGATGTTCTCCAACAAGACCAAGACGGCGGTCGATGATGACCTGCGCACGCAGACTCGACCCCTAGCGACAGCCACAAAATGGCCGCGGCCACAATGCTTCAGGGACAAAAGCGCCTCGCCCACCAACCCAAATAAGGAGACGGGTGAGACTGGAGTCGGGCGACGGAGGCTGACCAGCCGGCATCGGGGCGCGCGGTCGAGGCACCGCTGAGCCGTATCCTGGGCCTGTCAGCGTGAAAACTTATTCGGGCCGACGACCGTGATCGCCGACCTAAGCCGCGCAGTATAAGAACCCCGATTGGTCATGTCAACCTCAGGGTTGACTGATTGCCAAACTTCCACATCGCTACGAGGCAGTTGTTGCGGCCAGGGTTACGGAATCAGGCTCCACGCGTCGTTAACTGAGCCTGTCCACATCCACGGCGACCGTCAACTGATGCTCCCCCCCACCGTAGAAGACACCGCGGACCGGGGTCACGTCCCGGTAATCGCGGCCGATCGCGGTGGTGATGTGCTGCTCGCCGATGAAACAGTCGTTGGTAGGGTCGAGGTCGATCCAGCCCCTGTCCGGCGGCCAGCCCTGGCCCGGCAGGAAGATGGCAAACCAGGCGTGAGACGCATCGGCACCACGCAGCTTGGGCTGCCCGGGTGGAGGCAGCGTTTCCAGGTAGCCGCTGACGTAGCGGGCCGCCAGCCCCAATCCCCGCAGCCCGGCGATGGCCAGGTGGGCAAAGTCCTGACAGACCCCGCGCCGATGCTCCAACACACGGGCGATCGGCGTGGCGACCGTGGTGAACGCCGGGTCGTACTCCAACTCGGTGTAGATGCGGTGGGTCAGATCGCGGGCCGCCTCGATCAGCGGTCGCCCAGGCGTGAACGAGTCCCGCGCATAGTCCGTTGCCGCCGCGCTCAGGGGCACTGCCGATGACGGCAACGCAAAACCCCGAGCACCGATACCGGCCGGGTCGCTGTCGACGCGCAGCGCATCTCTGACGTCCTCCCAGCTTGGAGAGTGCCCCTGATTAGGCAGAATCGGGGGCTCCACCTCGACTTCGCTGACCGCCGTAACCTCAAGGGTGGAATGCGCCTGCTGGATGGAGAAATAGTTCACCCGGTTGCCGAACAGGTCACGGTGCTCCCGCGCGACCGAGGGCCACGGAGTCACGCGGACGCTGCTGTTCAGACAGCGTTGGAACAGACTTTCCCGCGGCTTGAGGTGAGCGATGCTGTGGCAGAGCGATACCGGGCTGCCGTAGCCGTAGCGCGTGACATGGTTGATTCGGTATCTCATGGCTCCGTACCCGCTGCCCCGTCTGCATTCCGACGGTGCTCGATCAGGTGATGCGGCTGCTCCTCATGTCGGAAGTATTGCGCCGTCAGCGCGTCGGACAGGCTTGCTATGCCATCCTCGATCCTGGTCAACACATCGGCCAGCGCCGAACGACGCGGGCCATCGGCATCCGGCTGGGCGATTTGGTCGAGTTCGGCGAGACGGAGGTCGGAAAGCAGCATCAACACCAGCTTTTGCGCCGGCGTGCGGCCTGAGGTGACGCCGTCGCGTGGCATCTGCTCGACCAGACGCTCCATCTGAACCACCTGATACGCCAGCGAGCGGGGATTGCCCTCGTCCTGAAAGACCAGGTCCAGCAGCGCACCGATACGGGTCCCTGCCTGGTAGCGACGACGGTAGGTAATCAAGCTGTCGGTAACGCCCAGCACGGCCTCGACCATCAGCGTCTCGTCCTGCTCGGAGCCCACCGGAACCAGTGTCGAGCGAAGCAACGTCGCGGTATTCACACCACGCTCCAGCCTTCGGCCGGCTTCGAGAAAATGCCAGCCTTCGTTGTGGGTCATGTTCTCATGTGTGAGGGCGGAGAACGCGACCAGCGACGTCACCAGGGCGTCCAGCACGTCCAACGCGCCGGCCAGCGCCTGGGGCGGGAAGCCGGTCAGGTGCTTGAAGTGCTTCTCGACCTCGTTGACGATCCGCCAGGTGTCGGTGGACAACCGGTCGCGCACCGACCAGGCGGCCTGGACCAAGGCCTGCAGCGTCTGCGGCAGACCACCGACGCGCTCGGCGTCGGTCACCAGCGACAGCATCTCCGGTGTCGGTTCGGTCAGCAGGGCCGCGGCCCCTTCGCCGACGAAACCGGGATAGGTCTGGGTCTGGTGAGTCACCGCGTGCAGCAGATAGGGGCAGCACTCGTCAGCATCTTCATGAATCGCGAACCCGCTGCGCTCGGTCAGCTTGATGATGCTCACGCGCAACAGTCGGACCAAGCCCTCCGCACGCTCCGCATAGCGACCGATCCAGAACAGGTTGTCGGCCACCCGCGACGATACCTCGCTCTCGCGGATGACCGCGGGCGACGTATAGTCCGATGCGACCAGCAGGCTCTCCTGGCGCGCGGGCTCGGTGGCCAGTACCCAGGTGTCCTTGCCCAGACCGCCGAGCCGATTCGTAACCATCGGCGTGTCCTGCTCCAGTGCAACCCGACTCAGCCCGCCGGGCATCACGGAGTAGCCTTCCTCCTCGCTCACGAGGAAGCTGCGCAGCACAAACGGCCGCGGCTCGATGCGACCGTCGATGTAGGCCGGCGCCGTAGACGGCATGACCTCCTCCTGCGCCGTGAAGCGCCAAGGCTCGGCACGGATGGCCGCGACCAGCCGGTCGCGCGCAGGCCCATCCATGCCCTTTCCGAACAGACAGCGCTGGCCGGCCGGGTTGCCGGCGGGCTTGATGACCAGGGATTCAAGATTGGCGATGACGAAATCGCGGTGCACCCGGTCACCGCACCACCAGGTGCGTAGATGCGGCAACGTCAGCTCTTCGCCGAGCAGGTGCTCGCAGAGCGCGGGCAGAAAGGCCATCAGCCCCGGGTGCTCGAGCACGCCGCTGCCCATGGCGTTGGCCATGGTAACGTTGCCGGCGCGCACGGACTGCAACAAGCCGGGGACACCGAGCAGCGAATCCTCGTCCAGCTCCAGCGGGTCGCAGCTATCGTCGTCGACCCTGCGAACCAGGCCGTCGATGCGTTCGAGGCGTCCGAGCGTGCGCAGCCAGACCGCGCCGTCACGTACCGAGAGATCCGCGCCCTGCACCAGCGTGAAGCCGAGGTAGTTGGCGAGATAGGCATGCTCGAAATAGGCCGCATTGCTCGGCCCCGGTGTCAGCACGGCGATCCGCGCATGCGGCTCTCGGCTCGGAGAAAGCCGGTCCATGGCCCGCCGCATCGAGCGGAAGAAGCCGGCCAGCCGATGGACATGGGAGTCTCGGAACAGGCTCGGCAGAACACGCGAGAGCACCACCCGGTTCTCCAGCGCATAGCCGGCCCCGGACGGGGTCTGGGCACGGTCACCGATGACCAGCCAGTGACCGTTGGCATCGCGGGTCAGGTCGGCGCTGTAGTGCACCAGCGGCCGTGCGCCGAACACCTCGACGCCGAAACAAGGCGGCAGGTAGCCCGGATAGCCGTCGACCAACTCGGCCGGAATCAGGCCTTTGCCGATCAGGCTGCGCGGACCGTAGAGGTCCAGCAGGATCAGGTTCAGCAGCTCTGCACGCTGGATCAGACCGCGCTCAAGCTCGGTCCACTCATCGCCCCGAATCAGCAGCGGCAGCGGGTCCAGCTCCCAGGGCCGGGACATCCCCCGCGGATCGCCGTAGACGTTGTAGGTGACGCCGTTGTCCCGGACCAGGCGGCGCGCTTCGCGCCAACGCGCCTCGATCTCCGGGGGACCGAGCTTGCGCAACGCGTCGAGCAGGTACTGCCAATGCGGGCGCAGCGTGCCGTCACCGGCACGCATCTCGTCGTGACTGCCGGGCGCTGGCAGGTATGCATCGGCTAGCCGTAGCTCATCGAGTACGGCGACATTCTTGGGAGACGGTTGCATGAGGAGGCTCTTGATCCGGCGACGCGGGCGACATTTTAGACACGGGCCATACACCCCTCGCAAGTCCTGTTGTTGTCCCGAGCGACATTGAGACCGCAGATGTCGCCATGTCGCGCTGGGCGGATGCGGCCAAAACACCAACGTCGGGACGGCATTTGGACTAAACTATGCGCCGAAAAATCCATTCGACGCCCGGCTCGGACCATCGAGCCGCCTTGGAGATACCCCTGTCATGCATCCGAATCATCTGCGCGTGGCCATCGTCTTCACCGTATTCAGCATCATGCTCGCGACGCCCTTGGTCGCGGTCAACCTCTGAGTCCGCATCCCGATCACAGCACGCGATTCATGCGCGGGCACCGGCTGCGTCAGCGCTGCCCACTGCGGGCAAATGCCGCGATTTCCTGCCGCCCCCGGTGATCGAGTCGCTGCCCCACCCTCCGCACGCCGGACGCCTCAGTTCCCCCGGCCCGGCGTCGGCCCCACTGACCGCCGTTGTCGCCCGACCATCCCGCACATGCGGGACAGGGCACGCGCGGTCCTGAGCACGCCCGACGGATGAACGCACAACACGCCCTCGTCCTCAATCTCCACCAACCCACGGGAAACCTGGAGCACCTGCTCGACCACCAGCCTTGGGAGGCGAAGGAGATCCTGTTTGCCCTCGACCGGATGCCGCGCAGCCTCTGGGGGCACGAAGATCTGGCCCGAGTTCACGTTTCATTGTCGGGAACACTGCTGGAGACCCTGTCCGACCCTGGCTTTCAGGAACGCGTCTACGGCACCGTCGATTGCGGATCACTGCTCTGGCAGCTGCAGAACCAGGACCTGTTCGAGATACTCGGTACCGGGTACTACCATCCGGTGCTGCCGCTGATCCCGGCGGCGGATCGCGCCGAGCACCTGGAGCGTTGGCAGGGCATTGCCCGCCATCTGTTCTGGCGCCCCCGCTTCCACGGCTTCTGGCCCCCGGAGATGGGCTTCTCCGCCGAGCTGATCCCGCTTCTGCGCGCATTCGGCTACCGCTATGTCCTGGTCGACAGCGAGCACGTCGAGCCCGTCGGCAACATGAGCTGGCAGGAGCTGCGCTATCGCCCCCATGTCGCACGCTTCGAGGGCGAGGAGATCATTGTCGTCGTCCGCGACCGCGAACTCTCCGACGCACAGGAATCGGGCATGGACGTCGGCTGGTTCCTCGATGAGGTCGCCGAGCGGACCAAGTGGTGCGATTTCACCCCGCTGGTCACCACCTGCACCGACGGCGAGAACGGCGGCTGGTTCCGCAATGTCACCGACGGCGCCAACTTTTGGACCGCCTTCTACCAGCCGCTGCTCGAACGGGTCCGCGATGGCAGCGCCCGGGTGGCGCCCACCTTCATCAACGACTATCTGAATGTCCACGGCGCCCACGGCGAGGTCCGCGTCGCCACCGGGGCCTGGAACACCGGTTGGCACCACGGCAAGGGCTTCACCCAGTGGACGGGCTCAGAGCGCCAGCGCGAGACGCTGGCCGCCTATGCCGTGTTCAGCGAGCGGCTGCATGCCGCCCGCGGCAAGGCGGGCAAGCCCGACGATGCAGCCCTCGCCGCCGCCATCGAAGACGCCACCTGGCACTTGCTCAGGGCCGAGACCAGCTGCAACATCTACTGGGGTGAGGCCTGGTGCGGTCGCGCCGAGGCGGACTTGGACGCCGCCGGCCAGGCACTCGATTCCGCCGCGGACCATCTGGCGACCGCACCCGAATCGGCGCCCGATGCGGACGCTGCCGACGGCGCCGAGGACAACCGCTGAGCGAGCGCATTCCGCTGGCTGCCCCATGCCGGGATCAGCCCCCGGCAGCCGCCTTCCCCTTCGTATGGCCGGGCCGCCGCCAACGCCCCGACATCCCACCGGGCCGATGCAGCCACCCGCAGCCCGACCCCATCGCCGTCGACCGTCACCATCAACGGCGGTCGCATCTTTCATCAACCACCCCCGACCAACCCCGTCAACAGGAGTCCCTGTCGTGTCCCTCCCTGAATACGTCGAAGGCCTGCCCAACATCTCCGGTTCCGAGCTGGCCGTCTCCGCGGCCATGTCCGCCGGCCAAGCACGCGCGCTAAGCCAGAGCCCCGGCGGCGTCGACTTCGGCGGTATCCGCGCCGCTTCGGCCATCGCCCTGCACCAGCATCAGCCGCTGATCCCGGCCGGCGGCGACGACCTCGGCACCGCGGCCATCATCAGCAACCTGAAGTACATGATGGACCATCAGGACATCGGCGATAACCACAACGCGCCGGGGTTCGTCTGGTGCTACAAGCGGATGGGCGAATTCATCCCGCAACTGATCCACGAGGGCAAGTCCCCGCGGGTCATGTTGGAGTATTCCGGCACCCTGCTGCACGGCCTGCGCGCCATGGGCGAGGACCACGTCATCGACGCCCTGAAGGGCATCACCATGAACCCAGACTTGAACTGGGCCGTCGAATGGCTCGGCATGCCTTGGGGCCATGCGGTGGCGCCGTCGACGCCGGTGCAGGACTATCGGCTGCATGTGCAGGCGTTCCAGCACCACTTCGCCGCCATCTTCGGTCTCGACGCCCTGGAGCGCGTACGCGGCTTCTCGCCGTCGGAGATGGCGTTGCCGAACCATCCCGACGTCGCCTATGAATTCGTCAAGACGCTGAAGGACTGCGGCTATCAGTGGGTCTTGTTACAGGAGCACAGCGTCGAGCAGGTCGACAACGGCTGGCACCCCCAGCGCCCGCACCTGCCCCACCGCTTGGTCTGCACCAACAGCAAGGGCGAGAGCGCCAGCATCATCGCCCTGATCAAGACCCAGGGCTCCGACACCAAGCTGGTCGCCCAGATGCAGCCCTGGTACGAGGCCGCCGGCCTGCAGCGCTGGGAGCTGGCCGGCAAGCAGGTCCCGCCGCTGGTCACCCAGGTCGCCGACGGCGAGAACGGCGGCGTGATGATGAACGAGTTCCCGGGCAAGTTCATGGAGGTCGTGCACCAGGCATCGGGCAGCGATGTGCCGCTGATGAACGGCAGCGAATACCTGGAGCACCTCTTCAACCTCGGCATCACCGAATCGGACTTGACCGCAATCCAGCCGGCCCAACAGCGCAAGATCTGGGAGCGCATGCAGCCCGGCGACGGCCCTGAGAAGCTCGGCCAAGTCATCGATGCACTGAAGCAGGAAGACCACCAGTTCCATATGGACGGCGGCAGCTGGACCAACGACCTGTCCTGGGTCGAGGGCTACGACAATGTCTTAGGACCGATGGAAGAGGCCAGCTCGCTGTTCAACAAGCAGGTCCTGGCCAAGGGCGTGCCCACCGACGACCCGCACTACCGCAACGCCCTTTACCATCTGATGGCCTCCCAGACCAGCTGCTACCGCTACTGGGGCCAGGGCCTGTGGACCGACTACGGTCGCGAGATCTGCCGGCGGACCATGGACATCGTCCGCTACGACTTCGGTGAACAGGCGACCAAGTCGTCGCCGACCAAGGTCGGCTAGCGACAACGGCGCGCAAACAAGGACGTTTGCGCGACGCCCGTTGCCGTGGTCTTCATCGAGCATCCGCTGCGCTGCCGAGATCTCCAATGCCCTAAGGCGATTTCTGTCAACTTTCATACGTCAGGAAGACCTCATCGACCCGCCCCCAGGAGAAGGCCCCAAGCAGCCGGGCGAGCTTGGCAGGCATCCGCGAGAGGTTGACGTAGTGTCGAAACCGCGACTTCATGGGAATGCCGTCGACCCGCGGCTGATCCGCGTCCAGCTCCCAGGGGTGCAGGTAGAACACGGCGCTCATGCCCTCGCGGTTCACCGATCGCAACGCGGTCTCGGTATAGCGCAAAGGCAGCAGTCGAAAATACCCTCCTCCGCCGCAGGGCCAGTTCCTGCCGAACGCCCTGGCCGTGGTGATCGGTATCTCGATGAGGTCGTTGCATCCCTCCGGTGTGTGGGGAAATCGAGGAAACTCCGGGAAGCCGTAGTGGTCGTGGCGCACCGGATAGACACTGGAAGAGTAGCGAAAGCCGAGGTCTTCCAATAGTCGAAACACCCAAGTGTTGGTGGCATTGACCGAAAAGCTCGGCGCGCGATAGCCCAGGACGTGCTGGCCCGAGACCTGCTCCAGCAGGTTCTTCGCCCTGGAAACGTCTTCTTCCACGCCTTTCCAGTCCATTCCCGACAATCGGGCATGGGCCCAACCGTGACAGGCAAGCTCATGACCGTTCTCGACGATCCTCCTGACGACGTTCGGCCTGTTCTCCGCCACCCATCCCAGCGTGAAAAAGGTGCCCCGAACCCCGGCCTCGGCAAGCACGGCCAACACCCTATCGACATTCGCCTCCACCCGCGAAGGCCAGGAGCCCCAGTCACTGCGCTGAATCCGACCCTCAAACGCCCCGACTTGAAAATATTCTTCAACATCCACCGAGATCGCGTTTCGGATTTTTTGAGCTTCGTGCATACAGGTCGCTCCCAGGCTCGCAGCAGATTTCGTTTTATCAACCAAGAAAACAGATGGGGCCCCTGCGCAACCTCGGCACCTCCGATCAGGACTGTACCACGGCCCAGTCGACCCAGCAGCGCAACATCCGGGAGGGCCCCTGCCCGGCCCCTACCGTCTGCGCCCTGCGGCTGAAGCCGCTGCCCCCAGTAGCCACCGCGGCAAGTCACACCCACGCCGCGGCTGCATCCGCCACCTCGCACGTCCCCCAGAGGCATGATCCTACACAACTCGGATATCGACTCACTTTTGCAACATTTCACAAAAACGAGACATTGGCCTATCTCTTGCCGTAGACTAGGGCTCAATCCCCTCGCGCTTTCCTGATCCCGAAGAATCGTCACATGGGGCCCCCGGCGTATCCTCCCATCGATGTTACAGCAAGTTTCAAATTTCGTTCGACCCGCCTCCCCCAACGTCCGTAGACGTGACCAGTAGGCGTCGATTGTTGCATAACCGTTGAACATGAGCTTCTCCAGCCCCCGTTCACTCTGCTCTAGAGCCCGAGTGTGGCCCTTTTTCTTGTCGGTCGGCCTCGCGCTCTCGTCCATCGCGTACCCCGCGCAGCCGCAGGATATGATCCGCAATCCAAGCCTCCCTGAGACCTCGCTGAATCGCAGCGAAGCAGGTCTGCTGTTTTCGCTTCGCGCCCAGCGGTGGGCCGACGGCCAAGACGTCAAGGTGTTCGTCCTACCCGACGACAACAAGATCCACTCCGGCTTCTTGAAAAAGGTCCTAGGCTTGTTCCCATACCAGCTCCGACGAGTCTGGGATCGTCAAGTATTTTCCGGTACGGGCCAGGCTCCGATCACGGTTTCATCAGAAGCGGAGATGATTGATCGCGTCTCATCGACACGGGGCGCAATCGGCTATATCGGCCCCTCAACAACCTCAGATCGCGTCCGCGTACAAGAGGTGGCCCCGAAATGAGAGCGCTACTGCCGTTAACGCTATTGCTTGCCAGCACACCGGCAATCGCGTCCGGCAATCAATGGCTGGAAGAAAACTTGCAGATCCACGGCTTTGCCGCCCTGTCAGCCGTCAAGACGAGCGACAACCGATTTTTCGGAGACAGCGACGAGACCTCGTTCGACTTCACCGAACTGGGATTGAACTTCTCGCTCCGCGCCAACCCGCGCGTCCTGATCTCGGCGCAAGCGCTCGCCCGCAAGGCCGGCGACATGTACGACGGGAACCCCTCCCTCGACTACGCCCTGATCGATCTGAGCATCTGGGACAACCTCGCAGTCCAGAGCGGCATTCGGCTCGGACGCGTCAAGAATCGCCTCGGCCTATACAATGAAACGCGCGACGTTCCCTTCACGCGACCAGGCATCTTTTTGCCGCAATCCGTATATTACGACAAGACCCGAAATCTACTGCTGTCTTCAGATGGCTTAGCACTCTACTTCGACCATATTAGCGACTTCGGCAGTTGGTCGTTTATCGCGAGTGCCGGGCGGCCGGTCATTGACGAGAACGTTGAGTGGGCATTTCTCGGGGCAGACTGGAACGGTCGACTGAAGTCATCCAGCCCGTTCTTGACCACCAGCTTATGGTACGAGCCGCCTGTTACCGGCCTCAAGCTGGCACTGAGCTATGCCCAAAGCTCTTTACGATTCTATCCGTGGTCCGAAGATGCAGGCATTGGTCCCGGTGAAACCGAATATCAATACTGGATCGGCTCGCTGCAGTACGACGCCGAGGACTTCACGCTGACCGGCGAGTACAGCCTGTTGCCCGTGCGCGAGCAAGGCTATAACATCCCGCCCATTGACAGAGACAACACCATCCTCGGCTGGTACATCCAAGGTGCGTACCGACCTATCAAGAACGTTGAACTGATGGCTCGCTACGAAGAGGGTTACAGCGATCGCGCAGATAAAAACGGCGAGCGCTTGTCCCGCTTGACCGGGGGCGCCACGCCACCTTACGATTTTTTCACCAAGGCGATGACCGCGGGTGTGCGCTGGGATATCACCAGTCATGTGATGATTCGCGCAGAGTATCAGCGACACATCGGAACCTTCGATCTCTCCATTCGCGAGAATCCCGATCCTACACAGCTCGAAAAGCATTGGGATCTCTTCGCCATTCAAGCGGCGTTCCGTTTCTGATCCGGACAAGAAACGGCCGATCCCCGCCAATTCCGGGTATCGGCCGTTCAACAAAGCCGGGACAGGAACCTGTCCCGACATCGGGGACTACTAAAGGATCGGCACGATCAACAACGCAACAATGTTGATGATCTTGATCAGCGGGTTCACCGCGGGACCGGCCGTGTCCTTGTAGGGGTCGCCCACGGTGTCGCCGGTGACCGCGGCCTTGTGGGCATCGGAGCCCTTGCCGCCGAAGTTGCCGTCCTCGATGTACTTCTTGGCGTTGTCCCAAGCACCGCCGCCGGCGGTCATGGAGATGGCGACAAACAGCCCGGTGACGATGGTGCCGATGAGCATTCCGCCGAGTGCCAGGGCCCCCGAGTCACCGCCCATGAGGTACTGCACGCCGAAGGCAACGATAACAGGCATCAACACCGGCAGCAGGGACGGGATGATCATCTCCTTGATCGCCGCGCGGGTGAGCATATCCACCGCCTTGGAATAGTCCGGCTTCTGGGTCCCGTCCATGATGCCGGGCATCACGCGGAACTGCCGACGCACCTCCTCGACGATGCCGCCGGCGGCACGCCCGACGGCCTCCATGGCCATGGCCCCGAACAGGTAGGGCACCATGCCGCCGATGAACAGGCCGATGAGGACGGCGGGGTTGTCCAACTCGAACGAGAGCGCTTTTCCCTCGTTTGCCAGGGCGTGGGTGAAGTCGGCGAACAAGACCAAGGCGGCAAGGCCGGCGGAGCCGATGGCGTAACCCTTGGTCACCGCCTTGGTGGTGTTGCCCACCGCGTCGAGGGGGTCGGTGATGCCACGGATCTTCTCATCCATCCCAGCCATCTCGGCAATGCCGCCGGCGTTGTCGGTGATGGGACCGAAGGCGTCCAGGGCGACGATGATGCCGGTCATGGAGAGCATGGAGGTGGCGGCGATGGCGATACCGTAGAGGTCGGCCATCTGGTACGCACCCCAGATCGTCAGGCAGATGGCCAGCACCGGGGCTGCGGTGGCCTTCATGGAGATACCCAGGCCGGCGATGACGTTGGTACCGTCACCGGTGGTCGACGCCCGCGCGATGTCCTTGACCGGCGCGTGCTCCGTGCCGGTGTAGTACTCGGTGATCACCACCATCAGGCCGGTCAGCACCAGGCCGAGCACGGCGGAGCCGAACACACCCCAGCGCGAGTGCGCCTCGCCATCGATGACGAAGACCTCAGGGATCATCAGCATGGTGACCGGGATGTAGAGCAGGAGGGCGATGGCGCCTGCAACGACCAGCCCCTTATAGAGGGCGGTCATGATCCTGGTGTCGCCTTCCTTGAGCTTGACGAAATAGGTCCCGATGACAGAGCCGATGATGGAGACGCCACCGAGCACCAGCGGGTAGACGATGGCGTTGGCGGCGTGATCGGCCAGCAGCAGGCCGCCGAGCAGCATGGTGGCAACCACGGTGACCGCGTAGGTCTCGAACAGGTCCGCGGCCATGCCGGCGCAGTCGCCCACGTTGTCGCCCACGTTGTCGGCGATGACCGCGGGGTTGCGCGGATCATCCTCGGGGATACCGGCCTCGACCTTGCCGACGATATCGGCACCCACGTCGGCACCCTTGGTGAAGATGCCGCCGCCGAGACGGGCGAAGATGGAGATCAGCGAGCCGCCGAAGGCAAGCCCGACCAGTGCGTGCAGCGCCAGGTCCTGCTGCGCCTCGTAGACGGCCACGGCGACCGCGTCGGCACCCTCGGCCAGTGGCGCGGGGGCGAGATACAGGTAGTAGCCGGCCACGCCGAGCAGCGCGAGCCCAACCACCAGCAGACCGGTGATGGCACCGCCGCGGAAGGCTACTTGCAGCGCGGCGTTAACGCCGTTGTGCGCGGCCTGTGCAGTACGCACATTGGCGCGAACAGAGATGTTCATGCCGATGTAGCCGGCGGCGCCGGACATGATGGCGCCGATGGCGAACCCGAGGGCGGTATAGAAGCCCAGGAAGTGGCCCAAGGCCAGCATCAGCAGTAAGCCGACGACGGTAACGGTCAGGTACTGACGGTTGAGATAGGCGGACGCACCCTCCTGAATGGCCCCCGCGATCTCCCGCATGCGCTCGTTACCGTCCGGCTGGGCCAGGATCCAGCGGATGGACAGCACGCCGTACCCGATCGCGGCGAGCGAGCACAGGACGGCAAAGATCAATCCGAGTGACATCGCATAGATACCCCTCTAGTAGTGGTTGAATTGGGTGTACTGCTATGCAGCCTTTACCACTGCGCGGGGCAGGGCCCCTCCAGCACCGCAGGCTGCCGTGAGATCGGCTCCACTGCCCCGTTTTGCTCCAGACGGCACACGAAAACGGCCCCCGAAGGGGCCTTAGGTCGACCGGACCCGCCGGGTCCGGTCGCGTCCGGCGAACGCCGGACGCGAGCTGGCTCCATGGTTGCCGCCGTCACCGGGAGCCGACCGGGACGGCTGCGACGAGCCAAACGCGTAGGAAATCACATCAGCGAGTAGGAAACCGTGACCCCGGTCATAACGATGGCCACAATACTCATCAGTTTAATCAGAATATTGAGGCTCGGCCCCGAGGTGTCCTTGAAGGGGTCGCCGATGGTATCGCCGATGACCGAGGCACGGTGCGCCGCCGACGACTTGCCGCCGTGGTGGCCGGCCTCGATATACTTCTTCGCGTTGTCCCAGGCACCGCCGGAGTTGGACAGGAAGACCGCCAGCACGAAGCCCGCCGACAGGCCGCCGATCAACAACCCAATGACGCCGGCGACGCCGAGCAGCAGGCCGACGACCACCGGCGCAGCGACCGCAATCAACGACGGCAGCACCATCTCACGCTGGGCGCCGACGGTGGAGATGGCCACGCAACGCTTGTAGTCCGGGTCCGATGTGCCCTTGAGGATGCCCTCGTCCTCGCGGAACTGCCGACGCACCTCTTCGACCATCAACTGCGCGGCACGGCCCACGGCCTGGACGGTCAGCCCGCTGAAGGTGAAGGCGGTCATGGCGCCGAGGAAGATCGCGATCAAGACGATCGGGTTCAGCAGGGTGACGTTGAAGTGGACCATGAAATCCATCAGGGAGGCGGTGGCGGTGGCGATCGGCGCCGTGCCCTCGCGCAACGTAAGCTCCGTCAAACCGGCCTTGACCATGTCGATGCGGATCACCTCCACATAGGAGGCGATCAGGGCCAACGCGGTGAGGGCTGCCGAGCCGATGGCGAAGCCCTTGCCGGTGGCCGCGGTGGTGTTGCCCATGGAGTCCAGCGCATCGGTGCGGTTGCGCACCTCTGGGCCCAGGCCGCTCATCTCGGCGTTGCCCCCGGCGTTGTCCGCGATCGGCCCGTAGGCGTCGCTGGCAAGCGTGATGCCCAACGTCGAGAGCATACCCACCGCCGCGATGGCCACGCCATAGAGGCCCTGGCTCAGATTGGTGAGATCGAAACCGGACGCGAACAGGAACGACAGCATGGTGCCCAGGCCCACGGCCAGCACCGGGACCACGGTGGAGAGCATGCCCACGCCGATGCCGGCGATGATCGCGGTGGCCGCGCCGCCCTCGGCGGCCTTGGCGATGCTCTTGGTGGGTGCGTAGTGGGCCGAGGTGTAGTACTCGGTGGAGTGACCGATGATGATGCCCGTGGCGAGACCCGCCACCACCGCGCCCCAGACGCCCCAAGCGTTGTCGATCCCGAGCACATGCAGCAGGATTGCGGAGGCGACGACGATCATCGCGGCCGAGATGTTGATACCCTCGGCCAGGGCACCGAGCAGCTTCTTCTGGTCCGCCCCCTCTTCGGTCTTGACCACGAAGACGCCGATGATCGACAGCATGATGCCGACGCCGGCGATGCCGAGCGGCGCCACCACGGCCTTCAGCTGCATCGCCGGATCGGCGACGAAGGCGGCGGCGCCCAAGGCGCAGGCAGCGAGGATCGAGCCGCAGTAGGACTCGAACAGATCCGCCCCCATGCCGGCCACGTCACCGACGTTGTCGCCGACGTTGTCGGCAATGGTGGCCGGGTTGCGCGGGTCATCCTCGGGGATACCGGCCTCGACCTTGCCGACCAGATCGGCGCCGACATCCGCCGCCTTGGTGAAGATGCCGCCGCCGACGCGGGCGAACAGCGCCTGCAGGGAGGCGCCCATGCTGAAGGTCAGCACGGTGGTGGTCAGCAGCACCAGATAGTCGCCGCTGTCGTGATCGATCGCCGGGAACGCGGCGGGGAAGGCCTCGTGCAGGACCGGCCCGAGCTGGTCGATGGCCAGAAACCAGAACACCAGATTACCCAGCCCCAGCCCGACCACCACCAGGCCCATCACCGCACCGCTGCGAAACGCGATACGCAGGGCATTGGGCAAGGAGTCGCGGGCCGCGGCCGTGGTGCGCGTGGAGGCCAGGGTCGCCGTCTGCATGCCGAAGTAGCCGGCAAGCGCCGAGAAGAAGCTGCCGAAGACGAAGGTGATCGGCAGCCAGGGGCTCTGCACGTGCAGATAGTAGGCCAGGAAGGAGAAGACCGCGGCGACGACGATGACCACCGCGAGCATGATCTTGTACTGCTGGCGGAGATACGCCATGGCGCCAACGCGCACATGAGAGCCGATGGTGCGCATCAGCTCGGTGCCCTCGTCTTGCTTGCGCATGTCGCTGAAGAAGCGCCAAGCAAAGACCATCGCCAGGACCGCCGCGATGGGGGCGATCCAAAAGACTGGTTCGTTCATGATGGGTTACTACCTTAGAAAAGCTGCTTTGAATTCGAGCAGTGAAGCGATCCGATCGCCCGGGCGCGGGGGAGGGAGGGAGAGACCGCAGGCGATCGCGCCGCGGATCAATCGAAACGCTGGACTTGGGCGGAGCGCCACCAGTCGAAATGCTCGCTCTCAAGCGCATCCAGCGTCGGGAACCGATAATAGGCGAAGTCCTTGTAGTCGCCGACGTAGAGACCCTGGAGGGTCCGATAATAGACCCCCTGCTTGACCTGCCTCAGCACCAGCTTGCTCTCTTTGGTGTTGTGCTGAAAGTCCAGCAGCACATCGCGCAGGTGGCGGATCGCGGGATACGGCAGGTCGTCCGCGTTGCCGTGGCCCGGATCGACGGAGAGCTCGCCGAGCCTCTGCTCGGAGAAGACGATGCGGGGCACATGCACCGGATTCGCAGGATCGGTGATCGAGTGGCAGAAGGCCTCCGGCTCCAGCCGGCTGGCCACCAGCGGGTGGACCGGGCAGAACTCCTGATACAGATGCAGCGGGTGCTCGGTGTCCGGCGAGTACGGGGTCTTCTCCAACCCCAGGGTGCGGCCGTCATCCGTCACCAGGTACAGATTGCCCAGCGCCGAGACCGGGACGCGGGCCAGCACGTCGTAGACGGAGAGGTACACCGACGACTTCGGGGCGCCGTTGGGCTGGGTCACGCAGCGCTCGTCGGCGAGATGGAACGGAAAGTCTTCGCTTCGGAACGACGGATCGACCTCGAAGAACATGGCCTCGCCGAAGACGTGGACCTTCTTGCCGACCGCGTAGTAGGAGCCGAAGGCCTCCGGTTCCAGTTGCGAGGCGATCAACGCCTCCGGGATTAGGGACAGATACAGACGGTAGTCGCTCATTACAGCTCCGATAGAAAAAACAGGGTGAGGGACCTTGATGCTTGGGCGCGCCCCCTGCGGGCCGCGGCTGCCGGTCGAGCCGCCGGGCGGATGCATCCCCGGCTCTGGTCAGTCCGCCAGGAAGGGGCCCAGGGGGCCCCGATGCTCAACGCGACCTCAGAGCTCGAACGGGGCGAGCTTCTTCTCGACGGCCGCATTCTCCAGCGTGACATAGCGCGGCAGACCGTTCTCGTAGGGCGGATAGTCTTCGCCGGAGATCAGCGGGTAGAGGTACTCGCGGCACTTGTCGGTGATGCCGTAGCCGTCCTCGGTGATGAAGTCCTTGGGCATGAACTTCTCGACGTTGGCGACCTCCGACAGCGGCGCCTCGCCGATCTCCCAGACGTAGGGGTCCGAGGACTTGCGCACCACCGTCGGCATGATCGCGTTGTGGCCCTGCAGGGCGTACTCGACCCCGGCCTTGCCCAGGGCATAGGCCTGCTCGACATCGGACTTCGACGCCAGGTGGCGGGCAGCGCGCTGCAGATAGTCGGCCACGGCCCAGTGGAACTTGTAGCCGAAGGCCTCCTTGACCATGTTCGCCACCACCGGGGCGGCGCCGCCGAGTTGGGCATGGCCAAAGGCGTCGCGGGTGCCCTGCTCGGCCAGGAAGCGCCCATCCGGCCAGTGGCAGCCCTCGGAGATGCACACGGTGCAGTAGCCGTGCTCGTCGACCTTGGCCTTGACCGCGGCCAGGAACCGCTCCTGATCGAACTCGACCTCCGGGAACAGGGTCACCACCGGGATGCCCTGATCGGCCACCAGGGCACCGGCGGCGGCGATCCAGCCGGCGTGGCGGCCCATGACCTCGATGACGAACAGCTTGGTGGAGGTCGCCGCCATGGAGCGCACGTCGAACGAGGCCTCCAGCGTCGAGGTGGCGATGTACTTGGCCACCGAGCCGAAGCCCGGGCAGTTGTCGGTGATGGGCAGATCATTGTCGACCGTCTTCGGCACATGGATCGCCTGCACCGGGTAGCCCATCGTCTCCGACAGCTGCGAGACCTTGTAGCAGGTATCAGCCGAGTCGCCGCCGCCGTTGTAGAAGAAGTAGCCGATGTCGTGGGCCTTGAAGACCTCGATCAGGCGCTCGTACTCGCGCTTGTTCGCCTCCAGGCTCTTGAGCTTGTAGCGGCAGGAGCCGAAGCCGCCGGACGGGGTATGGCGCAACGCGGCGATGTTCTCGGCGGACTCCTTGTTGGTGTCGATCAGGTCCTCGGTCAGGGCGCCGATGATGCCGTTGCGACCGGCATAGACATTGGCGATCTTGTCGGGATGCTGGCGCGCGGTCTCGATGACACCGCAGGCGGACGCATTGATCACGGCGGTCACACCACCGGACTGGGCATAGAAGGCGTTCTTGGCGGTCATGGGGACAGTCTCCTCGTCAAGTGCTGGGGAAAAGGCTTGTTATGGAGGGGGTATGCGTCCGCACAGATGGAGCCGGTTCGGGCATCGCGCATGGGGCTTGGGCCGCAGGCCGGCGGGCCGTTCGACGCAACGGCGTCGCGCGCATGGTCGGTGATGCGCAGGTACCGGCGCGCGGTCTCGGTCAAGTCGGGGACGCTCGGCGTGGACGGGCGGCGAAAGTCGGGGCTTGCGGCCATGGATGGTCTGCGGCGCTGGGGGGCGAAGACGTCGGTCGACGGCGCGCGGGCACTGGTCGGCCCCGGCCTGGCTATGCGGCACCATAGGTTAACCAAAGCCAGCACCGGTCGCACATAAATTTTCCAGTGGCCCGCATATGCCGTTTCAGCGTTTCCCTATCCGCACGCCAGGTCGGCAGCGGCTATTTGAAGAACGACTCCACCGAGAAGCCTTCCTTCTCCAGGATGTCGCGCAGCCGGCGCAGGGCGTCCATTTGGATCTGGCGCACCCGCTCGCGGGTGACGCCGAGTTCCTGGGCGACGCGCTCCAGCGTCGAATGCTCGTAGCCGTGCAGGCCGAAGCGACGCTCCACGACCTCGCGCTGCTTATCGTTGAGCTTGTCCAGCCAGTGGTCGAGGTTGGTCTGGATGTCGTCGTCCTGGATGTCGTCGGCGGGGTCGTGGGCGTCCTCGTCGGTGAGCATGTCCACCAGGGGCTTGTCGGCCTCCTTGCCGAACGGGGTGTCGACGGAGGCGATGCGCTCGTTGAGGCCGAGCATGCGCTTGACCTCGGCGATGGGCTTCTCCAACAGCTCCGCGACCTCTTCCGTGGTCGGCTCGTGGTCGAGCTGCTGGGACAGCAGCCGCGTGGCGCGCAGGTAGATGTTGATCTCCTTGACCACGTGGATCGGCAGCCGCACGGTGCGGGTCTGGTTCATGATGGCCCGCTCGATGGTCTGGCGGATCCACCAGGTGGCATAGGTGGAGAAGCGAAAGCCGCGCTCCGGGTCGAACTTCTCCACCGCGCGGATCAGGCCCAGGTTGCCCTCTTCGATGAGGTCGAGCAGCGGCAGACCGCGATTGAGGTAGCGCCGGGCGATCTTGACCACCAGGCGCAGATTGCTGACGATCATGCGCTGGCGCGCGGCCTCGTCACCCTGCTGGGCGCGGCGCGACAGATCGATCTCTTCCTCGGCGGTCAGCAGCCGCGACTCGCCGATCTCGTTGAGGTAGATGCGGGTGGCGTCGAAGTCGCCCTCGCCGGCCGAGAAGCGCTCGGGCTTGCGCGGCGCCTGCGCCGCGTCGGCATTGCCGTCGCCGTCGTCACCGTCGACCAACAACAGCGGCTCGTCGTTCCCGGCGTTCTCCGATGCGTCGAGATCCGCCGACTCCGGATCGGCATCCGGGTCTCGAACTGGCTTTTCGGCTGGCGATGACATGCGCTCCCCCGGTGATTCGGCCGTCGACGCTGGCGCCAGGCGCTCAGCGCGACCTGGGTAGGTATTGCAGGGGATCGACGGCACTGCCGTCCCTGCGGATCTCGAAGTGCAGCAGATCCTGGCCGTTCGGCGCCTGCCCGACCTCGGCAAGCGTCTGCCCGCGCTGGACCCGGTCTCCCTCCCCAACCAGCAGTCGGCGGTTGAACGCGTAGGCGCTTAGATAGCGGCTGTTGTGCTTGACGATGATAAGGTTCCCGTAACCCTTGAGTCCACTGCCGCTGTAGACGACGCTGCCCGGCGCCGTGGCCTTCACCGGCGTGCCTTCGCGTGCGCCGATGCGGATACCCTGGCGAGTACGGTCTCCGGGCCGGAACCCCTGCTTGAGCCGACCCTTGACCGGCCACTGCCACGAGATGCCGGAGGCGGCGGCCAGGCTGCCCGGCGGCTTGGACGGCGTGGTGACGGTCTTGACCGGCTTGGCCGAGGCCCTGCGCGCACTGCCGCCCTTGGGCTTGCCGCCGCCGGAGCGACGCGCGGTGGCTGCGCCCGCCGACGGATCGATGCGCAGCAGCTGGCCGGCGTAGATGTTGTTCGGGTTGCCGAGGCCGTTCCAGCGCACCAGGGAGGACATGCGCACGCGCTTGGCCTCGGCGATCTCGCTCAGCGTGTCGCCGCGACGCACACGGTAGTGGCCCGGCGGGGTCGGGCCGTAGCGCAGGCTGTCCACCGGCGCAAGCCCGCCGCCGCAGCCGCTGAGCCCAATGGGCAGCGCGGCCAAGATCAGCACGCCGAGCGCCGCGCCGACGCCGAGGCGGCGGTGACTGCGATGGTTCCAGGTGACCCTTATCACGTCTGCCGAGCCCGTCTCAATGGAACAGCAACAGCAACACGATCAGCAGGATCATGACCCAACCCATCAGGTCGACATACGGACGCAGACGCTGCTCCATGCGCTCGCCGCCCCAGGCCATCAAGGCCGCGACCAAAAAGAAGCGGCTGCCGCGCCCCACCGCGGAGGCGGCGACGAACGGCAGCAGCGGCATGGCCATGACGCCGCCGGTGATGGTAAAGATCTTGTACGGGATCGGCGAAAAGCCGGCGACGAAGACCACCCAGACCCCCCACTCGTCGAACCAGGCCTTGGCCTGGCCGAAGGCGTCGGCATAGTGGCCGCCGGGCCCGACGACGGGCTCGATCAGATCGAAGGCGAAGGCACCGATCAGGTAACCGAGCAGCCCGCCGAGCACCGAAGCAACGGTGGTCAGCAGCGCCAGCCGCCAGGCCTGCGCCGGCCGCGCCATACACATGGGGGCCAGCATCACATCGGGGGGGATCGGGAAGAAGCTCGACTCGGCGAAGCTGAGCCCGCCCAGATACCAAGGGGCGTGGCGGTGTCTGGACCAGGACATGACCCGGTCGTAGAGCGCGGAGAACAGGCGCATCAGGCGATCCCTCCCAACAGGGGAACAAAGGTCACGGCCTCCAGCACCTGATGCCGGAAGCCGGAGGAGGTGCGCGTGACCCGCAACAGGACCTGTCCCTGATCGCGCACACCGTGGGTTTGAATAGGCAGGACCATACAGCCGCCCGGCGCCAGCTGCTCGGCCAGCGAGCGCGGCACGCCATCGGCCGCGGCGGTGACCAGGATCGCCTCAAAGGGCGCGTACTCCGGCCAGCCCAGGGCGCCGTCACCGTAGCGCAGGCGCACGTTGCGCAGCTTCAGGCGCTTAAGGCGCTCGCCGGCGCGATCCCACAGGCTGGCGATGCGCTCGACGCTGTAGACCCGCCGCACCAGCGACGCGAGCACGGCGGTCTGGAAGCCGGAGCCGGTGCCGATCTCGAGCACCGTATCGGGGTGGCGCCGCTCCAGCAGCGCCTCGGTCATGCGCGCGACGGTGTAGGGCTGAGAGATGGTCTGACCACGGCCGATGGGCAGCGCCGAATCCTCGTAGGCGCGACAGGCCAGGGCCTCGTCGACGAACAGGTGCCGCGGCAGCCTGCCGAGCACCTCCAGCACACCCTGATCGCGGATGCCGGAGGCGGCCAGGCGCTCGACCAAGCGTCGCCGCACCCGCGGCGAACTCGCCAGCGCGGCACCCCCGAGCAGGGCCTCCTGGGCCATCACGGCAGCGCGTCCAGCCATTGCGACAAGGGCTCCAGGGCACCGTGCCGGGTCAGATCCACCTGCAGCGGTGTGATCGAGACCTGGCCTTGGCGCAGGGCGTGGAAATCGGTGCCCGGACCCGCATCCTGTTCGGGACCGGCGGGACCCACCCAGTACATGGGCCGCCCGCGGGGATCGGTCACCCGGGTCACCGGCTCGGCCTTGTGGCGGTGCCCGAGCCGGGTTGCGACCAGGCCCGCCAACGCGTCGAAGGGCCGATCCGGGACATTGACGTTGAGCACGGTGCTCGGGCCCATATCCAGCGCGAGGTCGCCGCGCTGGAGCCCGACCACCAGCTGGCCGGCGACGCGGGCCGCGGTCTGCAGATGACGCGGCTGATGGGCGTCGATGGACACGGCGATGGCCGGCAGTCCGAGGAAGCGGCCCTCGGTAGCGGCGGCCACGGTGCCGGAGTAGATCACGTCATCACCCAGGTTCGGGCCGTGATTGATGCCGGCCACGACCAGATCCGGCTCGGTGTCGAGCAGCCCGGTGATGGCCAGATGGACACAGTCCGTCGGCGTCCCGTTGACGCGGATAAAGCCGTTGTCGAGCCGCTCGGCACGGATCGGCACGTCCAGCGTCAGCGAGTTGCTGGCGCCGCTGCGGTCCCGATCGGGTGCAACCACGGTCACCTGCCCGTGCCGCGACAGCTCGTCGAACAGGGCATGCAGCCCCGGGGAGCGATAGCCGTCGTCGTTGCTTAGCAGGATTCTCATCGTCATCTAGCGAGTGACCGGGTTCGCGCGTAGCCGTCGGCGGGATCGGGATGCAGGGGTGCCCTGGGCGGTCCAGGACAGGAACACCCGGGTGCGTTAGCCAGTCGATGATACTGTAATCCGAGTCCGCAAACACCTGCCATCGACCTGGAGCAGTCGCAGATATACTGATCCGGCGCAAGCGAAGATCAATCTTGAAACACAATGAAGAAACCCCTCCAGGATGCTGATTTAGCCCTGTTTCGCTCCGAGGTTGCAGGCGCCAAGCCAATCCGGCAAGAGCAGGCGGAGCCCTACCGACAGCGCCCGCCCCCGGTGCCGCGGCCACGACCAGCGGAGCCGGACCCCAATGAAGAGACGGGGCTTTCCGAGCACGAGGTGGAGACCCACGACCACCTGCTCTACGCCCGCCCCGGCATCCAGCACCGCGTGATGGGCCAGCTCCAGCGCGGCGAGATCGCCGTCGGCCTGGAGCTCGACCTGCACGGACTGACCAGCGACCATGCCCATGCCTGTCTGCGCGAGTTCCTGGCCGCGTGCAGCGAACGGCGCATCCGCTGTGCGCGCATCATCCACGGCAAGGGCTACCGCTCCGCGGGACGCCAGCCCGTGCTCAAGTGCAAGGTCAACTATTGGCTGCGCCTGCGCCGAGACGTGCTGGCGTTCTGCTCGGCGCCCCGGCGCGACGGCGGGACCGGGGCGGTGTACGTGCTGCTGCGCAATCCCGACAAGGGTGGCGACCGGCGGGGGCGGACCGGCAGGCGGGGGTGACGCGGGGCAGATCTACCGTGATATCGGGCACTTGGACTGGCGCCGTTCAGGCGGTCTCGGCATCCTTGGAGGCGATGCGCTAGTGGTCGGCTCGCGCATCTCCACCCAGGCGCAGGTTGACGCCCAGCGGCATGCCGTCGCGCACGATGCCGAGCCGCACCTCATCCCCCGCCGCGTAACGCTCCAGCAGGCTGATCAGCTCGCCCATGCCGGTCACGGGCTCGCCGTCGAGCCCGGCGATGATGTCGCCGATCAGCAGGCTGCCGTCGGCGCCTATACTGGCGCCCCGCAGTCCGGCACGCTCCGCCGGCGAACCCGGCTCCACCCGCAACACCAGCACGCCCTGCTGCCCCAAGCGCTCCAGCACCGGTCGGCTGGCATCGTCGTCGCCGACGATGCCGATGCGCGGGCGCACATAACGGCCGTCGGCGATCAGATAGGGCACGATGCGGTTGACCGTGTCCACCGGCACCGCGAAGCCGATCCCGGAGAAGCTCCCCGAGGTACTGAAGATGGCCGTGTTGACACCGATCAGCCGGCCCGCGCTGTCGAGCAGCGGACCGCCGGAATTGCCGGGATTGATGGCGGCGTCGGTCTGGATCAGACGGCGGATCTCGACACCGTTCTCGGCCTGAATGGTGCGGTCCAGGGCCGAGACGACCCCGGTGGTCAGGCTGTAGTCGAGCCCGAACGGATTACCGATGGCCAGGGCCTTCTGACCGACCTTCAGATCGGCGCTGGTGCCGATGGGGACGGGTCGGGGGCGGGCCACCGGCGCATCGATACGCAGCACGGCCAGATCATGCTCGGGACTCGCCCCCACCAGCCAGGCCCGGTAGGCGCGATGATCGAAGAATCGGACCATCGCCGATTGCGCATCCTCGATGACATGGTAATTGGTGACGATGTGGCCGTAGTCGTCCCAAATCAGGCCCGAGCCGGTGCCGCGCCGCACCGCGCGCAGGTCGCGGGTCCAGGGGTCGATGACGGCATCGGTGGTCGAGATGTAGACCACCGACGGGCTGACCTGATCGAAGATCGCGATGGTCGTCTGCTCGTCCGCGCCCAGCGCGCCGCGCGCCGCAACGGCCCGGGGCTCGGCGCGGAACTGCACCACCACATCTTCCAGCCAGGGGCGCAGGGCGATGAAGACCAAGAACAGGATGGCGGCCCAGAACAGCCGCCGCGACAACACAAAGCCATGCATGTTGGGGGTCGGGAACAAAACGCCGTGCCGGATCAGTCGCGCCGACAAGGACAAGAGGTCACCCGGCACGACAGTGCCCGAGCACGACAGACCAAGTCTAATGGAGGTTGCATTAACGCAACGCACGCGACGAGAGACTGTCAGTATACTGCGCCAACGCCGACCGAGCGTTGCGGCTGAACTGCCGCACCCGTGGCCGGCGCACATCGACGCACGTGGCGCTCGCCACCGCGTCATCGGACCCGGCCCGAAGGCCGGCCCCCTATTCGCCGATATCGATTTGGTGCGCCAGAGCGCACCGGGAGCAGAAAGCCTTGATCAAGAACGTTGGCAAGACCGATCGCAACATCCGCCTGGCCGCTGGCGGCGTGCTCATCTTCCTGGGCATCGCCAGCATGGGCGGCTGGATCACCCTGCTCGGCCTCGTCGTACTGGCCACCGGCGCCACCGGCACCTGCCTGGCCTACGTCCCCATGAAGATCAACACCGTCAAGGAAGGCGAGGATTAATCCACGCCCTCCGGCCGGGCGCCCTGCCCGGCCCACCGGCCCGCCGGCACCGATCACCACGGTCGCCGCCGGGCCGGCCCTTTTGCGGCACACAGCCCGGTCCCGCGGTATGCAGGCAACTCCCGCCAGAACAAACGATTCACCCCTGATCGAGGCCCGCGACCTGGTCAAGCAGTACCCCGGCGTGCGTGCCGTCGACGGCCTGAGCTTCCAGGTCCGCCGCGGCCAATGCTTCGGCCTGCTCGGCCCCAACGGCGCCGGCAAGACAACGACGCTGGAGATGCTCGAGGGCATCCAGGCGCCCACCGCCGGCGAGGTGCACTTTGCGGGCCGCCCCCTGGACGCCGGGTTCCGCCAGGCCATCGGCATCCAGTTTCAGAGCACGGCGCTGCAGGACTTTCAGACCGTCGCCGAGGCCCTGGACATGTTCGCCAGCCTCTACAGCCGCACCGCCGACCGCGACGAGCTGATTCGCCTCTGCAACCTCACCGAGATCCTCCACCGCGACACCCGCAAACTCTCCGGCGGCCAGCGCCAGCGCCTGCTGCTGGCCATCGCCCTGGTCAACGACCCGGAGCTGGTCTTCCTCGACGAGCCCACCACCGGCCTCGACCCCCAGTCCCGACGCAACTTCTGGGACCTGATCGAGACCGTGCGCGCCCGCGGCAAGACCATCCTGCTGACCACCCACTACATGGAAGAGGCCGAGTACCTGTGCGACCAGGTCGCCATCGTCGATCACGGGCGCATCATCAGCCAAGGCGCGCCGGCGGCCCTGATCCGCGAGCACTTCCCGTCCACCATCGTGCGGCTGCCGGCCCGGCACTGGCCCGTCGACCAACCGCTGCCGGGCAATGCCGCCCTGCGCGGCAATGCCATCGAGCTGCATACCGACAACGTCCCCCCGGTGCTGGAGCAGCTGGAAGACATCGGCGCCGACCTCACCGCCCTGCGGGTGGAGACACCGACGCTGGAGGACCTGTTCCTAAAGCTCACCGGCCACAGCCTGAGGACCTGACCCATGTGGCAGCGCCTGCTCCGCGGCACCACCGGCCAACCGGCCGAGCAACCGTTCGACCCCGCCGCCAGCGCCCGGCGCATCCTCGCCGTGCTGCGCGCCCGCAACCGCGAGTTCTACCGCGACACCGCCGGACTGGTCTGGAACATCGCCATGCCGGTGATGATGATCGCCGCCTTCGCGTTCATCTTCGGCGACCAGCCCAAAGACCTGCTCAAGGTCGGCCTGCTCGGCGCCGACGACCCGGCAGCGCTCAGTCAGCCACCGGCGCAGAGCCCGCCCTTCCTCGGCCTGCGCCACATCGACTTCATCCCCGTCGAGCGGCGCGACGCCGGCATCGTCAAGGTCGAACGCCACCAGCTCGACCTGCTGCTCGACACCCGCGGCACACCGGTCTACTGGGTCAACGACGACTCCGCCAACGGCTATCTCGCCGAGCGGCTGCTGCTCGGCACCAGCGCGCTGGCGACGGCCACCGACAGCGCCGACCTACCCCAGCGCCAAGCCGTCTCCGGGCAGGCGCTGAGCTACGCCGATTGGGCGCTGCCCGGCGTGCTGGCGATGAACGTCATGTTCGGCAGCCTCTGGGGGGTCGGTTGGGTGGTGGTGCGCTACCGCAAGAACGGCGTCCTGCGCCGGCTCAAGGCGACGCCGCTGACGCCCTTCGAGTTCCTGACCGCGCAGGTCATCTCTCGGCTCGCCGTCGTCCTCGGCTCCAGCAGCCTGGTCTTCGCCGGCGCCGCGCTGCTCCTCAACGTGCCCATGCGCGGCAGCCTGCTGACGCTGTTCATCACCTACGCCGCCGGTGCCCTGTGCATGATCAGCCTCGGCCTGATGGTCTCGTCGCGGCTGCGCACCGAAGAACTGGCCGACGGCCTGCTGAACCTCATGTCCTGGCCCATGCTGCTGCTCTCCGGGGTCTGGTTCTCCATGGAGGGCACCAGCGCCGCCGCCCAGGCCCTATCGGTGCTGATGCCGCTGACCCACCTGGTCAGCGCCGCCCGCGCGATCATGATCGACGGCGCGGGTCTCGTCGACGTCCTGCCGCAGCTCGGTCTGCTGCTGGCGCTGGCGGTGGCGCTGCTGACGGCGGCCTCACGGCTGTTTCGCTGGGAGTAGCGGAAAAGGGGTCGGAACCCTTGTCGCTAATCGGTGAATGAAAAGGTGCCGAACGAGGCGGATTCACCCACCGTGTTGGAGGCTCTCGGGGCGGGTCGCCCCAGCGGGCATCCGCCCTCCACGCGACAGCGGCTAGGGCAGCACCTCGGCTGCCGCAACCGTTCGATCGTCGAGGAATCGGGCCAGTTCCCGGTCGGTCTGCACCGTATGCTGCGCAAACCAATCCCGGAGGAAGTCCAGCAGCACGTCCAGGTCGATGACCTCGAACAGGTATTCGTTGATGCGGGCGCGCAACCGGCTCAGCAGCCGCCGGTGCTCCTCCTGGTGCTCGGTGATGCCGGGGTAGCCCGTGTCGGCCATGATGTTCTCTTCGCTGACGAAGTGGAACTCGGCATACAGGCGCAGCTCGTCGAGCAGGCGGCGCAGCCGCTCCGGCGGGTCGCCACGTCCGTAGCCGTCGGCGATCTCGCGGAACAGGCCGATGAAGACCCGATGCTGCTCGTCGATCCGGGCATGGCCGGTGGCGAAGCATTCGTCCCAAGCAATCTCGGTCATTTAGGTACAGCTCCTCAGTCGTCGATGGATGTCAGCCGGCGCCGCGGGCGGCACGCTTGCGCTCATGCTCTTTGAGGTAGCGCTTGCGGATGCGGATGCCCTCGGGGGTGATCTCCACCAGTTCGTCGTCTTCGATGAATTCCAGGGCCTGCTCCAGCGAGAAGCGCACCGGCGGGGTCAGCAGGATGTTCTCGTCCGAGCCGGCGGCGCGGATGTTGGTCAGCTGCTTGGCCTTGAGCGGGTTGACGGTCAGATCGTTGTCGCGGGAGTGGATGCCCACCACCTGGCCCTCGTAGGCCTCCTCGCCGGGGGCGACCAGCAGCCGGCCGCGCTCCTGCAGGTTGAACAGGGCGTAGCCCAGGACCTTGCCCTGGGCATTGGAGATCATCGCGCCGTTGCGCCGCGGGGCGATGCCGCCCTGGTTGGCCGGGCCGTAGTGGTCGAAGACGTGGTACTTGAGCCCGGTGCCGGAGGTCAGGGTCATGAACTCGGTCTGGAAGCCGATCAGGCCGCGGGACGGGATCTCGTAGTCCAGACGCACCCGCCCGCGCCCGTCCGGCAGCATGGCCTTGAGCTCGGCCTTGCGCTCGCCCAGCGCCTGCATGATGGCGCCCTGGTTGCCCTCCTCCACATCCACGGTGAGCTGCTCGTAGGGCTCGCAGATCTGCCCGTCGATCTCGCGGAAGATGACCTCGGGGCGGGAGACGGCCATCTCGTAGCCTTCGCGGCGCATGTTCTCCAGCAGGATGGACAGGTGCAGCTCGCCGCGGCCGGAGACGCGGAACTTCTCCGGGTCGTTGCCCTCCTCCACGCGCAGGGCGACGTTGTGGATCAGCTCACGCTCCAGGCGGTCCTTGAGCTGGCGCGAGGTCAGGTACTTGCCGTCGCGGCCGGCGAAGGGCGAGGTGTTGACCTGGAAGGTCATGGTCACCGTCGGCTCGTCCACGGTCAGGGCCGGCAGCGCCTCGACCTCGGCGGGATCGCAGAGGGTGTCGGAGACGTTCGGCGCATCCATGCCGGTGAGCGCCACGATATCGCCGGCCCGGGCCTCGTCGACCTCGTTGCGGGCGAGGCCGAGGTAGCCGTAGACCAGGCCGATCTTGGCCTTGTGCCGGTTGCCGTCGCCCTTGACCACGACCACCTGCTGATTCGGCCGCACCCGCCCGCGCTGGATGCGGCCGACGCCGATGGCGCCGACAAAGCTGTTGTAGTCCAGGGTCGAGATCTGCATCCGAAACGGGCCTTCCGGGTCCACATCCGGGGTCGGGCAGTGCTCGACGATGGCCTCGAACAGCGGCGTCATGTCGCCGTCGCGCACGTCGTCCTCGAGGCCGGCATAGCCGTTGATGGCCGAGGCGTAGACGATGGGGAAATCCAGCTGCTCATCGCTGGCGCCGAGCCGATCGAACAGATCGAACACCTGATCGATGACCCAATCCGGACGCGCCCCGGGCTTGTCGATCTTGTTGACGACGACGATGGGCCGAAGCCCATGGGCAAACGCCTTGCTGGTGACGAAGCGGGTCTGCGGCATCGGTCCCTCCTGCGCATCGACCAGCAGCAGCACCGAGTCCACCATCGACAACACCCGCTCCACCTCGCCACCGAAGTCGGCATGGCCCGGGGTGTCGACGATGTTGATACGGTAGTCGTTCCAGCGCAGGGCGGTGTTCTTGGACAGGATGGTGATGCCGCGCTCGCGCTCGAGGTCGTTCGAGTCCATGACCCGCTCCACCGGGCCGAAGCGGTCGCCGAGCGTCCCGGACTGCTGCAGGAGCTTGTCCACCAGCGTGGTCTTGCCATGGTCGACGTGGGCAATGATGGCGATGTTGCGAAGGGTTTCGATCACGGGGGATAGGGCTCCGGGGGAGGGGCGACCGGCACGGCTGGCCGGGCGGTTGAATCGGGGTTTCGAGGTCAGCGTCGGGCAACGCGCCGACGGTGAGTCGGCGCGCAGCGCGCAAGGCCCTGGCGAGCGGTCGCGGCTGATCGCAGTACGCAGACGGAAAGACGCCGGAGTATAGCCGAGTCGCGGACACCCCACCGCGACAATCGACAGTGACACCGACCCCCCGGACGAAAAGATCATTTAGGCGCGCCACAGCGGCGGCACCCACCTGCGGCGAACGCAGACGTTGCCGGCGGCAGGCGCGCGCCCCCGAGGCCACGCGAACGTCATTTGCGCGACATTCTTCAGACATATTCTGCACAATGTATCGCAAGGCCGTTGTTCACGAGGGAAAACCCCAAGTCATCAACAGCGTCTGTGGATAACTCTGTGGGCAACCGCTTGAAATCGGCGCCAAGGGCGCGGGGATGCTGGACCCGGATCAGATCGTCGTGTTGTCGCACAGACCGTAGATCCTTGTTATACGTCGCTTTCCATATCCTTCCCTCCGATCGCGCGACCATTCGCCCCCGGCTCGACGACGCCCGGCGCCGTTGTGCACAACCACGGACACCGCGCCGGCTTCAGCCGCCCACCGAGACCGCAGGAAGCCACCGACTGGATCTCGCGCAAGCCGTCATCGCAACGTCGTACAACCGTCGCCTACCGATCACCGGCATGTCACGGCGCATTGCTAGCCTTTGGCGCGGTCCCGACGGGTGGCGCCCAAGGGTGCCCCCGCACGGGGCTCCTCCGCCCAGTCCCGCAGCCCAGAGGATCCTCCCATGTCCGGCTTCCGCACCGCCGCCATCGCCGCAGCCGCCCTGCTCAGCCTTGGCGTCCAGTTACCCGCTTGCGCCCAGGGTGGCGCCAAGGCCCGCCTCGTCAGCCCCGTCGCCCAGCTTGGGCCACGCCCGGGCTTCCTGGTCGACCAGCTGCCGAGCGGCCCGCTGAAGAACCAGTTGCGCTCCTGCGACGTCACCACCTTCCGTAAGACGGACTTCTCCATCGGGCACCGTGGCGCCTGCATGCAGTTCCCGGAGCACACCCGGGAGTCCTACACCGCCGCCGCACGCCAGGGCGCCGGAATCATCGAGTGCGACGTGACCTTCACCGCCGACGGCGAGCTGGTCTGCCGTCACTCCCAGTGCGACCTACATACCACCACCGACATCGTTGCGCACCCGGACCTTAACGCCAAGTGTACCCAGCCGTTCGTGCCCGCCTTCTACGACGAGACCGGCCTGGTCACCGAGGCCTATGCCGAATGCTGCACCAGCGACATCACGCTGGCCGAATTCAAGACGCTGAAGGGCAAGATGGACACCTCCTACAGCGGTGCCACAACGCCTGAAGACTATCTCGGCGGCACCGCCAATTGGCGCACCGATCTGTATTCGGGTCCGACCAGCGGCACGCTGATGACCCACGCCGAAAGCGTCAGCCTGTTCAAGCACTTGCGTGTCGGCGTGACCCCCGAGCTGAAGTCGCCCAGCGTCGACATGCCCTTTGAGCTTACGGACGGCACGCTGCTCACCCGCGACATGTATCGCCAAAAGCTGATCGACGAGCTGCGCAATGGCGGCATCCGTCCGCGCCGCGCCTGGGTGCAGTCCTTCGACCGCGCCGACATCGACTACTGGATCAGCCAGGAGCCCGCATTCGGGCAGCAGGCGGTCTACCTGATTCCCGCCGACAATCCGCAGCAGCTGGCGCCCTTCTTGGCAGAGCTGCCGAGCTACACCGACAACGGCATCAACTACATCGCACCAGCCATGTGGGCCCTGGTCGACACCGCCGGCACCGACATCGTGCCGTCGCAGTTCGCCATCGACGCCAAGACCGCGGGCCTGAAGATCATCACCTGGACCCTGGAGCGCAGCGGCATCCTCGCCGACGGCGACGGCGGCTATTACTATCAGAGCCTCGGTGATGCCCTTGCCGAGCGTGAGCACGAGGGGGTCATCCTGGAAGTGCTGGACGTGCTCGCCCGAGACGTCGGCATCGAGGGCATCTTCTCCGACTGGCCGGCGACGGTAACCTTCTACGCCAACTGCATGCGGCGTTGACGAACCCGCGAGACCGGGCAGCGGTTGTCAAACAGGCATGGCTACCCCATTGATTGTGGGGCCGGCAAACCGGACCATCCCGGCCGGCGTCCCGGACACGGCGAGCACCCTCGCCGTCCGCGCGACCGCCCCTTCTCCGCCACTCCCGGCGCCTAATCCACGCGTTTTCGGAGCGTATCGTTATGTACCGACTGACCAAACAGGCCACCGTCGCCGCCGCCCTCGTCTGCCTCAGCTGCACCGCCACCGCCGGCGACCTCAAGCCGGAGGAGCAGATCCTCACCCGCCAAGCCGGCTACAGCTTCATGTCTTGGAACATGGGCAAGATCAAAGCCAGTCTCGAGGGCGAGTTCAGCCAGCAGCAGGTCGCCGCCGCCGCCAACGCCATCGCCGGCATCGCCGGCTCCGGCATGGGCGCCCTCTACGGCCCCGGCACCGACAAGGACATCGGCGATGTGAAGACCGCCGTCAAGCCCGAGCTGTTCACCGAGCCCGCGGAGGTCGGCAAGGTCGCCACCGCCTTCGTCGAGGCCGCCAACAAGCTCGCCGAGGAGGCCGCCATGGGCGACCCCGCCGAGATCAAGGCCGCCTTCGGCAACCTCGGCAAGACCTGCAAAGGCTGTCACGACAAGTTCCGCGAGGACTGATCCGGCGGCGGGAGCGGCCCGCCGCCGCGAACAACCCTCCCGGGCGCCGTTCGCGGCCTCGGGCCGCTCCCACGCCACCCGGTGGTTTCCTCCACCGATGACCTCCCGGGCCGTTGTCGGCCCCAGGCTGTAGCCCATGGCGGCGCGAAACAGACTGAGGATGATCGGAGATTGCCGGATGGCCCTGCCCATGCGCGCCGACGGCACCGGCGCCGGTTTGCGCAGGAGCAGCGGCGCAAGCACAATAGGACGCTGGCCGGCAACCGGAGACCGTCTCCATGAATCGTACCCGACTTCTGTTCTTCGCCATCGTCCTGGTCGCCGTGGCAGGCGCGATCTTCTTGGTGCTGTCGAGCACGCAGCCGCAACGCACCGGCGACATGGCCGAGGCCCCTGCACGCTCGGGCCCGTCCCTGCCGCGGGATGCAGTCACCATCCGCGTGGCATCTTCCAGCACCAAGCAGCCGTGGATGGAGCGCATGGCCGCGCGCTTCATGGACGGCGGGGCAAAGACCGCGAACGGACGAGCGATCCGGGTTGTCGTCGCCCCGGTCTCCTCCGGCGGGTCGAGCCAGGCCATCCTCGACGGCAAGCTCAAGCCTAACGTCTGGAGCCCCGGCGCTGCTGCCTGGCCGGCCAGCTTCGATGCCCAGTGGCGTCGCCGCGCCGCTGCCTCAGCCTGGACGGCGCCCTGCGAGCCGACCATCTACACGCCGCTGGGTATCGCCATGTGGCGACCGATGGCGGAGGCCCTGGGCTGGCCGGACAAGCCGATCGGTTGGCAGACCCTGATCGATCTGGCCAAAGACCCGAACGGTTGGGCGGCCTATGGTCGCCCGGATTGGGGCAAGTTCCGCCTCGGCCACGCCCATCCGCAATACAGTAATGCCGGCCTGCTGACGCTCACGTCCCTGATCTACGGGGTGCTCGGCAAGACCGACGGCCTGACCGCCTTCGAGGTCTACCGGCCCGAGGTCGAGCAGGCGCTGACCGCGCTGGGCCAAAACACCGCGAAGTACGGCAAGCTCGCCGAGGACTTGCTCAAGACCATGGCGCAGCAAGGCCGGGGCTACCTGCACGCGGTCGCGACCTTCGAATCCGACGCCCTGCGCATGAACCTGGAGCACGCGCAGCAACTGCGCTTCCCGCTGGTGTTCATCTTCCCTTCCGAGGGCGTGTTCTGGGGCAGTCATCCCTACTGCGTGCTCGATCGGACCGATTGGACCTCGCAGGCGCAGGCCGACGCCGCGCGGCGCTTCCACGCCTTCATCACCGCCGAGGCGCAGCAGACGGCCGCCATCGGCGACCTGCTGCGCCCGCTCGATGCCGGCATCCCGCTGCGGGCGCCGTTGGACATCGCCAACGGCACCGACCCCGGCATGAACCCGGACAAGGTCCCGCCGCTGGCATCCCCCGACGCCGAGATCACCGAGGCCGTGGTCGATCTGTTCCTGACCACCAAGCGCAAGGCGACGGTGCTGCTGGTGCTCGACACCTCGGGCAGCATGGCGGGGCAGCGCATGCGCACCGCCACCGAGGCCACGGCAGGCTTTCTGCGCCGGCTGCATCCCGACGACCGGGTCGGTGTCCTGACGTTCTCCCAGCAGGTCGTCACGCTGGCCGCGCCGCGGCCGGTCGGCGAGATCGGGGAGTCGTTGGCCGGGCGCATCGAGAGCCTGGTCGCCCAGGGCAGCACGGCGCTGCATGCCGCGGTCTGCGAGTCGGTGGGCATGCTCGAGCGGCAGCGCAATCGTGACATGGCCGCGCAGGAAAACCGCCTCTACGGCGTCGTCTTGTTGTCCGACGGCGACGACACCGTCGCCAACCCGAGCGCCAACAAGATGTTCGCCACCTGTCTGCCGGCAAACGCCGAGGCCGACGGCGTCAAGGTGTTCTCGATCGCCTTCGGCGGCGATGCCAACAACGACCTGTTGGAACGGATCGCGCAGGCGACCGGCGGCCAGCTCTTCAGCGCCGACCCGGACTCCGTCGATGCGACCTACCTGGCCATCTCCGCGGAGCAGTGACCCATGCGCAGGGGCGCAGCGCCGCTTGGACGCCTGTTGGCATACGCCCTGTTCCGCTGGGAGAGCGCCGTGCTCATCGCCGCGACCCTGCTGCTCGCGGCGCTGGCCTGGGTGAACCGCGCCCTGCCGATGGTGCCGGGCTCGCTCTGGCTCACGGTGCTCGCCTTGGGGGCGGCGGCCGAGGGCCTGCTCATACTGAGCAGCATCCTCGATCCCGCCAGCCGGGCCGCCATCCGATCCGCCGATCAGCTCCCGTTGCCGCGCCCTCCCCGTCTGCAGACCGAGCGCCTGCGCGAGCAGATCGACCAGGCCCTGGACTACTATCGGCAGATCCAGGAGGCCACCGACTACCCTGAAGGCTCGCCGCTGCGCAACCAGTTCGGCGAGACGCTGAGCCAGATCAGGTCCTGGCTGCGGGCGATCTATCGACTGGCCGATCGGCTCGATCTCTACCACCAACAAAGCGAGCGCCTGACCCGAGACCGGCAGCGCGCCGCGGCACAGCGCGCGGAGCTTGGCGAGCGCCTGAAGCGCGAGACCAACCCGCGATGCGACCGCCCCTGCAAGAGAACATGGCGGCGGTGGAGCAGCAGCTGCGCGCCCTGCAGCGGTTGGACGACACCATGCAGACCGCCACGAAGCTGCGCCTGGAGCACACCCTCGCGGCCCTATCCACGATCTACTCGCAAACCCTGCTGATCGATTTCAAAGACTTCGGCGGGGGGCGGGTCCACCAGATGCGCGAGGAGATCGAGGGCGAGCAACAGGTGTTGAACGCGGTCTTGGCGGACATGGACCAACTGCCGCAGAGCAGTCGCGCGCTTGTCAACATCAAGGCGATTGATTAGGGCGCCGCGCCCCGACCACCCCCAAGCCCTCGCCGGCA